>CAZXQG010000071.1:0-13748 GCA_964642725.1 uncultured Chitinophagaceae bacterium
ACAATCCCTGAAGCAGATGATGTTTCGGGGATTTGTATTTATCAAAATGCAAACGAAAATTCAATCTTCTGCGGGGAATTGATTTTCCTGCACACTTCGCCTATATTAGGCCGTTGCCACCCATTACTTGAAAAAGAGGAATTTTATGGTCAAACTTATCGCGCTCTACAAAAAGCCGGATGACGTTTCTGCGTTTGACAAGCACTATACTGAAGTTCACACTCCTCTTGTGAAAAAATTGCCGGGTCTGCGGCACACGGAAATTTCCAAAATCACGGGCTCAGCCATCGGGGAGACGCCAAATTATTTGCTCTGCGAAATGTATTTTGATTCGAAAGAGGCGCTCGACGCGGCGCTCGGTTCGCCCGCAGGCCGAGCCGCCGGAAAAGATCTCATGGGTTTTGCTGCTAAGTACGTGACATTAATGTACGCCGATGTAATGTCGCGGGAAGAGATGAAGTCGTTTGAAGATTGAATACCTATTTCCACAGCGGGTCGGGACCGTAAAAATTATTCCTTCCCGTCCATAACAAGGAGATGCACATTGCATGAAAAAATATTCCCCATCTCATAAATCCTACAACACTCTTCTCTATGCGAAATCGGAATTCTGTGCCTCCATTACCTTGAATCGGCCGCAGGTACACAATGCTCTCAACCTGGAAATGCTGCAGGAACTCGCCGATGCATTGCAGAGAGCGCAGTGGGACGACGATGTTGCCGTTATCGTGATCACGGGCGCAGGCACGAAAGCATTTTGTACCGGAGCGGACATCAAGGAATGGAATGAGGATTTTCTGACAAAGCCCGACGATTTTTACAAATGGATGGGTGTTTTCATCGAGACATTTGAACGGCTGCGCAATATTGGCAAACCGACAATTGCGAGGTTGAACGGAATGGTTGTCGGCGGGGGAAATGAACTTCAGATGTCGTGCGATTTTGCGATCGCTGCATCGGACGTCGTCATCAAACATGTCGGCACATCGCGCGGAAGCGTCGCCGCTGCCGGCGGCACGCAATGGCTGCCGATTATCGTCGGCGACCGTCGCGCGAGAGAGATACTAATGCTTGGGAAAGAACTGAAGGCAAAGGAAGCTCTCTCGTGGGGATTGATCAATCAGGTCGTGCCTCGAAGGAATCTCGATAGTGCCGTCGCCGCGATGGTTGAAACGCTTGTCAATAAACTCCCTGAGTGCACCCGTTACACGAAGGAGCAGTTGAACTTCTGGCGGAACTTTTCGTGGGCCATGACTATCGGCCATGCAAAAGATTGGCTCACAGTCCACACTTCCGCTCCGGAGATCGTGGAAGGAATCAGGGCGTTTAACGAAAAGCGGCCGATTGACTATAAAAAATTACGTTCGATGAAAAAGTAAAAATGGAAAATTCTTCCGCCCGTCCTGATAGTGCGTTCACGTTTTCCTCTTTCTCAAATTAACTTGCGAGACTTGAATGAATCTCACCACCATCATCTTAACGAAGGAACAGGGGTACGCCCTGATACAATTGAACCGGCCCGACGTGTTAAACGCAATCAACATGAAGTTGATGGAAGAGCTGGTTCTGACGCTCGATGAACTTGACAAGGACGGCGACGTCCGTTGCATCATCATCACCGGAAGTGAGAAGGCGTTTGCAGCCGGGGCCGATATCAAGGAAATGGCGGATGCATCGGCGATGGAAATGTTGCAGCGCGACCAGTTTGCGCGGTGGGACCGGATCCGGAAAATTAAAAAACCGATCATCGCTGCGGTGGGCGGGTTTGCGCTCGGCGGTGGCTGCGAGCTTGCGATGACGTGTGATATCATTATTGCGTCGGAATCGGCGAAATTCGGCCAGCCGGAAATCAACCTTGGCGTTATTCCCGGAGCAGGAGGGACGCAGCGTTTGACCCGTGCCGTCGGAAAATACAAAGCGATGGAAATGGTGCTCACCGGCTCAATGATGACTGCTGAGGAAGCGAAGCAATGGGGACTCGTTGTCAAGGTGGTCCCGAATGAATATCTTGTAGAGGAGGCCAAAAATCTGGCAAAGACCATCGCCTCGAAACCGCCTGTCGCTGTTCGCTTGGCGAAGGAAGCGGTTCTGAAATCGTTTGATACGACCATTGAAGGAGGACTCGAGTTCGAACGGAAGAATTTTTACATGCTTTTTGCAAGCGATGACCAGAAGGAGGGAATGAAAGCATTTGTAGAAAAGAGAAAAGCAGAATGGAAGGGGAAGTAAAAGGCGCCGGATTTCGCGCGTAATGTCCTTGCAGTAAAGGATGAGGAAAACAGTTGAATTCCTCATGTTCCCGTAAGATTCCGGAGGAAATAGGTGAGTGGCTCAGGTCAATTCAATAGCTTGAGGAACTTCAAATTGTTGATAGTATGATTTTTTTTTTGTAAAGTTACCCACACAATCCAAACTCGACCGACCAATGCTTAGGAGGGAACCCTTTATGAATAAGTTTATTTTTTTGCCTGCCTTGCTTTTGTCTGTCCTTTTCCTTGTTCCCCCTTTGTTCGCACAAGCGCAACAAAAGCCCGCCTTGACAATCCAGCCAAAGTACGGGGATGCTCCATTGACGGTGTTTGTTGCCGGGGACTATTTTGGGCAAAAATTTTCAGATGTCAACACAATCTATCAATCAATCGAAAAAAATTATTCACTGCCGGCAGGCAGCGATTTCAAAAATTATTATTTTGTTTTGACAGGTGTGCGGTATACTCCTGTGAGCGGACAATCCATCCAGGGTGAATTCGGCGGAAGTGTATGGAAAGCGGTCAAAGGAAAGTCCACCAATTTTCTGCAAATGTATTACACCGGCGGATCATATATCTTGAGCTTACCAATGCAAATGGTTTCCATTTATGGCGGCGGAGGATTGGGTTACATTTGGCTAAATACCCAGCGGACCTACACCGCGCTTTCCGGTGTTGCCCAGGTTAATGCGCAATTGGCGCAGCTTCATGGAATAATTGGAATAGAATTCCTTAACTCTTCAGGCGCCTCCTTCTCGTTAGAAGGAAGGTACACCTATGCGTCAACGGTTTCACCAAGGCGCTCAGACCTCGATTTTGTTATGAAAGGAATTACCGGAGGAATTCAAATCGGTATTCCAATCGTTATTTAAATTGGTTGTATTAGCTTATTTTTTTCAAAACAACTGTTTTCGAAGGGAGAGAATCATGATTCGACAATCCACATTGCTCAAAATCTGCGTTGTTTATATCGTCGCAATGATGGCCGGATGTAAACAAAATTCTACAACACCGCTTGAGCCGGCATCGCTATCGACATACCAGCCGAAGGGAACGATCACCGGCTTAATCGTGAATAGCATTACAAGCATGCCCGTGCCCGGGGCTGTCATTACCCTTGGGTATGACGGCAATGTGCAATCGGTTACTTCCGACGGGGCGGGAGCGTATTCATTTGCCAATGTGCCCGTCGGAAAATATCAGATTGTCAACGGGACAGCCGTTTCTTCAGGCACTTACAACTTCACCGCATCGCTGGTGGCGTACAATGCGGGACAAAAGGATTCTACAAAAAAATACAGAGACTATTACTATAGTACTGTGACCATCACATTCACCTCGCTTGCGCTGGGGGATTCACTCGCCGTTAGCGATATGGTAGGAACCAGTCAACTCCAAATTTCCTATCTCAATACAACGGTAACCGGCCAGGTTGTTGACCAGAATCAACAGCCTGTTGCAAATGCGTCGGTGCTGCTCTATGATGCAACAGTATTCCCAAACACTCTTCTTGCTCAGACGACAACTTCGGCATCCGGCGGATACCAGTTCTCGGCTGTCGACAACGGTCTGACGATTACTATCAAAGCGCGAAGCAACGACGGAGCGTTCGAGGGAACGCTGGCAGGGTTCACGCTCCCGGCAAACTTCCCGACGAATTTGCAGGTCAATGCAAAACGTATCATGATTGTGCCCCTCAGCACGACCGTTACCGGACAGGTTGTCGATCCAAACCAACAGCCGGTCGTTAACGCTACGGTGATGCTTTATGATGCAACCGTGTTTCCAAACAATCTCCTTGGTCAAACGACAACTTCGGCATCAGGCGGGTACCAATTCTCCGTAGCTGCAAACGGTTTGACGATTACTATCAAAGCGCGAAGCAGTGATGGATCGCTGGAAGGATCGCTGACAGGGTTCACGCTCCCAGCGAACGTGACAAACGATTCGCTGCGATCGCAGGTAACTGCGGAGCGGATCATCCTCACTCCCGTGGACAATGTCAAGCCGTTTGTCGCGAGTCTTACTCCTGAAAACAACTCAGATGTGTCGCCAACAGGCCTTCAAGTGGTCTATACATTCTCGGAACCGATCAAACAAACTGCGTACACACGCACTACCATGCCTCCGGGAAGCGGCACGATCATCGACGGTATCACGGTAACGTATGTCGGTTTAAAGAAAACCACAGCGGCAATTGCGATTGCATTACAGTGGAACGCCACTTTCACACAATTGACGCTGACACCACAGGGAATCGTAGGCTCTGCGAGGTACACCGTCGACGCAACAACCGCATTTAATTCGGGCAATATCATGGACAATGCAAACAACGCTCTTACTAACAACCCCCTGATTACCGGCGACTTTGAGGTATTGCAATTTTCGACAAACGGGGCATCAACAGTGCCAGCAGCGCCTACACTGACGCGAAGACTTATCGCCGGACTTTTCACGAACCTCGATTTCGGAGGCGGTGCTGTCGGGCTTGAGTGGAATTACGACGCGAATGCGCGCAGCTACAATATTTACCGGAGCGTTGACGGCGGATCGTTTGAACTCCGTCAAGCAAATTTCTATGGAGTGGATTTTAGCGAAAACTCGGGTTCGCTTGTTTCTCCTTCCGGGGCTGCCAATCCGTTAAGGGCGAGTTCCGTTCAGTACGTCGTACGGGCAGTAAGCAAGGATCTCGTTGAAAGCACATCGAGCAACATCATCACGGTGTCTGACAATGTGAAACCGCAGCTTTTGCTTACTTCCAGCTTTGCTGCGGCGGGCGGAACAAATTCGTGGATATATACGCTGCGCTTTACAGAGCCCCTAACTATCTCGACTGCGGAAACTGTCGGGAATTTCTCGTTTGGAAACACAGGCGGCGTTGTGTTTACTGTGAACAGCGCGAACTATATTGGAAACGTTGCGGGCGCCTATGTCGTTCAATTGGGAGTTACAACGAGCGCGGCCCTGCCGGTGGGATATGTGCTTTTTGTAAGCAGCAATGTAACAGACCTTGTCGGAAATCCCATTGACCAGACGGCGAACAGTAAGACGTTCTAATTTTCTGATCACGAAACAAAAAGGCTCCGGTTGTTTAGAACTGGAGCCTTTTTTATTTCGTGAGAACCCTTCGTCGCCAGGTGCAATTAAAGAAAAGTGAGGAATACTTTTATCTTCGCGCGGCAGGCGAAATAATTGCAATAAACTGTGTTATGTCGTCGGAACTTAAATAGATATTCCCGCGCAAGTCGGTTGCCACTCCAACAGGGCGCCCCCAGACGGTTTTCTGGGAGATCGATCCGGTCGGTTGAAATCCTGTAACAACGTCGGTAACATATTCCGCCGTTGTGTCCGCGTCATGTTTGAATTTTAAAAAGACAAGTTTGTATCCAGTCGGAATTGTGCGGTTCCATGAGCCGCGGAATGCGACAAACGCACCGTTTTGGAATTGCGGTGGAAAAGAAGGATTAGAAAACTCGATCGCCATCGGCGCAGAATGCGCCTGGACCAGTGCGGCCGGTTGCTTCATCGAGCGGACGCGTGCGCTGTCCTCTCCTGTCAGCGGTAGCAATGCGCGGTATTCGTCGTGCGCGTTAAAATCGAAATAGATACCGTGAGCGTAGGCAAAGGGGTGGCCGTAAAATCCTCCGTCTCGCACAACGCTGACCCATTCGGGGGGAATGTCGTTTCCTTCCCAATCGCTTCCATTATTTGTCGCCCACAACCGGCCGTTATGCAGGGTCATGCCCACCGCGTTTCGTATGCCGGATGCAAAAGTGCGGCGGCCCGTGCCGTCGTCGTTGTATTCTTCAATGATCGCCCGGAGATCTTCACGGCACACATTGCAGGACGAGCCGATAGAGAGATACATTTTTTTTCGCGCGGCGTCGAAAACGATCGTGCGCGTGTCATGTCCGCCTGCGGGTTGGCGGGCCCCTTTCCCGATTTCATCGATAAAGACTTTCTTCGTTTCATAGATACCGTCGCCGTTTTCGTCAGTGCACTTTATGATGCGCCGCTCCTCGGCGACGTACATCGCTCCCCGATAGAATTGCACGTCATGCGAGAGATGAAATCCCGAAGCGACCACGATCGCCGTATCCGCAACGCCATCATGATCGCGGTCCGGCATCGCTATGATTTCACCGCTGTTTTTGTTAGCAACGTACAACACGCTGTCAGGGCCCCAGGCGAAGAACCGCGGTTTGCCTAATCCTCCCGTGTAGAACACTTTTGCAGTGTACCCTTCCGGGACGTTCAGCACAAGGTCGTCTTTGATCTTCCCCTTGAATTTATCCGGCACAATAAGTTTTACAGGAACAAGTTTTGCGTCCTTCACTGGCGTCATATGCACTGTCGCCGGCAGTTCTTGAGCCTGACAAAAAGTAAAAAGAAACAAGAGACCGGAAATCCATGCTCTCCGGGCAAGAACAAAAAATGTCTTCATACGCATCCTCCTTCTCTAAATTGTTCATTCCATTACCTGGAGCGGCATAGTATCATCAAAAAAGTCGCTGCCTCTTTTGATGATACTAACAAAAAAAAGGTCTATATTCAACATTAACCCATTCGGCTTCTAGAGCAATGATTTGAGGAGCGATGCCGTCAGCAGCGGGACGTTGTCTTTCTTCAAGCGTTTAGCTATTATTGTGCTGCAGGGAGTTGAGGAAGGGCTGAAACGCCTCTGTCGCAAGTCTAGCCTGAACCCGTAAAGGCGATTCCGCCCATCCAAAACTCCTGACCCAAGACCGAGCACTAAGCACTAAAACCCAAAATACCCCAATACATGTCTCACTCACTTGGAATTGTCGGCGCGGGCACGATGGGGACTGGCATTTCTTATGCTGCTGCTCTGAATAATTTCAGCGTTTCTCTTTATGACGTCAACGAGACAGTCGTTCTCAACGGTGTTGCACGCATTACATCGGAGATGAAGAAAAGCGTCGAAAAGAAAGAGTTTACGCAGGAAGAAATGAGTGCTGCGCTCTCCCGCGTCCACCCCCGCACGAAACTCTCGGACCTCGCCCATTGCGACATTGTCATTGAAGCGGTTCTTGAAGACCTTCGGATAAAGAAAGACCTCTTCAGACATCTTGAAGGCGAGGTCAAAGCTGACGCAATTCTCGCCACGAACACGTCATCGCTCTCTGTAACTGCGATCGCATCGGGAGTGAAAAAAACCGAGCGGGTGGTCGGACTGCATTTTTTCAACCCGGTTCATTTGATGAAACTTGTCGAGGTGGTGCAGGGTGCACAAACATCCGAGGAGACAATGAAGCGCGGGATTGAGTTCGGGGAGAAGCTTGGAAAAACATGTGTGCGTGCAAAAGACACGCCCGGTTTTATCGTAAATCGCATCGCACGCCCGTTTTACGGCGAAGCGCTCCGAATTTTGGGTGAAGGAATAGCGTCGGTGGAAGACATCGACCGCATTGTGAAAGGAGAAGGCGGTTTCTCGATGGGACCGTTTGAGTTGATGGACTTGATCGGCATCGACGTCAACCTCGCAGACACTCAGTCTGTGTACGAACAATTTTTCAACGACCCGCGTTACCGTCCGCATCCGATTCAACGTCAAATGGTCGATTCAGGAAAACTTGGCAAAAAAAGCGGGAAAGGATTCTATAACTATTGAAATCTTCCTCGCTCTCCAAAAATCGTCTCTCAGTGTTCATCGTCGGGGATGATTCGCTCGTTCTCGAATATTCCGAGACCGCCTCTGCGTTGGGCTACGCGATCATTCCTCCGGATAAAATTAAGAACATGAAGCCGACTGCCGGAAAAGTTTCCATTGCCCTTGAGCTTAGCAATCTCGACCTCGACCGGAAGAAAAAGAATCTGGCGGTCATGGACCAAAACCTTCCCGAAACAACGGCCATTCTCAGTTCATCAATCAATGTGTCCGCCCTTGACCAGTCGCAGTGGATAAAGATGAAACATCGGCTCATTGGCATTGCGGCACTGCCGACATTGATCAGAAATTCTGTTGTAGAAGTTTCGCCGACAGTCTATACAAATCAATCGGCCGTCGCTGTCGCACGAAAATTTTTCAATTCTCTAAAGAAAGACATTGTGATTGTGCAGGATAGAGTCGGGATGGTGCTGCCGAGGATTCTGTGTCAAATCGTCAATGAAGCGATGTTCGCCGTGCAACAGGACGCTGCATCGCCGAAAGCTATTGACACAGCAATGAAGCTCGGGATGAATTATCCTTCGGGACCGATTGAGTGGGGGGAGAAGATCGGCTTTAAGCAGGTGTATGCAGTGCTCTACGCCTTGCACACAGACCTAGGGGAAGAACGTTACCGCATTTGTCCGCTGCTGAAAGAGATCGCCGTGACGGGAAAGTTCTGGGGATGAAAATGACAGGCATGGGATTGCTTTAAGCAATCCGATTGCGATCTCAGCTTCCTTCCTTCAAGGTCTTTTCGTACGCCTCTTTGTAAAGCCGCAACGCATCGAGAATCGACTCTGCTATTACTTGTTGACCGCTTGGACTTCGCAGGAATATTTCATCTTTTCGGTTGGAGAGATAGCCCGTCTCGATGAGCACATTCGGCATCGATGCGCCGACAAGCACGTAAAAGCCCGCCTGTTTTACTCCGTGGCTTGCGGATGACAGCTTTTTGTCCATCTCATCTTCAAGAAATGAAGCGAATTGCTCGCTCTGGCGGACGTACGCGCTTTGCGCCATCGTGAGAATGATAAAATTCTCCTCTGTAATATCCTGGTACCGATCCTGGTAATCCTTTTCCAACCGCACAACCGCATTTTCTTTCTGCGCAATTTTGATCGCGTCTTCTGTTTTGCCCGGACGCAGCAAATAAATTTCAAAACCGTTAGTCGGCGACGGTTTTCGTTCCAACGAATTGCAATGAATGCTGATAAACAGCTTTCCCTGATTCTCATTGGCGATCTGGCCGCGCCGGTACAACTCTACGAAACGGTCGGACTTGCGAGTGTAAACCACCTTGACGTCGGGGAGCCGTTCTTCGATCAATTTGCCGAGCTTCAACACGACGCCGAGGGTAATATCTTTTTCGCGCGTCCCTATCGTGCCGAGCGTTCCGGGGTCGTTTCCGCCGTGCCCTGCGTCAAGCACGATGACATCCAGCTTCCATTTTTTCCGCTGCGAATCCAGTTGTGTTTGAAGGTCCTGCTGCTGTTTCTGTCCTTGATTTGCTTCTTGCTCCTGCCGCCTGCGTTCCGCAGCCAATTCTTTTTTCGACAGCGGCGTCGCGGTTTGGATGGAAACCAGCAGATCGTTGCTTGTTTCATCCTGAACAATTTCCGATGTGGAGATCTTTTTCCGCAGCTTGAAAGAAAGCTGCGCGGATGTCGGCGATTGGACTGCGAGCATTTGTTCAATAGCAGGATTCAATGCGATGGAGTTGATGGCAGCGGTATCCGCTCTGACGTTCGGCAGTGTAACGTATAACGAATTATCGTCACGGACGAAACGCTCCGCATCGTTTATCTTCACCGCCGAACGGATCCGAATAAGATAGCCGTTCTTCCGGGCCTCGACAGTGAAGCCGGAGACGTCGAAAAGTCTGAGTTCTCCCGTCGAATCGAATCCCGCCAGGCTCATCTCCCGCGCAGTATCGACGGCAAGTTCTGTACGAGAAATCGAATTGAAGATGGGGAGAAAATAAATGAGCGGTGCATACATCGAATCGCCGAATGTGTGAGTCGGCACCGGCAGCTGCATCGTTGTTTGCTTTCGTGTCGAGTAATCGGTCACGACAACAAACGAGTTCTCAGCCGCTAATTTTATCTCCGCGCGGCTGAGTTTGATTTCCATCTTTTTTGTCGTAGCGTTGTAGAAATAGTTCAATCCAAACATGTGAACGAGGTCGGGGAGGGAAATGTACCGAACCCTGTCAATCGTTACTGCGTTGATGTACTTCGATGAGGCAGGGTTTTTGACGACAAAAATTTCCGAGCTGTCTTGCTGCTGAGCGATAACAATGGAACCGTTCAACGCAAGGATCAATCCCACAACGCACAACAGCACATGCCGAAGAATGTTTCTGTTCATGAGCGGTAATTGGTGAATTGAAGTGGAAGAGGAAAATCGAGCGCCTTCAATTTTGCGATGACGGCCTGAAGCTCGTCACGGTCTTTGCCGGATACCCGTACCTGCTCTTCCATGATCTGTGCCTGTACTTTGAGCTTTGACTCTTTGATGGCCTTGACGAGTGTCTTCGCATTTTCTTTGTCAATTCCAACCTGCAGCGTAATCTTTTGACGCGCGGTCCCGCCGGCGGCTTGTTCTACAGGACTGTATTTCAGCGACTTGAGGTGAATGCCGCGTTTCACGAATTTGTTCTGGAGAACGTCCACGACGCTTTTCAGAGTGAACTCGTTGAGCGAACTGACGGTCACTATTTTTTCTTTCTGGTCGAAATCGATTGTGGATTTGGAATCTTTCAGGTCGAAGCGCTGTGCCACTTCCTTCTGAGCCTGATTGAGAGCGTTGTCGACTTCCTGCATGTTTACTTCGGAAACGACATCAAACGAATTTTGTTGGGCCATGGCGTGTCAAGATAACAGTGTCTCGATATTGACAATTCTTTTTTTGAGTTCAGCGATTAAAGGTTTCGCGGGGACGATTTCCTCCGCCGTAAAAACGCCTCTCGGTGAAATTGTTCTGTCGAGCAACAGTTGCGCAATGATGGAAGCCGGAAAAGAGGTTGTGCGCATCATTGCCATCATCGAATTTTTTTCGTCCCACAAGTCGATAAGCCGGTGTGGAAGCACATATCCCTGCCGTTTTCGCGTCCGATGGCAGAAACAAGAAGCAGCACGGCATCCGGTTCATTAAATGTAAGACGTTTTTTGAGTAATTCCAAAAATAATTCGCGTGTTGTCACAAGATCGCTTCCCATCGACAACGGCTCCTTATCCGCTAAACCAACGTCAAACAGCCGTTTAATTCTTTCACAATGGCCTTTCTAGCGAATTGTCTTGTATTCGAGCGATTGCACTTTTCCTTCCATCAATTGCGGAAGCCTCGAGACGCCTTCTCCGGTATGAAATGCCTCCAAATTTTCAAACGGCGGGGAAAATAAAAGACTTTCCATCTCTCCCCGCGGATGAACCCTTAACACGTCTAGCTCGATGGCGGCGAGGGTGATTGAGCGGTGCGGCGAAGAACGAACGAGGTCAAGCGCAACGGCTTTTCCCATCAAGCCAGCGCATATTAATAGAAATGGTTTTCGTGTTGGCATGACATCATTCTGCGGGCGCCCCTATTCTATTTTAGAATTTCACCCGTTTCGTTGCTCCAGAAAAGCAAGTCAAGTTCGTCGATCGGTATGCCGATGTTCTCCGCAAATTTTTGAAAGCGCCGTTCATAGGCGAGATATTTTTTCTTTGTCAGAGTTTTAGGGAGCGACCGGATCGCGCCGTGCTTCTTCAGATTTTTAAGAATGTGCCGGTCGAGGATTGCCAGGCCTTCGTTCAGCCCGACGTTGCGTAAAAAATGCGTCGCTTCTTTATACCCCATGCCCTTTACGTTCTCCGCGAGCCATTTTCTTTTTTCAAATATGGGTTCTCCGTTTGAAATCTTCTCAAGGATGTCGTTGTATTGAGACTTCATGGCGACAAGCAGTTTTGCTTTCGTTTTATGAAAACGTATGTAGTACTCTTTCTGATGGAGCAGCGGTTCAGGGTCGATCTCGGCGTTTCTAAAATTGTGGGCGCTCAACATGGACTGGGCTTTTGCCGAGTTCACCGCGCTCGACTGCGGCGTCATAAGACAATACACGAGCTCATAGAAATAGTCGTCGCGTGCGATCGCGCGAAACTCGTTCAACCTTCGCCGAATTGACTCCCGTTTCTTTTTGTAGTCATCCCGCAAAAGATCAAGATTTTTGTACCGAGGATTTATTGCGCGATGCATATAATTTTTCTTTCTCCGGCTCCTCGGATTGCGATCAACGCTTCCCTTTCCATTGTCTCCAATACGCGCGCCATCCATTTCAGGTCCCGAGGATGAAAACGGTCGACGACACGTTCGCCTATCTGGCGCGAAGTCAACGGTTTCTCGTGAAGGGCCTTCAGTATTCTTCCCCGATAAATCCGCCGAGGAATTCCTTTGAACGAAGGCTCGGCTTTCTTTTTCCTCGAATATTTTATGTTGAAGGCGTTTGAAAATGCCGACGCGCACAACGAATTGACCGGACATAAACCGCAGTTTGGATTTCTTGCCGTACATACAAGCGCGCCAAGATCCATAATGGCCTGGTTCCATTCCACGGCGTTTCTCCGGGGTAACGTTTTCTCGGCGAGCGCCCAGATTTCTGCGTCCGGCTTAACGTCCGCGGCTGAACGGGCGTTCCAGAAAATTCTGCTAAAAATGCGGCGAACGTTGACGTCAACGACCGGAACGGCAGCACCGAACGCAAAACATGCTATGGCGTGCGCCGTATATTTTCCGATCCCGGGAAGTTCGTGCAGCTCTTCAATCGTTCGTGGAAGCCTTCCGCCGGAGTCTTCCATAATCCGTTTTGCGAGCTCATGCAGCCGGAGTGCGCGGCTGTTGTAGCCGAGTCCCGACCACTGGCGCAAGACGTCTGCTTTTCCCGCCTTCGCTAACCGAGAAAGGGTTGGAAACCTTTTCAGCCATATTGAATAGAACACTGCGACGCGGCTCACCTGCGTTTGCTGAGCCATGACCTCCGAAAGAAGGATCCGGTACGGATTTCGTGTTCGCCGCCACGGCAGACCACGGCTGTTGATTTTGTACCAGGAAAGAATTTTCGAATGAAGCCGGGAAGAGGGCAAAAGAGCAATTAGGGATTATGAGTTAAAAATTGAGAATTAATAAGGGGAGACCGGATGCCAATCATCGGTCGTTCAGTATTATACAGGGTTAGTTCTTGACTTTTCATTCTGAATTTTCAATTTCTCAACAACATCCTTGTTTCCTTCCAGCATGTCGATGCCCGCTAATTCGGCGACGTGAACCCACCGTATCTGCTCGAACACATTATTGCGGATCATTCCTTCATACGAGGGGACAATGTGATAGGAGACTTCGAACGACCCCGAATCTGGATAAAGCCATTCTTGGAGAAAGAACTCAACGCCAACGTTCGCCTCGATGGAGAGTTCCTCGCGGAGTTCTCTGCGGAGACATTGTTCGGCCGATTCGCCATTCTCAAATTTCCCGCCGGGAAATTCCCACTTCAACGGATACCGGGCGCTTTTCTTTCGCTGGCAAACGAGTACTTGCGAACCGAGCGTAATAATACCGACGGCGACTTTTATCATGGAAGAATATAAAAAGATGACGTTTGAAAGACAATATTAGGGGGGCAGTGTTATAATTTGCACAGTAGACGTCGCGCTTGTTATCTGGAAAATCGCGGTTTGTTGAAGTATCTGCATAATGAATTCGGAAGGAGTCCGACCCTTGGTAGTGTTACAGTTTGAGAAATTTCACTCTCGTTCCCAAACTCAGTTTGGGAACGAGTTGCTTAACTTGTTTTTTCG
>CAZXQG010000072.1:0-13717 GCA_964642725.1 uncultured Chitinophagaceae bacterium
TCCGGGGTTCCTATTCAGCGACTCTTCCTCAAAAACCGTACGGCTTCGAAACCAGAGACAGCGCCGGAAACAACAACAACGTACCGCTTCTGAACATGCCCGCGGAAAATGACTGGGTGCTGATCGCCAACTATAATGACAAGGTCTTTATGCGGAACACACTCGCCTTCGACCTTTTCACGAAAATGGGACATTACCAGCCGCACACGCAGCTTTGTGAATTGGACTCGAACGGTGTGTATGAAGGAATCTATGTTCTAACGGAAAAAATAAAACGAGATAAGAATCGTGTTGATATTGCAAAGCTCACCGCTACAGATACATCGGGAGATAATCTTACAGGCGGGTATATCATAAAAATTGATAACAGCGATGGCACAGGAACAGACGGCTGGAACAGTCCGGACCAGGCGATAGACCGCCCGGGAGGTTATCCATACTACATCTATGTGTACCCTAAACCGGAAGATATCGTAAGTCAGCAAAAAAAATATATACAGGGATTTATCAAGAAACTCGACAGCGTTCTGATCACTTCAAAATTTTCCGATCCTGTCAACGGATACAGAAGATATCTCGATGTCCCGTCGTTCATCGATTATTTTATTGTCGGTGAAGTATCCCGGAATGTTGATACCTATAAGAAAAGCGCCTTCTTCTATAAAGACAAGGACAGTAATGACGGGCGGTTACATGATGGCCCCGTGTGGGACTTTGATTGGGCGTGGAAAAATATAGGCGAGTGCGAGGTCAATGCAACTGACGGTTCCGGATGGACATTTCTGATTAGCAGCGTTTGCAAGTCATATCCGGTCCCGCCCGATTGGATGGTAAAATTATTGCAGGACACAAGCTTTACGAATCAATTGCACACACGCTATTCATTCCTGCGTAAAAACATCCTCAGCGAAACTGCTATTAATCATTATATCGATTCCATCCATACTTTGGTCAATGAAGCACAGGTGCGTCACTATCAACGATGGCCGATCTTAGGAATCGATGTAGGCACGCCGGAAGTGGATCCGCAGCCGACAACATTCGACGGTGAAATCACGAAGTTTAAGAACTGGATATCAACGCGTTTGACGTGGCTTGATGCAAATATGCCCGGAAAAGCCAGTCAAGGAACGGGTGTGCAGGGCAGGGTCGAGACTCCAAATTTCTTCGTGTTATCCCAGAACTATCCGAATCCGTTCAACCCCACAACGGTAATTAATTACCAGGTACCGGTTGCCGGTCACGTTTCGGTTAAAGTGTACGATCTGCTCGGCAGGGAAGTGATGACGTTGGTGAATGAACGGAAATCGGCAGGATCGTATCAGGTTCTTTTCGATGCACACCTGCTGCCAAGCGGAGTGTATTTCTATAGCTTGGAATCGGGAAGTTTCAAAGAGACAAAAAAGATGGAGTTGCTCAAGTAACACATGACCAGGTATTTCAACATTTGACCACGACAAAACGCAATCGCATATATATATAGAGGATATGACTATGAAAAGAATATTATGGATTTTCTTTCTTATTGGCGCTGCTTGCTTTTCTCTTGCCGCACAATCGTTTACAGCGGGGAATATAGTAGTCGTTCGTGTTGGTGACGGAATCGGAACTCTCACCAGTGCTTCAGCAGCTGTTTTTCTCGATGAATATACGCCCGGCGGCTCATTGGTTCAATCTATCGCACTACCAACGGCAGCTTCGGGAAGCAATGCGCCGTTGACGCTTTCGGGGTCGGCATCGAGTGAAGGAGCAATCGCTGCCTCTGGTGATGGACGTTATCTTACCATCGCCGGGTATGCTGCTGCACCGGGCACAGCATCAATTGCGGCCACAACGGTAGCGACAGTCAATCGTGTTGTCGCAAGAATTGATGCCAATGCTTCAATAGATATAACAACGCAACTGTCAGATGCATATGATCAAAATAATATTCGCGGCGCCGTGACAAACGATGGAACAACATTTTGGCTCTCCGGTGTTGATAAGCTGACTGCCAATGGAGGCGTACGGTATGCCGCGCTTGGAGCGACAACCTCCACGCAAATATCAACAACGCTTGTGAACACCCGAGTAATAGGTATTTTTAATGGTCAGTTATATGTTTCCAGTTCAAGCGGAACATTTAGAGGAATATCATCGGTAGGATCGGGGCTGCCAAATACTTCGGGTCAAACGATTACTTTATTGAGTGGCTTTCCGACAACGGGTGGTTCAAGTCACTATGGATTTTCAGTACATGGCAATACGATCTATGTCGCTGATGACAGAACAAATGGAAATGGAGGAGTTCAAAAATGGACATTTGGCGGTTCAAGCTGGACTCTTGCCTATTTGTTGGCTCCAAGTTCGACTACCGGCGCGCGCGGATTAGTTGTGGATTGGACCAGCAGCAACCCGACCATCTATGCCACAACGACAGATAATAAAATTGTTACAGTTACCGATGCAGGCTCCAGTTCATCATTTACAACGCTGGTCACAGGGGCCGCAAATACTCTCTTGCATGGCGTTGCATTCACGCCAAATGCAATCATCACATTTACCGATGGAACATCATATGCGCCACCGGCAGGAACTCGAAATACCGACGACAATCCGGTCGGAAGATTTCAGCTCGCAGGAAATATCGCCGGCGGTAAACTCACGCAAGCTGTCGTTACATTGTCCGGTACATACAGCGGCATCACAAATCTGAAGCTCTACTATTCTACTGCAGCGACATTTAGTGTTGGTACATCCACATTATTAGCAACCGTCCCTTCACCGTCATCACCGGTGACATTCGATTTATCTTCTACACCTCAACCGATTCCAACATTGGGCGCGTATTTGTATGTTGCAGCAGATCTAAGCTCGGGCGCTACCGGTTCTGCAATGGCTTCACTCGCCGATCAAACAGCGCTCACATTTACCAATGCTTCACTCAGCGGAACTTTTACCGGCGCGAACCTTTCTTCCGGGAATGTTGATCTGCCCGTTGAATTGGCCGCATTTACCGCAGCAACGGCCGGCTCAACCGCAATACTCGATTGGCGCACAGCGACCGAAGTGAACAACACGGGATTTGATGTTGAGAGAAGTAGAACATCGAATACCGGGCTTGGAACCACAGACTGGCAAAAAGTAGGATTCGTCGCCGGTGCAGGCACAAGCAACGCACCGCACGAATATTCGTTCACGGATAAGAACATCCCGTCCGGGAGTTATACGTACAGGTTGAAACAAATCGACCGGGACGGCTCGTTCAAGTATTCTCAGTCGGTCGAAGCTCAGGTCGAGAACGGTCCGCGTGTCTTCTCCCTTTCGCAGAATTATCCCGATCCCTTTAACCCGACAACGAAAATTTCCTACACGCTGCGCAGCGACGGAAAGGTCCGCCTCGCGGTGTACGATATTTTGGGGAGCGAAGTTGGAGTTTTAGTGGATGGCGTGCAAACTGCGGGCAGCCACCAGGTAGAGTTCTCCGGTTCAACTCTTGGCAGCGGAATCTATTTCTATAAGCTCGAGAGCTCCGGACAGACGCTGATAAAGAAAATGATCCTGCTGAAATAGATGCGTCAAGGGTTCTTCTCCTTTTCTCAAAGTACGCTTCACGCCTGCAGCCCGTCAGAACTGCAGGCGTTTCTTACTACTAAGGAATATCACCTATGAAAACACGGTTATCGAAAATCGCAAAGGTTGTCGGGCTCTTTGGTGTTTCTGCAGCACTCGTTGTATTATTCACAAGCGGCCTCTCATCGGCGCAGCCCGGAAAGACAGATCTCTTTTCCAAGAATTGGCTCTTTGGCACGGACTGGCGGTTCTTCCTTGGGGATGTTAAGAATGGCGAAAGTGTTGCGTTTGATGACGCACAGTGGAGAAAGCTCGACCTCCCGCACGATTGGAGCATTGAGGGGAAATTCAGCAAGGATAACCCGGCTGGCGTTGGCGGAGGCGCGCTTCCAGGCGGCGTAGGGTGGTACAGGAAGACATTCACATTGCCTTTATCTGATAACAGCAAGCTGACGTTTATTCGATTCGACGGCGTTTATAGAAACAGCGAGGTCTGGATCAACGGCCACTATCTCGGCAAACATCCCTACGGCTACACGCCGTTCCAGTATGAATTGACGGCGTTTCTGAAGTATGGGAATGAGAAGAATGTATTGGCGGTAAAAGTGGACAACTCTCAGCAGCCGAACTCGCGTTGGTACTCCGGGTCGGGAATTTACAGGAATGTCTGGTTTGTGACGACGGAAAAAGTATACTTAGATCGTTGGGCCACTTTTGTGACCACGCCCGTGGTAACAAAAACGTCGGCTAAAGTGGATGTTGAAACCAAAGTCACGAATGCGCTCCAGCAGGATCAGCCGGTCATTCTGAGAACCACGTTAGTAGACAAAAACGACAAGAAAGTAGCAACAGCGGAGTCCAAGGCCGTTATTCCGAAAGGCTCAGTGTACGAGTTTAATCAAAACCTCACGGTTGCGAACCCGAAGCTCTGGTCGGTTGACAATCCCGTGTTGTACCGTGCAGTGACAACCGTAGAACGCGGAAGCGTCGTGAGCGCTACATCGACGACGTCTTTCGGGATCCGAACCTTCAGCTTCGACAGCGCGAAGGGATTCTTCCTGAACGGCAATCGTCTGAAGATTTTAGGAGTGTGCGATCACCACGATCTCGGATGCCTCGGTGCTGCGATCAATACGCGCGCCTTGCAGCGGCAGCTCGAGCTGTTGAAAGGAATGGGCTGCAACGGCATACGCACATCGCATAATCCGCCCGCACCGGAACTTCTCGACCTGTGCGACGAGATGGGTTTTGTCGTGATGGATGAAGCTTTCGACATGTGGATGAAAGAAAAGACAAAATACGACTATCATCTCGATTTTGCAGAATGGCACAAAAGGGATTTAGAGGACATGGTTTTACGGGACAGAAACCATCCGAGCGTCGTCATCTGGAGCATCGGGAATGAAGTCACTGAACAATGGGATCACAAAGATAACAGCGGTGCAGACATTGCCCGGGACTTGGTTGGCATTATAAGAAACCTCGACACGACGCGTCCGATCACTTCCAATACCAACGATCAAAGCCCCGATAACCCGGTCATTCGGTCCGGTGCACTTGATCTCATCGGCTACAGTTACGGCCAAAACGATTATCACCTCTTCCCGGTAGTGTATCCCGGGAAGAAGTGGATCGGTTCCGAAACAACTTCTGCCCTTGAATCCCGCGGGTCTTACGACATGCCTTCGGACAGCGTTCGCGTTTGGCCAACGAGTTGGGACAAGCCGGCCGTCGGCGCCAACGCAGATAATTCGTGCTCCGCATACGACAACTGCCGTGTGCCGTGGGGAGCAACACACGAGGAAGCATGGGGCCTTGTAAAGAAATATGATTTCTTATCCGGAATGTTTATATGGACCGGCTTCGATTATTTGGGCGAGCCGACCCCGTATGAATGGCCTTCCAGGAGTTCGTATTTCGGCATCCTTGACCTGGCGGGTTTCCCGAAAGATGCTTACTACATGTACCAGAGCGAGTGGACAAACAAGCCGGTGCTTCATATTCTCCCTCACTGGAACTGGAAGAAAGGTCAGACAATTGACGTCTGGGCTTACACGAATTGCGATGAAGTTGAATTATTCCTCAACGGCAAATCGCTGGGAGTCAGGAAGAAGACAGGCGAAGAACTGCATATGATGTGGCGAGTCACGTACGAACCCGGCGCATTGAAAGCCGTCGGCAAAAGAGGCCGCAAAGTTTTGACTGAGGAAGTCAAGACGGCGGGCGCACCGGCGAAGATCGTCCTTGAGGCGGACAGGAACAAGATTTCAGCTGACGGCAGGGACCTGTCATTCATAACGGTGAAGGTTCTCGACGATAAAGGGACGCTGGTGCCGGATGCCGGGAATTTGGTACACTTCAAAATTTCGGGTGAAGGAAAAATAGCCGGCGTTGACAACGGGTCCGAGACCGACCTTGAACCGTTCAAAGCCGATTACCGAAAGGCGTTCAATGGCTTAGCTCTTGTGGTAGTGCAATCAACCGGTAAGACAGGAACGGTTAAGCTTGAGGCGGCATCGGACGGACTGGCCGGAGCTACCGTGCTCATTCACTCGAAATAAACTCGTTTCAGGGATTCAGGTACTGTTGCTGTTTGCCTGATTCGTCTCAACGAATAAGCTGTTCGATTGCTCGTATGCGATCGGATAGCTAAACTTAGTGAGGACCCGCGCATGAAATTTCAAAAGTTTCTCTTACAGCCTGAAGGATTTTTTCGCTCCATCCTTTCGCAGTCATTCCTTTTTTGTTCTCTGCTCTTTTTCTTTTCGGCCGCCATCGACCGGGCAGTGGCGCAAGACACAACAGTTATTGGCATCAGCGGTGCGGCCGCAGGCCGAGCTTTCGACGGTGTTGGTGGATTGAGCGGGGGCGGCGGAACTTCCCGTTTGCTTTGGGATTACCCTGATCAACAGAGGAATGAAATATTGGATTACCTCTTCAGGCCGAACTACGGTGCGAGTATGCACATTTTGAAAGTTGAAATCGGCGATGACGCAAACAGTACGAACGGAGCGGAGGCGAGCCACATGCGTTCTCGAACCGACTCAAACTATTTTCGGGGCTATGAGTGGTGGCTGATGGAACAGGCTAAACTGCGCAATCCCAATATCAAGCTGTATGGCTTGGAGTGGGGGTCCGAGGGTTGGTTCAACGGGGGTGTTTGGTCGCAGGATAATATCAATTATATCATCAGCTGGATTAAACATGCGAAGTCTGACCATAATTTGCACATCGATTACATCGGCGGTTGGAATGAATCGGGGTGGGATAAGGGTTGGTTTGAAAAGCTGAAGAAAGCTCTGCAGAGCAACGGATTGACAACGCAAGTTGTGGCGGCGGACAACGGTTGGAATATTGCTAGCGATTTAGCCGGCGACTCTGTGTTCAAAGCTGCTGTGGATATTATGGGCGTTCACTATCCGTGCGGCTGGTATGCGCCCGAACAGAATTGCTTCGACAATACCTACACCACCATTGCAGAGGGATTGAACATGCGCCTTTGGGCAAGCGAAAGCGGAACTCAAGGCTATGACCAGGGAGCACTGCCCCTTGCGCGTGCGCTCAATCGCGACTACATCGACGGCAGAATGACGGGGTATATCAATTGGAGCTTGATCGCCGCCTGGTATCGTACATTGCCTTACTATGGAGACGGACTTATGCTGGCGGATGAACCGTGGTCAGGTCACTATCAAGTCGGCAAGAGTATTTGGGTGATGGCACAAACGGCTCAGTTTGTGAAGGTAGGTTGGACTTACCTGGACAACGCATGTGGATACCTGGGGGGAAACCGCAGTAACGGCAGCTATGTCGTACTCAAATCTCCCGACAACAAAGATTACAGCATTATTGTCGAGACTGTGGATGCAACCGCTCCGCATGCGGCAAGGTTCACCGTTACCGGCGGCCTCCCGACGGACACTTTGCATGTGTGGGCTACGGATCTTACTTCATCCTATTCATCCGACTATTTTGTGCATGGAACCGACATACCATTAAACAACGGAACGTTTACTTCAGTTTTTCAGCCGGGACGTGTGTACACAATCAGTACTACCACGGGGCAAGGGAAGGGAACGGCGACACCGCCGCCTTCAGAGGCATTGGGACTTCCGTACACAGAAAATTTTGAAGAAGACTCATTAGGACAGATACCGAAATATTTTGATGCGATTCAAGGGGCATTTGAAGTGGACAGTTGCCGGGGCGGACGCAGTGGAAAGTGCATGCGTCAGCAAATCAACCTCGCTCCCATCGAATGGCCAGGTGGTTCTCCGACTGCGCCGCTCGTTGTCGTTGGAGATCCCGGCTGGACGAATTACGTAGTCAGCACCGATGTGTTCATCGAACAAGGGGGATATGTCGATCTTATCGGCCGTTTAGAAGGCCAATCGCAATCATCACCGGGAGCTTCTGAAGGGTATCATTTGCGCTTGACGAGCGGCGGCAATTGGAGTCTCTTTAAAGAAAACTTCAACGGGAATGATATCTCGTTGGGATCCGGGACAAAAGCATTTCTTTTGAACAGTTGGCATAATCTCTCGATATGGTTCCAGTTGGACTCGGTAAAGGCATTTGTCGATTCAACGTTGGTTGCTGCCCTTGTTGACGACTCCTACGAATCCGGTCAGGTAGGTCTGCTGGTCAGCAAATGGCAGAATGCAGAATATGACAATTTTTCGGTTGTCGGTACGGGCGGCGGCGGATGGGTCTCCATCGATGATGGTGTGCAAGGTGCATCGATCAATGAGTTCAACTTTGTAGGCGCCGGCTGGCAGCACTGCACAGATTGCGGAACAGATCTTTATGACGGCACCAACTCATGGGACAATGTCGCAAACGAATACGTCACGGTCTCATTCAACGGCAGCAGGATCAAGTTCTTCGGCGTCAGAGATCCCAGGCATGGCCTCGGTGCGGTATCGGTAGACGGCGGAGCTGAATCGAGTATCGATTTCTATGCGCCTACCCGTCTCGGCAATCAAGCCCTGTGGACGAGCCCGCCTCTGGCCCTGGGTGATCATGTGTTCAAGCTTCGCGCTACCGGCAACAAAAATATGAGCAGCAGCGATGCATGGGTTGTACCGGATCGAGTGGATATTCTCGAACCCGAAGTATTGGGGGTTCAGAAATCCTCTCCCATCCCGGATGGCTATTCTCTTTTTCAAAATTATCCGAACCCGTTTAATCCATCGACACAAATCTCATATACAGTGGCAAAACGCGGCTTTGTTACTCTTAAAGTCTACGATTTGCTCGGCCGAGAGGTCGCTTCGCTTGTCAATGAAGTGAAGCAAGCCGGAACATATCCTGTTACGTGGAACGCAGCGCGATTGGGCAGCGGCGTGTATTTCTATAAAATACAGGTGGGCAATTTCTCTGAAACGAAAAAAATGATCTTAATCAAGTAGTAGTCTCATCGGGTAGTGTTACAGTTTGAGAAAGTTCACTCTCGTTCCCAAACTCAGTTTGGGAACGAGTTGCTTAACTTGTTTTTCATCTGAAAATATTGATCACTTGACAAACTTCGTTCCCAATCGGAGATTGGGAACGAGAAAGCGCTTGAAGTAATAGTGTCTAGCGTGAAGCTATAACACCTCCCCTCATCGGCCCTTGCGGTACTGTTTATGTGCACAGTGAGCACACGCGGTGTGTAACCTCTATGGAATCTCTGAGGATGAATTTGTGAATCTTCAATTGTTTACTACATGAAAAAACGTTGCAACCTTTATTTCTAAGGAGAATGGTCTTGACAAAACGTACTGCAGTTTTCTTTCTCGCCATAAGCATCTCATCAGTCTTGTCTTCGCAAACACTAACGACAGTCATCCTTCCACAGTACATTGAAGGTGTTACCCCGACCAACACCAACCGTATTCCATTCGCCTATCGGGCGAAACTAAGCGGTCTCTTATCGAGCAGCACATATCGCTTTTACAATCAGGTCATCGTCTCGACCGATGCGGCTACCCAAAGCGGCTCCGGGAATTGCATCTATGTACCGGCGACGGGCGATTTCGTCCGTGCAAGCAGTCCGGGTCTCTCTACGGCGGGGACATACGGCACTTTTACAACTGACGGAACGGGTGCGTATGAAGGATGGTTCATCACAGAACCGACAGGGAATAAACGCTTTGTTCCGGGTAAGTATGTTTTTATGCGGATTACTCTGAATGACGGCGCCGGGGGAACAACGGCTATAACGAGGCTTACAGCTGCCGATTCGGTACGAGTCGTGAAACTTGACCCCGCAGTCGCTGACAGCACCGGCACCGGCCTCCGGTGCACAAGTTCTGCGAGTCCAAAGGATTTCGTTTTTGCATATTCCGATACATCCGGAACGGGCCGACCAATCTCGGGGTCATTTGTTGAAAGCGATGGATCGGACAACTCTATAGCCAACAGTTATGCGGCATTCTACGGCAACAGCGTAAATGCTACAAGCGGAGCGTTTGGGGTAGTCCTGCCGAATATGTTATCCAACGGCATACGCCGGATCGAGCAACGCTCTCTCGCCAGCGGAACGGTTGTAGCTTCAGCCACTGATGCCGACGGCGTTTGGCCAAGCGGCGCGAATACAGTCAACCCGTCCGGTGGAACGACTGAGATCGTAATGGCTGGAACAGATCTGCTTTCCTATTCTCTGAGCGTAAGTTTCTCACACGGAACCGTCACGAAAATACCCAATCAACAAAACTATCAGTTTGGGACAAGCGTTCAGCTGAAGGAAATTCCGGACAGCGCATACCACTTTGTAACGTGGACGGGGGATGTTCCATCAGGACATGAAACCGATACAATTTTAACTGTATTGATGAACCAGAACCGGACGATCACAGCGAATTTTGCGCTCAACACTTTTGCGCCGACCGTAATTCTGCCAACGGTTTCGAATATTGCAACGACAACAGCAATCCTCGGTTCAAAAATTATCTCAACTGGAAATGACTCCGTTACCGAACGCGGTGTTGTCTGGTCACTATCTGCTAACCCGACAACTGGTGATAATAAGGTCAGTACATCGGACACAACGGTTGTGTTCACCGTTACTGTAAGCAGCTTACCGGCAGGAACATTGATCCACTTTCGCGGCTATGCGATCAACGGCAATGGAACGGGTTATTCAACGGACGCAACATTTTATACGCTGTCCCTTGAACCGACTGCCCCGGCAGACTCATTGTCGGCGACTGCAGTTTCAAGCAGTAAAATACGTCTTACCTGGAATGCCGCTTCAGGGGCAACCGGTTATATCATACTTCAGCGAGTGGGGCTCGATCCCACCGGCTTGCCGATGGACGCAACGAGCTATGCCGTTGGCGATACGATTGGCGACGGAAGGGTTGCAGCCATCATGACCTCGGGCGCAGGGACTTCTGCCGACATCGCGAGCCTCACAGCCGCTACGTCCTATCACTTCAGGATTCTGCCGTATGCCTGGGATGGGTCGCATCCCGGCACATATAATTATAAGACAAGTGGAACGATACCGTCGGTTACTGCAGTCACCATGGCGGGCCCACAATTAATAGGAGTCATCCTCCCCAAATACATTGAAGGCAACACCGGGACAAATTCCGACCGTATTCCATTTGCCTTTCGAGCGAGAATGACCGGCCTTCTGCCTAACAGCACATACCGCTTCTACAATCAAGCCGTTATCTCTTCGGATTCAATCACTGCAAACGGAGGAGGGAATTCTATCTTTGCATCAGCGACGGGTGATTTCATTCGCGCAAACAATCCAAGTCTCGCGACAGCAGGTAGTTACGCCACGTTAACCACTGACGGGACAGGCGCATTTGAAGGATGGTTCATCATAGAACCAACCGGAAATAAACGCTTTGTTCCGGGCAAGTATGTTTTTGTGCGTATTACTCTGAATGACGGTGCCGGAGGAACGGCGGCAGCACTGCTGCTTACTTCTGCAGATTCTGTACGTGTGGTAAAGTTGGGTACAGCTGCCAGCGACAGCACCGGCACCGGCCTCCGCTGTACAAGTTCTGCGAATCCGAAAGATTTTGTCTTTGCCTACGACGATACCGCCGGTACCGGCCGCCCAATCTCGGGGTCATTCATTGAAAGTGACGGAACCGACAACTCCACGACCAACAATTATGCTGCGTTCTACAGCAACAGCGTCGATGGTGTGAACGGAGCATTCGGTGTAGTACTTCCGAACATGTTATCCAACGGCATACGCCGAATCGAGCAACGCTCTCTCGCCAATGATTCGGTTGTCGCTGCGGCAAAAGATGCCAACGGCATCTGGCCAAGCGGCGCAAATACCGTCAACCCATCGGGAGGAACAACTGAGATTATTCTTACCGCTCTGGATCTTCACGAGACGGGTGTCCGCGGAACGGGCACAATACCGGAAGAGTTTGCGTTAATGCAAAACTATCCAAATCCCTTCAATCCGACCACGAAGATTGCCTACACGCTGAAAAGCAGCAGCACAGTTCGTCTCTCAGTCTATGATATTTTAGGCCGGGAAGCTGCAATTCTTGTGAACAACGAGAGAAAACCGGCGGGCAGGTATGAAGTTCTATTTACTTCGACAAATTTAAGCAGCGGAATATACTTCTTTCGGTTGCAAACGGAGAACTTTGTTAAGACAAACAAGATGGTAGTGATCAAATAGTCAGATCCATCCATATATGGAGAGGAAGAATATGCCAACGCTTTTAGGACCGCTATTAAAACAATTCGCATTGCTTGATCATCCCGCTCGTTTCTTCATATATCGCTTTTTAATCGGATTAGGGGGTATCCGTCTTATTAGCGATGTAAGCATGATCTTCTTTAATAAGGAATTTTTGGACGGGATGACTGGGACTGGATTAATTCTTCTGCTTTCGATCATAGCTTTTGTTTCGGAATATTTCGAGCAAAAGAAATTGAAACGTATTTCAGCACGAGCGAATGCAATCTAATATGTCTCTGAGATCTATTTTATTTTTTTGCATTATTCTCTTTTTGAATATCGATATCGTATTTGGGAAAGAGAACAAGTCTTCGTCCACGTCAGAGAACGTTTCTTCTTCAGTCAACTTTACATCATCGAATTTGCCGATCGTGGTTATTAACACTCATGGGCAAGCAATTCCTGATGAGCCTAAAATCACGGCGGACATGGGAGTTATCTATAATGGGGTAGGGATAAGGAATTACGCAAAAGATCCGTTCAATAATTATAGCGGAAAGATCGGTATAGAATTGCGCGGCAATTCGACCCAGAGTTTTCCGAAGAAACCGTATTCTCTTGAGACACGCGACAGTACCGGTGCAAATTTGGATGTCTCGCTTCTCGGCATGCCGGCAGAGAATGATTGGATTTTATTAGCTTCATATATTGACAGAACCTTTATACGGGATCCTTTGGCTCACTATTTATCGACAATGACCGGACGCTGGTCAAGCCGCTTCCGCTTTTGCGAGCTTGTTCTCAATGGTGAGTATGAGGGCGTCTATATTCTCTTAGAAAAAATCAAGAGAACGAAAAACAGGCTTAATATTAGCAAACTTACTCCATCCGATACTTCAGGGGACAATCTCACGGGAGGGTACATTTATGAGGTGGACGGCTTTGGAGATGATTTCGGCGAACACCGCGTTATTGAGTATCCTAAAATTGCCGATGTCGTCAATGCCCAATTGAATTACATTAGAAGTTATGATGACAGTTTTAGGAATGTAATGAATTCATCCACTTTTGAAGATACGGTGAAAGGATACAGTGCATGGATTGATGTAGACGCATTTGTCGCTGAATTGATAGTACAAGAAGTTATGCGCAATAGCGACGCGTACGGCTGGAGCGCTTATTTTCATAAAGACAAAAATAAAAAACTGGCTGCTGGCCCCGTTTGGGATTTTGACCAGTCCGCAGGAAATTCCAATTATCCCGATGACGGAGTTGTCGAAGGGTGGCTGTTCGTAAGTACGAAAACAAACGGTACGCCATTTTTCTGGTCAAAATTATATTCTGACCCTAAGTTTAAATCTCAATTGCAAATCAGATGGAAAGAGCTGAGGGAAAGTGTATTTAGCACCGATACGATAATGGCATTCATTGACTCCTGTGCAAGATATCTGAACGAGGCCCAATATAGGAATTTTCAGAAATGGCCTGTTCTCGGCGTCTTTATCTGGCGTGAAACAA
>CAZXQG010000073.1:0-13317 GCA_964642725.1 uncultured Chitinophagaceae bacterium
CTTTGTCTGAACGGAGCCCCGCTGTCGCGGGGCGGAGTGAAGAATCTATGACAACACAGCATCGTCTATCGCTGTGGCTTCAGTGTCGTGGATCCTTCGTCCGCCAAAGAACGGCGGACTCAGGATGACAGTACGGAGGATGAGTCTTTGTCTGAACGGAGCCCCGCTGTCGCGGGGCGGAGTGAAGAATCTATGACAACACAGCATCGTCTATCGCTGTGGCTTCAGTGTCGTGGATCCTTCGTCCGCCAAAGAACGGCGGACTCAGGATGACATGTGAAGGCGAAGGACGCTGCTTCATCGTTGTCATTCTGTCTTTTGGCATACTAAATGAGTTACTGTAGCTTGCACTGTTTCCTCCGATAAGGAAAGTGTGAACTTAGAGGTTTTTCGCGCCAAAGTCGAAAATGGCTAACTTCTGAGAATGGAGAAATATGGACAGTAGAAGATTATTAGCCATAAAACTTTAGGATAATAGCCCAACGTGATTAGTATTAACCATTTGAAGCATAGATCCACATGGAGTTCCACATGAAAGCTCCTCCCCTTCCTTATTCAGTTTTGGTGGTTGATGATTCTGCCCACAGCCGCATACTCCTTTTAAGGCTCCTCCAGCGCAGCGGATTATCAAAAGTTGAATTGGCTGTCAATGGCGCTGAGGGGATACAACGGTATAAAGCATCAAAACCGGATATGGTTTTTCTTGATGCTATCATGCCGGAAATGGACGGCTTGACGGCGCTCCGGGAAATTAGGCAAATCAATCCTGAAGCCATCGTCGTCATGACCACCTCGTTGTCCGAAAAAGAAAAAGTTCTTCAGTTTAAAGAAGCCGGTGCGAGTTACTATTTACTGAAGCCGTTCGAGAACGACAAATTCGATCAGACGCTTCTAAAAATACTTGCGCTCCTTGGCCAGCGCGCGAAAAAGGAGTAACGAATGGAATGTCCGAACTGCAAAGCAAATAACGAGGGGGCGAAGCGATTCTGCACCGTGTGCGGAGCTGCCTTAGGGGTGATATGTAAACGATGCGGCAAAATGGGCAAAGGCGAGGATAAATACTGCGGCGATTGCGGGACAGCTCTCGTCGCAGCGGCCAATGAACATTTGTTCTCCCATCCGGGGGAGACGGGTGTAATCAAACAATATGCATTCGATGAAATTGAGGAACTTCTTTCCCTCCGAAAAATAGCCCGGGAAAACGAGGCCGCTTCGGAGAGAGTAACGCAAAACGATATCGACTCAATTTTCAGTTAACGGTCAGAATATGACAACAGAAGACCAGCAATTTCTCAAAGCTCTCGTCGAGCGGGGCAAGCTGAATCGCGAGTTGTTGAGAGTGAAGGCATCCGCATTCGAAACAGCCGAGCGTGAAAAAGGAATGGCTCGCGCTCTTACCGCAGTCTTCAGTCTTTCGGAGGATGTCATCGCGGATACTCTCGCCGAAGTATTCAACTTTGCTCGAATGCCGATTGCAAAGGAGATCGAGACGGCTCCGGAACAGATACTCACTGAAGAAGAGATTCTGCAGTTTCGCGTTCTTCCGGTATTCCTCATAGGTCTGGAACTCACGATGGCCTTCATAGACCCTCCGTCCAAAAAGATGATCGTGCACCTGCAGCAACTGACGGGACACAGGGTTCTTCCGGTCTTCACAACCTTTTCCGATTTCGATGCGGCAATGAGGAAGTACCATGGCGCCGTTGACCGTATTCAGTCGATCAAGTCGTCTCTCCAGCTGGAAAAATACGATATCAAAGTACGGAAAGGTCCGGCGCAAGGATTGGAGGGCACCGGCGATCCGACGATAGCAGAGTTAACCGAAGAGGTATTGCTTCGCGCCGCGAAGGCGGGCGCAAGCGATATCCATGTTGAGCCGATGGAAGAAGAGCTCATGATTCGCTTTCGCGTGGACGGCGTGCTTCACCGGGAGGTCTCGTTTCCCCTCTCCTACCATCCGGGAATGGCCTCCGTGCTCAAATCAAAATCCGGCATGGATATGTTTGAGCACTCAATCGCTCAAGACGGAAGGTTCACGTTAAAATTTGCCGACCGCATTTTCGACGTTCGCGTAAGCAGCCTTCCGCTCCTCAACGGCGAAAAGATCGTAATGCGCCTTCTCGGCAAATCGTCGATGATGATCGACCTCGCCAACCTCGGATTCACCGACAGCAATCTCCGTCTTTTTCGTTCCCTGCTTAACCTTCCGAACGGAATTATTCTGGTCACCGGCCCGACCGGCAGCGGAAAAACCACAACCCTGTATTCCGCATTGAATGAATTGAAGGACATTTCAATCAACATCACGACCGTTGAGGATCCCGTCGAATACAAGCTCCCGCTCATCAATCAGGTTCAGGTCATGCCGGAACGCGGGTTGACGTTTGCATCGGTGCTCCGCGCAATACTGCGGCAGGACCCCAACATCATCCTTGTCGGAGAAATCCGCGACGCAGAAACGGGTATGATTGCGACTGAGGCTGCCCTAACGGGGCACCGTGTCGTCAGCACTCTTCATACCAACGATGCAATCGGCGCAATCTCCCGAATGGTCAATCTCGGCATAGCGTCGTTCTGGGTTAGTGCGTCCGTGATCGGTGTCATTTCACAGCGCCTTGTCCGGCGAATTTGCGCCCGCTGCAAAGAGGAATACATGCCCGACAGAGAGAAGCTGGCGGCATTCGGTCTTTTGGGCCTGCCCCCCGAAACAACGCTTTTCCGTGGAAAAGGATGTTCTTTTTGCACCGGCACGGGGTACAAAGGAAGAATGGCGATTCACGAGGTTTTTATCGTAACTGAAGAGATGCGCGATGTAATTTATGGCGAGGTTACGACAACGAAACTTCGGCAGCTGGCGATAGAAAATAAATTCCGAGATATGCATTTTGACGGGCTGCAAAAAGCAATTGCGGGTATCACGACGATCGATGAAGTCCAGCGTGTCAGCCGGCGCTTGACCTGAATTTCACGTACCATCCTGGTCCGGATTTTTTTACTCGTGCAAGAGTATCGCCGGACGCCCTTTCAAGTAAAACCGAATAGACGGAGTTATCGAATGGCCGACAAGAAAAAAACCAATTCGGAATTAGTCCAAGAGGTCGCAGGACTGCGCCGGAAGGTCGCAGCGTTGCAGGAAATCGAACGAAAGTGCTTACAAGAGCGTATCCTCCTCCGCACATTGATTAACAACCTGCCCGATGCAATCTACGCCAAAGACGCCTTCTGCCGCAAGACCATTGCCAACCCTGCGGATGTTCATAATATGGGACTGCAATCAGAGACCGATGTTTTGGGCAAGGATGACTTTCAACTTTTCCCAAAGGAAGTCGCCGAGGGGTTCTTTGCCGACGACCAATCGGTTATCCAATCCGGCGCACCTGTGCTGAACAGAGAAGAGTATTTCGTCGATGCGGAAGGAAAAAAGCATTGGTTGTCGACATCGAAACTCCCTTTGAAAGATGAACAGGGAAAAATTATCGGGCTTATAGGGATCGGCCGCGACATTACCGCAAGAAAAAACGCCGAGGAACAAGTCCGCTTGCAGCTATCGATCATCGAGAAACAGAATCTTGATTTGGAAAAGGCGCGCGATGCGGCGATGGAAGCGAACAAAACGAAGAGCTCTTTCCTGGCAAGCATGTCCCACGAATTACGGACTCCGCTGAACGCCATTATCGGGTACAGCGAAATGATCCTTGAAGATATGAGCGATGACGGCGAAACCCGCTATCACGGCGACCTTGACAGAATTCATATGGCCGGCAAAAACCTTCTCGAGCTGATAAATGAAGTTCTCGACCTCTCGAAGATCGAGGCCGGCAAAATGGAATTGTACATTGAAGAGTTTCAATTGAGCAGCCTTGCCGACGAGGTTGTGTCAACAATACAGCCCCTTCTCGAGAAGAACGAAAATTCCCTGCACTTGAATATCGCTTCGGATATCCCGCCAGTGCGTCTCGACCATACCAAAGTGCGGCAAATTCTTTTTAACCTTATAAGCAATGCTTCAAAATTCACTTATAAGGGAACAATAACTCTGACTGCAGCCACGATTCCGCCGGCCGACCATGCCTGCGCAAAAATCGCCCTCAAGGTTTCCGACACGGGAATCGGTCTTACCGAAGAGCAAAAATCAAAGCTCTTCAGAGAATTTACACAAGCGGACAATTCTACGACCCGGAAGTACGGCGGCACAGGACTTGGCCTCGCAATCACGAAGCGGTTTACGGAAATGATGCACGGCTCGATCGGAATAGAAAGTGTACCGAATAAAGGCACCACGTTCACCGTGATTTTGCCCCAGGTTTTAGAAAACGCAGGAGGTAATCCGCCGCCTGAAAACGTTCCGGCAGAGATCCCGTCCGAGTCTGTCCCGACTAATACAGCAGTGCTGGTTGTGGACGACGATCCGGGCGTGCGGGATTTGCTGTCGCGATACTTGTCAAAGGAAGGCTATGTTGTCGAATGCGTAGCCAGCGGCGACGAGGGTATCAAACGGGCGAAAGAAATTCTTCCGATGGCAATCATTCTTGATGTGATGATGCCCCGCAAAGACGGATGGGCCGTCCTCCAGGAAATAAAGAGCGACCCGGTACTGAAAGTCATCCCCGTTGTCATGTACACAATGCTGGATGAGAAAAATTTCGGACTTGCGATCGGGGCATCGGATTATCTCATCAAACCGGTGAACAAGGAAAAAATTTTAGAAGTACTGGAAAAGTACAAACACAAAGCGTCTCGAGATTACATCCTTATTGTTGACGACAATCCCGACCTTCGCAACATGGCTTCCCGGGCAATCGAAAAAGCAGGGTGGAACGCGCGAACGGCAGAGAATGGAAAATTGGCCCTCGCGATAATGGAAAGCGAGCAGCCGAGCATTATTTTCCTAGACCTCATGATGCCTGTAATGGATGGATTCGAATTTCTTGCGGTCTTCCAGAACCGGCAAGAGTGGAAGCATATTCCGGTTGTCATCATAACGTCAAAAGATCTCATAGCGGAAGAACGGCAGCAATTGAACGGCGTTGTCCAGAAAGTCATTCAGAAAGGGGACTTTACTCCTGAAAAACTTCTGAAACAGCTTTCATTACTTATTCCTCAACTTATAACACAAAATATTTCCCCTACAGGATCTGCAAATGGCTAAAATACTGGTGGTAGAAGATAATGAGATCAACCGCGACATGATGGTCAGACGGCTTCAACGACGCGGGTATACCATCGTGACTGCGGTTGACGGACAACAGGGAGTTGACATGACTCACTCGGAAAAACCCGACCTCGTTCTTATGGATATGAGTCTCCCCGTGTTGAACGGGTGGGATGCAACACGTCAAATCAAAGGCGATCCGGACGTCAAGAATGTTCCCGTTGTCGGATTAACCGCCCATGCAATGGTGGGCGACAGAGACCAGGCTCTTCAGGCGGGCTGCGATGATTACGCGACAAAACCGGTGGAGTTTGAGAAATTGATCGAGTTGATAAACCGCTTGATCAAAGTGTCATAGGGGACGAAATCAAGCGGTTTGAAGCGGGAATGTAACCGTGAATGTCGATCCTTTTCCTTCTGTCGATTCGACGGATATTGTTCCGCCATGCGCTTGAATAATTCCGCGGCAAATCGGAAGGCCCAGCCCTGTCTTGCTTCCCGCACGTTTTGATCCCGGCGTGGTGATTCTCATTTTATCAAATAACATGGGGATGTCTTTCGCAGGAATTCCAGCCCCCGTGTCGCTGAATTTCACAACGACGGTATTAGGATGGGCAGCCGCCACAATTGAAATAGAACCTCCTTCCGGTGTGAACCGGAGCGCATTGTCAAGAAGGTGGTCGAATACTTTTTCAATGCGATCGGGATCGACAAACAGCTGCGGAATACCTTGAAAATCGGTGTTCACGTGGATTGATTTCCCCTGCTGTATCTTCGACTGCTTGGAGATGCTTTGCTCAACGATCTCACGAAGGTTCACCTCGCCGCGATACAGTTTTGACTCCCCTGTTTCAAGCTGTGTAATCTCCAAAAAATCTATAACAAGATTGAGCATAAGCCTGGCGGCTTTGCCGATTTCATCGACTAATTCGCCGATTTCCGGCTCAAACTTCTCTTTGTCCTCGGAGAGCATTTCTGCAAAACCCACGATGCCGCCAAGCGGACCCCGCAGGTCGTGCACGATCATCGACGTGAAGCCTTCCTGCATCTCCCGGATGGTTTTTTCCGCTTCCGCAATTTTCAAAATTGCGCGGACACGTACTTCGAACTCATCCGTCGCCATTGGTTTCTTCCAGTACTCCGTGCCGCCGTACTTGTACCCGGATTCGATATTATCGGGAGCAGTGCTGAAGCCCGTCAGAAAAACGATCGGTGTATATCGCAGTTGGGGCATTTGTTTGAGTCGTTTGATGACCTCGTAGCCGTCAAGTTTCGGCATGTGAACATCCAACAGTATAAGGTCGAAACTTGAACCGCGCGCTTTTTCAACGCACTCTTCGCCGTCAAAGGCCTTGGTAACGTCGAAATTATCCCGTTCTAGAACGGACGCCAGGACATTGGTAATGCCGGGTTCGTCATCAGCAATAAGTATTTTTTTCTTTTCTGCCATAGAACAATGGGAGTCAGGTTTTAGCTCTTCAATATTTTTTCAATCTCGTGAAGTTCTTCATTGTTGAGGGGAGATTGTTTCACGATGCCGACGGCATCTTCTATCTGAGACACTTTGCTTGCACCGATCAGGACGGATGTCACTTCAGGATTACGCAAAACCCACGCCAAAGACATTTGCGCGAGTGTTTGTCCCCGCCGGAGAGCGATCTCATTCAAGCGGGAAATTTTTTCCACTTTTTCCGCGGTGATTTGTTCAGGCCGCAGGAAACTGTTGGGCTTTGACGCGCGGGAATCAGCGGGAATACCGTGCAGATATTTATTGGTCAACATTCCTTGAGCCAGCGGTGAAAATGCGATACAACCGATGCCTTCTTCTCGAAGGACGCCCAGCAATCCCGATTCAACCCACCGTTCGAACATGCTGTACTTCGGCTGATGGATAAGACACGGAGTTCCAAGAGAGCGGAGCAGTTTTGACGCCTGCCGGGTCAGGTCGGCCGGATAATTTGATACGCCGGCATACAACGCCTTGCCGCTCCGAACGATATGATCGAGAGCTCCCATTGTTTCTTCCAACGGGGTCTTCGGGTCGGGACGATGGTGATAAAAGATATCGACATACTCCAAACCCATCCGCCGAAGGCTTTGATCGAGGCTGGCGACAAGATATTTCCGCGAGCCCCAATCGCCGTACGGGCCAGGCCACATATCGTACCCGGCTTTAGAAGAGATGATGAGTTCATCGCGGTGAGCGGAAAAATCATCTTTCAATATCTTTCCGAAATTTTCTTCTGCGGAACCGGGAGGCGGGCCATAATTGTTGGCAAGGTCGAAATGGGTGATACCAAGGTCAAAAGCCCGCCTCGCTATTGATCGGGCGTTGTCCAGGCTGTCTACTCCGCCGAAGTTATGCCACAAACCGAGCGAAACAGCGGGTAGTTGTATTCCACTGCGGCCGCAGCGGTTATAGCGCATGTTGTCATAATGATTCTCTGCGGGAAGATAGGTAGACATAGAACATCAATCCTTCAATTTCTTTTCGAGTGAAAGAATTCTACCGGTGAAAGGCCGAACGATTGCATGAGTGGTGAACCTGAAATTCCACGAATTCCGCACTCACCAATCGGCTGCATTTATACCAACGATAATGCATCTCTTCTGCCGGTGTATAAACATACAAAATTTTTGGCAAAGTATAAACAAAATAGGTAGCGTTACATTTTGAATCAAACCCTCAAAACAGAACACAATCGAAATGACATTATTTGGGGATATAGAAAACTGGCATGCGGATTAATTTACAACGGGATACCAATAATACAAGTGTTATGCGCTATGGGTGGATAAGGATGGAATGATATTAGTCTGACAGCTATATTCTATCAAAATGCCCGTCCTCGTTATCCGAAAGCGGGCATCTTGATATGCCAGTCCTACTATTGCAAGCCTAGTACCTCCCTAAGTCCATCATCAATTTTGTGCATTATTTCTACCTCGAGATTGCCCCTTTTTTCCATTAGTCGAGCATTGTCAACAGCCTTAACCTGATCACACAACACAATACTATCTTTAGTACATCCCCCCTCTCCCTTCTTTACCCCAACGTGAAGCACATCTTCCTGCAATCCGACCCCCTCCGTAATTGGACAAACAACAACTAAGCCGGAGGCAAGATTGATTACGTTTGATGAGACAATAACACTGGGTCTCTTTTTTAGAATTTCCTTTCCAACAGACGGATCGGGCTTAACATCGTAAACCTCGCCTTTTTGAAAATTGGTCATTAAATCCTCGTTTCAAACTTCGCCCATTCGGAGGAAAACTTCTTGTTGAATTGGCGGTACCTCGCACAAGCCTCCGCGACTTCTTGCTCACGCTTGTTTCGTTCTAATTTCTCAATGTAATCACTGAGTGCTTTACGAGTCAGTTCACTAAGGGTTGTTTCGAGCTTCTCCGCCCATAGATTTAATTTATCACTTAAATCAGACGTTATGCTGAGTTGTAATCGGCTCTTTTGGGTTGACAGTAAGTTCTCCATATGGTTCTCCATCTTGCAAAGTATGCAAGGTAATAGTTAGTCGAGTAATTTATCGAAATAGCTATTCTAATATTGGGCATTCTTAACGTAATGCCGTTGCGGGCAGAAAGCTTATGTAAAAGAACGACGCACAAAACGAGCATTATTTTGTGTAAAAATATACACAAAAAAATACATCATAATTAGCTCAATGTCAAATTATATTTTCATAGAAAAAGCGGTGCGACAATTGACTTCCTTGCAACAGGAAACAAATTCAATTTTGTCAATGACTTTACTTTCTTGATTCGAGGTAAAAAGCCTCTGTGTTTACATAGGCTTTTACGTTTGTGGGATACTTAAGTCGCCAAATTGTAACTCTCCATACGCACTGCGTTATCAACCTCAGCCTCACCTTTGATATTTTTGTACAGCTTCCTTATTGGAAGAGAAATTGGCAACCGAAATATCGTTTGCCGTTGTCAATGCTGCCATCAAGCCCTGGTCAAGCGATGAACCAAACCACGTTTTTACATCCAAATTATCGCGGTGTCGCCAGATTGAAAAAAAATGGTCAATAGCCAAACGAGGGCACTCTGCTTCTCTGCAACGGATGCGTTGCTTCTAAGAATGAATCGATATAAGCTCGAAGATGTTTTATAATTTTGGTTGAAAAGGGCATCCGTCGAACTCTGGTAGAGCTGCAAAGTTGAACCCGTTGTGTCAATGCCAGTTGTTAATGAGTTATTTCCTCGAACAATCTATCGCCCGCCTTCTGACGGAGATTTGAGTAGTGGGGTCTTTTGCGTTATTTTTAGCTAACACCCCTTCGACTCCGCCGCGACGGCTCATCCTGAGCAAGCGGAGCGCGTCGAAGGATGGCGTCGCGGCTTCGCTCAGGGTGAACATCGCTCTTGGGAGTTAAAAGACACCGCTACCGAGATTTGTACTGAGTTGCTTTTGTACCTGAATAACAGTAATTTTGCGGGAGAGGGGCGCGCTTAAACCTTCCGTCCATCCCTCACTATTGTAATATCCTGCGGGATTCAACGTATGACATCAAGATCCAACGCAAGTGACCTGCCATTGCTTTTCGACGCGAATAAACTGAAATACAATTCTTTGTTCATCGGCTTGTATGCAATTTCCGTAGTTGTATTATTTGCCGGCGTTCATTCGCCAATGGTGTTCATGCTGCATTGGTATGATGTAGGACTATCAAAGGCAGTTGATACAGGGTTATTTCCCAAATACGCAGCTGAATATCTTACGTCAAATAAAGATATAATATTTTCAAATTTTGTAATACCGTTGAAAACACTATTCTTTTTTGCAGCTTTACTTGTTGTAATATACCCTCTTTGTAAAACAATCTCTGCTTATCGCTCTCGCATTCTTAACAAATGGGTGAATAAGAAGATTATACTGTCTGTCTTGTCTTCGTTCGGAATTTTATGCCTGCTTGTTTTCCCATGGAGACTAGCTGCGTACGGTGAAATGAGCTTTGATCCATTTGGTTATCGCGATAACAAAATGTGGTATTACCAGCGCATCTTATCAACCGCCCTTTCTTACTTCTTGCAAATGAAAGGACCAGTCCTCTATTTGACCTTCTCGTTATTTTGCACCGTTCTATTACTATGGATAATATATCTCTTCTTTCTTGAACGAAATATTGTATTGTCACGCATTGAGTTAATATCCCTTGGCACGAGTTCATTTATCGTATCACAATTGTATTTACCGGGACATCCGGAGCAATTAGTATACGCTTTGATGCTATCGTTATTTATCATGCCCACGGATTCCTTTTCACGTCTTAGTGTTGTTGTGCTCTGTATATTAACTCATGAGATAAGTATTGTTCCGATTTCTTTTCTCGCCTTACTCTATTTCACGAAAGAAGAAAAGATCAAGACGGGAATTATCATCGCACTGTATGGATTTTTTTGGCTGCTCAGCTTTGGCATGAATGTTTCAGCTTTGCTCGCGGTACGAGATGTCGACGGTGGAAATGGATTAACCTGGATGGTGCAATTTCCATTTAGGGAAATATTAGGAATTGCGATTTCAATAAAGTTATTGTGGATTGTTGTCGGTTATACGGTCTTGAAAAAGAGTGAAGATCGAATCACAATTGTGAGTTTTATAGCAATAGCACTGCTGTTTACAGCCCTCGGTGTCGATACCTCGCGATTGATGGGTTACTCTATCGTCGCTGTAGTCTTATCATATTATTGGACAAGAAAAGAGCAGCTTATACATCCTCAGGTGCTACGGTACGTAATTGTTGGCAATCTCCTTCTTCCTTCGTTTTATATTTGTACCCATGTCGGCGTACTTTTCGTAAACGGCATTTTTCCTTATGGTGAGGATGGTCGTTTGCTGATGGCGAATGGTCTGTATCAAATATTTTATATGGGACTGATGTAACAAACAATGGGAAAATACAACCGAGCGCAGTATTCATGAATACTTTAGGTCGAAATAATTTGTTATGCATTTACGTTTTATTTATTATCGCGACTGCAACCTATTTTTCGGCTCTGAACGACGATTTCGTAAACTGGAAAGACGAAGAATTGATTCAACAATTATACGCCGGCACTCAGAATAGCACCCTTACCTCCGAACAAAACGAATATTCTCCGATACAATATCAACTGTTCCAATTTGAGTATCGAGTCGGCGGTCAGGGACAGTTTTTATATCGCGCAGTTAGCGTTCTGCTGCATGCGGCAAATGCCATTCTTTTCTTTCTTTTAATTTCAGCGTTATTACGTTCAAGATTCCTTGCCTTTGGAAGCAGTATCATATTCGCTGCTCATCCAATTCAAATCGGCACGATTGCTTTCGTTCATCAACAGGGAGCGCTATTATCGTTTCTATCTGTTCTACTATTGTTATTATCATACCTACATTATCTCCGACACAACACAAGCTTTTTCTATCTCACGGTTCTTTGTGCATTTCTATTGACTCTGGTCGTCTCCGGCCCGGCGCTTTATCCATTATTATGTATGATAGCGCTGTATTGGATTGAGAGAGGAAAAATTCCAGAAATCAAGGAACAAGCGGTGTTTTGGGGCTTCTGGTTGCTTTCGTTTCTTCTTGTAATCCTCATTCACAAAGGGGCTGGCAATATTATCTTTTATGTTGATAAGAACATTACCATGCTTCGCCTGGGGATAATTGAGGGGATCATAAAATATCTTTATCCATTTTCTATTTCAGTTCTTCGTTACTGGAATTTGTATTCTTCCCATTCGATGTATTATAGCGGATTTATTTTCCCGTTTGTTGCAGCCGCCATTACAGCAGTATTGTTTATCAATCGCAATCGTTATCCAGCCGTATTGATCGGATGGCTCTTGTATATGTCAATGCGGCTTCCTATGAGCAATGGCTCCTTTCCGATTGATGAGTACGTCTTCGATGGCTCATTGTATGCATCGACCTCAATATTGAGCATTCTTACAGTTTCTATAGTACTTATGATTGAGAATAAAATAGTGACTCATAAGTATAGGGATATTCTCAATTATGCATTAATTGGAATAACTATATTTGCATTAACTCTGCTTTCGCATCGGAACATTGGATCATGGAAGAACAGTGAAACTCTATGGACGCAAGCTTTGCATGAGGATCCCGAAAATGTTTTTGCTTTGAACAGGCGTGGGTCGTATTATTACTCGCGCTATGATGCCAAAGATGCGTTAAAGGATTTTAGAGAAGCTGTTCTGAATGAACCGATGGACGTTCAATCCAATATGAATCTGGGTTTAGCACAATTTATGGCATGGGATCTTGATTCGGCAATTATACATTTCAAAACAATACTACGTATTCAGCCGGCGAATGCTATTGCCTTTTATGATCTTGGCGCTGTTTATAGCGAGTATAACAAATTGGACAGCGCTATTCTTTCATACAACAACGCAATTCAATGTTCACCAAAATTTATTGAAGCGTACAATGGCCGTGCAGTGGCATTTGGAAAACTCGGCAATTACGCCAGTGCCCTTGTTGATTATAACATAGCAATAGAAATGAACCCACACTTTGCTGAAGCATGGGGAAATAGAGCGTTACTATTTATGCAGACAGGGCGTCCTGAAAAGGCAATTTTGGATTTTGAAATGCAATGCACCTTGGTGCCGAATAGAATTGACGTGAGAATTAATACCGGCTTAACAGCAGTATTAAGCGGAGACACAAAGCTTGCTAAACGAAATTTCTTCATTGCAAGCCAAATTGATTCGACTGGATCACGACTGTATTTTAATAGCGCTTCAAAATTGTTCTTGCGTACTTCCGCTCAGAGGAAAACGGGAAAAGACTGTTTTGAATTTCCTGATGATACTGTAAATACACAATAAAGAATTGTAACTGTTATCAGCGTAAAAGTAGAAATATCTTCGTTGAGCATAATCGTGGTTTCGGAGTTGAAAGCGTCGATCCAATTTGTTACATTAATGTAACGCCAGCCTCTACGGCTATATACTACCCTATAATTCGTGTAACAATTCTTTAACATATTAGGGTCAGAATTGAGTGCTCGTGTGATTTCGGTACATACAAAAGTGGTCAAAACAATCTAAATTCGACGCGCCAGTAGCTCAATCCACGCAAGAACGCTGCGGGATTTCGCTTGAGGGCAGCATACTAAAACGGAAACGCGCCAGTAGCTCAA
>CAZXQG010000074.1:0-13242 GCA_964642725.1 uncultured Chitinophagaceae bacterium
TACGGCGATCGGCGCCGGCGTCGGCGACGATTTTGACCCGGCAAAAATCCGCTACGGCAAAATCATCCTCATGTGCGACGCGGACGTCGACGGTTCACACATTCGCACTCTGCTGCTGACGCTCTTCTTCCGCTACATGAAACAGCTTATCGACCTCGGTCACGTCTATATCGCCCAGCCGCCTCTTTACAAGATCAAAAAAGGAAAACAAGAATTTTATGCGTATGATGAAGACGAGCGCGATGAAATTTTGAAGCGGATTAAGAGCGAAAAAAGCGAGAAGAAAAATGTAGAAGAGGTGGAAGAAACCGATGAAATTTTGGAGGAAGGCGTGGTTGCGAAAAACGGCTCGGTCATTTCCCGCTTCAAAGGCTTGGGAGAAATGAACCCCGAACAGCTGTGGTCAACAACTATGAATCCGGATACGCGGACGATTCTGCAAGTGAGCATTGAAAATGCCGCCGATGCGGACCGGACATTTTCTATTTTGATGGGGGATGAAGTCGAACCACGGCGCGCGTTTATTGAAAAGAATGCAAAGTACGTCAGAAATTTGGATGTCTGAGAATAATAAAACCCTGAGATCATAATACATGGCGACACAGAACGAAAAAATTGTTCCTGTTGATATTGAAGATGAAATGCGCGGTTCATACATCGACTATTCGATGTCGGTCATCGTCGCGCGAGCTCTCCCCGATGTGCGCGACGGGTTAAAACCGGTACATCGCCGCGTGTTGTTCGGCATGAATGAACTCGGCCTCGCGGCGAACCGGTCGTACAAAAAGAGCGCTCGTGTTGTCGGAGAAGTGCTCGGCAAGTACCATCCGCACGGCGATTCGGCTGTGTACGACACCATCGTCCGCATGGCGCAGGATTTTTCGATGCGCTATATGCTTGTGGACGGACAAGGAAATTTCGGTTCTGTCGACGGCGATTCTCCGGCGGCAATGCGTTACACCGAGGTACGCCTTTCCCGCATTTCCGAAGAAATGCTGCGCGATCTGGAGAAGAACACCGTCGAGTTCACTCCGAATTTTGACGATACACTGAAAGAACCGTCTGTTCTCCCCGCACAAATACCCAACCTTCTTGTCAACGGCTCGAGCGGAATTGCCGTCGGCATGGCGACAAATATCCCGCCGCACAATCTCGGCGAAGTGATCGACGGCTGCATTGCCTACATCAAAGACCCCGATATCGACAACCAGAAGCTGATGAAGATTGTGAAAGCGCCGGATTTCCCGACCGGCGGAATCATCTACGGCTACGACGGAGTGAGAGAAGCGTACACTACAGGCCGGGGAAGAATCATTGTCCGGGCAAAAGCGAATATTGAAACCGGCAAGAACGACCGGCAGAGCATTATCATTTCGGAAATTCCGTACCAGGTCAACAAGGCCAGCCTGATTGAAAAAATTGCCGAGTTAATGCGAGAGAAAAAACTTGAAGATATTGCCGACATCCGCGATGAATCCGACCGTGACGGTATGCGCGTTGTCGTGGACCTGAAGCGCGATGCAAACGCCGCAGTGATCCTCAACAATCTCTACAAGCACACGCAGATGCAGACGACCTTCGGCGTCATCATGCTTGCGCTGGTCGACGGGCGCCCGCGCGTTTTGACGCTGCGGGAAATGATTCAAAAATATATTGAACACCGCAACGAAGTCATTGTCCGCCGCACAAAGTTTGACCTTGATGCAGCCGAAGCACGAGCACATATTCTCGAAGGCTACATTATTGCCCTCGACAACATCGATGCGATCATCAAACTGATCAAAGCATCGAAGGATGTCGAGACGGCAAAGACCGGCTTGATGAAAAAATTCAAGCTGTCGGAAATCCAGGCAAAAGCAATTCTTGATATGCGCCTGCAGAAGTTGACAGGCTTGGAGCGGAAAAAAGTCGAAGACGAATACCGCGAAATCATCAAACTCATTACAAAACTGAAAGCGATCCTCGCCAGCAAACAGCTCCAGCTTCAAATTATAAAAGACGAGCTGCTCGCCATCAGAGAGAAATATGCCGACCCGCGCCGCACGGAAATCGTGTATGACTTCGAAGAATTTCGCATCGAAGACATGATCGCGCAGGAGGAAGTGGTCATCACGATCAGCCACGGAGGGTTTATCAAGCGGTTTCCGGTGAGCGGCTACAGACGCCAATCGCGCGGCGGAAAAGGAGTCACCGGCGCTGCTTCCCGGGAAGACGATTTCATAGAGCACATGTTCATAGCCAGCACGCACAATTATATTCTTTTCTTCACCGACCAGGGACAATGTTACTGGCTGAAAGTGTTTGAAATTCCCGAAGGAGGACGAGTTGCAAAAGGAAAATCGATCGTCAACCTGATCTCCAAAGACCCGGCCGAAAACATTACAGCCTTTGTGGGCGTCAAAGATTTCAGCGAGAAAAATTTTGTCTTGATGGTGACCGAGCAAGGCCTGGTGAAGAAAACCTCGCTTGCCGAATTCAGCAATCCCCGCAAGAACGGAATCGCGGCAATCTCGCTGAAGAAAAAAGATTTACTCAAGGACGTAAAGCTCACCGACGGAACGAGCGACGTCATCATCGGAACGCACGAGGGGTTGGCAATCCGGTTCCACGAAGACGAGGTCCGGGAGATGGGGCGCACCGCGGCCGGTGTGCGGGCAATCCGCCTTGAAAAGGGAGACCATGTTGTCGGCGCTGTCGCACTCAAGCGGACCACCACGACCATTCTTATTGCAACGGAAAACGGTTACGGTAAACGCTCCGAAGTCTCCGAATACCGCGTGAGCCATCGCGGCGGGAAAGGGATTTACACCGTCAACGCGACGGAGAAGACGGGGAAAATGATTGCCATAAAGGAAGTGCTGGAAACCGACGACATTGTTGTCGTGACATTGCAGGGAATGGTGATTCGTCAGGATGCAACCGAAGTTCGTTTGAGCGGAAGAAACACGCAGGGAGTACGGCTGATCCGGCTGGACGAAGGTGACCGCATTGCCGATATCGCCGTGGTAACCCCGGAGGATGAAGAGGAAAACAGCTCACCGGAAAAAGGAGATAAACCCGCTTCACCCGGCTCCGACGGTAAAGGAGGAAATATAAAGCAGGAAACATCATTCAAAGAAAAGAAAAAACCGGAGACAAAAAAAAGCCAATCCGAGGCAAAGGAAAAACCGGCAAAAAAGAAAAAATAAGAACCATTTATCGTGAATCACAGCGGAAAAACGGCTGTCTTGCTTCTCAGACAGCGCTTCGCTACATTGACGTGGATTTAGTCATCACCCCTACGCCAAACTTCACTAACATTTATCAACCCGTAAGGAGTCAGCATGAAAACTTTTTTCGTTTTGTCTTGCTCCATCCTTTCCATGATAGCGTTCGGCTGTTCTTCCCTGACGCTTTCACCGGTGGATTACAAGTGGGCGATCCAAAGCGTCCTCCCTGTTGACAGTAAGGGTGACGTCGAAGAGAAACGCACATTCATCGCATTCAATGTCAAGCCGTTGCTGTTTGAAGAGACAAAGGACTCCGTGCACGTGAGCGGTGTTGAACTTTCCATTATCCGCGATATGGACGGTTACTACTTTATGACGGCACCGAAATTTAAGAACGTCTACGTGTTTGCATCGGACGAAGGCAAACTGAAGCTAGAGAAGAAAATATTGATTTCTGAGACGGGGATAGCCTCACCAATCTTCGAACAGCGCCCGCCGTTCATTAAACTTTCCAACGGTAAAGAGAAACCGATACTTCTTTCGAAGAGCGGCATCCAGCAAGGAGGACAAAAATGAACACCATAGGACGACAGTTAATACTTGCGGCAGCGATAATGATGGTATGTGCAGTCTCGTTTGCGCAGGAGCTAACCGATTACGAGATCGCTCAGAATTTCAACAAATCCTACAAAGAACTTTCGAAAGCCATTGAAACTGCGCAAACGGTCCAGGAATGTGCGGAAATCAGCGTGAATATCGATGCGCTGGAAAAAGAATACACTCCGTACAAAGCGCTGCTCGATAAAACATTGTATCCGGATGATTTTCAAAAGAAGCTTGACATAGTGCACGGCCAGCTCGCCTATGCACAAACCAAGCTCGGCATCATCCAGGAGGCGGTGACAAGGATTGCCGCACTTGAAGTACAAGTGAAAGAACTTTCTTCACAAGTGGAAAAGTTGAGCAACGAAAACGGCGACCTGCTGAAAGAGATTCAGGCACTCAGGGCGTCGAACACGCAGGACCAAAAAATTGTCGACTCTCTGAACGCTCTTGTAACAAAACTCCGGTCGAACATCAGCGACAGGGACAAGATGATTTTTGCGATGGTCGACAGCATCTTCATGCAATACGACAAAAATGTCGACGCTTTAAAAGACGTCGAGAAACAAAAAGTGGCATCACACATCGAACGCAACAGCGTCATCGGCAACATTAAGAAATCAATTGTTGATAACGTGATGTTCCTGGAGTCGACATCGTTGACCGGAAAAGACCTTGCCTCGCTTGTCGGCGAACAGAAGAAATTCGCGACGGAATGGAAAGGGCTTGGTCCAAAACTCGCGGCTATTTATGTGGCGCAGAAAGACCGCGCCAAGGAAATAAATACCATCGACACGATGATCACCGCGTGGGGCACCAAGGTTGATGCGGCTCTGTGGAAGTCGCTTAACCAGCTTTTCACAAAGCATAATTTGACGGTGAAACCGTTCAACACCGGCAACGAATTCGTTGCAAATATTATCGGCTTTATCGACGATGAAATTCAAAACGCTAACCAGCGCACGGAAGCCGTTCGCTTCCAAGTGTATTCTGTGTTTGTTGATAGTGTCTGGAACGGCGAGCTTACGGCGACGTGGGTTCCGATCTTGCAGAACAACTCCATCGTCACAGAAACGCAGTTCGGTCAGATTAAAGCAAAAGTGGACAGCTGGCGATCGTCCGTCGAACCCGGACACACGATGCTGTATATCGTCATTGCGCTCGTTGTTCTTGTTGTTCTCCTCCTGTTGTACCGGAGAATGAAAAAAACGCCGAAGCCGCCAAAGTCGCCGGTGACGTAAAAATATCCGCGAGGGACAGGAAGAGACACGAAGAATGCTGAAGAGTGTTGATATATAAATGACTTCGTGTCCTTCGTGGAGAGTTCATTTTTGGAAATTATGAGAGAAGGCAGGACAGCTACACATAAGGCTGCGGATGCTCCGACTCCAGGCAAACAATATGACTGTTTGTTGGACGGCACACCCCTGTACGAAGCCCGCATTCAGAATGTGATGGGATGCTGGGCAACAGTTGAAGTCGTCCGGCCCCTTCCCGGTCCGCACGAGCACAACTATAAGCCGGGACAAACGTTCGATATCCGAGTCAGTTCCTACACTTTTCAGGAAGAGGCTTAATTCAGCATCGGGATGAAACGAAGCGGTGGTTGTTCGACACAACCGCCGCTTCGCCGTCTTGATTTTCACAGCGCATTTTTTAATATTAACCGCAGCATCAGAGACCTTCCACCCACACAGTGTCATTTTCGATAGCCCCGCGCATGGCGGAAACATATACCGGAATTGTTCAAGACCGCCGCTTTTCTTTCTTTGCGACCATAGGGGAACGAAGCAGCAATTTTTTCGGCCATCTCGGCCGGTACTGCTCTTTGATGTGGTGGACGCTTCGAAATATTCATAACGCAAAGGAATATTCCAGAAATATTTACCAGCAGATGGTGGCCATCGGGAACAACTCCATTCCGATCGTCGTATTCGTCAGTGCGTTTGTCGGAATGGTCACTGCCGTGCAATCTGCTTATCAATTGTATGATTGGATTCCCCGTGCGGTTGTCGGAAGCCTCGTCGTGAAATCTGTTCTCCTTGAATTAACGCCTCTCATGACGGCGCTTGTACTTGCCGGAAAAATCGGCGCGACAATTACTGCCGAGCTTGGCACAATGCGCGTCACGGAACAAATCGACGCGCTTGAAGCCCTTGCGTTCGATTCAATTTCCTATCTCATAACCCCGCGCGTTATGGCCGGCATGCTGATGTTTCCCGTTCTCATCATCTTCGGCGACCTCGTTGCAATCCTCGGCGGGTTAATCGGCTCGGTCGCCGTCGCAAACATTCCGGCGGAAGCATTCATCAAGGGAATGAAAAGCTCGTTTGAAACCTGGGATGCAGTGTTCGGCATCATTAAGGCGAATTTTTTCGGTTTCACCATTACCTCGGTCGCTTGCTATCAAGGCTACTATGTTGAAGGAGGTTCGGAAGGTGTCGGCAAAGCAACGATGAGTACCGTCGTGCTGACGTGCCTGGCCGTTGTGGTGATGGATTTTATTCTTGCGTCGGTGCTGTTGTGAAGAGAACGACGGAGCCTGCCGTGAAGTATGACGAAGCAGCGTTTTACGCGAACCAAACGGCTGAGGCACTCGCAGCCTTGATTTCAACCTAACCCTGAACTTCGGCCGGATGATCCGTATCCGTAATGTGTGGAAAAAATTTGGCGACAAGCAAGTGCTTCGCGGCGTTTCGTTCGATGTGCCGAACAAGGAAACCACCGTCGTGCTCGGGCGCAGCGGGGGAGGAAAAAGCGTGTTGTTGAAAATGATTATCGGTTTGGTAAAGCCGGATTCCGGTTCGATTGAAGTCGACGGCAAGGATGTCGGGACGATGAACTATAAAGAGCTGCGCGCGCTCAGGTTCAAATTCGGGTTCTTATTTCAAGGCGCAGCGCTGTTCGATTCAATGACCGTCGGCGAGAACATCGCGCTCTCTCTTCGCCGCCATACCGGCTGGACCGAAAGAGAAATTACCGAGGGCCTTCAATATGCGTTACACGTTGTCGGACTCGATAACGCGGAACATATCATGCCATCGTCACTCAGCGGAGGCATGAAGAAACGTGTCGGGTTGGCGCGCGCGATTGCCCTGACCCCGCGCTACGTGCTCTATGATGAACCGACGACCGGCCTCGACATGGAAACGGCCGATGGAATCAACCTTCTCATCAAAGAAATGAGGACGCAACTCGGGATAACGTCGATCGTCGTAACGCACGACATTCACAGTGCGTTTATCGTCGGCGACCGTTTCACCGTCCTCGAGAATGGTGCAGCGCTGATGACCGGAACTCGCGACGAAATTCAAAACAGCAAGAATGAAGAAGTTCGGAAATACATTAACAGTTCTTTGCCAATGGCAGAGGGACATCGTTCATGAAACTCAGCAATGAAATAAAACTTGGAATGGCTATTTTTGCTGCGGTGATTGTCTTTGTCGGGGGAGTGATTTATCTTCGCGGCGTCGATTTCCAGAAACGTGAATACACTCTTATAATTTTTTATAACAACGTGAACGGTTTGCAGGAGGGCAATCCGATAACCGTCGCCGGCCTTGCCGTGGGCAAAGTTGAAGACATGAAACTTGTGGGCAATGCTATTGCCGTGAAAGTACAGGTACAGAACAAAGTGCAGTTTCCCGTTGATTCAAAAGCCTATATCAAAAGCTCCAGCTTGATGGGGGGGAAGTTAATAGCAATTACGCCCGGCACCGAATCCACAATGCTCCATAACGGCGATACGCTCACCGGTTCATACGAAGCCGACCTGACTGAATTAACCTCCACACTCGCCCCAATTTCATCGAACGTGCTTGGAATTCTTGAACGGGTGAACACAACATTTGATGAGAAAACACGCGGCAACATACAAAATATCCTGGCGGACGTAAACCATTCTTCCGCCGAGCTTGAACATATTATTCATGACGAAGGACAGCGTCTAGATTTTGCTATAGGAAATTTTGGCATATTCTCAACGAACTTGTCCCGCTTCGCCCTGAATTTGGACACTATCGCCATGGCTCAGCGGTCGAATCTTGATACCAGTATGGCGGCGATTCGGTCTGTGACATACAATCTTCAGCAAGCGTCTGAGAATCTCAAATCAACAACGCAATCGCTCGATGTTGTCCTCAATAAAATTGAAAAAGGACAGGGCACGATTGGAAAGCTGGTGCAGGAAGAAAAATTATACAACGACATCGACAGCCTTGCATCAAACTTGAACTTACTGGTGAAAGACTTGCGCGAAAATCCCGGCAAGTATGTCAAAGTCAGCGTGTTTTAACGAGCGACAACGTACAACGAATTCGGAACAACCGAACCTAGAGTTTCTTCAGGCTACGCGAGATGAAATTCAGGTGCTGCAAACCAATAAACCAACATAAAGGAGAACACCGTGAATATATTTGTAGGTAATCTGTCTCGTGATGCCAGCGAGGATGATGTGCGGCAGGCGTTTCAAGCGTTTGGACAAGTAGCAACGGTGAATATCATCATGGACAAATTTACCCGCGAGCCGAAGGGCTTTGGGTTTGTCGAGATGCCGGCAAAAACTGAAGCAGAGGCTGCTATTGCCGGTTTGAACGGCAAAGAATTGAAAGGGAGGGCGTTGACTGTCAATGAAGCCCGTCCCCGGGAAGAACGCGGCGGCGGTTTTGGCGGAAAGAAGAGCGGAGGTTACGGAGGGAACAAAGGCGGTGGTGGCGGCGGTCGACGGTCCTGGTAACTGAAACAGGCGTTTACATCAGAGCCTTGCGTTGTTGTTGACGTGTACATGATGCATGGAAGATTTTTTCTACGGGCGAATGCCAACTTTGCGGCATTACGCCCGAGAAAAGATATCTTTCCATAGCGAGCCTCGCTTTTTTAATCGAGCTTGACCGTGTTGACCGCTTGAAGAGGCGTTTTTTTTCACAGCACTTTACGATAAAGCTGACTGGTTGCAGCGGCTTTGTTGTGGAAGGGAGAAAATCTACGGCTTCAAGCGGGGATCGAAGAGGTGCAACATTTTGCCTCGGAAACGAGCTAGAAGGCCGGGCGAATTCCTCGCGAGGCCGGGTAATTCTCGCAGCGCCTTCGATGTATCTGCCGGGATGCAAAAAAGTGTTTTCAATCTTCTCTTACCGCCGGTGATTTATCTACAGCACTCTTGAAATAAACCTCCGTCTACTCTACAACGGAATAAACATCCCAATATTTTTTTGACTAACATCACAAGTTCTTCTTCACGTATAAACCGCATTGCTGCAATAAAATAATAAACATCCCCGAGGTACCGTCGATGACCCAAAGAACACTTCCTCAATTGCTTGAAACAAGCGTTGAGCAATACGGCAATAACATTCTCCTATGGGAAAAGCGCAACAATACATACGAAGGAACAACATACCGAGTCTGCCGCGACATGGTGTATCAATTCGCCGCAGGATTGCTGGCCATCGGGATTCAGAAAGGAGATCGGGTCGCGTTAATCGCGGAAGGACGCAATGACTGGGTGATCGGTGAACTTGGAATTCTCTATGCCGGAGCCATTAACGTGCCGCTGTCTGTGAAACTGAACGAGCAATCGGAATTGAAATTCCGGCTCGCGCATTCCGGCTGCCGAATGGCGATCGTTTCCGGGACCCAGGCTCCAAAAGTCCAACGGCTTAAAGAAGACCTTCCCGACCTTGAAAAAATTATCCTGCTCGATTCTGCAGAAACGCATCGCGAGGATGAAATACCGCTGCAACAATTGTACGAAACGGGAAAAAAATATCTGAGAGAAAATTCTGCTTCTTTCCGTCAGTCATGGCAATCAGTACATGAAAACGACCCGGCAAATATCTGCTACACTTCCGGTACGACCGCCGACCCGAAAGGAGTGGTTCTAACACATCGGAATTACACTGCTAACGTTGAACAGGCATCTGCGCTTTTACAAATGCCGGAACGGTGGTGTTCCCTTCTAATTTTGCCGTGGGACCATTGTTTCGCCCATACGGCCGGCATTTATACATTGATGAAAAACGGGGCGAGCATGGCGTCCGTGCAGGTTGGCAAGACGCCGATGGAAACCCTGAAGAATATTCCAGTCAACATTAAAGAATCGAGGCCGACCTTCCTTTTAAGCGTGCCGACGCTTGCAAAGAATTTTCGAAAGAATATCGAGAACGGCATCAAACAAAAAGGGCCGATCATTGAGAACCTTTTTAAGAAGGCCCTCGAACTTGCGTACGACTACAATAGAGACGGCTGGAACCGGGGAAAAGGTCTTCGCAACCTGAAGAAGCCGCTGATGATACTCTTCGATAAGATCCTTTTTGAGAAAATACGCGAGAATTTCGGGGGAAGGCTTGAGTTCTTTATCGGAGGCGGAGCGCTGCTCGACATCGAGCTGCAGCGATTTTTCTACGCCATCGGAATACCGATGTACCAGGGCTACGGACTTTCCGAGTCCTCTCCGGTTATTTCAGCGAACGTTCCTCGGAAACATAAACTCGGGTCGTCGGGAACCATCGTCCCAAATCTTGAAGTAAAAATCTGCGATGATAAAGGAAATGCGCTCACAACGGGGCAGCATGGGGAAATTGTTGTCAAAGGGGAAAATGTTATGGCCGGGTACTGGAAAAACGAAAAAGCAACACAAGAGACAATCCGGAACGGATGGCTCTACACCGGCGACCTCGGATATACGGACGAAGACGGTTTCTTGTTTGTCCTGGGAAGAAATAAAAGCCTGCTCATCGCGAACGACGGCGAAAAATACAGCCCCGAAGGCATCGAAGAAACTATTACGGGGCACTCGCGCTTTATCGAGCAAATCATGCTGTACAACAATCAATCCCCTTACACCGTTGCGCTGCTTGTTCCCAATCGTGAACTCACGCTGCAATGGTTGAAAGAGAAAAGCTTTTCTTGCCGTACGCCGGAAGGACAGGAGGCGGTCTTGCGAATGCTTGATTCAGAAATAGATGCGTATCGCGAGGGGGGAACTTATGCCGGCATGTTTCCGCCGCGATGGCTGCCGTCGGCGATTGCGGTGCTGGGTGACGGATTCACGGAGCAGAACGGATTTATGAACAGCACGCTTAAGATGGTCCGCGGCCGTATTACCGAGTTCTATAAAAACAGATTGGATTTTCTCTTTACACCGGAAGGGCAAACCATCTGCAACCATCAGAATATGACGATTGTGAAAAGATGGGAAGAGTAGATTGCGTTCACTCGAAAAGATCGCTGAGTGGTTAGCGCTCGCGGCGGAAGAAATCGGTGAGACATAAATTGTGAAAGATGCAACGTCCGAGAAACTTGGGGTATTTTTATTATGACACCAGATCTGACATCTCAGGATCAATACGGTTAAAGAACGCAATTGATCTTGGCAGCAGATTGATTAGTGCTCAAAGCCAGATAAAAGAATGATCCAAAAATTTCTGGTCGCACTGCATCGATTTTGGGCACACAGAGCAACCACTAGCCTCAGTGGATAAATCGTGATTAATAATGGAAGATAAAGCTGAGAGGCTCAATTGTCAACGGTCAAGACCCTGATTGGATCGAAACACTATGAGGAAGCCGAGTGTTATTGCTTAATAGAAATGTCAGGGTCCGGCTCGGGGTGGAGCTCGTTTAGTGGATTTCCTTTGTTTAGATGGTAGCTGTGTATTGGGTTGAGGCTCTTGATTCTCTTTTCGATTACGCCTACATTCTTGCCAATTAACCACCAAAATTCCGGGCAGTGCAGGAATAGTTGTGAGGAAACTGGACCTCTGGATTAGCAAAATGATGGAGGTCTTTGTGTTTCTACAATGGCCGGACGATTATTCTTGCTTGCAGCAGCCATTGTCGAAAAGGGAAAAAGAGCAATTGATATTAACGCCATTATGACTGCCAATCAACGCCTTGGAGTGATCACATTTTGGGAACTCGCGTCGAAATGAACGGAAAAGCTGTGACCAGATTTTTTAATTTGGACGGCTGCCGGATTTGACGATCAGTTGCTCCAGTTATCGTTGAATTGTACATTGACAGGGAGAATAGAATCGGAAAAGCAATTTACGATTCGCGGAGTCTGTCCACTGGCAGGCTGACTGTTTCAATTCGCCCCACCATTCCACCCACCGTTCCGAGGAGAAACACATATGCGTGTCATCAGGTCCTTAGTAAAAGTGTCTGCCATGTTCCTCTTCCTCACATTTCTCTCTTTGGGTCAACAAGCGGCACACGAGGTCAATGCTCCGAATACGCTCACCGAAAAGGAACTGAAAGAAGGATGGAAGCTTTTGTTTGACGGAAAATCCACCAATGGCTGGCGTGGTGCATATCGCGATACGTTTCCTGAGAAAGGGTGGACGGTGCGCGAGGGCATGCTGATTGTCGAGGCCTCAGGAGGAGGCGAGGCAGCGAACGGCGGCGATATCGTGACTGTGGATGAATACAGCAGTTTTGAATTGATTGTTGATTTCAAACTCACCGAAGGCGCCAATAGCGGAATCAAGTACTTCGTTACCGAAAGACAGAAGAAGAGCCCTGGTTCCGCTATCGGCCTCGAATACCAGCTCCTCGATGATGCCAGGCATCCGGACGCAAAACTCGGTATCAACGGCAATCGGACACTCGCGTCATTGTACGACCTCTTCCCCGCCAACGATAAACATCCCAACCCCATAGGCGCCTGGAACACCGCACGAATCGTGGTCAAGGGAATGCATGTGGAGCATTGGCTCAATGGGGTAAAGGTTCTCGATTATGAGCGCGGTGGAAAGGAATTCTTGGCTCATAAAGCGGAAAGCAAATTCAAGGATATGCCGGATTTCGGCGTCGCCGAGAAGGGGCACATCCTGCTTCAAGATCACGGGAATCAGGTGTTCTTCCGCAATGTGAAGATCCGGATTCTGCAATAAACGATTAATTCATAATCTGAGATTCTGACATGGCGAAAGAATCACGACGCGAATTCTTAGCGCTCGCCGGCGCCGGCGCACTGGCCGGATTTCTCCAGGATGCAGCATTACCTCGCGGGAAGAATGTCGGAGACAGCCATTCTTCTCCGCCCGCATTCACCCTCGGAATTGCTTCGTACACTTTCCGCGCATTTCCGCTTGACCAGGCTATCGCAATGACAAAAAGGCTCGGGATCAAGAAGCTCGCTCTTAAGGATGTACACATGCCTTTGAAGAGCAGCGACGAGGAAATTCGGGGCACAGTCGACAAGTTGAAAGCGGAAGGCATCGAGCTCTCGTCGTGCGGGGTGGTCTACATGACCAACGAGGATGAAGTCAACAATGCCTTCCGGTATGCGAAAGCCGCAGGGCTCTCGTTCCTGGTGGGAGCTCCGGATGAACCTCTACTGAAATTCGTCGAGCGCATGGTGAAGCAGACTGACATTGCCCTCGCAATCCATAACCACGGTCCGACGGACAATCGGTATTCAAGTCCG
>CAZXQG010000075.1:0-13232 GCA_964642725.1 uncultured Chitinophagaceae bacterium
GCGGCGGATTTCGTCGTCGCGTAGTCTACCCCGCCAGACGGCGGGGCTCCTCCTCAACCCACTTCAAAAAGAAGATGGATTACTTAAACTTTTTTGTGTAGCGGGGGAGGGATTCGAACCCACGACCTACGGATTATGATTCCGACGCTCTAACCAGCTGAGCTACCCCGCCGCATTAAATTTAGACGATCTCTTCAGCGAAGTCCCTTGGGGACTGAGCTACCCCGCCACTTTAGATTTAAGATAATCAAACCCACCAGAAAATGCAAAAGGAAAGCGATGGAGTAAGCTGTCTATTAAAACAGTGATGCCATGACTGATGCCGTTAGGTAAGCACCTTATTGAAAAAGTCATGGCACCACTTGACCGACGCAATGAATATCAATTCACCTGCGCCATAAACGTGTGACATGCTTCGGCGGCTTCGCGGCCATGACTCATGGCCCGTGCGACAAGGCTCGCCCCTGTCATCGCATCTCCTGCGACAAAAATTCCTTGAACGGACGTAGAATACTTTCCATTGGTCTTGATGTTCCCTCTTTCATCCAGCGCAACCTCCAGGTCGTGCGTAAGCTTTCCGTGTTCAACGTGAAGAAAGCCCATCGCTAAAAACACGAGGTCGGCGTTAACTGTAAAGTCGGAGCCGGGTATTTCCATCATTTTCTGATTGTTCCCGTTCGCATCTTTGGTCCATTCAACACGGACAAATTCCCCTTTTTCGAGTTTCGACCCGTTTCCCAAAAACTTCTTCGTCACAACCGACCAATCTCGATGACAGCCCTCCTCGTGAGAAGAAGAACTCCGAAGAATTTTCGGCCAGTCGGGCCAGTCCGGGTTAAAGGGTTTATCCCATTCGAGGGGTTTGGGGAGAATTTCAAACTGGTATACTTCTTTTGCCCCTTGCCGGATTGCAGTGCCGACACAATCGTTGCCGGTATCGCCGCCGCCAATCACCACGACGTTTTTGTTTCCAGCCCATATGATTTCATCGTGGTTCTTGTTTCCGGCCACATACATGTTCGATTGCGTGAGATAGTCCATCGCCTGATGAATTCCTTCAAGCTCGCTGCCAGGAACTGGCAGACCGCGCGGCTGGCCGGCTCCCGGCGTGAGCATAATTGCGTCGAAAGATTCTTTCAGTTCCTTTGCAGAAATATCTTCTCCAACGTTCACATTCGTTTCAAAGCGAATCCCTTCCATCCTCATCTGTTTCAACCGTCTGTCGAGGACCCACTTTTCTAATTTAAAATCAGGAATGCCGTACCGAAGAATCCCCCCTACTTTGTCCGCCTTCTCAAACACCGTTACGGAGTCTCCGAGGCGGCGCAATTTCTGAGCCGCAGCCAGCCCCGCCGGTCCGGATCCGACGACGGCGACGCGTTTGTTCGTTTCAACAGCCGGAGGGGAAGGAACAACCCAGCCATTTTCGAACGCCCGCTCGGCGACAAACAACTCGATCTGCCGAATCGTCACGGGGCTGATGTTAAGTGAAAGAGTGCAGGACGCTTCGCACATCGCAGGGCAGACCCTTGCTGTTATCTCCGGAAAACTATTTGTCCATTCAAGCTGTTGGTATGCATCCTGCCATTGGCCGCGATACACCAGGTCATTCCAATTCGGTATATCGTTATGAAGCGGACAACCCAACCAGTGACAAAAGGGAACACCGCAGCTCATACATCGGGCTCCCTGCTTTCTTATTTCCTCCTCGGAGAGGAGATTGACGAATTCGTGATAGTCTTGTATGCGGTCTACGACGGGACGATACGTCGGATTAACCCGCGGATATTCAAGAAATCCACCTGCCTTACCCATGTGTGCGCCCCTTCTGAATTGTATGTGAAATTCTATAGTCTCTCATCTATACCGTTGTGCTGGTCTTATGCAGACCATTGTTTTAAAATAATCAAGTCGCAAGGTAATATCAACACACTTTTTTATTTGGGAATGATTTTATTGCGGGAGAGCAAACGACTTTACTTCACCAGCACAATCTTTCTCATTGCTGTATTCGCACCCGACTCAAGCCGGGCCAGATAGGTTCCGGTCGCGAGCCCCGATCCATCAAAATTCACCGATAGCCATTTGCCCGCGTCCGCATAGCCATTAAAAACCTCTGCCACTTGACGGCCGATTGCATCATAAATCTTGAGCGAAGTCCTCCCCGCTTTCGCCAGGGAGAACTTAAATGTGGTTGATGGATTGAACGGATTCGGATAGTTCTGCTCCAGCCTGAATTCCAGCGGTGCCATCCCTCCGTGCGAAGGGACCTTCGATGGCGTGGAACTGAAATAGACAATCAGCGTATGTGAGGATTTATCGTCCGGAAATCTCGCGAGAACGCGCTGTGAACCATTGTCAAATCCCCATCCGGTGATCGAGTACGCCGTCATCGAATCCACCGACCGGCCCATGAGGGGTTTGCCGTCTACAACGACGCTGTCCGGAAGAAAAGAAACCCAATTTAGTTCGGCGAGCCAGTCGCGCTTCGGGGTCTCATAGGAACCCGCGGATGCGGCAATTGAAATAATTGCCCGTTGATCATTCCTATCGTGCGAGACGGATGTCGTTCGATAAATTCCATTTTCATAGTCGTAGGTTTTTCCGTCATCGTCGTAAACGACACACGCGCCGCTTCCCCCCGGATAACTGCTTAGCACAACCGAACTTTGCGCCGCGGGGTCGTCCACGTACTGTGCCGGCAGGGATTCGGGAATAATGGATCCCCCTTTCACAAATACCGGTATGTCAACGCTTGTCACCGAGATGTTGAAGTACGACGATCCGGCGTACAATTTCCCGGAGTTGAAGTCGTACCATGTTCCTTCCGGCAGGTAGATCGATTGCTGCGTTGCCGCCGATTGAACGACAGGCGAAACAAGCAGACTGCCTCCAAACATCCACTCCCAACTGACGTTCGCAACCGCCGGATCATTCGGATATTCGAAAACGAGAGGCCGTGTAATCGAGAGCCCTGTTTCATGATTCTCCCATGCCGCGGCATAGATGTACGGCATCAGCCGGTAGCGAAGACGAATATATTTCGTTGCGATCGACTCGGCTTCCGCCCCAAAATACCACGGTTCCCGTTCCTGATTATATGAACCGTGCACGCGAAAAACCGGAACGAACGCGCCGAACTGTATCCACCGATAATAGTTTTCGGGGCTTGGAGGATTTTGAAACCCTCCGATATCCATCCCCCACCATGAAACGCCGAGCACGATGCTCGAAAGCATGAACAGCCTCTGGTCGGCCATCGCCGGAAATCCCGTCTGAATATCTCCCGACCATAATCCGTACGCATACCGCTGGGCGCCGGTGTAGAAATTCCTGTTAATCGACCAGACTCGTTTATTGTTGAATGCCCGCTGTCCCTCGTACTCCGCACGCTGCATCTGCATGAACATCAGGTTGCCGCCATACTCGTCCGCTTCATCATTCCAGTAACCCGTAATTCCTTTCGCATAAGAGTTGCCGGCGACAGCGAAACAGTCCCAGTACCATTTCCGTACGGGGGGATTGAAAAAATCGAGGCGGCCGACTTGTTTGCCGCTGAAATAGTCGGTGACATAATCGATAAAGAATCCGTTCGCGACTGCGTATTGTCCCTCGACGGTGGAAACATGCACGCGCGGTTTGCGGATACCCATGAGGTTCATGTTGTATTGTTTCAACGTGTCGACGATTGCCCCCGACTGGCCGTCGGGGAATTTTGGCCCCCACCGAAATTCGCCGTAGTTGTCGCTTCCCCAATCCATCCAATCAAAATCAAGAATATATGCGTCGATAGGAATCATTTTTTTTCGGTACGTTTGGATGTCGCTGTACAATTCTGCTTGATCGATTCCCCACTCCGTGTTCATAAAACCGTATGTGAACTTTGGAAAAAGCGGGGGAAACCCGCTGACCTGGTAAAGTCCCTTGATGATATCTTTCGGGTTGCCCGCAATGAGATAGAACTCGAGGTCTCTTTTTCCTGGAGACAAGGGGCGGGAAAAAGCAAACGATGTTGCCTTAATGGAAATTGATCCGCCGTCAACGTCCGCGAGGAAGCCCCATCCTGCCGTCGTCCAGGCAAACGGCCCTCCGGCTTGACCTTGAGACCCCGAAGTGATTGTGCCGCCGCTGGAGTTCGTCAATAACCCCTGCGATCGATTCTGCACGCCATAGAAATTTCCGCCCGAGGTTGACAGCGCAATGCCCCCCGCTTGAATGCCTCCGGCTGCAGGCTCTTCACACAGGAGCTGCGCCCCTTGGTTCCCGTTCCTGTATAGGTGAAACCGGAGCGGGCTTCGGCCTATCTCGACTCTGTAATTTGCAGCTGTGATGCGCAACGGATCTCCCGTTGTGTCAACAACTGCCCCCGTCGACGGCCATGATGTGTTCGCAACAACAAGTGTGTCCGGGTCTTCTATCCCGTTCGGACGATAATTGACCATCAGGATATTGTCCGTACATGGCTTGAACACGACGGTGTCCGGACCCACTGCAAGGACAAGTGCATTCCCGGCGACCTGAACCCCCGTCACATTCCCAAGATATTGCGCATCGACTAACCGATGACCGCAAACGAGCAGTGTGACAATGAAAAAAAAACGAGATGTTTTTGATTTCACGGCGGGTTCTCTGGATAGTGTTTGCCGGTCGTCGTGACCTGTAGCGATAAGGGCAGGATCGAATCTTCAATTGAAAAAGATCTTATCCCTTTTTTACAATATACTTTTTTTCTCCATCAACTTTAATTCCGGGTCGGGTCTTAATCTGAATGGACATATCGAAATCTCTGTGCAATGTCATCGTCTATCTGCAAAGCTCTGATGTTGTAGACACTTTGCGGAGCCCATCCCGCTGTAAAGCGGGACTCGGGGTGACATTACTCAGGGCTTTTGAGATGGCAGCGTTCGTAACGTATCTTGCAGCAGCCCACGGCCAGAATTCCGTGTGGAAAAGCCAGCCTTCGCATACACACGCGATTACTTCGAAGGGGGTTGATCAGAAAATTTGAGATTTGAAGTAACGACAATCTGATCCTGTTCCACTCTCAAATTCTGATTGAAAGGAGTAATATAGACTGTTTTCGATTGGTCGCCGGGGAGCGAAACGAGCACGCTCGGCTGGACCGGCTGCGGGCCGGCAAACTCAAACTCCGGCCGGTAGAATCTTGAAATATCGACGTCGCCAAGGTGGATCTTCTTGCCAAAAAACTTTGTGTACACTTCAAATGATGCTTTCAGAACTTTAACAGATATTCTGTTCGTTTCCTGGTGATATTTAATTTCAACATCACCGCTGGCCACCGACCCGTACTCAAACGGTCCCACTTTCACGCTCGCATCGGCCGCAAAATCTGCAGCGTTCGGCTTGAGTTGAATCCTTGCGTTCTTCACGGTCCACGTGTATTCGCCTTTAACTCCCAAAACCGCGTACGGCGCTTTTCCACTTACCGGACCGACAGCGTCGAGGAAACCGTTCAGTGTAGATTGGCGAACGACAACCACGGCGTCCGGGCTTTGGGCATTCGAAGGATGTACAAACACGAAAGGGACGAGAAAGAAGAAAGCGATCGTTGCAGGACGCATTGGATTTTCTCTAGAGATCGGTGGATAGGAGTGAAGAACTAAATGAATGGCCGTTATCGGACATTCCCATAAAAGTTTAGAAATTAATTTCTTTAATGTCAAGAAAGGGCGGGATGGAGACAGCGTTCGCAGATCTGTCGGACACCTTATCCCGGAAATCGCGACAGGCTGAAATATTCGGCACGGTAAGTTGACAAGGTGTCCGACAGCCTCAAAAAAATACTCCGGGAAGAACTTGATTCTAGTCGACAACCTGAGTTGCGAATTGGATGCCTATCGCTTTGAGAAAATCGAACGGCATTTCTCCCCCGGCAAAAATTAACACATAATCGTTTTTGATCTTTTCCGGCCCGCGCTGCGTATTTAGAATCAAAGAATCTTCCAGAATCTCTTGGACTTCAGAATTGAAAACAACTTTCACTTTTTTGCGGCCGATGAATTCGTCGAGATGCTGCCTGTTCCTTTCTTTTATTCTTGAAAACTCTCCCTTCCTGTATGAAATGGTCACCCGATTCGTAGACTGGGAAGCCAACCCAACCGCCGCTTCAACGGCAGAATCTCCTCCGCCGACGACAAGCACATCGCAATTCTGGTACATCTGAGTATCAATTAACCGATACATAACTTTGGACAGGTTCTCCCCCGGGACCCCCAGCTTCCGCGGAGTTCCGCGCCGTCCGAGAGCGAGGACGACCGAGCCGGCAGAATAATTCCCCCGCGCCGATCCGACGGAGAAATGTCCATCCAACTTTTCAATGCCAAGTACTTTTTCATTGAGATGGACTTCGAGCTTTGTCTTCTCGATAATTTCTGTCCAAACCTCGAGCAACTCCTCTTTCGTGGCACCACGCATATTGAAATTTCCCCACAAGGGAAGCTCGACGCCGGATGTCATGACAATTTTTGACCGCGGATACTGAAGAATTGTTCCGCCAATGTCTCCTTGTTCAAGAACTATATATGTTAAACCGTTTTTCTTGGCGGCCAGGCCTGTCGCGATCCCCGCGGGCCCTGCCCCGACAATTGCTATGTCGAATTGTGCAGAGTGTCTTCGCCGCTGCGCAGCGATATACTCTGCAGCGCGGACGCCTTGAGCGATGGCATTTTTGATCAGTCCGACGCCTCCAAGTTCGCCGGCGATGAAGACACCGGGAACTGATGTCTCATAATTTTCGGAGAGGGACGGCAAATCTGCGCTGCGGCCGGGTTTCGCCATGAGAAGCGTGATACCGTTGACCGGGCAGGCTTCGGCGCATAGCCCGTGCCCAACGCACTTCGCACCGTGGACCAGAGCCGCTTTGCCATCAATCACCGCCAGCACATCGCCTTCGGGACACACTCGGACGCACGCACCGCATCCGATGCAGGCAAGCACATCGATATGAGGGTGAATTGTCGATGCTTCAACCAGCCCGGCGATCTGCATGTTTTCCAGTTTTTTCTTTGCATTTCTTTCCTTCCTTCGGACATACCGGAAATATGGTACAACCGTTACAAGAAAGAGAAGAGCAGTGATCAAGAGCGTGATAAGCGAGTCAGTCATGGTTTAGAATCGAACTCCAGCCTCGAGATAGAGGCGATAGCTGTTGAGTGTGGGATCCCAGACACGATCTAAATTCAGCGCCGAGTAAACCGTGCGGGTGATGCGGTAGTTGATGTTTGCGGTGGCGGTATACGTGGTATACGTTTGATTCACAGTGAGGAGAGTATACCGGTAATAATCGAAACGTGCCGCCACGGAAAGAGCATAGAAGAATGTCCTGTCAAGGTCCACCGTGATATTATCGCCGTTGCTGTATACTCCCCTGATATTCATGTATCGCACTCCCGCATTGTACTCGCTCCCGGCAATTGCACTCATCCGCACAATCCCGCCGAGCGTCCTCGCGTCGCGCGGATCGTCTTTCTTCGTCCGGAAGGTTCCGTTGGCGGAAATGGAAATCGAATAGGGAAGGCGAAACGTTGCATCGAGACGGTACCCTTGCAAATAGTTCCGGTCGATTAGTGTGTCCGGGATTGTTTTCATGGACTCGAAGAGATAGATGTTGGAGCTCGCGTCGTATCCGATATTTGCCGAGAACCATGTGAGCGGATAATAATTGACTGAGAGAAATGTGTTTGACAGCCGCGGCGATGTTTTTCGGACACCGTTGTTGATCTGCTGTGTCTCAACTTCCGCGCTTTGATAAACGTTCCACTCCGTCCCGATCGTTGCGAGATTTTGGAAATAGAAGAATTCGCGGTCGAGATTCCCTTCGTACAGTTCGCGGGCATACGCGACCGTCCCGTCGTACTGGTGAAGAAAATCCGCGCTGGACCGATAGTTGAGGAACAGCGCGCCGCGGTGATCGTCCCCATCAATAGACATGGTGCGGTCGCCGACCTGCGCACCGAAGAGAGCGCCGGAGGTCCAATTCCCTGATCTATAATAGACCTGGCCGCCATCGAATGTCCCCAAGCCGCCGACAAACCTCGACGTGATTCTTCCTAAAGAATAACCATACACTTCACCCGGCTCTTCGTCAGAGATCTCGAACTCGTACATCCTCTCTTGCAACGGGGCGTTGTCCCCGAATTGATTGTTATTCAGCGAAAGGTCATAATACGTCCTTCCATACATTGAAAATCTCATGCTTGTGCCGAAAAGGCGGGCGACTTCAATCCGTGTCAAGGCCGACGGCTGGCTGAGATTGTATCGGGAGTCTTCTGCTATGACTCCCGAATATTGAATTGCGACCCTTCCACTGACGATGTTCTCATCGGGTTCCCGATTCGCACGGCGGTTCTCTTCTTCCAACCGAGGCGACCGGCGAATCATCTGCGGTGCACCGGAACTCGTGTCCGTCGGCGCGGCGGGAGGATTTACGAATGTTTTTATGATAGACGCTGTATCTCCAACGAGAACCGGTCCGTTACCCCCAGCCAAACGGGAGGCAGTTGAGTGGCGCGAAACCGCAAACACGACGACACTGCCAACTATTGAATTCCGATGATGCATCACCAGCGTATCGCCGACCGAAAGGCTGTCATCTCTACCGGCGCTTATATAGACGATAGACGAAGAGACGTACGACACGGGGAAAAAGAACTCCTTCGACGTCTGGCCCTCCAGATGCGGAGAGAAGAACATGACTGCAATTGCGGCGAGTACAGTGATTGATAGAGTATTTTTCATATTTATCCTTGGGGATGGCACCGATAACAAGCGGAACTCTGGTATATGTATCCCTTTCGTCCTTCATGCCTGCTGTCCGTCGCCGACTTATTGTGCGTATGGCAATCGATGCATTCAAAGGATACATAGTTTGCCCCCTCGAGATGGCAATCCCTGCATGTCGTCCAAACACCCGGGGAATGACGATCGCCTCGCGCAATAGGAAAAAACGCTCCGTGCGGAAAGAATGCAGCCGGCTGCCACGTCAGGGCTCGATGACATGTAGCACAGTCTGTGGAAAATCCGGCGGCGGTATGATTTGGATCTTGCGCAGTCCGGTACTCATTCAAATGACACGAAACGCACTGCGTAGAAGTTCCGCGATACTGGTTGTTGACGTGACACCGCAAGCAATCGACAGCCTCATGAGCGCCTCGCGTTGGAAACTCCGTCAGATTGTGGTCGAAACTATCACCCCACGATAGGGCGTCATCCCGGTGGCATTTTACGCAGTCGGTGCTGAACCCGGCAGATCGATGATTCACCGATGGTGCGCTGTCGTAGTCCTGGCGGTGGCATGAAAAGCAGTCAACCGGCGTTTCCGAAAATCTGAGCGTGATGTGGCACTGTTTGCATTCCGTTGTCCTGTGCTTCCCTTGCAACGCAAACGACGTTTTTGCATGATCGAATTTCATTGTTTCCGGTATTTCGATCCATGATGTTGTTGAATGACAATCTGTGCAGGTGAGAGAAAGAGACCCGTGGGGAGATGACTGGCCGAACGCTCCTCTCCCGAGCAGCAATAATAACAAAAAAATCCAAATTGTCCGCAGTCTCATTGCCTATCTTCCTTGAGGGTGGCACTTGTAACAGGCTGTGCTCAAATATGAGTACCCGGTTACGCTCCGGTGATTTGAATCGGTTTCAGATTTCGAATGCTCGTGGCAGTTGATGCATTCAAAGGTTGCCGGATTCGATTGGTTCGTATGACAATCGCTGCAAAATGTCCATCTGCCCGGACTATGTACGCTTCCCGAACCGATTGGAAAGAACTGCGTGTGGTCGAATGTCGCCGGCTGCCACACGCTGGTCGAATGACATGAGGCGCACATCACAGGATATTTTGCCGATAAATGGTTGGGGTTGGTCGCGTTGTTATAGTCCTTTGAATGACAAGAGTAACAGTCAGTCGGCGTTCCCGCAAAACGGTTGTTGATATGACAGCTGATACATGTCGCCTGAATATGAGCCCCCGTCAACGCAAAGTTCGTTTTGGAATGATCGAACGTCGCCGGTGTCCACGCCGCAGTGGTATGACACGTTGCACAATTGTGGTCGAAACCGCCGCTCACGTGATTTGGATCGGCAACGTTGTTGAAGTCGGTTTGATGGCAGCTAAAACAATCTGTGCTCAGTCCTTTGAATTGACCGTTCTTGTGACAGAACAGGCAATCCGTCGTCAAATGGGCTCCCGTCAAAGGAAAAATCGTGTTCGAATGATTAAAGGTAGATGGCTTCCAGGCGCTCACGGTATGACACGTTGTGCAGTCGTGTGAGAATTGGCCCAGCTGATGGTTGGGACTCTGGACGTTGTTGAAGTCTGTCACGTGACACGAGAAACAATCCGTCGGCAGCCCTTGGAATTGTCCGTTCTTGTGGCAAAGGATGCAATCCGTGGTCAGATGGGCTCCCGCTAAAGGAAATGTCGTGTTCGAATGATTAAAGGTAGATGGTTTCCAGGCGCTCACGGTATGACACGTTGTGCAATCGTGTGAGAATTGCTCCAGCTGATGGTTGGGACTCTGGACGTTGTTGAAGTCTGTCACGTGGCATGAAAAACAATCTGTCGGCAGCGCTTGGAATTGTCCGTTCTTGTGGCACGCCGAGCACTGGAGGCTCTGATGCGCGCCTTGAAGCGGAAACGATGTCTTGTTGTGGTCAAACGATGCAAGCGACCAGTTGTCCATCGAATGGCACGTAAGACAATCATGCGAATATTGCGACGCCGCATGACTTGGAGCGTTCATGAACTCGGTTTGGTGACAGGCATAACATGTGCTCGGAGCCCCGGCAAATCTTCCCCCGGCATGACATGAAATGCAGTCCAGTGTACGGTGTGCGCCCAATAATGGAAAAATTGTTTTCGAGTGGTCGAACGTCGAGGGCGTCCAACTGACCGAGGTGTGACAGGTTGTGCAGTCATGCGAAAACTGCGACATCTGATGGTTAGGATTCTGTGTAGCAGCAAAATCCGTCCGGTGACACGAATAACAATCCGTCGGCGTCCCCGCGAACCGGGCGTTCTGATGGCATGAGTAACAATCGACAGCGATATGCGACCCGGTCAGTTGAAAGTTGGTTTTCTGATGATCAAAGATTGAAGGCCTCCATTGATTGAAGGAGTGGCACGTTGTGCAATCGTGAGAAAATTGCCCCCGCTGATGGTCGGGCATCCTCATTTGCAGAAAATCTTCCTGGTGACAGGTATAACAATCGGTCGGTGTTCCGGCAAATTTCAATTTTTTGTGGCACTGTTTGCAGCTTGTCGTCGAGTGCAGCCCGCTGAGAGGAAAAGCCGTCTTAGCATGATCGAAATTCAGCGGCACTTTCAACTCAGTCCACGAAGAAGTACCATGACACGATGTGCATTCGATTGCAAGCTTTCCATGCGGAGAAGTCTGCGACATGGAAGAGGAATGCCACGCCAAGAAAAGAATTGCTGAAAACCAAATTTTTCTGCCGATGTAAGAAATCATGCCCTATCTTCCTTGAGGATGGCATTTGTAACATGCAGTACTCAAATAAGAATATCCAGAGACGCCGTGATGGTTTGAATCGGTTTCGGATTTCGAATGTTCGTGGCAGTTGATGCATTCGAAGGTGGCCGGATTCGCTTGGTTTGTATGACAATCGCTGCAGAATGTCCAGCGGCCGGGACTGTGCGTGCTGCCTGCACTGATTGGGAAGAACGTAGTGTGGTCAAACGTCGCCGGCTGCCAGGCAGACGTCGAATGGCACGATGCGCATGTCACCGGATATTTTGCTGAAGAATGATTCGGGTTTGTCGCTCCACTATAGTCTTGGAGGTGACACGAATAACAATCGGTCGGCGTACCTGCGAAACGGTTGTTCACATGGCAACTGGCACACGTGACCTGAAGATGGGCTCCGGTCAGCGGAAATATGGTCTTGCTGTGGTCGAATGTCGCCGGCTGCCATGCGACGGTAGTGTGGCACGAAATACAATTGTGGTCGAACCCTCCGGCAACATGATTCGGGTCGGTAACATTGGTAAAATCAGTTTGATGGCAGCTAAAGCAATCGCTGCTCAATCCTTGGAATTGTCCGTTCTTATGGCAGAAGATGCAGTCGGTTGTCTGGTGTGCGCCGGTCAACGGAAAGACAGTGTTCGAATGATTAAAGGTTGACGGATTCCAAGTTACGACGCTATGGCATGGCGTACAATCATGGGGAAACAATCCCAACAGGTGATTCGGATTCTGAACTCCGTTAAAATTTTGCACATGGCATGAATAACAATCGGTCGGCGTACCTGCAAAACGATTGTTCACATGGCAGTTGGTACAAGCGACCTGTATATGGGCTCCGGTCAACGGAAAGACAGTGTTCGAATGATTAAAGGTTGACGGATTCCAAGTTACGACGCTATGGCATGGCGTACAATCATGGGGAAACAATCCCAACAGGTGATTCGGATTCTGAACTCCGTTAAAATTTTGCACATGGCATGAATAACAATCGGTCGGCGTACCTGCAAAACGATTGTTCACATGGCAGTTGGTACAAGCGACCTGTATATGGGCTCCGGTCAACGGGAAAATGGTTTTGTTGTGGTCGAACGTTGCCGGCTGCCATGCGACGTTAGTGTGGCATGAAAGACAATTGTGGTCGAACCCGCCGGCAAGATGATTCGGGTCGGCAACATTGTTGAAATCATTTTGGTGACAGCCAAAGCAATCGGTTCTCACTCCATGGAATTGTCCCTCCTTGTGGCATGAGGAACATTGAAGGCTCTGATGTGCGCCTTGAAGAGGAAAAGCCGTGTTCGAATGATTAAAGGTCGATGGTCTCCAAACAAGAACGGTGTGGCACGTTGTGCAATCGTGTGAGAACATCCCTTGCAGATGATTCGGATATTGTACTCCGTTGTAATTGCTCTGATGGCACGTGTAACAATCCGTCGGCAGCGATTTGAATTGTCCGTTCTTGTGGCACGTTGAACACTGAACGCTCTGATGCGCTCCCTGTAGCGGAAATGTTGTGTTCGAATGGTTAAAGGTCGACGGTTTCCAGATGTTCACCGTATGACACGTTATACAATCGTGCGAGAATTGGCCCGTCAGATGGCTGGGGCTTTGGACATTATTAAAGTCCATCGCGTGGCAGGAGAAACAATCCGTCGGCAGCGATTTGAATTGTCCATCCTTGTGGCATGTTAAGCATCGTATGCTCTGATGCGCTCCTTGAAGCGGAAA
>CAZXQG010000076.1:0-13004 GCA_964642725.1 uncultured Chitinophagaceae bacterium
GTTCCCAAACCGAGTTTGGGAACGAGAGTGAAATTTCTCAAACTGTAACACTACCCTCGCCGAGTCTTCGACCGCTGCTTTTGCCAAAGGAATCGCTTCGCGAACTTCGTGATTGGCGGGAGAATGCCGACCCACGGGGTTCCTTCGGAGAGACCTTCTGGAGGATCCATGACACTGAGGCCACGTGAATGCACAGTGCTGGGTTGTCATGGATTCTCCAACAATGACTATTCTATAGGCTCTTGCGCCGATCGTCCCTCCGGAGCGAACAGGGATGATTTGACGGAAATTGTTTTTGCGTTACATCAGTTATTCATATTTATATACGGTGCATTTTTCGATGGTCAGTTTCGAGGATGAAAATCTCCATGCCACACCTCCGCTGGTTTCATCGCCATTCAGGCGCCGTCCCGGAACCCAAACATCATCGCGGAATATGCCTTCGTCAACGCTGCCGATACCGACTAATTCTGTACTCTTTGTTTTGGAAAAGAAACGTACCCTGAATCCGCATCCCGCACCGATAAACTTATTTGGTCCGTCAGTCATAATAATTCCATAACCGGACTTCGATCGTTGTCCAAATAATTCATCAAACGACACTTCAACGCGATAACCGCCCAGTTCGTACGTTGCAGCAGGATTTTTTTCATCGAGTACAAAACCGACAATTTCTCCCTCAGCCTGTTTTTTCAGGATTTGCGGAGATAGCTGCTTAATAATTCCATAACATTTACTGATTGAAGATTCTTTTGGATTTTGTATCCTGTCTATTCCGAACGGTGAAACTCCTATGGCATTATGTGAACCAATCGCAATAAACACATTGCGGGCGCCGTCATCGCCGCCGGGCATTTCCGGTATAAAGAGCGGGTTTCCGCGCTGAGTGAACTTTTTGCAGCGTGCTTCGAACTCGGGGACGTAAAGATCCGGGGCCAGAATGTCAACGGCAGGGGCGCCGGCAAGCCATATATCGAAGACATGCGCTAACGGCCCGCCGCTCGGGTACCGGCCGGGAGTCGGGCAGCATTCCTGGTCGAGCCAGGCATTGGCGTATATTGGAAGAGGATATTCTTTTTTCCCGGCGGCGGTTACAGTATTAACATAGCGGGCATAATTCCAGGCCATAAATGCTTCATCGCATTGTGCTCCTTTTCCAAAAACCCTTTCCCAGCTGCCGGAGGTTTGAAAACCATTGTTGCCCCACAAGTCTTTCAACTCGGGGACCAATTCTTCTTTGTTTTTGACAAGGTAATCCATCAACTCTTTTGGCACCGGTGCTGCAAAAGCGGCATTTGCAATTTCCGAACGGTCGCGCGAATCGCCGAGTATACCGACTTCGTTCTCAACCTGGATCATCAGGACTGTATGGTTGACACCATCGAATTCCCGGATGTGTTTCATCAGCGCCGAAAAAGCTTTGGAATCGGCTTCCACATTGCTTTCCGAAAATGTGGACAACACTTCAAGTGTCGAATCCTTCTGAATCTTTGCCCGTGGATATTTGTTGTAATTTTCTTTTGCCCAAAGGGGCACGTAGGTCGACACGCCATTTTTCCAACTGGCCAGCCATAAGAAAACAAGATGCATGTTATCTTGCCTGGCTTCTTTTATTAGACCATCGACAAGGCTGAAATCGAATTGTCCTTCTTTGGGTTCTATCAACTCCCATGAAAGAGGAGTCAGCACGGTGTTGAAATTCAGGTCGGCAACTTGTTGCCAGAGCGGCTTCATGTACTCAAGGCTTGACGAGGTTGAATTATTTAATTCCCCGCCGACAATAAGAAACGGTTTTCCATCAACATACAGCTGGGTAACATTCCCATGCCGTACAAGCTGCGGCATACCTTCAGTCATTCGTCCCGGCTGGCCGGCTTGAGTTTGCAAATTGAGGATAAGCTGGATGAAAAGAAGAGCTGCTATCCCTGCCGTTGAATATTTTATTGATTTCATTGGTCAGTTTTTCCTTTCTATTTTAGATATGAAAAAATTACGTCAACATCGTATTTTGAGTGGTGCCCCCAATTTGGATTAACATTTTAAAATACTGCAGTCGCGTCATTCTGATCCTCAGAACGACGATAATGTTGCGATGTTTGTTCAGAATGGGACAATCCAATCCATTGTCGAGAGGATCTTGCCTGAGTTATGACATTGCCGGATTAAAGGCATAAAGCCAATTGTAAAATATTCATTTTATTTTAATAATAGCAAATGACTTTGCCTCAGCTTGAATTTGTGTCCTGCCATTTTTCTCTTTCCAGATTGGGGCTTCACCCAGCAGCAAGGTGCGAGACCCCTTTATCTTACCTTGTATGTCAGCGACTTCTGGTTTGTTTGATGGGTTAAGCACGATCAATATTTTTTCGACTCCGAGCAATCTTAAATAGACGAAAGGATACCTGTCTTTTTGAGCAAACACCGGAATGAATGAGGCGTAGTTCGACAGGGCAGGCTCGGACTTATGCAGCGTGACCAACTTCCTGAGGAAATTTAAAAGTGATGCAGGATCGTTTTGTTGCGCCATGACCGTAGGAGCCGAAGTCGTTGTATCATAAGGCAAGTATACTTGTTCAAACGGGGCCGTTGAAAAACCTAGATTCCTTGAATCATCCCATTGCATTGGAGTGCGTGTGCCGGCACGTTGTCCGTAAGCGCCCTCCTTGGCAATTTTATTATCTAGCTGCCGCATGCCTATTTCGTCGCCGTAATAAACAAACGGCACGTTGGGCATGGTAAAGGCAAATGTCTGAATAATTTTCAGATCGCGCTTATCGCGACCATTGTTATTTATGCGGGGAATATCATGGTTGCCTACCGGCAATGAAATATATCCCTTGCCTTGTGTAAAGGCGTATTGTTGAAAATAAATATGTAAGAAGTGGGAAATATTACCATCGCCTGAAGATCTGAAAAAGCTGTTGTTGCGGCTGAACAAATCGTCGTACCCTTCGAACCAATGCATGAAGTCGGCATGAAATCCTGCATTAACAGCGTCCTTAGGGTTACTCCACTCTGAAACTATGAAGGCGTCCGGATATTGCGCATCGAGCATTTTTCGAACATCCTGCCAAAAGAACCTGATACTTTGGTCAGGGTCGTTTTTTACTAACGAGCCGGCCATGTCTATCCTAAAACCGGAACAGCCCATATCCAGCCAATATTTCATCACGTTTTTCATTTCAGCTTTAAGAGCTATAACATCGGGATGATCAACCGGCAGCTGCCAAGGTTGGTTCGGATCGGGTTTTCCCCATCCATAGTTAAGAGCAGGTTGATGCCAGAAGAAATTGATCATAAAATTTCCATCCCGCTCGCAATAGCCTTGGATAAAGTTTTCTTTATAATTATCCATGCCGTTGAACCAGGTGCCATTCGTCCAAATGTACCAGTTGCTGTACTTGTTGGGCAACGGGCTGCACGAAGCTCTAAACCAGGGATGGTCAATAGATGTATGGCCGGGTACAAAATCGATAATTACACGCAACCCTTTTTCTTTTGCAATCCTGAACAAATCCCCGGCGTCCTGATCGGTTCCGTAGCGCGGGGCGACATGATAATAATCTGATACATCATATCCGGCATCTCTGAACGGAGAGACATAAAAGGGATTGAGCCAGATGGCATCAACACCCAGGCTTTTCACGTAGTCAAGTTTGGCTATGATTCCTTTTAAGTCGCCAATGCCGTCGCCGTCAGAATCGTAATACGTTTGGGGATAGATTTCATAAAATGACGCGGTATTCATCCAATCCGGACCGGCGGGCTTAACCGGCGCTGGTATCGTTTCCAGATCAGGAAAGGCTGCGATTTCATATTGCCCGTTCAATACCTGCGCATTGACACTACAGCAGATTAACAGAGCAACTCCATGAATCGTTATGCCGAACTTAAGCGTTCTCATTTTACAAAAAAGAGGTATATAGTTAGAATTTATTATTTGCTAATGCCGTCTTTCAAAACAATCTTGTATTTACCGCCAAGGCTCGGAGAACGCCAAGCGTATTGTTCTGTTTTTTGCTTATAACATCCTTGCGTGGCTAGCGTCTTGGTGGTAAAAAATGCATCACCGTTTGTTGAAAACAGCACCAACAACTAATTTATTGAAACAGCAATTGTGAAAACAAATATAAGTCATTTTTCCAGACAGCGAAATCGTGTCCCCCCGGCTCAAGATACCAGATATGAGGGACGATATTTTTTTCCAGATATGTGTGTGTGCGTTCACTGATATCCGACAGCCTGTCGCGATTGCCGCATGACAGCCATAATAATTTAAGCTTCTGAGCTGTTTGTTCCGGATTGGGTACGAGTATTTCCGGAGTTTTAGTATTAGGAGCAGGGGAAAATGCGCCGATCCATGCAAAGGTATCGAGATGAGCGAGTCCGATGTTGAGCGATTGACCTCCGCCCATGGAGATGCCCGCTATTGCACGATTCTCGCGATCTATCATGACCGGATAATGCAATTCAATGAAGGGGATCAGATCGTAGCGTAAGTCTTTTTCAAATGTTGAGAATGACTTTACTTTTACAGGAGCGAAAATATTTCCTTCTGCTCTATCGTCAGGCATTGCTCGTCCGTTAGGCAGAACAACAATCATCGGGGCCAGCTTTTTGTCGGCATAGAGGTTGTCGAGAATAATGTCGGGGCGTCCGTTCTTGTACCATTCCGTTTCGTCGCCGCCAATTCCGTGCAAAAGATAGAGTACGTTATAGTGAGTACTCTTTGAATATCCGGGAGGAGTATAAACCAAAGCTTTGCGGTTGTTTCCAACTGTGCTGGAAAAGTATTCAACGGTATCAATCTTGCCCCTTTCAATGCCGTCTCGATAGAGATCGAATCCAGTGGGAGCCGGCTTCATTTCAGGCCGTGAAAAGGATCGTACACCTGATGGAATGATTCTTTTTATATTCCCAATGTCGTCGAAATTCAAACTATCGATACAGAGCTGCCGCAAGACGAAACTTTCTTTTTGCGGAAAGATCTTATGGTAGAGTATATACCGTTGACCGTCTTCTGAAAAGACCGTATGATGTCCCGGTCCGAGTGTTGTGCTGTCGCTCGCTGTCGCAAGGATTGGACTCGAAACCCCTTCCGTCCATGGACCGAACGGAGTTTTCCCAGTCGAGTATCGGATTTTGTACGTGGGATCGATCGCTTTTCCCTCTGAATACATTAGATAGTACATTCCGTTCCGTTTTAACATGTACGGCGCTTCGAAATAATGCGGGGGAGTTACGTCCTTTGGAGAATTGTCGAAAGTTACCATATCGTCTTTTAACTTCACGGCAAAGCACCGTCCGTTAATCCAATTCAATCCCGAACCCCAGTAGAGATACACCTCTCCGTTATCGTCAATAAAGCATTCGGCATCAATCATATGATAACCGGGGAAGTATTGACCGTTGATCAAGGGAGAGTTATCCGCTTTTGCATTCTTCCATGGTCCGAGCGGATGTTCGCTGATGCCGGCCCATACCTCGCTCCCGACGGAAACGTACATATAGAAATTTCCGTTCTTCGCTCTCACGACAGAAGGAGCCCACACCATTGAATTCCCCGATGTCGGACTTGTACAGGCTTTCTTTGTCGGCCAGTTAATATGCGTCTTCTTGAAATGCACAAAGTCTATAGTCTCTAAAACGGCTACTTCGTCGCCTCCCCACGGATCGATCGTGGCATAGACATAATAGACGCCATTGTGTTTGATAATCGTCGGATCGGCGTAATATCCTTCCACGATAGGATTATGGATAATGCCGTTCTTCTCCTGACTCTGCAAAAGGGAGAAAAAGACTATGATCGATAAAAAAGAAAATCCAACAATTCGGGGAGAAATAACTCCTGGCATGGTTATTTTCCGACATCAAATGTTGCAGGTTGTTAAGAAATCAACTTTGCCCGAGGGGCAGTCCCGTATGTCCGCCGCGGCGGAGAGGTTTCAGTTCAACGAAATCCGGTGGCTCGCTCCTCGTACCCCATGGTTTTTCGAGAGTACTCAGACAGATCATGTACAGTTTTTGAAGATCCGGTCGAAAACTCTGCTTCCCTGTGAAACTTAATGGATCTCTGTGCTGCTCTGTGTCACAAAAGGGCTGTTATACAGAGCGGCACAGAATCTGACACAGAGATCCACGGAGAAAAAATTCAGAGCCGAACCTTTCAACCATATTTCTAATGGTTCTCCGGACTCCTTTTGATTTCGATTCTTTTTCCGTCGTACGCCACCGTTGCGTCAACCCGGTTCTCCGGTTCCACTCCAACACCGTGATGGTCTCCAACCCATACCACACGGAACGTTCTGTGTTCCAACATGCCCGGGAATTCTCCGTGACGCACGTCGATGACGAGCGTGTTCTTCTTTTCATCCCATCGGATCGGAATCGTCGCATACGATCCTTTTTCATAATTGTAGTTATCGTTCTCATCTTCATACAACGTGAATTCTCCGTCGGCTCCGGTATAAACCCTCAATTCGATCGGGTCGGCGGGTTTTTCGGTAGCGTATTGGAGAAACGGACCCATCGGCAGGATCGAACCGGCTTTGATGTAAAGAGGCAAGGTCTCTATCGGCGCAGCCGCGTTTATAGTCTGGCCGCCCGCAAGAATTTTTCCAGTCCAGAAATCGAACCAGTTTGTTCCCTTCGGAAGGTAGACTTTTCTTGTTTTTTCAGAAGGGAGGTTGGTCGTGAGGCCGTACATTTGTTCGGTGACCGGATTTACCAGAAATGCAGGGCCGAACATGTATTGGTCGCGGATGTCGTTGATCGCAGCGTCCGTCCTGAAATCAAAAGCAAGAGAGCGCAATATGGTATACGCATCATTCGTCGCTTTCCAGGAAAGCGAATAAATGTACGGCATGAGGCGATACCGCAGATTGTCGTACTTTAATAAAATTGCTTTTGTGTTCGCATCCCAATGTTCCGAGAATAACGCCCGCTCACCTTTTCCATGAATCCTGAAGACCGGACTGAATGATCCAAATTGAAACCAGCGCGTAAACATTTCCCTGTTAACAGGCGCGGACCAATCTGGAGCTTCCCAATTGAGATGGTAACCTCCGATATCAGAAGTCCAGTACGGAATTCCCGATGCGCAGGAATTGATTGCCTGAGGAACCTGGCGTTTGTATGCGTGCCAGGTGCACGTAATATCCGACGACCATAAGGTTGTGGCATTTCGTTGTTGCCCGGCAAATGCCTGCCGTATGAGAAAGAACGCGCGTTTATCAGGAATATCTCTTCTCCAGTGTTCGTACAATCCGGTGCTGTGCGTGAGCGAATAGGTGTTGAAGTAATCGATGCCCCTGCCGATAGAAAAATTGGATTGTCTTCGTGCATCTAATAATCCGCCGTTATCCGGTTCGCATTGGTCGACCCACCATGCATCCCATCCATCGGGTGCGATCAAACTATCCTTCGCTTGCTGCCAGTACATTTCCCGGGCCTTTGGACTATGAGCGTCGTAGTAACTGTCGAGCGTGTGAGTCATTGCATTGTCCCACACAATTGAGGTCAGGTTGCCGGCTTTTGCCATCGCATCGTAATTTTTTGTGCCTTTGGCGAAAACGGGCCAAATAGAAATCATCGCATGCACATTGGCTTTATGCAATTCATCAACCATCGCTCTTGGATTTGGATACCGTTCTGGCCACAAAATATGCGAGCCGATAACATCGGGCTCCCAGTAAAACCAATCCTGAACAATGCAGTCGACCGGGATATTATTTTTCCGGTAATTATCTTTTACCGATAACACCTCCGCTTGGCTCTTGTATCTGTCCTGCGACTGGAAAAGCCCGAACGACCATTTAGGAAACATCGGAGCCTGTCCGGTCGCATCCCGGTAGAGTGCTATGATGTGGTCGAATTCCGGTCCGTAGAAAAAGTAATAGTCGATCATCTCGCCGCTTTCCGACGCATACTTAAATTTAGTATTACCCGCCTCGGCTCCATAAAAATTTGATGCCGAGTAATTATCCCACATAAGTCCGTAGCCTTTGGTTGATAAAAGAACTGGTATGGCTCCCGTCATGTATTTGATGGCCATATCCTGGTTGCGTCCCTTGTAATTCATCGCCAACGAATCCTCGGGATGGCATCCGAGTCCAAACAGCGCTTCGTCCGCGGGGGACATAAATTCCGTTTCGCAGCTGTTGGAGATAATGCCGGCAACGGTATCTCTCTCCATCTTCTTGCCGCCGGCATTGTCTTCAGCGAGAACGGTAACGTCATTCATATCCGTGTAGCTGATTGAATTTGACGCCTTGTTTACTTTGATTTTTATTCTGCTTGTAGAAATGATGATTTCATCCGGGCGTTCAGCGACGTCAAATTTCGGAGTTGACGCCCATGCGTTGCTAATTACCAACGAAGCCTTTAAAGGGATTTCGGACAATGTTGTGTATTTCACTTCAATAATGTCGTCTTTACAAATTCTTACCTTCATCATGCCCTTGTCTAATGTGAAGGTCACTCCATCGGGAGTTTTCGTATGTGATACTACGGAAGCGGACGCAGTATGCATGGCTGCGCTCAGAATAACGGCCGCAGCCGCAATCAAAGTTAATGCCTTAGTTGTTGTCATTGTTGGTCCATTCTTATTGTCATAATGTTTCCGGAATAGTGTATTGATTTGAATGTTCTTGAAAGTTCCAATCCTGCACCGGCAGATTCATTTACTTCCACTACGTTGATAATCCGTTTTCGCAGCATTCCATTAAACGCCCCCCGCCGTTTGCCGATGGTAAGAGTTTTTGTTTTATCGTTCCATGAAAAGGGTATGATAGCATATTTTCCTTTTTCATAATTGAAGTTATCATTCTCGTCTTCGTATAAAGAGAACGAGCCGTCGGCTCCGGCATACACCCGCAGTTCAATGGCACCGTCTGTTTTTTCTTCGGCGTATTGAATGAACGGCCCCATCGGAACGATCGATCCGGCTTTGACAAAAAGAGGAATTGTCTCAAGCGGCGCAGCGGTTTCGATTGTTTGATTCGGTTCGTATTTGACCCCGGTCCAAAAATCGATCCAGCCTCCTTCTGTTTTCGGCAGATACACTTTTCTCGATTGCGCATGTTGTTCGACAACGGGGGAAACCAGGAATTCATTTCCAAACATAAACTCGTCTTTGATGTCGTACACATTCGTATCGTTCCTAAAATCCATGACCAGTGCGCGGTAGATCGTAAAGTCGTTCAACGTCACTTTTGCGCCGAGGGAATAAATGTACGGCATCAATCGGTAGCGCAGGTTTGTGTATTTCGTCAGGAGCGCGACGGTGCCGCTGTCGTAATTCCAGAATTCTGTTTTCCTGCAGCCATGCACCCGAAGGATGGGCAAAAACAATCCGTACTGGTACCAGCGGACAAGCAATTCGGGATATTCCGGTGAATCGGCAAATTTATACGGAACGAAGCCCCCAATGTCAACCGTCCAATACGGCAAACCGGTAATGCAATAATTTAATCCGGCTGGAATTTCTTTGCGGTACGTGTCCCAATCCGGACTGACATCGCCGTTCCATGTGGTCGCCGCATAGCGTTGCTGGCCGACAAACGAAGAGCGGGTCAGGATGTACGGCCGCTTTGCGCTTCCGGTCGAGAGTTGTCCTTCGTAGACGCCTTTCTTCGACATAAACGGGTAGGCATTGAGATAGCGGTTGCCGGTTCCCATGGCAGTATGCGCCTGTGAGAAATCATATCCCCACTCAGGCTCGGAGGCATCCATCCACCAGCCGTCGAATCCGAGCTTGAAGAGCCGTTCGTTCATGAAACTCCAGAAGAGCTTTCTGGCCGCCGGATTGAACGGATCGTATGCGGCATTCGGCATTTCATTTTGAAGAACGACTCCCTCATTCGTATTCGTAACGGTGCTTTGGAGTCCAAGCAAGAATCCTCTTGCATTCATGCTGTCGTACACATCCGTTCCTTTGTTGATCCTCGGCCAGACGGAGATAATGGTATGCGCATGCTGGTTGTGAATGTGGTCCACCATCGCCTTTGGGTTTGCATAACGCGCAGAGTCGAAAATGTGCGATCCCCATAAATTGTCGGGAAACAGCGGCCAGTACTCGGCGTCCTGCACGACGACGTCGAGCGGAATTTTTCGTTCCCGATAACCGTCGATCACGCTTTGTATCTTTTCCTGCGTCTTCCAGCCGTACTGACTCATAAACAAACCGTACGCCCATTTCGGATAGAGAGGCGCTTTGCCGGTGATCGTTCTCATCCCGGAAATGATGTGATCCGCATCGGGACCAAAAATAAAATAGTAATCGATTGCATCTGCAATTTGCGATTTGAAGGACATTTGTCCGGCCATCTCCGGCGTCCGGCAGGAGAGCGCTATTTGTTTGAGAAAATGATCATCGTTGCTTGTCGCCCCCGCAGTCCATGCTAACCGTGCAGATGCACCGCCGGCGTCCTGATAATACTCGATTTCAATAGGATACACTTTTCCCGAATCGAGATCGATCGTATAGCTGTCGGTTTCGGGCGAGCGGTCTCTCCAGTCATCGACAACTTTTTTCCCGTCGATAAAAAGCCGAACGCCGTCATCGGTCGTCACATCGATCGAAACGCCTTTGATTGTTGCGGGAGCGATTAGCTTCCCGGACCAACGAACGGAGTATTCGACTGTCTTAAAATCCTTTTTCGGCGAGCCGTTTCCCCAGTCAAAATCGACGACTGAGTCGACTCTTACGAACGATGGTTCGCCTTCGAGTTTCGCGTTCGGGAAATATTCCCCCTTTAATCCATGCTCGCCGGGTTTCCCTCCGGCTGGAATTAAAAATTGAGAAGAGATGAGAGGATTAATTTTCGTCGCAAGATTCTTTATGTTAAAGACGTACGATTTTCCAGCTTGAAGGTCTGCCTTTATAATAGAAGGAGAGTAGCCGACGCCGGCGACAAGGCTGAAAACTCTTTTTCCATCGAGCGTCATCTCGATGGGCGAAGAACCCGGGCGGTCGAGGATAAAGGTGTACGTTCCGGATGATGCCGGAGTGAATTGAGCAGAGAGGTTATTGTCGTCAATGCGCTGCAGTTGGATATTCTGCCTGTCGGGATTGAACTCCGTGTAAGAATAATTATCCCAAAAGAGCCCATACCCTTTGTTGGAAACGATCACCGGGCTTGCGATGGCGGTGTTCTGCTGTTTCATCCGCATGTGTCCGTTTTTCCAGTTCATCACATCGAATTGATATTGACCGAGGCCGAAGATCGCCTCGTCCGGCGGCGATGAAAATTTTTGTTCCACGATCCATGCCGTATCGCCGGGGGAAGTCGACGGTGTGAATGTTTTTCCATTTTGCAGCTCACTCAAAAGAAGGTTGCCGTCCAAATCGTAGAAGTGTATCCCTCCGTCGGCCTTGTCGATCTTGATGTTCAATTTCGAGGTTGATAACGCATATTCATTTGCCGATTCCTGGAAAGAATATTTGCCCGCCGGCTTTAGGTTGTCAACTTCCGACAAACTTTTTCTATGCGGAAGTTGATCTGTTGGGGATTTGACGATCTGGACAATATCATCTCGAATCACGCGAAGCTTCATGATGCCCTGGGGGGAGTGAAGCACAACTCCGTCGCTTGCTTTCTCAATAATGACGCCTGCCCATCCCGATGACCACAGAACAAGTATAAGGCAGAGTATTTTATTTCTCACGTACTGAATCCTCCATAATGGATCTCAAAACAAAAAGCGGGAATAAGTAATCGCGATTTTCATTTGAAGGGTACTTCCTCAATATGAAATATTTCTGAGCCGTACTATTTCAGCAATACCAGCTTTTTCACTCCAACATAGGCGCCGGCTTCCAATCTGCAGAAATAGACGCCGCTTGGGAATCCTGCGGCGTTCCATTGGCGCGTATATTCGCCGGCTTCTAATTCCCCGGAGAAGAGCGTCGCTACTTCTCTTCCAATGACATCATAGATTTTCAGCGTCATGAAAGTTTTCGCCGGGACACTGAAAGGAATTGTGGTTGATGGATTGAAAGGATCGGGGTAATTATTTGAAAGTTGAAAGTGAAGCGGAGCGTTTTGGGAATTCACCAACGTCACAGGTGAAAATGCGACTTTGTCGAGATTAAAGGAGGGAGTGCTGCCGATGGTAAGGCGCATGACCTGCACACCCGCGTTGAGAGTAATTGTTTTCGATATCGTTGTAAAGGAAGTCGACCCGCCGGTTGCGGCTGTCGAAAAAGATTTTGGAATGCTGGTGTTCGGGAATTTAAGCGAAAATGTTCCGCCGGCCGTAGGAGCCGCGTAGCTGACCGCAACGGAATAGGCTCCGGCCTGTTGAACGTCGATCGTGTATTCAAGCCATTCACCAACATCCGTATATTCGACATAGTAATGGCCTGGGGTTCCTCCGATATCCACGCCGTCGTTTCTATAGACGCCGCCTTGGTTTACCAGATCAACGTCGTGATACGTGAGCCCCTCGCCGCCTATGTCGTAGTTTTCACACTCTACAACTCCCGGTATGCTGACAGGCGTGCCCGAAAACGGAGCCCGGTATGTCGGCAAAATTCTCATCATGATCGGATATGACTGGATCTCGATTGAGTCCTTCAGGTTCGCCCTCAACCGGTAATAATAGCCATTTCCTCTGCTCGTTGTCGTATCGATAAACTCAGAAGCTGTCGGTAAAATTTTTGCAAGAAATGCAAAGGCGGTCGTATCGGTCCTGCGCTCTACAATAAAGCTGTCGTTCTCGGCCGTATTGTTGTTCCATTGAATTTTTATTGACGTATCGCCATATGCACTGACGCTCATTTTGTTCGGTGATTCTTTGTAGGTATGGATTAAGATGTCTTTTATCTCGCTCCATGTGTGTTGGGTTCGGTTATAAAATTTAAAATCGCCTCCATCCTCCCATGCAAGATATGAAATATTGTGCAGCTGCGCCTGTTGTGCAACAGTTCCATACGCACACATGCGGGAGTTATACTCGCATTTATACATATAACCAAATTCACTTAATACCACGGGTACATT
>CAZXQG010000077.1:0-12561 GCA_964642725.1 uncultured Chitinophagaceae bacterium
GATAGTTTTCGATAACGCTTTCTGCAATTCGCTGCTGGTGACGGAAAATTTCATGAAGATCTCCTTGCTTGAAAGGCTTCTGCTGGATTGTGAATTTCTATCTAAAAATATACCTATTTTTTGTACGAAATTCAAGAATAGAGCGTCGTTATGATCCGCTTTTTGCTGGGAAAATTACAGAAATTGGAATACCCCCGTGGCTTTAGATGAAGCGGGAAAAGCGTGTCTCGCGCGAAGCCGCCAAGGCGCAAAATATTCTAAAAAACTTCTGCGCTTCGCGTCTGGCGAAGCATCTTCCAAAGGAATCCCTTTGGGACCTTCGGGATTCGCGTGATACTGTTTTTTTCAGATTACTTCTTTCCCGTCAGCCAGCTGTTATCCGTCAGCCAATCCGCCATGCGCTGAGGCCATGTCTTGATTGAATTCAGCTGCGAACGGTCGCCCATGTTGAATGCATGTTTTCCCTGGGCGTAAAGATGCGCTTCCATCGGTACTTTCGCGGCTCTGTATTTTTGAATCAGCTTCACGACAGGCTCCGAACAGCATTCGTCGTCGTTCGCTGCGAGCAAGAATGCTGGGGGCGCATCCGCCGGAACGACATCCGGAACTCCCAACGGTCCGGGATACACGAGCATCTGGAAATTCGGCTTGCCATTCAAACGGTCGATGGGGTCGGCTGCGTTCGGATCGCCGGCGCCATCTGCATACGCAACAAGCGCGACAACTTCTCCTCCGGCAGAAAACCCAAGCATGCCGATGCGCGATGTGTCAATATTCCATTCCTTCGCATGGCTGCGCACCAGGCGCATCGCGCGGTATGCATCCTGCTTTACGTTATCCATTGAGTAAGGAGAATTCTGTTCGCGTATCAGCCTGTACTTCAGAACAATGGCCGTCACGCCGAGACCGGTCAGGAACAGCGCCGGGTCGCGCCCTTCGGGATTGATCACAAGCTGGCTGTGTCCGCCTCCGGGGCAAACGACCACTGCCGCACCGGTGGCTTTTTCCTTTTCCGGCATATACACCATGAGGGATGGATTATGAATATTCCGCACCCACCAGTCTTTTGAGATTTCCGGTTCGTTGCGGCGGTCTTCAAAACCGGGCGCGCCGTTTTGCCAGAGGGGAACAACGAAGTATTTTACCTGCGTAAATGCTCCGTCGTGAAACAGAAAGATGAGGCCGAGAAACGTAAACAGGGTCCGGGTAAATTTGGATTGAGTCATGTTCAAATTCAAAAATCTGTTTATAAGTGATGTGAATTATTTCTCCGAAAAAATTTCGGGGATGAATTACGAGATGGTTGCAAAATATTGCATTGATCGCCGCCCCCCGTGTCCTTTTGTGTCTTTCGTGGAATCTTTACGATTTCTTCAATCTGAATAAGGTTTCTTTGAGAAATCTCCCCCGGGAAGAAAAGTCGTTCATAGGTGTTGAATCGTTCTTACGATGAATAGATTGGCAATAACAAGGTTGATTCCGTGTGCCGTGTAACAAAGCGGACAATGTGTTTTCAACCGGAAAACGAGCGAGTGCACTAAATACATTCCCAATCCGACCGAAAAGATCGACGCCACGAGAAACAGCGGTTCTAATCTGTCAATCGGAAGTAAAAGAATCGCTCCATAATAGAGCAGGCCGAGAACACTGTTCGGGATGCTCAGCACCTTCGCTTCCTGCACATCTAAAATTTTCATGCACGCCCCCTTTTCCATCCTACAGAACGCCGGAATCCACTTATTGTCCGCTTCAACGATTCGATAATAGACCAGCGAAAAATACAACGCAATGCAGAAACCGGAAAACGCACAAGACGCTAGCAGCAACTCAAGCATGGTTGAAAGTATGAATCATTCAATAGAGAATCAACTTATGCAGTCTTTTAGCAGGATGTCGGTCATCTCGTCGATCATATTCGGTGAATACCTCTAAATAACAGTGATACCTCTGGGGAAGATGTTCGACATCTTCTTGCATGGATAAACTTTTTGTGCATTGCTTCGTCTATATCTATCCAGGGAGGGCAAAACTTTACGGCATGATTTTGTGTTGTAACTGTAGGTTTACAACAGAAAAAAAATTACATTTCAAGTACAATTCTATACTAAAAAGGATGATTGCATGAGAAAGAATGTCGGGTTGTGGCTTTTTGTTGGAATTATCGCCGGACTTGGCGTCGGTTTCTTTGTTAACGACAACATCTATCTTAAAATCAACAAGAACATGGATGTTTTCGGACAGGTGTACAAGGAAATCACAACAAGCTATGTTGACGAGGTAGACCCTGAAAAATTCATGCATGCGGGCATCGACGGCATGCTTGAGACGCTCGACCCGTATACTGTTTTCTACGGCGAGAAAGAGGGGGAAGAGATGGACCTTATTACGCACGGAGAATACGGCGGTGTCGGCGTTTCAATCGGTATGCGCGACGGTTATATTATTGTCATCGCTCCGATGGACGGCTATTCTGCCCAGAAACAGGGCATCCGTGCCGGGGATAAGATTATTGAAATCGACGGAAAGAAAATTTTCAACACAAACCCAGATTCAGTCCGAAGCTTGGTTCGCGGAGAGCCCGGGACAGAGGTGAAAATGAAAATTGAGCGCGAGGGAGAAAAGCAGCCCCTCGACTTCGTGCTCGTGCGGGAAGAAATTCAAGTGAACAATGTCACGTACTCGGGTTATCTTGACAACGGCGTAGGATATATCCGCCTCGAACGATTCTCGCGGCGCGCCGGCGATGAAGTCCGCCAGGCGTTGAGAGAATTAAAAGCGAAGGGCGACCTGCGTGGAGTGATCCTCGACCTCCGCAACAACCCCGGCGGTTTGCTCGAAGCCGCCGTTGATATCGTCAGCAAGTTTAATCCTAAAGGAAGTACGATCGTGACGACGCGCGGACGAAGAAGCGAAGATGAAAGAGTGTATTCGGTGACCGAAGACCCCATCGCGGGCGACATTCCTCTTGCCGTTCTCGTCAACAAGAACAGCGCAAGCGCCAGTGAAATTGTTGCCGGTGCAATTCAGGATTTGGACCGCGGCATTATTGTCGGCACGCGCTCGTTCGGCAAGGGATTGGTGCAAACAATCACTCAACTCGGTTACAACTCGTCGTTGAAGATTACCACGGCTCGCTATTACACACCGAGCGGCCGCAGCATTCAGGAAATTGATTACAAACACAAGAGCAACGACGGGGTGTTTCTTGTTACGCCCGACAGTTTGCGTCATGAATTCACAACCGAGCACGGGCGAAAATTTTTGGATGCCGGGGGCATCGCTCCGGATTCTACGGTATCTGAAAACGAACACAGCGCCCTTTCACAAGAACTGATTCAGAAGGCGATGTTTTTTATGTTCGCGACGCATTATGTTTCTCAACATCCGGCAGGAGACGGAGGCTTTACCGTCGACGATGCCCTCCTGAGGGAATTCGAAGACTATGTAAAAGAGAGGAAGTTTGACTTCAAGGACGAGGCGGAGGGGAAACTTTCAGAACTGAAGGGTGTTGTGCAAAAAGAAAAATACGGCAGCGCGTTGACCGCGTCTCTCGAGGATATCGGGACGCAGCTTGAAAAAGAAAAGGCGAGTGCATTCACGCGTCACGCAGATGAACTGCGTGAAGAACTTCGAGAGGAGATTGTCGAGCGGTATGCCGGCGACAAGGGGCGTATCAAGGCATCACTTGAACACGATATGCAGGTACTGGCGGCGGAAAAATTGCTCGGTTCGAAGAGAGTCTACGTTGCACTGCTGAAGGCGGGAAAATAGATTTTATCCACCTATCGGAGTGCTTAAAGCCATCCGATAGGTGGAACGTTGTCTCACGCCCTGATTCGGCTGTTCACCGTCTCGAGGTACTTTTCCATCCGTCCCAAGAAAACAAGGTAGGCATTCATCCAGTCCGCCGGGGTAACGGGCTTTCTTCCGATACAATCATTGAAAATTTTCTGGATACCTTGCGCAAGCTTCTGTTTTCCCACTTCCACGACGAGTTCAAGGTCGGAATGGTAGTACATGTAAATATCCTGAATGTCGTTTGAAATCTTCGCATCCACCTTGGCTTTTGTTGCAAGCGGATGGTCGATCTTTTCCGCGCTGGAGGTTTCATAGATCAACAGGTTCCACATGTTCATTACATTCTTAAAATCATTTTCGTTTTCGCAGTCGAGATCGCGCAAGGATAAAGAGCATTTCACAGTTTCAGCGGTAGTTCTGTACAGCGGAAATCCCTCAAGATATTGTGCAACGATGTTAATGACCTCGCGTTTTGCGAGAACACGCTGAATTACAGAGCGAATGTCATTTTTTAATTTTCTTTCAGCCAGGGCGATTGATTGCTGTGCGCCCGATTTCGACGCATCCAATGCCGACAGTTTTGCCCGCTCAAGTTTTGTTTTGTAGTCTGCCGATTGTTTTTCTTCTGCCGTCGAATTCAGAACCACCTTGCGAAATTCCGGGGACAAATCATCAAACCGGCGGGCGCCGTTGAGAATATTTCCGACGTTTTCCGACCGGCTCTTAAAAATTCCAAGCAGTGTTGTGATACAACGATCCTTGTACCGCGTACTGAAGTGCGACAGGTCGGCAATCACATAAAGATCTTCCCGAACGGTTGAAAGAAGTGTATTGAGCGTGTCCGCAACGCGAACAGTGCCCGATTTCTTGTCGTCAAGGGACCGCAGTGTAAAATCGATGCCGGCGAGGGTTGTGTCAAAGATGACAGAGCGTTTCGTACACAATCGTATTGCCCCGAGCGCGGCAATTTCGATTTCATTCATTTGATGGGCTTTCAGCACTTCACGCAGGTACGTGGTCTGGCCGCTGGGCGGCGTGACAATCAAAATATCAGATTGCGCCGTAGATCCATTTACAAGGGCATGCTTTACGCATTCGACTACACGTTTTGCATTTGCTTCGTTGTACGGGAGGATCTTTTTCTTGCCGAGATATTGTGCCGAAACGGGATGCTGATCTTCCGTGTTGATGAAAAATATTTTCCCTTTCGCCCCCTCCGGAACAGCTGTATGATGCAAAGCAGACGCAAGACATGATTCGAACAACGACTGCGGGAGTTCCGGGTTTACCAATTCGCTGGCCACGGTATCCGGAAGCGACTGTATCGTAAATTGATGCTGATCACTCTCTTCCTGTTGATAGAAGGTGAAATAATTTTTTTGCAGCCATTGTCGTGCGGATGCAAGCTGAGAAACCGACTGCGGCGGCTGTTCGGCACTATCGGTTAGGATAAAGCATTGTTCGCGGGCGTACGATGCACACCAGAAGAACTCGGCGAGATTCAATGCGTGCGCATCGTCAATGCAGACAACGTCAAACTCTCCGAGATGCGCCTCCTCTGTCTTCAACGCTTCATGAATCGTCGTTGCGATACAGCGCGCCCCGGCAAGCGGTGAAGGAAACACTGTCTGAAACGATACCTGTAGGGATGCGAGCTTCTCGATTTCTTTCTTTTCCTTCAACGGAACGGGGAGATGCGCTTCTTTTTTGAACTGCTCTTTCAAAATGGTTGTGGCATGCTGTTTAAGGCGTTCGACAACGGAGAGTTTATCTTGAAGCTGAAATTGAACGGAATCGACGTCGGCCTTACTGATGCTCTGCTTCATGCGTTCGAGCATCGACGCACTTTGCAACCGCTGCAGCCGTACTTTCACCTCCTCCGCTTCTGACGATGCGTTCTCTATCTGACGCAGTTTTTCATCCCGCCTATTTATCAAAGCGTCAACCCGGTCGTAATCATACTCGGCGGCAATCATTCTTATGAGTTTCTTTAGTCCTTCACTCTGGACGCCCTGATCGCTTCCCTTAATTGTATACGACGGCATCGGCAGCGGAGACAGCAAACGAATTCCCGGAGCAACCGCAGCGATGGACTCTTCTGCAACAACGGGATTCAGCGATACAACTTCCTGCATACAATCGTGCAAACCGGCCGACGATGGTGTGATATAGAGAACCCTTTTCCCCTCTCTGAGAGCAGTCAACAACAACGAGGCCGCAACTCCCGTTTTACCGCGTTTTCGTTCACCAATAATGATCGAAATCCTCCGCCCAATAGATTTTTTGACTGCGACGCGTTGTGATTCCGTAAAGGTCGAGGGGAAGATCGGCTCTTTTGATGTCGAGCGGGTATTGTCCGAGAAGTCGCGGTTGAAGAGCCGGGCAACAATATCGTTTTGCTGCAGGGCATCATACCGTGCGGAGAGAAGTTCCGTCTCCTCTGAAGGATTCCACTCACACGTCATCTCTGCAACCGTTTCGCCTATGTCGAGAGGGAGGAGAAAAAAAACAAATTGGTGGTGCACCTCGGCAATCACGCCGGGAAATGAAAACCGGAGTTTTGAGCCAATAGCGCATTGAACCGTCAACGACGGATCGAAGAGAAAGTTCTCCGGGACTTCAAATCGATACACGGCGCTCCCGTCAGAAGCAGCGACCCTGATGCCGTTTGCCAGAATTGACTTTTTCGGAAAGACGCTGCGTGCTGTAACTTCGTCTGAGAGAGCCCGGTTGATCTGCGTTATGTTATCGCCGGTGGATTCCACTCAAGAACTACCAATTGTTGTACAAAAGATACCGAAAAATTCCATGCAATCATTCTTTACAACCGAATGAACATTCAGACAATTTTTGAGAGGGCGTTTCATTGCCCCGCGAGCTTCTCCTGAACTAATTGTTCCACATACTGAAAATCCTTTTCATTGTGGACAAAATCAAGATTGTCGCTTTCGACGACAAGCAGCGGTCCGAGAGTGTAGCGGCCGATCCATGATTCGTAGTGCCGGTTAAGCTGTTCCAAATACTCGCTCTTAATGCTCTGTTCGTACGATCTTCCCCTTTTTGAAATCTGCTTTTTCAGCGTGTCCACGGATGCGCGGAGGTAGATCATCAGATCCGGCGCACGCAAGTATTCCGTCATAACCTGGTAGAGCGCAACGTAGTTCTCGTAGTCCCGTTTATCCATGTTTCCTATTTCGTGAAGATTCCGCGCAAAGATTTCAGCGTCCTCATAAATAGAACGGTCTTGAATCACCGATTCCGGCGACTCGACAATCTGTTTGTGGTTGGTGAACCGGTGCGAGAGAAAATAAATCTGCAGATGAAACGACCATCGCTTCATGTCTCCATAGAAGTCGGCGAGGTACGGGTTGTCTTCAACCGATTCGAAGTACGGCTTCCAGTTAAAATGTTTTCCAAGCATTGTTGTGAGAGACGACTTGCCGGAGCCGATGTTTCCGGCAACGGCAACAAAGGTTTTCTTCTTTGGACTTGTCATGGAATGCACTTTCTGGTAATTTCTTGTGAAGTTCACACGCGCCCGCTTGAACGCCGGCCGGCATAGTGCTCATCGTGAAACTTTTTCTAATTCTGCTGCCGCTGAATCGATCAACAACGCTTCGCCTTCAATGACGTGGGCAACTTTTACAATCTGCTCGTCCGCAAGTTTCCACTGCTTCTGTTCGATTGCTTCGCGGACCGCGGGAATTGTCTTGACGCCGTATCCCGTATAAAACCCGGGCGCATAAATCTGATGCCTGAACCACGGGCGCCCCGGCAATCCGCCTGTTGTCGTAAGTTTTCGCTCGCTTTGGATAAGTTTTGCGTTTACCGCTGCGAAAGACGTTGTTTTTTTCCCCCTTATGTTCACCGCGGCGGAGTCGTACCGCTCGGCGCATCGGAGTAACGAATCGACAGCGTTCTGTAACGGTGCAAAATTCAAAAACGGCGGAAGTTCTTCCGTTGACGGAGGCACCGATTTTACTTTCGGATCGGACGTTGCCGAAAAAACTCCTTCTTCAATCTCTTTATTGCGCTCGCGGATGTCGTCTTGTTTGCTTTTCGCAAGCTTCTGCAATTCATCCAAATATTTCTTTACCGTTTCAGAAAAATTTGTGAATCCGATCGGAAGCAAATCTGCATCCGCAAGGCGGATAACGGCGGTACCGACTGTTTGGGCAAGCGTGCGCCCATAGGCAAAGTCGGTGTCAGAAAAGTGAGTGTAGTAATAAAAATCATCATAGACAGAGTGATAGGTCCCCCCTTCGTCTTCACCGCCGTAGCCGATATTCAGCGATGCAATACCAGCATGGTCAAGAAACGCACCGTAATCGGAGCCGGAGCCGAGCGCGCCTATTTTCAAGTCCGCGCGCTGTCTGATTTCGCGCCGGTCGTCAGGAGATGGGGCGTGGGAGATTTGTGAAAGGTGCAAACGCTTCCAGACGGAAATATTTTTTTCCGGATCATTGATATCCCGCGCAACGCCGTTGATGAATTTTTCCAGCGTATGCGACCCTCCAACAAACAAGTAACCCCTGCCGTTTGCATCGGAGTTAATGTACACGGCTCCTTTCTGTTGGAGTTCTTCGGCGTGAGCTTCCACCCATTCGGTCGAACCGAGCAGCCCTGCCTCCTCTCCATCCCACGCACAATACACGATTGTCCGCTTTGGTTTCCAGCCTTGCGCAATAAGTTCTCCAAGCGAACGGGCTTCTTCCAACAACGAAACCTGTCCTGATATCGGGTCTTCCGCACCGTTTACCCAGGCGTCGTAGTGATTGCCCCGAATGATCCATTCATCGGGAAAATCGGATCCGGGAATTTTTGCTATTACATCGTAAATCTTTTTTTGATCCCAATTGAATTGTGCTTTAAGATGAACCGTTGCATCGCCCGGACCGACATGGTACGTTATCGGAAGCGCGCCGCGCCATTCGGCCGGAGCGACGGGTCCGTTCAACGCGGCAAGAAGCGGCTGCGCATCTGCATACGAAAGCGGCAGAACGGGAATTTTAGTAAAAACCTGGACATCTTTCATCGTGAGACGTTTGGCACCGGGAGTAGCGCCTACTCCCGGCGTGAGCGGGTCGCCCGGATAGAGCACCATGTCCATCACGCTTCCGCGCTGCACACCGTCCGGCGGACGATACGCTCCTTTTGGAAAGGTATCTCCGTCGGCGTAGCCGTCGCCGGCCGGATCGGAATAAATGAGACAACCGACTGCGCCATGTTCTGCCGCGACCTTTGGTTTGATGCCGCGCCATGAAGCGCCGTAGCGCGTAATAACGATACAACCTTTCACGGAAATTCCCATCCGGTCCAATTTCTCATAATCTTCCGGAACGCCGTAGTTCACATAAACCAGCGGTGCGGTGACATCGCCGTCGATGGAGTACGCGTTGTACGTCGGAAGCTGCTCATCCGTTTGGTTTGATGTTGGATCCTCCGGAATCCCCGGCTCCTGCAGTTTTGCGGCAAATCTTGTCGGGGCAACGAGTTCAACCGCTCGTTCTTTCGGAGTCGGGAATAAAACATCGAAGGTTTCAATGTGCGCATTGAGTCCCCACTCCGTAAACCTGGAGAGAATCCATTCCGCGTTTTCTTTGTCGTACGCAGATCCGACATGGTGCGGACGGGCGGAGAGTTTTTTCATATACTCCCGCATGTACTCCGGCTTCGGAATTGCACACAGCTTTTCCTCCCACTCACGCTGTGTTTGAGAAAACAGCATGCAGGTACAGAAGCACAACAGAAAAACGGCAGAGACCCGCTTCATTCCTTCCTCCAAATACGACATACCTCGGATGGCGGATGTGCCACCCGCGCCATTGTCCTAATTTCGAAAGAGAATATCAGCTTTCTTGTTTTAACATTCAAGATGCGGGAAAAAAAAAGAAGGCGAGATAAAATTCCGTCTCGCCTTCTTTTTGCAGAATGGTAGTTTACAGGTTAATGTCTATCATCCCAGCCGTCATCATTATTCCCGCAGCGGAATTTTCTATCTTGCGGAACGGTTACTATTACGGATGCCTGCGCAGTTCCCGCCGAGTTTACTGCCGTAATTGTGAATGTGTATTGCCGTCCATCTTTGTCAAACCATAAACTTCTGTCTTTTAATTTCAATTTAACCGAGTATGGTCCGGCAGGAACGGTTCCTGTGTAATGGATTTTGTTGTACTCATCTTTTAGCACATAATTCGCGCCGCCTGCGGAATTCACAACGATTCCGCTGAATGTTACTGTCACCCATTCTCCGTTTCGAAAACAGGATGGAATAGATGATGCAGTTACCGTTACGGTCGGTGCAACAACATTACTCAGTGTAAATGAAAGGGGTACTGATGCCGTCCCCTCCGGCCAGCCCGTGAGAATTCCTGCCACGGTCACAGTATAACTTCCACCTGGTACACTCGTCAAAACAAGCTGCCGTGCAATCAATATCGTATCAATATAAGGATTGCCGTTTGCCTGTACGACAACGTGATAGTCTATGGCAAGTGCCAATGAATCCCACGTGATAGTAACCGTGTGTCCATTTACAACTGCAAGCACATTTGTCGGTGCTGCGATAGCTTTATGCAGGGCTTTCAAACTCCCTCCTCCTGCAGAAGTAGTAACACTTGAAACGGGGTCCTGTGATTCAGAACTGCATCCCCAGAGCATAAAACTAACTGCAGCTGCAATCAACAGCATAAAAGAGTATCGGTACTTCATTTGGGCATCCTTTCAAATAAGAGATTGGTAACAAAATCAATCCTAAGATTTAGAGAATCATCCCAAAAATCAAGGGAGTTCTTCAGTAATTGTAAAAACAATCTCCATACTTGGGTGAATGGCTCAGAATGCGGGTGCTGGGGGCGGGTGAAACGCTTACATTTACACGCGGACGACTACAATTGTTGCATCGTCGGCGAATTCTTTATTAACTGTGAACGTCCGGACAGACGCCAAGATGGAATTACTTACTGCTTCCGATGAAGCCCGTTCGGTATCGCTGATCAATTCTTTTAACCGGTCCGCGCCGAATTGTTCCCCTTTATCGTTCGTCGCCTCGGTAATCCCGTCGGTATAGAGAATCAGAACGTCTCCACGGTTAAACCTTACCGCCTGTTCGGTGTATTGTGTAGACGGTTGTACTGCAAGCGCAAGGTTTGGCGTGCGGATTTCAACAATTGCGCCGTCCGATTTTTGAACGAGAAAAATCGGCGGATGGCCTGCCGTTGCGACGTGTGCCGTCATCGTTCGTTTATCAAGAAGGAGGTACGCAAAGGAGACGAACATTTTTTTATCGGTTATTTGATACACGGCGTTATTTAAATTGAACAATAATTCAGCGGTCGCCGTGTTGTGGTGGAGTTCGGTATGGAGTGCACTCTTCGTCATTGCGGAAAGTATGCCGGCGCCAACTCCGTGCCCCGAAACGTCGGCGATAACAATCACTATTTCATCATCAGAAATTTTTATCATGTCGAAATAATCCCCTCCGACTTCGGTTGCGGGAACGGTAACTCCTGCCGCTTCACACCAATCGGTTTTGAATGCCGTCGACGGCTGCAGCGATTGCTGGATTGACCTGGCAACGGCGACTTCGGTTTCAAGCCGGGCGCGCTTTTTGATTTCCTCGCCGACAACTCTTAAGAAGAGACTGTACCCTGTCGCAAGGAGAAAGATTGCGATGACTCCAAACAAAGGGCGCCGGACGTCGATCCGGTCGATCTCCTGCTGGGTAAACGTGAAAAGATGGTTCGCGGATAATATTCTTATTTCCTCAACCCGGCCAAAAAGAAATTGTTCTACAGGATACTCCGCCACCATAGCGCCCACAATTATTATCATGGAGGCAACAAAGAACACGGGTTTTCTTATGAACAAAATGATGCACGCCGAAAGGGCTCCGCTGAGCACGGTAAAATACGTAAACATAAACCAGGAACCGGGCAAGACGCTCGAGTTCATCAGCATGGTCAACGGCCCAATCGTACCGAACAAAAAGAAAACCGCGAGCGCGAGACGGCGAAGGTCTTTTTGCTCCATCGACTTCCAAAAATTTATCGGAGATTTTTTCTGTGGCATGGGTTTATCCGTTATTAGGTTCTTCTATTACGGAAGGAGAGATTATTCTGTTGCGGGAATATAGCGGAATGCTAAACGAATCGCAAATGGCGGTACTGACTCGGTTTGATAAATTTTCTGGGTGGGACAGGCATTCATGCCTGTCAGATAGGTCAGACAAGTTCCGAAGAAATGGCTTCGCCAAATATCTGACCTACAGATACATTGAAATTGGGTAGTGTCCTAATTTGGGTATGAGCTATCTCAAAAATGCTTTGTATTGTCATCCTGATCCCGACGAAGTCGGGAGAATGCCGAAGGCATCACTTCGTGAGGATCCACGACACTGAAGCTTTGTGGATGTACGGGGACACATTGACATGGATTCTTCCCCCGCCACAAAACGGCGGGGTCAGAATGACATGACTCAGAGATTATGACATGTACACTCAAATTAGGACACTACCTGAAATTGAGTCACTACCCAAATGTCGGAACGTGGTTTCTGCAGCGTATCTTAATAAATAAACAATCCCCGAAACAGAAATTGCTTCGGGGATCGTTTCGAAAACGAATGAAAGAGTAAGTTACTTAATTAAAGACATCTTCTTCACAGCAGTGTACTCTGCCGACCTGATAGAGTAGAAATAGATGCCGGACGAAAGACGCGACGCATCGAATTTTACCGAATACCGGCCCGATGGTTTGAATTCA
>CAZXQG010000078.1:0-12422 GCA_964642725.1 uncultured Chitinophagaceae bacterium
TCGGGGAAATTATCTTTGGGGAGTTGTTTCAGGTTTGCGACGCCGACAACAAAATCTACCGTAACAATTTTCATACCTCACACCCTCTTCATGATGGAACTTCGTGAAACACGTGCCACAATAGCAAGGGAAGGCTATGCTATGCTTTTGATCTCTACGTTGCTTCTTTTTCAGAAGCCTTCGTGACGGTTGATTGAGAGTCCGGTGCTGGTTCTGCGGCCGGAGGTGGAGCGGTTTCGGTTTTCTTTCGGGGAGTCCGGCGCGCACGCTTCGGCTTCACCGTCGATTTCGTTTCCTCTTTGCCGGTGTTGTAATCCACCAGTTCGAGCACGGCAACCTCCGCCGCATCGCCGAACCGGCGTCCTAATTTTACAACGCGCGTATACCCGCCGGGGCGCTGTCCGACCTTCAGGGCAATTTCGCCGAACAGTATTTTAACTACTTCCTTATCATGAATAAACCGGGCAACTTCGCGCCGAGCGTGTACGTCTTTCGGCCCCCCCGCGGCTTCTTTCGCCGCCGTGCGTATAGCACGTGAAATTATTTTTTCGACAACCATCCGCATTTCCTTCGCCTTTGCGAGGGTTGTGCGGATCTTTTTGTGCCGGAACAGCGACGTCGAAAGAGCACTGAACGTTGCTTTACGATGGCTTGATGTCCGTTTAAGTTTCCGACCAGCTCTGCCGTGAATCATTGCATTGTCCTTTGTTTATTCGCTGTCCTTTAAGTACTTGTCGACATCCATGCCGAATGTCAAACCTTCTTCTTCGATAATAGCCGATAGTTCGGCAAGAGATTTCCGCCCGAAGTTGCGGAACTTCAGCAGTTCGGCTTCTTCGCGTCGCACGAGGTCGGCAATCGTTTTGATGTCGGCGGCGCGCAGGCAATTGTGTGATCGCACCGATAATTCCAGGTCGTCGACGCTTGTTTTGAGAACTTTCCGGATGCGCGCAACTTCGGCATCCTCTTCCACTTCTTCTTTTTCCGCCTCTGGCTCTGAATCGAAATTGGTGAAGAGTTGAATATGCTCGCGCAGCACTTTTCCTGCATATGTCAGCCCTTCTTCCGGCACAATAGATCCGTCAGTCTCGATCTCCAGAATCAATTTTTCGTAGTCCGTCTGCTGGCCAACGCGGGTCGGTTCGACGAAATAGCGAACATTTTTGATCGGCGTGAAAATCGAATCGATCGCAATCACGCCGAGCGTTTGGTCGGGCAGTTTATTTTCTTCCGACGTCACGTATCCTTTGCCGCGCCCGATGCGAAGTTCGATTTCGAAGTCGGCATCTTTGTTCAACGTGGCGATGTGGTGGTCGGGGTTCAATATTTCAACTTCCGCACTCGCTTTCTGAATATCGCCGGCTTTGAATTTTCCGGGACCTTTCAGGTGCACCATCACTTTGCCGACTTTCTTGTTTGTCGCTTTCAGGCGCACTTCCTTGAGGTTGAGGATCATATCGGAAACATCCTCAACCAGCCCCGGCAGCGTCGAGAACTCATGAACAATACCTTCGATGCGAATGGCGGTAATTGCGTATCCCGGGAGCGACGATAAGAGCACGCGCCGGAACGCATTGCCAATCGTTACACCAAAACCTTTCTCTAACGGCTGTACGATAAATCTGCCAAACGTGGTAGAATGATTGGCTTCATCCAGCACGATCCCTTCAGGCATTTGAAAATTTACAAGACTCATGAGATTCACTCACTTTCACACGTTTTAAGTTGTCGTGAAAAAAATCGATTACTTTGAATACAACTCGACGACGAGTTGTTCGTTCGCCGGCAAAGGAATGTCGGCCCGTTCCGGAATCTGAAGAAACGTCCCGTTGAGGTTCGCTTTGTCCAGGCTGAGCCAAGGAAGCATCGACGTGTCTTTCATCCGCTTCATGGAGCTGTGAATGACTTCCAGTTTTTTGCTCCGTTCGTTCACGCTGATAACATCGCCCCCTTTCAACAACACTGACGGTATGTCCACCGGCTTGTTGTTGATGGAAAAATGTCCGTGGATGATCAGCTGTCGCGCCGTTTTGCGTGAAGGGGCAAAGCCCATGCGGTACACAACATTGTCGAACCGTCGTTCCAGTGTTTTGACGAGAATTTCCGCCGTCTTGCCGGTCTGGCGAAGCGACTTCTCAAAATAATTTCTGAATTGTGTTTCAAGCAACCCGTACATCCGGCGGATTTTTTGCTTCTCCCGAAGCTGAAGCCCGTATTCCGAAACTTTTTGCCTTCGCGATTGCCCGTGTGGTCCCGGCGGGAAGTTCCGCCGTTCAACGGGGCATTTCTCCGTGAAGCATTTCGTTCCCTTCAAAAAAAGCTTCTGACGTTCCCGCCTGCACAGCCTGCAACTGGCGTCAATATATCTTGCCATTGATGTGTATTTCCTTTAAGTGATGAATAAATAGACTTTTCAACAGTCTTACACGCGACGACGCTTCGGCGGACGGCAGCCGTTGTGCGGTATCGGTGTGATGTCGCGGATGATCGAGACTTCCAGACCCGCGGTTTGCAGTGAACGAATCGCAGCTTCACGGCCGGAACCCGGTCCCTTTACAAATACTTCGACTTTGCGAAGCCCCATATCGTACGCTTCCTTTGCCGCAGCTTCTGCGGATACCTGGGCGGCAAACGGAGTATTCTTGCGCGAGCCCTTAAAGCCGTTCTTCCCCGCTGACGACCACGCGATGGTGTTGCCGTAGATATCCGTCAGCGTCACAATAACGTTGTTGAACGTCGCCTTGACAAAGGCCTTGCCGTTCACGTCAACGTGAATTTTCTTTTTCTTCTTTGCAGCAGGCGCCGCCGCTGATGATGATGCCGGTGTTTTTGCCGCCGCTGGTGTCGGTTCTTTTGCCACGTCTTCTCCTTTCAACCAAAGATGATTCTTTGGAAGAGATTAATTATTTCTTCGCTAATACTTTCTTCTTCCCGGCGACTGTCTTGCGTTTGCCCTTTCTGGTGCGGGAATTCGTCCGCGTTCGTTGTCCGCGAACAGGCAGGCCCTTGCGGTGACGCAGCCCGCGGTACGACCCGATGTCCATCAGACGCTTGATGTTCATCTGCATCTCGCTTCGCATCGCGCCTTCCGTTTTATATTCTGCCTGGATGATCGTACGAATCTTCGACACTTCGTCGTCGTTCAAATCGCCTATTTTCTTGTTCAGGTCAATGCCGGCTTTTGTTAAAATCTTTTGCGACGTCGTACGGCCGATTCCGTAAATGTACGTCAACCCGATTTCCGACCGTTTATTTTTTGGTAAATCGACTCCAGCTATACGAGCCACTTTTTCTTCTCCTTGTTAAACACTTTTGGGAAATTATCCTTGACGCTGTTTATGTTTCGGATTCTTGCAAATCACCCGCACAACTCCCTTGCGTCGGATGATTTTGCAGTTCTCACACAACCGTTTTACTGATGCCCGGACTTTCATCGCTTGGTCCTTTCCTTGCTCTCGCTTATTTGTAGCGGTAGGTGATGCGCCCTTTGGAAAGGTCGTACGGTGAAAGTTCCACCGTCACTTTATCACCGACCAAAATTTTTATATAATTCATCCGCATTTTGCCCGAAATGTGCGCAAGGATTTCGTGCCCGTTGTCCAGCTTCACTTTAAACGAAGCGTTGGGCAACGTTTCAGTTATTGTTCCGTCGACCTTAATTGCTCCTTGCTTTGCCATTGCTCATGCGATTACTGAGTTAAAACTTCCGCCTTATTCTTTCGAACAGCAACCGTATGCTCAAAATGCGCCGACGGCTCGCTGTCCGTAGTAAGAATCGTCCATCCGTCCCTGGCTGTGTGGACATCGTACGCTCCGAAATTCACCATCGGTTCTATGGCAAGCGTCATCCCCTCCTTCAACTTCAAACCTGTTTTTGCCTTGCCGTAATTCGGAACCGGCGGGTCTTCGTGCAGTTCTTTCCCGATGCCGTGTCCCACCAAATCCCGCACGACAGAAAACCCGGCCGCTTCAACATGGTGCTGAACGGCAAACGAAATATCGTGAAGATAGTTTCCTTCGATCGCCTGCTCAACCCCTTTGTCCAGCGATTCCTGCGTTACCCTCATCAACCGTGCCTTCCCTTCGGAAACTTTTCCAACGGGAAAAGTATACGCGCCATCGCCGAAAAATCCATTCTTCAACACACCGACATCGAGCGAGACGATTTCACCCTCTTTCAACACCCGCTTGCCCGGAATGCCGTGGACAACTTCGTTGTCAATCGAGACGCATATCGAAGCCGGAAAAAGATTGCGCCGGTCGTTTCCATATCCCTTGAACGCCGGGATGCCGCCGCTGCTCCGGATAAAATCTTCTGCCAGACCGTCAAGATCTTGGGTTGCCATCCCGGGATAAATTTGCTTCTCCAACAGCCTTAAAACGTCGCCAACAATCTGCGAGCTTTCCCGAATCAGCGCAATTTCTTTTTCCGTTTTGATCGTTACCATGAATACCACACCGCCGCAGAAAATTACCGCCCGATTCTTCCTTTGATCTTGCCGCTCTTCATAAACCCGTCGTAATGACGCATCAACAAATGGGATTCAACCTGTTGAAGGGTATCCAGTGCGACGCCAACAATGATCAGTAAACTCGTTCCGCCGAAAAACGATGCGAAACTGGTTGTCACTCCAAACCGAACCATGAATGCCGGTAGAATTGCGATAATGGCAAGAAATATCGATCCGGGTAATGTGATTTTCGTCAGAATATTATCGATGAAATCCGATGTGTGCTTTCCCGGACGAATACCCGGAATAAATCCTCCCTGCTTTTGCATGTTATCTGCCACGTCTTTCGGGTTGAACGCAATAGCAGTATAAAAATAGGTGAAGAACACGATCATCAATCCATAAAAGAACGAATACGTGAACGATGTGTGCTCAAGGTATCCCGCGATTGATGCGACAAAATCACTGTCCGGGAAAAAAGTCAGGATCGTACTCGGAATGAACATGATCGACTGTGCAAAGATGATCGGCATAACGCCGGCCGTGTTGACGCGCATCGGAATATATTGCGTTACACCGCCGTACACTTTTCTGCCGACAACCCGCTTTGCATACTGCACCGGTATTCTGCGCGTCCCCTGCGTCACCATCACAACGCCGGCGATGATCAAGAGCATGAACGCCCAGATGATCAATTCGACAATGATCGGCCTCGCTCCGGAATTAACAAGCTGGAACTCGTCCAGGATGGCAATGGGGAAGCGGGCGATAATGCCGATGAAGATGATGAGCGAAATACCGTTTCCGATTCCTCGTTCCGTGATCTGTTCCCCCAGCCACATCATGAACATCGTACCCGTCGTCAGCACGATGATCGTGCTGAGCGCGAACCCGAACCCCTGTACTTGCGGCGGCACGATCGAAACGCCGGCTGCATTAAGGCTCACGAGCCGGACGCTGACGCCCCACGCCTGCAGAATCGAGATGAGGACCGTGCCGTACCGGGTGTACTGGGTAATCTTCTTTCGCCCGTTTTCTCCTTCTTTCTGAAGCTTCTGGAAAAACGGGACAACCGCTCCGAGCAATTGGATAATAATAGAGGCACTGATATACGGCATGATGCCGAGCGCAAAAATTGCCGCATGGCTGAATGCGCCGCCGACGAACAAATCGTAAAGACCAAAAAGCGTGTTCGACGCCTGGTTCCGCATCGATTCCGCAAGGACCGAAGCGTCAACGCCGGGAAGCGTGACGTGCGAACCGATGCGGACGACGATCAACAGCGCTGCGGTGAACAACACGCGCGTTCGCAGTTCCTGGATCTTGAAAATGTTGCGGATATTTTCGTCTAATTTGCTCATGGAGATCTACTTTGATTTTTTTTCAGCTGCGGGTTTTTCGGTATGTATCTCCGTCGCTTTTCCCCCGGCAGCCGTGATCTTCTCCACCGCAGATTTGCTGAATTTGTGCGCCGAGATTTCCAATTTCGCTTTCAACTCGCCGTCGCCAAGAATCTTCACCAAGCTCGTTTTTTTTGACACGATGCCGAGCGAATGCAGAAGCTCCGGCGTTACCGTATCTTTTATTCTTCCGTCGGTCACCATTGTTTGCAGCATATCAACGTTGACGACACGATACTCAACGCGAAAAGGATTCGTGAATCCGAATTTCGGAAGACGCCGTGTCAGCGGCATCTGCCCGCCCTCGAATCCGCGCTTGAAGCCCGAACCGGAACGCGAGCCTTGTCCCTTGTGGCCGCGCGTGGCGGTACCTCCGTGTCCCGAACCTTGTCCGCGCCCGATTCTTTTCGTTTTTTTTCTCGAGCCTTTTGCGTACCGTAAATTGCTTAAAATCGCCGCCATGGGTATTTTCCTTTAATATCGATCGAGGTTTGACTCGTCAAACCGCTCCGCAATTATGATTTCACTTCTTCAACAACGACCAAATGACGAACCGCGTTCACCATACCCCGAATTTGCGGAGTGTCGGTATGAACGACGGAATAATTCGGGCGCCCCAAACCGAGCGCTTCAATTGTGCGTTTATGGCGTTCCAGTGTATGCACCACGCTGCGGATCTGTGTTATCTTTATTTTTTTGTGTGCTGCCATATTTTTTTAGTTCTGGAATAATTCCTGAAGAGACAGGCCGCGCTCTTTCGCAACCGTCCGGGCATCCCGGAGGCTGAGCAGCCCTGCGAGCGTCGCTTTCACAACGTTGTGCGGGTTGGAGGAGCCCATTTGTTTCGTGAGAATGTCTTTCACACCGGCAGACTCGAGCAGTGCGCGAACGCCGCCGCCGGCGATCAACCCTGTTCCGGGAGACGCGGGTTTCAAAAGAACTTTTCCCGCCCCAAATTTTCCGATGATCTCGTGTGGAATCGTCCCGTTGACAATCGGAACTGTAACGACGTTCTTCTTCGCGTCGTCAATTCCTTTCGAAATCGCATCGGCGACTTCGTTTGCTTTGCCGAGACCGATGCCGACGTGGCCGTTGCCATCGCCCACAACGACGATCGCGTTAAAACTGAACCTGCGTCCGCCCTTCACCACTTTCGCTACGCGGTTGATGTGGACCAGCTTATCTTTTAATTCGAGTTCGTTTGCTTTAATTCGTGCCACGGGTAAGCCTCTTCACTTCATTGATAAATTTTCCTGCGTCGTCCATTTTCTTCTTGCTGTCGGGAGAGGATTCGAACCTCTACAGACGCCTCCAAAGGGCGTTGTCCTGCCATTAGACGACCCGACAAGATCGCGGGCGATTCCTTCCAGCAGCAAATACCTCTTAGAATTTTAAGCCGCCCTCTCGTGCACCGTCCGCCAGCGCTTTCACACGGCCGTGATACAATAATCCGTTGCGGTCGAACACAACATTCTTGATATTTTTTTCGAGCGCTTTCTTTGCGAGAATTTTTCCGACGATCGTGCTTTTATCTTTTTTTGATTTCGCTCCGGTCAATTCAGATTTCACTTCTTTCGAAATCGAAGAGGCGGCAACCAATGTTTTCCCGGCAACGTCGTCGATGATTTGCCCGTAGATATTTCCCAGGCTGCGGTACACGGTCAGCCTCGGGCGCTGCGCCGTGCCGGTGATTTTCTTCCGGATATACGCCTTAATTTTCGTGCGTCGTTGTATTACTTCCTTGTTGATCATACGTATTCTTTATCGATAGCTGTGAAACGTGCCCGTTAGTTATTTCGCGCCGACGGTAGCCGCTGTCTTGCCCGCTTTTCTGCGGATATACTCGCCTTCGTACTTAATTCCTTTGCCTTTATACGGCTCGGGCGGACGGAGGGAACGTATTTTCGCCGCTACCAGGCCGACTAACTGCTTGTCGATGCCGCTGATGACAATGGTCGTCTGTGTCGGCGCTTCAATTTTAATCGAATCAGGCGGCCGGAATGCTATCGGATGCGAATACCCAAGTGCAAGCTGCAGGACCTTGCCCCGCAGTTCCGCACGGTATCCGACACCGACGATCTCAAGCTTGCGGCTGAACCCCGCTGTAACGCCTGTGACCATGTTCGCAATCAGGGCGCGGAATAGTCCGTGCAGCGATCGTTGCTCTTTGAAATCGGAGTGGCGGGAGACGAGAACTTCCTCTCCTTTAACTTCGACCGTTACATCGGGATGAATTGCAACTGAGAGCTCACCTTTGGTCCCGGTGACTTTCACGCTGCCGTTCTTCACTTCTACTTTCACTCCCTTGGGAATGACTACTGGTTTTCTGCCGATTCGCGACACTGTAAGACTCCTTCAAACTCTTTTTCTGACCTGAAAAATCAATTGACCTACCAGACGTAAAACAACACTTCACCGCCGACATTTTCCTTTCGCGCCCGCTTATCGGTCATCAATCCTTTCGATGTCGATACGACCGCAACACCCAGGCCGTTATTGACGCGCGGCAGTTCTCCGGCACTTTGATACCGCCGAATGCCGGGGCGGCTGATGCGCCGCAAGCCGGTAATCACGCTGTTGGTATCGTTGTATTTCAATTGGATGCGAATAACGCCCTGCTTCTTGTCTTCAACAGTCGTAAAATTGCCGATGAATTTTTGTTCCAGCAGAATGCGTGTGATTTCCTTCTTCAAGTTTGAAGCAGGGACGTCGACCTTCTTATGGTGTGCACGCACGGCATTACGGACTCGTGTGAGATAATCGGCTATCGGATCGGACATTGACATTGAATTTCGTTCTCCTAATTATTTCCGCTCGCTGCTGCGAAGCGTGATTACCAGCTTGCCTTTGTAACTCCCGGAATTTTTCCGTCGAGCGCCATCGAGCGGAAACACAGTCTGCAGACGCCGAACTTTCTCATGTAAGCCCGCGACCGGCCGCAGATGCCGCACCGGTTGTGCTTCTGTGTCGGATGTTTGGGTGTTTTCTTTGCTTTCACAACCATTGCTAATCGTGCCACGAACGCTCCTTGTTAAAATTAATTAGCTTTTTGCACCGTGTCGCGCTTGACGAACGGCATGCCGAAACCTTTAAGCAGTTCCATCGCCTCAAGGTCTGTCTTCGCCGTTGTCACAAACGTGATATCCATGCCGTTAATCTTTGCAACCTTGTCTGCGTCGATCTCGCGGAAAATAATTTGTTCTTTGATTCCGAGCGTGTAATTTCCGCGCCCGTCAAACGACCGGTCGGGAACGCCGCGGAAGTCCCGGATCTGGGGCATTGCAACACTGACCAGCCTGTCGAGAAATTCGTACATCTGCCTTCCGCGCAAGGTCACGCGGGCTCCGATCGGGACGCCCTGACGAAGCTTGAAATTGGAAATAGCTTTTTTTGCTTTTGTGATCGCCGGTTTCTGTCCGGTAATCAACTCTAGTTCTTTCGCCGCTGTCTCGAGCAGCTTCGCGTCTTGCGTTGCAGCGCCGATGCCCATGTTAATTGAAATTTTTTCAAGCCGCGGCACTTGCATCACGGTCTTATAGTTAAACCGTTTCATCAAGGCCAGGGCGAGGTCTTTTTTGTACATATCCAACAAACGAGGATAGACCCCTGCTTCGCGCGCGTGCGCCGCCTTCGCCTCTTTCGGTTCCTGCTTCTGAGACGGTTTCTTTTCTTTTGGTTTCTCTTTTGGTTTTTCTTTTTCTTTTGCCATTATGTCGCACTTTCAAGTGTGTGCTATGTTATTCGCATAACACCGTTAATCGTTCCAGGAAAATCATCGGTCACGCATTAAAACATTTCGCCGCAGTTTCGGCATATCCTCATAGATTTCTTTTTGCCCGAGCCTGCATCGGTGACATGCTTGTGCCCGACCCGTGTCGCGGTGCTGCATTTCGGGCACTTCACCATCACGTTCGACGAGTTGATCGAGGCTTCTTTTTGCACGACGCCGCCCTGTGGATTCCGCTGCGACGGCCGCGTATGCCTTTTTATGATGTTGACGCCTTCGACAATCACCCTGTTCGTCACGGGAAACACTTTCAACACTTTCCCCTCTTTGCTGGCATTGTTCCCGGACTTCACGATTACCATATCATCTTTTCGAACATGCATAGACACACTCTCGATTATCGTTAGAGCACTTCTGGTGCTAATGAAACAATTTTCATGAATTGCTTTTCACGGAGTTCGCGCGCGACCGGGCCGAAAATTCGCGTACCCCGCGGTTCGTTCAGCGGAGTGATCAACACGACAGCATTCTCGTCAAAGCGAATAAACGAACCGTCTTTCCGTCCGACTTCTTTCTTGGTCCGAACGACGACCGCTCGGGAGACCTCGCCCTTTTTCACTCCGGCACCTGGTATCGCAGATTTAACCGACACGACGACCAGATCGCCGACGCTTGCGTAACGGCGGTCATGGCCGCCCAGAATGCGAATACAGCGCACTTTTTTTGCGCCCGAGTTGTCCGCAACCACTAAATTCGTTTCTTCCTGAATCATGACACACTCCTAAAGTCGATTACTTCGCTTTTGCAACCACTTCTACCAGTCGCCATCGTTTGTTTTTGCTGAGGGGGCGCGTTTCCATAATGCGCACGGTATCGCCGAGCCCGGCTTCGCCCTTTTCATCGTGGGCCATCAGAGTTGTCGTGCGGCGGAAATATTTCTTGTACAGCGCATGGGGCGTACGCCGTTCAATCGCAACAACGATGCTCTTCATCATTTTTGTGCTGACAACTTTTCCAATGCGCGTTTTTCGTCGAGTAGTTCTAGTATCCATTGTGTGACAGTCTCCGTTGCTCCGGTTATGGCTTAGTCGCTGCCGCTTTTCTTTTCCGCTGATTCAACATCGTCATCATGCGCGCGATGTCGCGGCGAATGAGCTTAAGCTTCGCCGTGTTTTCGATTTGCTTCGTCGCCTGCTGGAATTTCATATGAGCGAGCGATTCTTTGTCATCGGCGATTCTTTTTGCTAATTCCGAATCAGAGAGGTCTTTTATTTCAAACGTTTTCATTGTCGTGGTGTACGTTTTTAATGAGCGTCGTAATCAATACGTGTGACAAACTTTGTTTTGATGGGGAGCTTGTGTGCCGCTAGCGTCAGAGCTTCCTTCGCCATTTCTTTTTTTACTCCGCCGATTTCAAACATCACGCGTCCGGGTTTAATGACGACAACCCAGAACTCCGGGTTTCCTTTTCCGCTTCCCATTCGGGTCTCGGCCGGTTTCTTTGTTACCGGCTTGTCCGGAAAAATCCTGATCCACACTTTTCCTTCGCGTTTCATCATTCGGGTCAGGGCAACGCGCGATGCTTCGATTTGACGCTGGGTAATCCAGCCGGGCTCCATAGCCTTCAACCCGAAATCGCCAAACGCGATGGTGGCGCCACGTGTTGCTTTGCCGCGCATGCGTCCGCGCTGAGCCTTTCTGTACTTCACTCTTTTCGGCATTAACATAATTCGTAATCTCCAATATCGTATCGTGCAGTGAAACGTCGCGGCCTTACCGTGCTGCGCTCCCGAGAACTTCGCCCTTGCAAATCCACACTTTCACACCGATCAAACCATAGATTGTTTGCGCCGTCGCGTTGGCGTAATCGATGTCGGCCCTGAGTGTATGAAGCGGAATCCGTCCTTCTTTATACTGCTCGCGCCTCGCCATTTCTGCACCGCCGAGACGGCCGCTGCACATTACGCGGACGCCTTCAGCACCCATCCGCATGGCTGCGGTGATTCCCTGCTTCATGGCACGGCGGAATGAAATGCGTCCCTCAAGCTGCGAGGCGATATTTTCCGCGACAAGCTGTGCGTCCAATTCCGGGCGCTTAATTTCGCTGATGAGGATCTTCACTTCCTTGTTCGTGATTTTTTTAAGTTCTTCTTCGAGCTGCGAAATTTCTTTTCCGCTTTTACCGATCACAATGCCCGGACGTGATGTATGAATAGTGATGCGCGCATTCTTCGGAGTTCTCTCAATTTGAATCTTTGAGATGCCGGCCTTTTTCAAGCGGTTGCGAACATAGTTACGAATCATCACATCTTCATTGAGTTTCGCCGCGAAACCTTTTTCGTCGTACCAGTTCGAATCCCACGTCTTGATGACGCCTAACCGGAAGCCGACCGGGTGTGTTTTTTGTCCCACTGTGTTCTCCTAAAGCCGGAATAGTATAATGGTTGTCATACAACGCCTCGTGGACTTATTTTTTCTTCGTTTCACGCTGAGCAACAACAATCGTCACATGGTTTGAACGCTTCAGCATCCTGAATGCGCGTCCCATCGGAGCGGGTAAAATTCGTTTCATCATAGCACCGCCGTCCACAAAACATTCCTTCACGTAAATGTCGTCGGTGTCGATCCGGCCAGCATCATCCTTGTTCTGAAGATTCGAGATTGCCGACCGTAACACTTTTTCCGCCGTCTTCGAGGCATGCTTCGGGGAAAAATGAAGGATGTTCAGCGCATCGCCGACCGATTTTCCGCGGATCAAATCGACCACCAACCGCATCTTGCGGGGCGATGTTCCGATGTACCTGTTAATTGCTTTTGCTTCCATGAAAAACTCCAGAATCTGTA
>CAZXQG010000079.1:0-12272 GCA_964642725.1 uncultured Chitinophagaceae bacterium
AGCTTTGCCGCAACCATCCGGGCATCGTTGATCCCGTCGAGCGAACAGCAGCTCTTGTCGTTATCGTCGCTGCCCCCTACGTCGTCATAGTTAAACGTTTTGATGGTTATGCCGATGACGTTGTAACCCTGCTCGACGAGCAGCGCAGCAGCGACCGATGAATCGACGCCGCCGCTCATTCCAACTACAACCGTCGTATTTTTATTGTCGCTCATTATGGAGTAAATGTACTAAAATTATTGGAGACTCCAAAATACGGCAATAAGGCGCTATTTTTTTGTGGGACAAGCATCCATGCCTGACGAAACAGGTCAAGTCAGACAGTTCCGAAGGAATGGCTTCGCCAAATGTCTGATCCACAATGACCTAAAACTTTTTTTACTGCGCTAATTACAGTCCAACATCTATCTGAAGTGTTACCCTGTTGTCGAGCGGCCCGATTATTTCCGAATTTCCCGTGCCGATCGATGCCGCACCGGTTTGGAAGGTCTCACTGTATTTAAAAGAGAACTCCGCGCGTGGAAAGACCGTGATACCGCCAACAACGTACCAACGACTCCCCCTTCCGTACAGCGGCGGGAAAGAATATTCTCCGCGGACATCACTTTCGTACTCGTATACCCGGGAATCGTACGACTGGGTATCAAAATATACCATCCTCGCCGTACCGTAGAAACGTGAATGTTGTGAAGAAACATTCACTTCGGTGAACATCAACATTCCCTCTTCCCCGTTGTGCGAAGCAGAGTACGAAACCGTAGTCAGTTCTATCCTCTGATTGATTTCCATCCACTTGTTCAGGGCGAAGGAAAATGAAGCGCGGAGATTGTTTTGATTTCTTTCTTCGAATATTTTTACCGGATTCTGGTCGGCATCAAGCAAAGTATTTTCCACCGTTTTGGTATTCTCTTTGAATTGAACAGAGGCGTTGACCGATTTTGTTAGCGTGCTTTCACAACGGAGAACGATCTCACTTCCTGTAGTTGTGAAAGCGCCGGAAGACGGCAAAGTAAATTCATCATAGGATGTGGATATCTTGACTTTATTCGAGGCGCGGTATTCCATTCCCAGGTATCGGCCGTTTTCGCCGTTGACGAGACCATTCTGTTCGCCGAACCCGTACGCATACGGATTTGCGTACTTCCTTGAATACGACCGCAGTTGACTGGACAACGACAACCGCTTGGACACTTGGCAAATGAATCCGGCAACGCCGCTCTTGGAATCAAGAGAATTACCCGCGAGTTCTCCGAACAGCATAAATGAATCAAAGGCGAAGTCCGCATTGGCACCGACGGCCGATTCTCTTTTTCCATGAAGAACAAACGGCGATTGAATGTCGATACGCTTATCGTACTGAGTGCTGAACGCATTCGCTCCTATTTTGCCTGTGCTTCCGATGCGACAATCCGTTATCTCGCCGATTGTTGTTTCGTTCGCCGCAGCCCGCTTTTCTATTTCTGTTTGGGACCGAAAAAGGCCCGATGTATAAAAGCTGGTAATCGCGTTCGCGGAATCAAGTGTCGCCGCCACCGCTTTGCGGGAAAAAAAGATCGTCATAGAAACAGGGTCTACTTCCATCGTCGCCGCAACCCCTTGGAAATAATGAAAGTCGTCCGTCCCAAGATGGGGCACAATCGTCCTCCCCGTTGCTTTGATTTGGTACAACACGCTGCCTCCTTTCGATGATGACCTGAAGCTCGAGAGCGTCATCCCTTCACCGCTGTTGATCGTGTAATCGCCGGCGACAAACTTCTTAACTACCCCATCATTCTCGAATCCAATGTATCCGCCGAAAAAACCGTCTTCCCAAGTTTCTCCGGCATCCTTATTGTAAAGAATTCCGCCGCTCCACCGCGGCGTGTTGACGATCAATCGATCATATTGTGCGGCCCGGCTCCCAGCGTATTCCCCGTCGACAAACGGTTTCTTCGGATGGATGTCCACGCTTTCGCGGGATCGAAACGACATTGCCGTTACACTGTCGCCGGAAGCGAATGAATGCGGCTTTGTTTTCTCTGCACCGAATGCGATGAACGGCGCAACGAGTGCAAGCGTATGCTCATCCATTCCATCGATGAGACGTAGGTCGGACATTGAAAGGCTTCCCAATGAATCGCGAAGAAATAGAATCTTTATCGCCAACGCTGACGGGAGATAGGGAACTTCAATGATTTCTTGAAACGAAGCCAAATTGATATTGACCGGATTCGTTCGATAGAAATCCAATTCGTCGAGTGTCGCCGATTTTCCCGTGCCGTCGTCGATTGAATTTTCCATTCTCGATTCCAAGTCCGAAGCACTGTGCAAGTTATCCCCCGCCTCCTGGGAATGTAGTTCGATCCTGAACAAAAGCAGAACGCTGCAAAAAATGATTCTGTTCATATTTCCCCTTTTTACAAGCCGAACGAAATGCCGATTGAATGGGTCAAGCCAAGTTCGATGTGCGTCGCAACGCTGTAATCGACGGAGACGGAAGCATAATGAAATCCAACGCCGGCAAAATATCGCGATGGTTCGCTCGATGCACCGAAGCGAATGTCGACAATTTCAAGGATGGAAAAGCGGGCGCCCGTTCGGACGGATACGGGAAATCTTGTGTCCTTTACCATCGTGAATGAGACGCTGGCTGTCGAAAGAAGTTCGCAGGAAGCGCCTGTGAGGCAGATCTGAGGTAATTCGTCCTTTTCCAAGCCAATCGTCGGGCGATTCACATTCAGCAAAGAAAACCCCCATCGGATATCATCTGTTACCTGGATTGACGCGGCGACGTCTATTCCAACGGTATATGCTGAACCATAGCGGGCGATCGCGAGATGATCGTAGTTGAGATTGCAGCCGGCCGAAACGATTCCGCCGAATGATTTTGCAACGGTCGCGGTTGCCGTCACTTCGCGGTATAGAGAAAAGCCCGTGCTTGTGACCGCAGCCCCCGCGGTGAATGATTCGACAGGGAACGCGAAAAGCATTCCGCCGTTCGATAGTTGCGGGAGGTCAAACGGAGATGGAGAATAGAAAAACGAGGAATACATTGACTTCAGAGACGCGGCAGCGGATGGATTCAGCAACAGCGGTTCGATACCTCCGCTGAACAAGGCTGAACCACCGTCGCCGAAAACCGACGGTGGCTGCGCGGTTCGTTCGAACCCGGCGCGAGCAGCTTGAATGTAAACAGTCAGCAGAACACACATCCAGACACGCCGGCAATGCACGACGCGTACTTTTGACAACTTGAATGGAAATACGAAAGTGGTTATATTGCGGTTGAGTGCTTCCCCCAACAATGCTAAAAGGATTACCATGCGTCCCCCCCTGATGATGATGACGTTGATATGTGCGGTTTTTTGTTGTGCTGCGACTTCGCTCGGACAGATCGAAGCTCAGGTTACGACAAACCTGGATCAAATTCCGGGATCATCCCGCGACCCCCTTGTAAATTTCGCGGCCGATGTTCAACGGTATATCAACTCAAATAAATGGACCTCCGAAGATATTGGGAATGACAAAATTCAGGTCTCGATCTCGATCTCCATTGCGACGACGTCAACTCCCAACCTCTACGATGCGCAATTCTTTCTCGGAAGCTCGCGCCCGATTTACAAATCAGAAAAAAATTCGGCAATGCTCCGGCTTCTGGACGATTCGTGGGAATTCACATACGTCAAAAATCAGCCTTTCTATCGTGATGAAACACGTTTCGATGCGTTGACAAGCTTTATCAATTTTTATATGTACCTCGTTCTGGGGTATGATTTCGATTCCTACAACCCTCCACTCAGCGGTACGCCGTATTTCCAGAAAGCGATCACGATTTGCGCGCAGGCGCCGGGTTCGACAAAGGGCTGGGACCGAAGTAATTCCGGCTACAGCAAATATTCTTTTGTCGAAGAACTTCTGGACGCGAAGTATGAACCGATCAGGTCCGGCATGTTCATGTACAATTACAGAGGCATCGACTATCTGGTGGTCAAGCCGGACGCCGCCCATAAGAATATTATCACATTCATTCAGAATGTTGCCGATTTCAAAAGGTCGGTGAACCCCAGTTCGCTTATCGTCAGATCGTTTTTTGACGCGAAGTATCAGGAACTTGCAGAAATTTTCAGAGATTATCAAGATAAAAGTATCCTGCAGCTCCTTTCATCGGTGGACCCGAACCACCAAAGCACCTATATGGGTTTGAAATAGTAAAGGGATCGCTGGAAACATTCCCTCTAAAAAGACAGCTCCCCAATCCGTTTCCCTCGAGTCATCGGAGAGCTTTTACTCAATCAACTTTACAGAAATAATTACGTCGCCAATCTGGATTTTGCCGACTATGTCCAAGTCCCGCGTATAGCCGAAAACGGTATACCGTCCGTCAAGATGAGGCGTCGGACAATGAGTAATGAAGAACTGAGATCCTTCGGTATCTTTTCCCGCACTTGCCATTCCAACAGCTCCTTCTGAATACACTGCGTCAGGATGGACTTCCGTACGAATAGCGTACCCCGGTCCGCCAAAACCGGTTCCTAAAGGATCGCCTCCTTGTATAACAAAATTTGGAACGACGCGGTGAAATATCAGTCCGTCGTAAAAATGCCTTCTGGACAAGATGATAAAATTCAATACGGTGAACGGAGCTGCGTCTGGCCGAAATTCTATCCTGATTTCCCCTTTCGACGTAACAAGAAGAGCTGAACGATAGCGCTTCAGCAGAACGAGATCCTCCGGCGAGTAGAATTTCCCGGTATCGGAAGCCGAAAAGTTTTCGGCGTCATACTGTTTTCCCGTTATCGATTGCAGCGCATGCGAGGCCGCTTGTGCTACAATTTTATCCTTATCACGTAAACTTCTTTTTAGCAATGGAATTGCGGCTTCTGCCTTCAACCCGGCAAACAGATTGATGAATTCAACCATCACTTCGACGTCGTTCGGGGTTGTGAGATACTGATAAGCATCAATAAACTTGGGGAGATTCTGAAATCTCACCGATGATCGAATTGACGTATCTTCAAACGCAGCCGCCACGGAGTACGATATCGCGATGTCGCGCTTCTGCAGCAATGGAAGAATCTTCCGGCAGAATTCGGCCTGGACGGACGAGTCTTTATCAGAAACAATATTCTGGTACGACTCGACTGCCGCACTCACCGATCGGGGATCATCTCCCAACAATTCATCCTGAAGATAAGGAATCGCATTCTCCGATTTTGTTTCTCCAAGTGCGGAAACAATGTTTGAACGGAACATGGAATTCGCATCGAGCAACCGGATAAGTTGAGGAATGCACTTTTCTTTCGAAAGCTTTGCTATGAGAACCGCGGCCTCTCCCCTTTGCCGCCAGGTATAATGATTAGAATCCGCCAAAAGCCTTTGCAGCGTCCCAAGTAGTTTCTCCGATGGGTACTTCTCAACGACGGAATTCAAAACTGAAAAAGCCGTGAGAGCAACGTGTTCGTTGCCGTCAGCAATAAGCGAAAGCAAAACAGGCGTAACGTTTTCCATAGTCTGGGTCCGCAGGGACCGGATGCAGTTTACGCGTACTCTCCAGTCCGGATCATCAATGGCGTGTTTCATGACAGTCGACGACGGTGCACTATCGCTCACTACGCCGAAGATTGTGGCAGTCCACATTCTAACTTCAGCCGAACTATCGTTCATCGCAGCGATCAATGCGCGAAGGTGGCGCTCCACTGACGAGGAATCCGCTATTCGCATCATTGCGTACGCCGCCATACGCGCGGTTCCCGGATGGCCGATCAGGCCGGCGACGAACTCCGTAGCCGTTGTGTCTTTAATCCTTCTGATCGCAAATCTGGCCACAGCGAGGGCAACCGACGATTGGGCGCTCTCGGAATACGGGGCAGCTTTTACAACCAATGATCGCAGATTCTCTCTTGTTCCACATTTACCAATTGCGTCAATAATTTGCAGCATGCATGTTGAATCGTACTCCGATTGGATTCGATCAATCAAATAGGAACAGCCTTGAGGATTTCCTATTTGGCCGAGGGCAAACGCCGTGCTGCGGCGAACCGACGGAATTGAGTCTTTCAATAAAGGGAGAAGAAACTGAATCGAAGACGAATCCTGAATATTTGCCAGAGCGACCGCGGCGCGAGAACGGACCGAAGGATCGGGAGAGCGAAGGAAACGGTAGAGTTTTCCGTCGGCCAATGACCGGGAATTCTGCAATTCCGAAATACTATCAATCGTCTGCGCTGCGGCTGATTCACAGCACATCAACGCAAAAAAAGAGGATGCAAGAATTGTCAGAAATCTTTTCATAGATGCGATTGAAAAACAGGAAAACTCCGCTCCCATTCCCGATGAGATCCCTTGGGGACCAGACGTTTGGAACGAGCTGAATAGATAAACCTCAATTCCAGCCTCTCCCGCTGGTGCGGGACAGGCTGTCATACATCGTGTTTGGGAACGTTCGAATCTGTTCCCAACGGGACGTTGGGAACAAGATGATCGACAAGATGATGGTTTATTCCCCCGGTAATCTAAAAGTACGGCCTCACACGATATTTTACTCCGAGCACATCTTCAACATATTTCTTCGCTTTTTCCAAATCAATCTCATCCATGCCGACAACACTCATAACGACTTCGGGAACATGTTTTTTGGCTTCACGGGCAAAGTCAACCATCGCCGCATGATTTTTTTCTCCATTGATCCTCATCAATTCGCCATATTGCCGGGGGTCGACCGAGTTCAGGCTTATCGAAACCGTATCAACAATTCCGCGGAGCTCAGGAGCGATATTTCTTTTGTTGATGAGACTTCCATGTCCGTCGGTGTTGAGCCGAACTTTGCCGCCGTTTGCTTTTACCCATGAACCGATTTCTTTTACGGCATCGAATCGTATTGTCGGCTCGCCGTAGCCGCAAAAAACAATTTCGTCATACTGCTTCGGATCTTGAATTTCGTCGATGACCTCGCGCGCGGTTGGTTCATGAGCTATTTTCAGGTTATGTCCCTTGACAACCGCCTCTCCTTTTCTATCGCAAAAAACGCAATCGGCATCACACCGGATCGTGAGATTGACATAGAGTGAACGGCCCAGCGAATATGTAAAAACAGGCTCGCCGAGCGAACCGATGTTGAAAAGGCGCTTTGCGTTGTATGTGGTTGTTCGGGCAACGTCTTCTTCCGTCGCTCTGCAAATCTCTGCAATCTTTTTCCCGATCTGCGGAATATACATCGGTTCATTTCGTTTTCCCCGGTGCGGTGCCGGCGTGAGATACGGTGAATCCGTTTCCAGCATAATGTGGTCGTAGCCGATCGCGTTCAGTGTTTCGACTGCCGGAGAATTTTTAAACGTCACGATTCCCGGATAAGAAACCAAGAAGCCAAGCCTAAATAGCCGTCTTGCCGTTTGCGCATCGCCGGAGAAACAATGAAACACGCCTTTCGGCGCCGGGAAACGGCTGTTCGATGTCGCCTGCTGGCTTCGCCAATATTCGTTTTTTTGAATCAATTCTTCGACGGCGGAAACAGCGTCGTCCATCGAATCCCTCGTGTGAACAACGATGGGAAGGTTGCGGCGAATCGCAATTTCGATTTGTGATCGGAACATCCGCTGCTGCTTATCTTTCGGTGTTGTATCGTAATAATAATCGAGGCCTATTTCGCCGATGGCGACAACTTTTTTATGCTCGCTCAGTTTTTCAATCTCATGGAGCGCACCATCATCCGCTTCTGCCATATCCAGCGGGTGAATGCCGACGCAGGCGTACACGGCGTCGTAGCGTTCGGAGAGGGCAATCGCCTGTCTGCTCGTCTCGACACTTGTGCCGGGAACGACAAAATACTTTACCCCAGCGTCAACTGCTCGCTGAATGACATCCTCGAGATCATCCTTGTAATCGGGGTAGAACAAATGTGCGTGAGAATCGATGAACATCGATCGTTCTTTCATAGAAATTCCTACACCACTCTCTTGTATTTATGATACCATCCCGAGGTTTTTTTCCAGAAGGAGAATAACGAAGTGCCGGGAAAGACCTGTATGCGTCGAACCTCGTACCGGTCCTTCCAAAAAATCCGCGGGCCGGAATCCGAGGCAATGCCAAACGAATACCCGGCGTCTCGCACAACGCGTTTCACTTGCTCATTAAGCTTACCGTAGGGATATGCGAACGATATAACGGGCAGTCCCAACCGCTCCTCAATTATTTTTTTCGATTGCCGGATTTCTGTTTCAACCTCCTGCAAAGGGATATCCGTCAAGTTTTTGTGGTTGAGCGAATGAGAACCGAATTCAATTCCGTATGCCTTCATTTGCATTACCTGGTCGTCGGTGAGCAGATGGGCTTCCGGTTCACCGTCGCCGACGTCCCAAACATTGTTTGTAATCGCCCGGTTTCCGACCAGGAAAATGACGGCGGAGAATGAGAATTTCCGCAACAACGGAAAAGCGTTCAAAGCGTTGTCTTCATAACCGTCGTCAAACGTAAGAACAACCGGCCGTGCAGGCATCATTTGTCTCCCCTCAAGAATCTGCTTCAAAGCGGCGAAGGTCAGCGTGGAGTACCCTTTCCGTTTGAGAAATGCGAGCTGACCCGCAAACTCCGCCGTCGTAACGTAAATTCCGTGTTTTGTTCCGCTAGGAATGCCGTCGGTGACGCGGTGAAACAGCAGCACAGGAATTTCCTTCACGCCTTTTTTTATCATGCCCGCCTCGGCGTACGTCTCGATGACTTTCTTTGAGATCTTCTTAATGTCATATTCCGCGCAGATCAGGCGACGTCCGAATTCGGCGGAAGCATGATCGGGGGCGTTCAAACTTGTGATGATTTCTGATGCCATTCTGAACGGATCAAATTCTTGTTGGATGCCCGCATCGCCGAAATTCGTTTCGAGTACCGCGTCTTTTACCGTTTCATTGACGGGACCGATGTAGTTAGACTCGCCGATGGCGACAACTTTCGCGCCGCTCGCCAGCGCTTCCATCGCAACTCTTCCTGATCCGATGACCAGCAATGAACGCCGGTATACTTCGCTCACGTTCTCGACAAAACCAATAATCTTTATTTTCTCGCCGCCCAGCTTTTTGTTCATCGCTGCAGCGAGTTCTGGAAATTTTTCGGCGTCATTCATGCCCCCCACAATATGCAATTCAATGTCGGGACGCACGCGATGAACTTCAGGAAACACCTCACGCACAATTTTCTTTACAACATTCCCTTTGGGGCCCGATAACCTTCCCACGAGGGAGATGACATTCGACGAAGCCGCAGGATGCATGCCCCCGCGATCTTCCCATGAACTCATAGAAATGCCATTCCGGACTACGGATACCGAATCGAGCGGATAGTGCAGCTCTCGAACAAGATGATCTCGAATGCCTTCGCACACTGCTAAAATTATTTCACCATAGATACGAAATATTTTCGACGAAAGATGAGCGTGCTGACGACCGTGAAGAGTGGAAACAAGAGGCACATTGCCTCCACGGGTCGCAAAAAAAGAGACCCAGCTTGCCGCGCGGGAATGGGCGTGAACAATATCGATATTATTTTGGCGGATGACCTGCCGGAGAGCAGTAATGTTGCGCAATCGCTGAATGAAATTCCTTTTTCCGATTGGCAGCGAAAGCACGCGCGCCGACGTCCTGGTTCGAAATGTATCCGATGCGATCCACACGTTATGATTGGACAGCACCTGATCGTTTGCAAGTGCTGCCGCATACGTTTCCGCGCCGGTCACCTCGTATTGAGATAAAACGTGAAGAATGTTCATCAGCAATGGTATTGAAAAGATGTCATACAGCGTCTTATCGCCCTTTAGCATATTAAATTAGCAAAGCAAAACTCGAATATCAAGCCATACCGCTGCACGGTAGTGTCACAGTTTCACGCATGACACTATTACTTCAAACGCTTTCTCGTTCCCAATCTCCGCTTGGGAACGAAGTGTGTCAATTGATAAATATTGTCAGACGACAAAAACAAGTTAATCAACTCGTTCCCAAACTGAGTTTGGGAACGAGAGTGAAGTTTCTCAAACTGTAACACTACCCACTGCACAGAATGAGAGACAAAAGCCGGAGAATTTAACAGAGCATGGCTCTCTCCACTTCTGGAAAAGCTGACGGTCAGTCCACAAGGCGGCGTCATAAAAAAGCCGTTCTGAAAAAGAACGGCCTTCGAGTACTCTATGCAATTGCGGTGTCATTTCAGGAGCAGTTGTCTATGGAGCGTCCACGTTTCTCGGCTTGCCGAATCCAATGAGCATCCCTGCATCTTCGTCCCACAGTCGCAATGCGAGAGAATGGAAACTTGAAAGCAGCGTAAGGGGTTTCACCTGCCAGAAAATAGAAATCTCCTTTTGACACTTGCTCAGCGAGTAATTCGGGACGCGTGGACTCAAATGATGGATATGATGAAATCCGATGTTGCCGCTGAACCATTGAAGGACTTTTGGGAGCTTGTAGAACGAACTTCCTTTGAGTGCAGATGCAAAGAAATTCCACTCCGCATGACGCGCCCAATAGACCCCCTTAAACTGATGCTGGACATAGAAAAGCCATAAGCCAAACATTCCTGCCAGCCAGATCGTCGGCAAGAACACAAGGATGAACGAACCAATTCCGATAGTGAAGCTTATAGCAGTTGCAAGAACGGCAAGAGTAATGTTTGTCCAGTAGACGTTTCGTTTTTCTCTCAGTCCCGACGAGCCTGAAGTAAACCTGTGTGAGACAAAGAACATAAACAAGGGACCGATGCCGAACATCACCAACGGATTTCTGTAGAATCTGTAGACAAACCGTTTCCATAAAGACTGTTCGAGGTATTCTCTCACCGTTAGCATCCAGACATCACCGATACCGCGGTTATCGAGGTCGCTGCTTGTCGCATGATGGATCGCATGGTTATGCCGCCACTCGTAGTAGGGGGTGAGTGAGAAGAGTCCGCTCACCATTCCGACAAAGTCGTTTGCTTTCTGAGATCTAAAGAATGAGCCGTGCCCGCAATCGTGGAAAATGATGAAGGCTCTGACTTGAAACCCGGCGGCCAGCACGGCTAAAGCCAATGTGATCCAATATGAAATCTCGAGGCTCCGGTACATTCCATAGAGAAGGATGAAATATGGAACGAATGTATCGATGATCTGCCAGATGCTGCGCACGACATTGGAGCGTTGATATTTGGCGATCATGGATCGCCATGATTCGTTGTTTGATTCTGAAGCGGGTTCCTGGAACATAATTGTTCCTCTATAAACTATTTGTTCGCCGATTACCGCCATAAAGGCCGCCTTTGAACATGCCAATTCAGGGTTCCCAGAAAACTACTCACCGGCTCGCAAACCTGAGGCAGGTCGCCCTAACGAACCTCAGCACGCAAAGGCGACGTGCAGCCAGTTCCAGCTTATTTCAGCAGCAGCATCTTTTTAATCTGCACGTTCCCCGCAAACTCTAACTGCGAGAAATATATTCCGCTTGCGAGATTCGATGCATTGAACTGCACCTGGTGATATATTCCAGCTGTTGCGTTTTCGTTAAACAGCGTAGCCACTTCCTGTCCGAGTGTGTTAAAAACCTTCAACGTTGCTCTTCCATCTGTCGGCACGGTAAACTGAATGTTCGTTGCCGGGTTGAACGGGTTCGGAAAGTTCTGCGATAGCTCGAATACCTTCGGCGCTACTCCGACTTCCACTTCAATTGACTGCGAGTAACTGAAATTTCCGCTCCGGTCTATCTGCTTTAAACGGTAATTGTAGTTCGTGGCCGCAAGATTTATGTCGGCGTAGGAATAGCTTTTGGGAGAGTTCGAATTCCCCGCACCTGCAACAAATCCGACATCCTGCCAAGTAGATCCCGGAATATTCGCCATGCTTCGCTGGATTTCATACCCGTAGCTGTTTGTCTCTGTCGTCGTCGTCCACGAAAGCTCAACACTCAAACGGGATGCCGTCGCACTAAAAGATGACAGTGTTATCGAGAGGGGAATTGCATTCAGCTCTCCGCTCGGTATTCCCTGATTTCCGTGAACGTCGACACCTGCCACACGATAATAATATGGCTGGCCAAGTGTTACCGAAGCATCAGTGAAGGTCGTATCCTTTGAAAGCGCGAGCATGGTTGAATCGTTCAGCGAGAACCCTGAAGATGCCGAGCGATAAACACGATATCCCATAAGGTCTGGGTCGACACGGTCTTTGTTCCATGAGAGAACAATGTCGCCGTCCGCACGGGCAGCGATCGTCGAACCGCCTACTCCAACCGGAGGAATATTGTCTACCGAATATCCGCTGTCGATATTCGATGTCCAAAAAA
>CAZXQG010000080.1:0-12258 GCA_964642725.1 uncultured Chitinophagaceae bacterium
GAACAATTCTAATTCGCTGAACCGAGATAGACGAGCAGGATTCTTTGGAACTTGAGCGGGTTAATTGAGACTATCGAGGTAAAAGCATCGCCTGTATCATGATTATCTCCCTATTTTTCAAATATCATCTTCTTGACAGACATAAAACTGCCTGCCCGAAGTTGGAAAAAATAAACGCCGCTCGAAAGTCGCGAAGCATCAAATTGCACATCGTACGAGCCGGCGGGTTTTTGTTCGAGCACCAGGGTTTTCACTTCTCTCCCTAACACATCGAATACTTTAAGTGTGACGAAACTCGTTTGTAAAATTGTGAAGCGAATGGTTGTCGATGGATTGAAAGGATTGGGGTAGTTCTGTTTGAGAATGAATTCTCCGGGAAGCGTCGAATGTAACTCGGGCGCCGAGGTAATCAAATCCAGACCGTAAGAAACCTGGCCGCGTATTTCGCCGCCGATATAGGCGTCTGTATGCAGGTTGATGTAGATATCACCGACGACGAATGAATCAGCTAAGGCCGATGTGAGCGGCTGCATCCCTGCGTCCGAGGTACTCCACACGCCGTTGATGCTCATCGCGATGGGAGAGTTCGGGGGAACAATCACTTTCACGAGTCCGCCGTTAAGTCCCTTTGCTCCCGTGTGAAAATGTCCGCCCGACTCTGAAATGCCTTCGTCCAGGTCTAAATACGTGAGGCTGTACGAAATGCTCTGCCGGTCCGGGCTGAGAACGACTGATGCAGTCCCGCTCCCGTTGCTCATAACGACTGTCGGGACAACTTGCTTGGCGGACAATTGCGACGTGAAGCCGATGCCGGTGGTGAGGTTGAGTTGGCCGCGGATTTTGTTCGAACTATCCGCAGTGTGAAAATCGGCGTACAATTCTCCCGTGAGAAGCGACTCCGCGAGGGCAGGATTTAATTCTTCATTCATGTCCGCCGCCGCCCATGTCCCCGAAATTGTTCCTTCAGACATATCGCCGTTCGACACAAGAGTTTTTACAACATTCCCGTTTTGCCCGACTGACCCGAAATGAATTTGACCCGAAGGCTGAAGCCCGCTCGCGAGTCCGATATACGTCAAGTGGTATGCCAATAGGTTGTGTGCTTCATTGAGGACGAAGGAACCTGTGCCGGATGCACCGGTCAACGTTGGCGGATTTTCTTGAGAGCTGTCGAACGAAGCGATAAACCCGATGCCTCCTTGGAGAACAAGCTGGCCGCGGATTTCGCCCGCGCTGTGTGCTGCGGTAGAGAAATTCGAATACATTTTTCCGGCAATCATCGAGTCCACGAGCGCTGCGGTCAGCGGCTGACTGTCGGTTGCCTTCCACGATCCTCTAATTGTGGCCGATGCCGGAGTTCCCGGTCCGGCAATGGTTTTTATAGTGAGACCATCTGTTGCTACCGCGCCCTCGTCAATTTCTCCCCCCGAAGTGAGAGCGCCTGTAAGGCCATGATAAGTAATCCAGTAATCAATCTCTGTACGTGTTGGATTGAGGACGAACACGCCGGTTCCGCCGCCAGGCGCGGAAACGGGAGGGTTTTCCTGCGCGCCGCTGTAGCTGGCTTCAAAATGGAGTGATGTGGCAAGAGTGAATTGACCGCGGATCTCTCCGCTGCCGTTCTTGGAATCTTGCAACTCAATGTAAATCCTTCCGGTGAGAAGCGACTCTGCAAAAGCTTTCGTCAGCGGTTCGGAGTCGGTGCTCTTCCAGATACCGTTGAATGTGCCGGATGCCGAAGCCGGCGTTGCAATACTTTTAACAGCAGTCCCATTCACTCCCGGCTCGCCTGTATGGAAAAAGCCAACGACGCCTCCTGCGCTCATTCCCTCGTATGAGACGAAGTATCTAATCTCGGTGAAGTCTTCGCTCAACTCAACTGAGCCGGTTCCAGTAGCCGGCGTAACAACCTCGGGTATCTGTTGAGCGCCGTTCAACGTTGCCGTGAAATGAACCTGGGCAAACGATGCCGACGGGAAGACCACAAGCATCACGGAAGCCACAACGGCAAAAGAATCTCGCTGTATAGACATTTCCTCATCACTCCTCAACTACACAACATCCGAAGAGTCTCTCTAGTTCTCGTCTGCGCAGCATATAAAATCTCAACCGAAATGTACCTCATAATTTGAGACGCATCCTTGCTTTCGGTTTTGCCCTTCATCTATTTACTTATAATGCGCGAAGCTTAAAAGGCTTGCGTAGTTTCCTAATTTGGATGAACTACTAGAATGCTTCAGTCGCGTCATTCTGAACGAGTCCCACGGTAGCGGGACGAAGTGAATGCCGACCCCCCACAAGGGGTTCCTTCGGAAAGGCATCTCCCAAAGGGATCGCTTCGCGACCTTTGGGAGAATCTATTTCAACATAGCGCAATAGGTCCATGGAGGTTGTTTTTCTTAATGACTTTTGCTGAAGGCATCATTCGGAGTGGCAATAACATTGCCGTTCTGTGTAACATCACTTATTTACTATCAGCACCAGTTCCTTTTTGCTGTCGAGTTCAATGTTGATCGTGATGCTACCAGTGCTGGATCCAAAATTATCCATTTTTTTGAAAGACATATCTTCCGGAGTGAATGACTGAATTGTCGCCCTGTCGGCAGCCTCCACTGCAAAAGTGACTGGCACTGATATAGCTGTGTCACTGTTGTTGAGAAGGTAAACAAAATATTCATTCCCGCAACGGACTCCGTGACTTTCCAGCAAACCTGCAGAGAGGGAGAAAGGAACGAAGGAGCCGTTTCCCGCTTTCAGCATTTCATCGCTGATCAATCTGACGCTGCGGAAATATGAAGTCATATTTCTTTTGTCAAATAATTCCCACCACCAGCTCATAGGCAGAACAGGTGTCGGACTGAATAAACCATACCACAGGCCCCGCTTAAAGTCATAGTCGAATAACTTGCCGTACGAAGAATCATCATCTTCCCACCGGTATCCAAATTCAGCAACGACGTACGGTTTCCCAAATGTTTCAATGTATCGGTTGTAAATTTCGGGAATTCTTTCTGTGTGTTTGTAAATATGCTTTTGGTTAAAATCTATGTAGGCGATCGAATTCAGTCCCTCGATATCGCGGTGAGAAATGCTCGTCGTCACCAGGTGGCCGTACGGATCAACGTCTTTCAAATATCGGCTCATCTCCATATGCCATTGGGTGACCGCATCATGTGGAATGCGGATGCTGTCTTGCTGCGTAAACGCTGCGTTATCAATCTCATTGAAAAATTCCCAGGCGGCGATGCTCGTGCTGTATCCCCAGCGCGCCACAAGGTAACGCAATCTATTCTTGTACTGTTCCCGAGAAGTGCGCAACGTAAAAAATTCGGTGGGATTTGTTGCAGGCCCGCCGTTGGCGGAGTTATAGTTGCTGGTTCGCCATTGAGCATCAGGGATGAGCGCTCCGTGCCAGTCAATAGTGAGCATGAAATACAAACCGAGGCTGTCGCAGATGTTCACCAGCTCGTCCATTCTCTTTACCGCCCCCGGGTTGAAATATTGATTGCTGTTCGAATACCTTCTCGTCGAGCTCACCTTCTTCCACTCCAGAGGAAGGTTCCAGCTGCAGAGCCAGGTCCTAAAGAAATTACCTTTATTAGCTGCAAGCTTGGTTAACAAATAATCATACGTCCATAGCGAATCCTCAAAAGACCTCGACTCCCAGCCGATATTTTCGCCGATGCCGCGGAAAACTGCTCCATTGTCAAATTTGAAAGTCCATAGGTCATTCTTATGAAGAAAACCGGGTTTGTCGCTCGGGGCGGAAATGAAAATCCCGGTTCGGGAATAACTCGTTGCGTTATGAGCAGCAAGACGGAAAAAGAAACTGTACTTGCCGGCCTCCTGTGGAGCGAACCTCGCTTTCCACAAGGTTTCTGCCGCTTGGACAGTATCATAATAGCAGGGGAGTACAAGTGGTTTGCCGGAAGGAGAAGTTATGATCATATCCAACGAAACCTCTCTGGAGTCGAACGGATTCTTATAGGATTCATTGATATCGATATTCCATTCAGCTTTTTCATATTGCCGCACAGTTGTAGTAAGCATTCTGAAATCCGGCATGATTTGAGAAAGAACGGTACCGAAGGGGAGTACGGCGATAAGAAACAGAATTATTCCTTTTGTCATGAGAGGTTTGATGTAAAGTGAAATAGGGAAAATATTGAAGTATCTCCGGTCAATGCGACCCGATTTTCCGTTATTGTAGTTAAAAACCATGCGACAGTCAATTCCGGTAGCGACTGAAAAAAAGGCAAACGGAGTGTGCTGTCAAGATACAACGATGGGATATGCAGAGATTCTGTCTTACTCCTAAATAAAGACATCTTTTTCAGAGCATTGTAATCACCCGACCTGATAGGGTAAAAGGTGAATGAGAGCAATCCTCTGGCACCCAATACATTGCGTGCTGCCGATGAATCGACGGCTCCTGAATTCTCACTGAAGCTCAGAACCGAATTGTTGTTCGTGAGTGTGAACGGTTGTCAGAGGATCACGGTTTAGAAGCGTTGTCCCTATTCATTGACAATGATTGAACAACCGCTCCCAATTTTTGGACAGAAGCCATCCCAAGACGAAATAACTGACTACCAGGAAGGGAATCTCGATATGAATGTATAACATAACTATTCGTGACCTTACTGAGACCCTATCAATAGGCTTGGAAAGGTTAAGAAAAAATAGTATTTTGATTCCGTCGTCTGCATAGCAGCCTCGGAATATGCCGCAGCCCCGGGATTGAATGCAGGATAAGCCTGCATACATAAATTTTTTCTTACCAGAAGGAGAACCAGATGAAACAAATGTGCATCGTGCTGTTGTGCCTTGTCGCCATAACAATTCAGCTCAGCGCGCAAAAAAAATTGACGCTAAAAACGGAAAAGGATAAAGTCAGTTACATCATCGGCACCGATATTGCCAAGAACCTGAAGAAACAGGGAATCGATGTCGACTCCGAAATTCTTTTTAAGGGATTTAAAGATGCGTTTGCTGACCAGAAGCTCGCCTTGAGCGACTCAGAAATTCAACAAGTGATGATGGCATTCCAGCAGGAAATGATGGCGAAACAGTCCAAGAAAGCCGGGGAGCTTGCGGAGAAGAACCAGAAAGAAGGCGATGCGTTTCTGGCGGCAAACAAGAAGAAGGATAGCGTTGTTACGCTGCCAAGCGGACTTCAATACAAAGTTATCGCCGAGGGAACCGGAAGAATGCCCGGCCTCAACGACACGGTGACAACACATTACCGCGGCACGCTGATTGACGGAACAGAATTTGACAATTCGTACAAACGCGGAGAACCGGCAACTTTCCCTGTCAAGGGTGTCATTCCAGGATGGACCGAAGCACTGCAGCACATGAAAGTCGGCGCAAAGTGGCAGTTGTTCATCCCCGCAAACCTCGCGTACGGCGAGCGGGGCGCCGGGGAATCGATCGGCCCGAACGCGACGCTCATTTTCGAAGTAGAATTGTTGTTGATAAAATAAGAAGCTCCTTCACCAAAAATAGCATAGCCCGGTCTGTTCGCCGGGCCTTTTTTTTTACTGCCTGATAACTTTATCAAGGTTGTTGAAAACCGAACTATAACAAAGATGCCCGGCCGTTTCCGGTCGGGCATTTGATCTGCGCAATTTGCAATCTGAGTTAGATCTGCGCACTTTGCAATCTGAGTTACATCTGCGCAACTTGTAATCTGAGTTAGATCCGCGAAATCTGCAATCTGAGTTACATCTGCGCAATCTGCGAAATCACTTGATCCTTATATCATGCACTTTTTCTTTCGACTCTTCTGTTTTAGGAAGAGTGACCGTCAGGACGCCGTTGTCGTATCTCGCTTCGACGCTGCTGGCCTTTACCTCGCCCGGCAGGTTGAACGAGCGTTCAAAAAAAACGTAGCTTGTCTCGATACGATGATAGGTCCGGTCTTTTTCCTCTGATTCGTTCTTTTTCTCGCCTCGTATTGTGACGAGCGTATTGTTGACCGTGATCTTGACATCCTCTTTCTTCAGCCCAGGAAGCTCTGCCCGGATGATGTATGAAGCGTCCGTTTCGGACACATCGACAGCCGGTGCCCAGCCCCCGGCAAAGAATGAACGGTTATCGATCAAATCGCCCCGGAAGAAATCGCTGAAGACGCGGTTCATCTGGTTATGCAGCGAGTCCAGAGCACGCGGAATCAGCAGGTCCCTGTTCCATAGTTCCATTTCTTTATTCGGATTTCTCTTGATTAGCGACATAGTGATTCTCCTTTCTTCAAAAACATATCGTCAAGAATTTTACACAATCTTAATTTCTTTCGGAAGAAACTGCTGTTTCTTCTTTAGCGTAATTTTCAAAACGCCCAATTCGTATGCCGCATCAACCGTCTGGGTTTCAACATCGTTCGCAAGGGAGAACTCCCGCCGATATTCGGCTGACAACAAACCATCGTACGCTATCCCTGTTTCCCGTGTAAGCCGTTCCTGAACTTTCGCCGAAACCTTCAGAGTCGACTGGTCTATGTGAGCAACGATGCTCTCCTTCTCAGCCCCCGGGATGTCCAGGCGCACGACGTACGAATCCGCCAGTTCTTGAATATCGACCGCCGGGCGAAGAACGCGGACAGCGCCTTCGTTCGCCGGTTCCGTTCCGCTGGATTTTCCTTTTTCAATCTCCTGTGTCATACTACGATCCTCCTTTTGGGTTTAGCGAATGGAAATTTCTTTTGGTTTTGACGCTTCCTGCTTCGGGAGTGCAACCCGCAGCACGCCATTGGCGTACTCAGCAGTCACCTTCTCCGTATCGACATTTTCCGGCAATTGGATTGTCCGCGAGAACGACCCGTAATGAATTTCCCGGCGCAGCAACTCTGAATTGTTCGCATCTTCCGGCGCCTTTCGCTCGCCGGTGATCGTAAGCGTTCCATCATGAAGCTGCAGCTTTACATCTTCTTTTGGAATGCCAGGAATCTCTGCGATGACCTGTACTCCGTCTTTATCTTCTGAGACGTTTACTGACGGATAATCATTAGTACGGTCAACGAATGAGAACCGCGCGACCAAACCCGGAAATGCCCTCTCAACCGGAGCAGTGCGTGAAAACAATTCGTCAAAAATTGTTGGTTCATATCGGAACAACATATCTACCTCCTGTTTTTTTAATTAACTCGTTTGGTGTTCAGTAATACACCTACAACGTTCAAACGACATGCCAAACAAAATACTTGAAATTTGAAGGAATTTAGAAGGAGGCAGGAATTGATCGTCGATGCCAGCAGACAAGCTGGCAAATAGTCTGACAAATCAGCTACATTTCTATGAAGGAACGACAGGCGATGTGACAAAAATTCGGAAGGTGAAAGGCACCCTCTCCCTGCCTGCGACTTCGTCGAGGCATCCCTCTCACAAGGGGAGCGGGACATACGGTGAGGGAATTTTCAGTGAATCCCCTGTGTCTCTAAAAATCGTTCGGCATCAATTGCAGCCATGCATCCGCTTCCCGCAGCCGTAATTGCCTGGCGGTAATATGAGTCCGCAACGTCTCCCGCAGCAAATACGCCGGGAATGTTTGTTCGCGTCGAACCGGGCTGGACCTTCAAATATTCCTTTTGATCCATATCGAGAATGCCTTTGAATATCTGCGTATTGGGTTGATGTCCGATCGCCATGAACAAACCATCGGCTTTTACGGAAGTGATAGCTCCGGTCGTCACGTTCTTTAGCTTCAAGCCGGTGACAGTTTTCTTCCCGTTCAGCTCCTCGCCGATTACTTCGTCGACAACAGAATTCCAGACGACCGACACTTTCGGATTATTCAACACCCTCTCTTGCATGATCTTCGATGCACGGAATTGATCACGGCGATGAACGATCGTTACTTTCGACGCGAATTTTGTTAGGAAACTTGCTTCCTCCATTGCCGTATCCCCGCCTCCGACAACAAATACTTCCTGGTTCTTGAAAAAGAATCCGTCGCACGTCGCGCAAGCCGAAACGCCGTACCCCATATACAAAGCCTCGGAAGGAATATTGAGAAGTTTGGCCGAAGCTCCCGTCGCGACGATTACCGTCTCGCCAAAAAACTCTTTGTCATCCACAACAACTTTAAATGGACGCTTCGAGAAATCTACCGCGGTAACCTCTTTGAATTGCGTATCTGCACCGAAACGCTGAGCCTGCTCGCGGAACAATTCCATCATTTCCGGACCCATGATCCCCTTCGGAAAACCGGGATAATTTTCAACTTCAGTCGTGATCGTCAATTGGCCGCCAGGCTGCAGCCCTTCGAAAACAAGCGGATGCAAATTTGCACGTCCGGCATAGACCGCCGCTGTCAATCCCGCAGGACCCGAACCGATGATAATAACTTTATGATGATTGTCAGGCATAGTCTCTTTTCATGATTATGTGACTCAATGATAAGTGAAAGGTAAAAAGTGAAAAGTTGAAAGTTTAAAACCTTACGTAAAAACTTACAACTTAAAACTTACAACCTTTCACCTTTATTTGTTCTTTGTACGTTTCACTATCGTCGCATTGCGGACCAGCCCCTCTCGTTTGGTCCGTTTAACAGGGCTTTTACTGAACCTCTTCGAAAAATCTTCCTGCGTCAAAGATAGTAAACCATCAAGTGAAGGTGTAACGTTCCCGTTCCGTGGAAGAAATTCATTGTCGCGTGTCGGCTGCCGATATTTGTTCCACGGGCAGACATCCTGACAGACATCGCATCCGTATACCCACTGGTCGAAATGAGGCTCCAATGCTTTATCTATTTCGCCTCGATGCTCAATCGTCAGATACGAGATACATTTATTAGCGTCGACAACATACGGTTCAACAATTGCCTTTGTCGGACACGCATCGAGACACGCCGTGCATGAGCCGCAGAAATCCTCCATGGATGTATCGTACTCCAGCTCCAGGGTCGAGATTATTTCACCGAGAAACACCCACGATCCGAAATCTTTTGTGATGAGATTCGTGTGTTTGCCTCTCCAGCCGATTCCGGCGCGTTCCGCCCATACTTTGTCCATCACCGGGCCGGTATCCACGTAATACCGCCCATCCGAATCCGGCGATAGTTGTTTGATGCATTCAAACAGCTTTTTGATTCGCGCGGTGACGAGAATATGATAATCGTCGCCCCATGCGTACCGCGAAATTTTTCCTTCGTCTTTTTTGGGATGATGTTCGGCGTTGGTATAATAATTTGCCGCAACAGAAATAACTGACCGCGCACCCGGAACAATTTCCTTCGGGTCAATTCTTTTTTCCACATTCTCTTCCATCCATCCCATCGAAGCCTGGTACCGGCGGTGCAGCCATTCTTCAAGCCTCTTGCCGTCCCCCGTCAACACTTCGGCTTTTGCAATGCCGACCTTGCTGAAACCGACCTCCAGTGCTTTCGCTTTTATTTGTTCAGTCAGCGTCGCCATGGCTCAGAATAAAAACCTCGTCCCTTCGTATCTCAACTTTGTACGTTTTGACTTTCCCGCTGGCGTTTGTCGATACGCCTGTGCGCAGGTCGTACGTCCATCCATGCATCGGGCACGTAACGGTGAATCCTTTTACCTCTCCGTCGTGCAATTGAGAAAAATGCTGGTGCGGGCAAACGTTGCCGATAGCAAAAAGTTCTCCTCCGATTTTAAACACCGAAATTTCTTCACCGCCGGCCTTTGCAAAAAAGCCTCTGTTATCCCTCAAGTCCTGAACTCGCGCAACCTTGTACTCTGGCATCAGATCAGTCATTCCAGCAACAATTTTTTGTCAACAACGAGCCCCTTTTCTCCCTGTTTCAGCGTTACGGCTTCAGTGTCCGGGTCGTGTTCAAGGAAGAGGATCCATCCCTCTTTTTCAGCTCTCGGCAGAATGTTCTTTTTTTCTTCCAGCGTTGTCAGCGGACGCACGTCGTACCCCATAATGTACGGAAAAGGAAGATGCGACACTGTCGGCACCAGATCGCAGCAGAATAGGACTGATGCAGAATCGTCCGAGATCAGCGGCAGCTGCTGCGCGGACGTATGCCCGTTGCAGACGATCATGCGGACTCCGGGAAACAATTCTTTCTCTCCGTCAACGAACGTCAAAATTCCGCTTTCATGCAGCAGCATGAAATCTTCTTTCATAAAACTTCCCCGGTCTTTCTCCGTCGGGTGCTGAGACAAATTCCAATGATTGCGCTGAACATGATATGCGGCGTTGCGAAACGTTGCGACAATTTTTCCGTCTTTTATTTTTGTGCTCCCGCCGCAATGGTCAAAGTGGAGATGCGTCAGAACAACGTCGGTAACATCGTCGGGGAAAACTCCGCGCTCCGCAAGCGATCGTTCCAGATCGAAGCGCGTATTATCTAGACGATAAATATCTTTTGGCTTCTCTGTCCATTTGGTTCCGTTGCCGTTGTCGACAAGAATGACCTTGCCGTTGCCGATAAGAAGGAGACATCGTGCAGCAAGTGTGATGCGGTTGCGTGAGTCGGGGGGATTTGTCTTCGACCAGAACACCCACGGCACGACACCGAACATCGCTCCGCCGTCGAGGGCAAAACGCCCGGTTTCAATCGAATGAATTTCATAACCGCCGACGTTCATAACTTTGAATCTCCACGATGGACACGAAACAAAAAAGGTCGGCTCTTCCTATGGATGAACCGACCTTGATGACTATCGACGGCGATTATTTTCTGAAATGCGATGTTGCGGCAGCAAGGTCGGTAAACGCCCGCTCCGGATGTATCTCCTTCGCGCGCTGAAATAAGACTTCTTCGCTTTCCACGTGGTTCGGATCCGGTACGCAGCAATCAACCGGGCATACTGCAGCGCATTGTTCCTGGTCGAAATGCCCGACACATTCCGTGCATTTTTCCGGAACGATATAATAAAAATCGTTCGATAATGCGTCGTGCATCGTTCCTTTGAATTCCCACTGAGCGCCGCCGGCGTAAATTGCCGTGTTCGGACATTCCGGCTCGCACGCGCCGCAGTTAATACACTCCTCGGTGATCATTGTTGCCATAAACATTTCTCCTTCTTATCGTAAAATATTCACATTGATTGTTGATTCACAAACTGTATGGTTGGGATCAACCCTGCGTCAAACAGCCCCGTCTCCAGGCCCTGCTCACGCTGCACCACCCAATAAAGGCACTGCGACGTTTGTGATAAAAAAGTTTTCAGTTCGATACCGTAATACGCGGGCTGAAACCGCTCGAGCTTCGCAATTCCTTTTGAAAACTGGCTGCGCGAGCCCCGGAAATTCTCGTTGTCAAGATGGTAAAAACCGACAGCGACATGGATGATTCCTTGAAAAAACGTTCTGTCGCTTCCTCTCCACTCCATCCATATGTCTTCGATAACATCGTGGCATTCAAAAAAGCGGCGGTTGTTGAACAACTCAACACCCTTTTCGAATCGTTCTCTTTCAGAAAGTATAGTAAATTCCGGCTGAAATTTCAACTAAAAAATGCCTTCCCTCGCAGGAAAATCCTATAAATAGCGGCGTTCCAGAATCTTTCCCGCTTTGTCGAACACATACAACAGAGGCGCTCCTGTCGGGATGTTCAATTCAAGAACCTGTTCTTTCGTCAGATTGTCGAGGTGCATGACGATTGACCGCAGACTGTTGCCGTGCGCCGCAACGATGATGTTTTTACCTTTAAGGATTTCCGGAAAAATCTTTTCTTCCCAGTACGGCAGTGTCCGGGCTGCCGTGTCTTTGAGACTTTCGCTGATGCCTTCAGGATTCAGTTCGGTCTTGTCTTTCGGCGGGGGGACGTCATAGCTGCGCCGCCAGATATGCACCTGTTCTTTTCCGTACTTCTTCGCTGTCTCCTCTTTGTTAAGTCCCTGAAGCGCGCCGTAGTGCCGCTCATTCAACGCCTGGTTAAACTCTGTCGGGACCGGCGGATGGTTGGTGACTTGCATAATAATCGACAGGGTTCTCTTCGCCCGCTGAAGGACGGAACAAAATGCTTCGTCGAATTTGTACTGCTTTAGTTTTTCGCCGGCGGCGCGGGCTTCTTGTTCTCCTTTTAGCGAGAGGGGAACATCAACCCAGCCGGTGAAACGGTTTTCAAGATTCCATTGTGATTCGCCGTGGCGAATGAGGATGAGGTTTGCCATTGTCGTAGTTGTCCTTTAGTGAATAGATATGAACCGCAAGGATGCAAAGGCGCCAAGAATTATTCTCTCTGCGTCTTGTCGCCTTTTGCCAAGGGCATCGCTTCGTGAGCGGTTTATTTTATGTTAAAGTACTTCGCTTCCGGATGATGAACGATGATCGC
>CAZXQG010000081.1:0-12139 GCA_964642725.1 uncultured Chitinophagaceae bacterium
GGCGCGGGGATGATCACTTCGTCCCCTTTGTTGCAGATCGCCCTCACGGCGTTGTAGATGGAATGTTTGGCGCCGTTCGACACAAGAATCTGCGACGGGTCGAATGAAATACCGTTATCGTGTTTGAATTTGTCGCAAATCGCCTTCCGCAGTTCCTGGATGCCGGCATTGATCGTATATCCCGTGTAGTTGTTTTCGATCGCAGAGATCGCCGCCTTCTTGATATGAAACGGAGTAGGGAAGTCCGGTTCGCCGGCGGTCAACGTAACAACGTCAACTCCCTCGGCCTTCAGTTTTTTGGCGACAGCTGAAAGAGCCATCGTCATTGAAGGCTCTGCCTTGGCAACTTGTCTCGATAACGATTTCAATGCTGTGGTGTGTCCTTTCGTATTGAGTTTTGGCTTCTGAATATCGTTAAGAATGTTTCTCGCGCAAATCCCGAAGATGGCTTCGCCAGCGTCTTGGCGCGAGATGACTTTTCAGATGTTTCGAGCTAATGTTCCGTTACCTTTTTCTTCAGCCGCGCGTAAACGTTCGGAGGAACGAACGTTCTGAATTCGCCGTGAAGCTGCGCCAGTTCTCGCACGATGCTGGAATTGAGGTATGTGTACCGTTCATGGGGCATCAAGAATACCGTGAAGATCTTATTGTCCTGCTTTCGGTTGATGAGCGCCATCTGAAACTCGTACTCGAAATCGGATATTGCGCGCAGCCCGCGGATAAGCGCAACGGCTCTTTTCTTGCGCGCAAAGTTGATCAGGAGCCCGTCGAAGCTTTCGACTGCGACATTTCTGTATTTGTTTTTCTTGATGATCTCCACGATCATCTCCACACGCTCCTGTTCATCGAAGAGGGGAGACTTTGTGGAATTCTTCGCAACGGTCACGATCACTTTATCGAACAGCTCCATTCCGCGTTCAAGAATATCGATATGCCCGTTGGTGATCGGGTCGAATGTTCCGGGATACAGTGCGATCTTCATGGTCGGCCTTCATGTCGTGATTGGAAAAACGTGACAACAGTCCTGCCATATTTCCTCACCACCGCCGCTTCCCACAATGGACTTGGTTCAAATTTCAGGTCTTGAGGATGTTCGATGATCAAATATCCTTCCGGGGACACAACTCCGCTCCGGAAGATCATTGACGGCAACCGGTGCAACACTTCGAAATCGTATGGGGGATCGGCAAACACTACATCAAACGCCGCACGCGGCCGGGCAAGGAACTCGAACACGTCGGTTGCGATAACCTCGCACTCAGAGGTTCCGCCAACCAGAGCGATGTTCTTTCTCAAATATTCAACCGCGCGTTTTGAATTCTCCACGAACACAACGCGGCGCGCCCCGCGGCTCGAGGCTTCGATTCCTAAACTCCCGCTTCCTGCAAACAAATCCAGCGCCTGCACTTCGGTCCAATCGACCCTGTTCTGCAAAATATTGAACACCGAGCTTTTGACTCTGCTTGTGGCAGGCCGGACCGACAAATCGGGAACCGTCCGCAACGACCTCCCCTTATACCTACCGGCAATGACGCGCATCCTTATTCCGCTCTCAGCGCAAGGCCGACCGCCGACGCGTATTCCTGCTTACGGTCTTGTATTTCGCGGTAATTTTTCAACGTCCGCGGGAGAGCGACTTTCTTAAACGGGTCCACGATTTCGACCGGTATGGAAAGTAATTGTTTTAAGCTTCCCACCAATGCGGGCGAGACAATCCTTCCGTGGAAGAACACCATTTCGACATTCTCCCCCTTCACATACTCGGCAAGCTGTGCCATATCGTTTTCGGTCGTCCATTCCATCGTTACAATGTTTTTCGTCTGTCCGTTGGCAACAACACTTGCATCAAAAGAGTTTTCATCCACGCCGGCAAGCAAGACCCGTTTCGTGGCGAGCTCGGGATAATTGAAAAGCAGGGCATTCTCGGCGCCGAAGTGATCGAGGTCGACAATGTTCAGAGTTCCGCTCAACTGCTTGCTCACATTGGCCAGGAAATTGAGAAAAATCTTCCGGACGGCGACGATAGCCGTCATGTTCACCTGTATCTTTTCGTTTGAGTCCAGCACCATCGAACTGATATTGAAAGCGTTGGTATTCTTCACGAGTGCATACTGGCTCAATTCCCACGATGAATGCTGATCCAGCTCCGAATCGGAAAGCGTTGCGTCTGTCGGGATGGATTCCACCACGATCATTTTGCTGTTCAATCCGAAGGCAAACGTGCGGGAACCGCTCCCGATATTCTTGAAGAGCGTTTGCAATTCTACCGCAAAACTCCGTTCTCGTACTGAAGCGCCCGGCTGGCTGAACAGATCCTGGTCGTCGAAATTAAGTGAAGAATTGAATGAGCCCGCAGCCGTCAACGTGTGCCCTTTGGGGCTGTGTGCGATCTCGACAGCGGTCACCTGTGATTGCTCAAGAATAAGTGCGATACGGCGTTCGGTTGTTTTCATTGTGTGCTCACGTACGGTCGTAGTTTTTCAAATTTTTTGGCTCCGATGCCTTTTATTTTTCTCAACTGTTCGACGGAGGAAAACACGCCGTGTTCGTCACGGTAGATCAGGATTTGTTCGGCGATGTTCTCGCCGATTCCCGGGAGCGAAACAAGTTCGTCCTTGGTCGCCGTGTTCAAGTTAATTTCCTTCTTGGCCTTCGCGCCGCTTGTTGCGCGTGTTGTATCGCTTGTTCCGTCGGCTGGGGGCGCCGATGTCAAGTACTTCGAGCGCTCTTCAAATTCTTTGTCGGATGCCGAATAATCGAATTGCCGGACCGGCGGCGTGAAATACGCCCGATACGCCTTCACCGAGACGCCGGCGATAAACACAACCGACAGGAACAGAAAAATTCTCTGTTCGTTCTTTGTGAATGCGGCAAATTCCTGTAAGCGCTTCAGCAGCTTCATGGAAATAGTGATTGTCGAGAGAGAAACAGGTGTTGTTCCTGTTATGAAAAAGCGTTCCGTACCTTTTCGAAGAACGATTTATTCGCGTTCTTTTCTTCTTCCGTCGGCACTATATGCTCGCTCGACGAAAGTTCTCGCAGCAATTCTTTTTCTCTTGCGTTCAGCTTTGTCGGAACCCAAACCTGAACCCTGATCAATTGGTCCCCCCGTCCAAAGCTGTTGAGGTGCGGAATCCCTTTCTCTTTCATCCGCAGCATTTTTCCCGGCATCGTTCCCGGCTCAATCTTTACGCGCGACCGTCCGGTCAACGTCGGCACTTCAATATCTCCCCCTGTCACGGCATGCGGGAAGCTTATGAGAGCGTTGTAAATGATGTCGTCGCCGTTCCGCACAAAATGTTCGTGGCGCACTTCATGGAATTCGACAATCACATCCCCGGATGGACCGCCCCGTCTTCCGGCGTTTCCCTGTCCCTGCATTGCAATATAATTTCCTTCGGAGACGCCGGCCGGCACATTTACCTTGATTGTCGTTTCACCCTGTTCGCGTCCTTCGCCGTCGCAGGACGGACAGCGGTCCCGCACAATCTGTCCTTCGCCGCCGCAATTAAGGCAGGCGGTAATGTTTACAAATTGGCCGAACATCGAACGCGAAACCTGCCGGAGTTCACCGGTGCCGCCGCATTGCGGACACGTCGTCTTCGACGATCCAGGTTTTGCCCCGCTGCCGGAACAAGTCTGGCACGTCTTCCATTTCTTGATCTTGATTTTCTTCTCGACTCCCGAAGCGATTTCTTCGAGCGTCAGTTTCAATTGTAATTTCAGGTCGGAACCGGCTTGCCCCGTCGCGCGGCGCCGCTGCTGCCTGCCGCCGGAGAAGACGTCGTCGAAAATCGATCCGCCGAAAATATCCCCGAAATTTGAAAAGATGTCGTTGATGTCGGCGGAGCCTCTGAAGTCAGCACCGCGCATTCCTTCGTGGCCGTATTGGTCGAAGCGCTGGCGTTTCGCAGGGTCGCTCAGTGCCTCGTATGCTTCCGCAGCTTCTTTGAACTTGTCTTCAGCTTCTTTGTTGTTCGGGTTTCGGTCCGGATGGTACTGAAGCGCAAGCTTGCGGTATGCTTTTTTTATTTCATCCTGCGATGCGCTCCGAGCAACGCCGAGTACCTCGTAAAAATCGCGTTTGGTAGCCATAGTTAGTCTTCGAAATTCTCCGTTTTCGCCTGCCGAACGGGTTCTTCAGTCGGCGCCGCCGATACGACTACTTTTGCGTGACGGATCACTTTATCGAAGAGAAGGTAACCTTTTTCGACTTCTTCAAGAACAGTGTGCGGCGGGACATCGGCACGGGGTATTTGCATCAATGCGTCATGCACATCAACGCTGAATTCTTTTCCGACAACCTCCATGGCTTTCAGTCCCTGAGCTTCAAGCACCTTAAGGAATTTTGAATAGATGAGTTCAATGCCTTTGTAAAACGAATCGGTTTCCGATTTTTCTTTGATGCTTTTCAACGACCGGTTGAAATCGTCAAGGACGGGAACTAACTGGGTGATGATGTTTTCCGCTGCAAATTTTGTGAGGGAGGCAAAATCGTTCTCCGTCCTCCGCTTGTAATTGTCGAACTCGGCGGCCTTTCGCAAAAGCTGGTCTTTCAACTGGGCGCATTGTTTCTCCAGCTCCGCCGTTCTTTCATTCAATAGAGTCGTTTCCGGCCTTTCCTGAGTAGGTTGTGGTTTGTTGCCTGGCGCCTGTTCGGTATTTTCCTGCTGTCTAGGGTCGTCTTTCTCTACGGACATATTCTCTCGCACTTTCTATAATTTAAAACTTGTCTGAATCACTAAGGACGGAAAAGCAAAGAAATCATCCTTGCCATGTAATCGACGAGCGGGATCATCTTCGAATAATCCATTCTCTTCGCCCCGATAATGCCTACCGTGCCGCTGACATCGCCGACGGCATACTGCGAAGTGACAATGCTCAGATCGCGCAGCTTCTCCTCCTCGTTTTCAGACCCGATAGAAATTGAGATGTTTCCTTCTCCCAGTTCTTTCTTCTCAAGGATATGGACAATAATGTCCTGATTCTCCAGTAGTTCGATGATGCCGCGGAAGTTTTCTGCGTTGTTAAATTCCGGCTGTGTGAGAAGGCTTTGCGTCCCTCCGATGTGGACCTTTTCTTTATTGCGTGTTTCGTCGAAGACCTTATCGACGGAATCGACAAACAAACGGATCAAGCCGGTCTCCTCGTTTTCCATATCCCGGACGCGGTGGCGAAATGTTTTCCGGATTTGTCGCAGCGTCAGCCCTGAAAGTCTTTCATTAAGAAGCCTGGCGACTTCCTCCAATTTGTTCTTCGGTATTTCGGAATGAGCTTCCATCATAATGGTTTTCACCAAACCGGAACGGATGGAAAGAATGACCATGATCCGAGAACTGGAGATGGCAACGAGTTCGAGTTTTTCAAACACGCCCGCGATTACTCGAGGCGTTGAGACAATCCCTAATTGATGAGAGATAGTTCCGAGAATCCTGGAGGTTTCTTTTAGGATCTCATCCGGGTCAGCACTCGAATGGATCTGGGATTGGATCGTCGATTGCTCGCGTGCAGAAAGAGCTTCCAAATCGATCAGGGAATCGACATAGAATCTGTACCCCTTGTCCGTTGGAATTCTTCCAGCCGACGTATGAGGATGGTCGATATATCCTAAGAACTCGAGGTCGGACATAACATTGCGGACTGTCGCCGGGCTCAAATCCAAGCCGTTGCGCTTGGAAATATATCGCGATCCAACAGGCGTAGCTGTTTGGATGAAGCTGTAAATAATGCTCCGCAATATTGTTCTTTCCCGTTCGTTCAGGCTTTCAGCCATTATGGTCCCTACCGGTTTGCAAAAACATTAAAACTCATATGAAAAATACGAATTTTTAGGTGCTGAGTCAAGAAAAGCGGGATGGTGGTGGTGTTGCAGTTTCACGCTTGACGCTATTACTTCAAACGCCTTCTCGTTCCCAAACTGAGTTCGGGAACGAGAACGAAATTTCTCAAACTGTAACACCGCCGGGGGTGAGAAAGGGAAACCGCGGGTTGCAAAACTTCAGCGAAACGATAAAACGTCAACATCCGTAGCAATGCTATTACTGAAGCATCTCCAACTTTTGTCTTTTTAGGCTTTCCAGATTCATTTCCAACTGCGCCCGGATTTCAATGATGTCCTGGTCGCCGGCATATTTTGTGTAGACGACATCTGAAATTCCAACGAGCGACCGGACGATTGATTCTACCGTTTCACCTTGCCGGCGCAAATCCGACACCAGCTTCAGGAGAGGTTTGGCGAGGGCTGGGTCGAGCATCTTCTGCACATTTCTTTCGCACACCGACGACTGAAGTTTGAAAATTGCCAACGCGTTATTGATGTGGTGGGCAATTGTCCGGACGGTCGTCTGAAACATGTGCACGGCAGCTTCCATTTTTTCTTTCTCGCGTTCTTCATTTTCCCGCGCCTGTTTATCCTTTCGGAATAAGTAGCGCTCATAGACGCCATGAAGCAGAATCGGGAAATGAATTATTTCGAGATGCTCTTTGCGGACATAATCGTACGCCCCAAGCTTCATCGCTTCGACCGCCACTTCTTCCGTCCCTGCTGCCGTCATCATGATCACGGGCGTCTCCATTTTCTGCTCGTTGATCCATTGAAGAACCTGCAGGCCCGTAATATCTCCCAGGTTGAAGTCCATTAACACAATGTCGATCTTCTTGTTGGAATTCAATTGCTCTATGCCCTCAGTCCCGGTGTACGCCGTTGTGACTTCGTACTTACCCGTTTCTTTCAGTTCCATTGCCAGAACATCGGCAAATGATTCTTCATCCTCGATAATAAGAACATGCAACGGCTTATCCATCAATCGCTCCTAATTACGTTAATGACATAAACGGAAATGATCCGGTAAGTAAGTTATTTTCGCGACACTCAAGATTATGGCAATTTCGAGCGGGTTTAAGACTCTTAACGATGAAGAAAGTTAATCCGAACAATAAAGAGAGTCAAGATAATTTAGAAGTTTTTCATCGTTTTATGTACTAAGAAGGGTGACACTATTGACATTGGTTGGCTCTTTGAGCCCGCATTCGGTTCATTGCGCTGGCACAAATGGAGACAGAGGTTCCAATTTCGGCTTGACGGGTTTCTGAGCGAAGTTGCATGTAGGTCCATAAATGAGGATATTCTGACCGGATAGTCAATCACTTCTTCGCATTGGGCTTTACTGAGAACGTTGTGGCAAAACCCCTCCAGGTGATAGCAGAAAAACACTATGAGAATTTCCCTGTCGGCTCCTTTTTTCTGCCAAAGGACTTGAGGGAGCCAATCCGGCTCATTTACGCCTTTGCACGCGCAGCAGACGACATTGCGGACGAGGGAAACGACTCGAGAGAAACTAGGTCGCAGCGCCTTGACGACTGGGAAGGGGAATTCAGAAGAGGAGTGGCTACGGGGAAAGGCACAGTATTCTTTCGGCAATTGGCAGAAGTCGTCATAAAGTATTCCATTCCTCAGTCGCTGTTTATTGATTTGATCACAGCATTTCGGATGGATGCCGGAGGGAAGGACTACACTACATTTGAAGACCTTTTGTTCTACTGCCGTCATTCGGCAAATCCTGTGGGAAGAATATTGCTTCACATTTTCGGTTGTGCAAACGACGAGACGTGCAGGCTCTCAGACTCAATCTGCACCGCGCTTCAATTGACAAATTTTTGGCAGGATTTGAGTATTGATATAAAGCGAAATCGTGTTTATATTCCACGTGTAGACTTCGAGCGATTTGGCCTGACTCCCGAGGATTTGCGAAACACCGAAACCGATGCTACCGGGCAACTGTTGAAATTTCAAGTCGACCGGACGAAGAAGATTTTTATGGATGGAAGGCCGCTTTTCCGGTTGATCGATAAGCGTTTTGCGTTTGAACTGAAATTGACGTACCACGGCGGAATGAGAATTTTGGAGAAGCTCGAAAGCCCCAACTGCGATGCGCTCCACCGACGGCCGGTATTATCGGGTTTTGACTGGGCACTCATTGGTATTCGATCCTTTACAGCTCGCTGAGATGGAAACTCTTCTTGTTGCAGACATAATCGAGAAGAATAAACGAAGCAATTTTTATTATTCGTTTTTTCTTCTTCCGAAACCCAAGCGCGACGCGATTAACGTTGTGTACGCATGGTGCCGCACCACTGACGATATTGTCGATGAAGACGAGAGCGTTAAGCGCAAATACGTTCGCTTGCGGTTATGGTCGCGCGAATTTGAGCGCGCGATCGAAGGAACCTCCCGTTATCCGCTGCTCAATAAGCTGAGCCAGATCATCCAGCGGTTCAACATCCCGCTGCGTCATTTTCACGACCTCATCAAAGGCATGGAAATGGATTTGTTGAAAACCCGCTACGCTACCTTCAGCGAGCTGCGCGAATATTGTTACAGGGCGGCCTCGACCGTGGGCTTGATATGTACAGAAATTTTCGGATACAAAAACGAAGGGGCAAAAGAATACGCGATCAATCTCGGCATCGCCCTGCAGTTGACGAACATTCTTCGGGATATCAAGACCGATGCCGCGAAGGGAAGAATCTACCTTCCTCTCGAGGACCTGACAGAATTCGGTTACACCGAAGAGCAACTGCTGGCGGGGACGTACAATCCTCAGTTTATTCGCTTGATGAAATTTGAGTGCGAGCGCGCCCGCTCGTACTTCAAACAGGCGCTCGAACATCTTTCCGAGGAGGATAAGCCGCTGTTCCTTGCTGCGCAGATTATGGAAGCGATCTATTTCCGTTTGCTTCAGGATATTGAGCGCGCCGAATATAATGTGTTTGCAAAACGCATCCGCCTCATCAATCTTACAAAGCTTCTGATTACCATCGAAGTGTGGTGGAAAAACAGAACGCTCTGGTCTCATGCATCTCTCCGAAAGTCGTAAACCCGATGTCGTTGTCATCGGCGGCGGCGTCAGCGGATTGACGGCGTCGGTCAGCCTTGCCGGTGCGGGCTTTTCCGTCCTTCTCGTCGAACAAAAGCAGCACTGCGGCGGCAGGACGTACTCGTTTGTCCACAAAGAAACGGGGGATGAGGTGGACAACGGACAGCATCTGATGCTGGGCTGCTACCATTCTACGTTGAAGTTTCTCTCGACAATAAACGCTCTTTCCCGCGTTGCAATTCAGAAAAACCTTTCCGTCACGTTCCGCCATGCGGAACGGGGCGTCTTTCGTCTTCAATCTGCATCTCTCCCGGCGCCGTTCAACATTTTGGTTGGCCTGCTTCGACTGAAAAGTCTAACGATCAATCAACGGCTTTCGTTGCTGCGCGTTGGAGCGGCGCTTCTTTTCGCAAACCCCGATACCGATACACGGCTGCAATCGATGACCGTTGCGCAATGGCTCGACGGGCTTCATCAATCCAAAGCAAACAAAGACTATTTATGGAATATCATTGCCATCGGGACGCTCAACGATTCTCCCGCGATTGTCTCCGCCGCGCTCTTCGTGAAAGTGCTTCAATCGGCGTTCCTGGGGAGCAAGACAGATTCATCGATGGTGATCCCGCAAGAAGGCCTGAGCGGAGTGCTGGTTGACGGAGCCCTCGATTTCTTGAAACGCCGCAACAGCGCAATTCAAGCAGAAACATCTGTTGAACGCATAGAAGTTGAGAATGGGGTTGTCACATCGGTTCTCTTAAGCTCCGGAGAAAACGTTTCTCCGCGCGCGGTCGTCGCGGCCGTTCCGTACTATGACTTGCCCAGAGTGTTTGGCGAAGCGGCATTCCGGTCATACCCTGAGTTTTCCTTTGCCGATCGGTTTGTCTCGTCGCCGATCGTAACCATTCACCTCTGGTTTGACAGGAGTTTCATGGAAGAAGAGTTTGTGGCGCTTCTCGACTCTCCGATCCACTGGGTGTTCAACAAGACGAGAATTTACAAGAAAAAAAATGCAGGCGGAGATTACCTCTCCCTGGTTATCAGCGGCGCAGCGGATTTTATCGGCCGGGATAAAGATGAGATCGTCACGCTGGCAGTGTCTGAATTGCGACGGTTCTACCCTGCGAGCGCGTCGTCGTCGGTTGTCCATTCATTGGTAGTAAAAGAAAAGCGGGCAACATTCTCGCCGCGTGTCGGAACGCAGGCTTTCCGTCCGGGGAACACAACTTCTCTGAAGAATCTATTTTTGGCGGGAGACTGGACTGATACGAAATTGCCCGCGACCATTGAAGGGGCGGCTCAAAGCGGCTATGCATGCTGCGGGTTGGTGACGGAATATTTGCGGAACACAGGCGGGAAAAAATAGGATGCGACATTTGAAAGATCACTACTCGTTCAATTTGAGAAGAGAAAGTAGATTCTCCCAAAGGGATGCCTTTGGCATTCCTCTTGCTCAGAATGGGCACTATGCAGGTTTTTTAAAAAAGCCTAAAGATTATATAGAAGAGAGAAACAAACTTTACAGCGGAAAGAACAGCCGGATCGTCGTTCCTTTTCCTAATTCAGTTTCGATTTCGATTTTGCCCTTGTGGTCGTCCATGACTTTTTTCACGATCGCCATGCCGAGGCCGGTGCCGTGCTTTTTTCCGTACGTCACGAACGGTTCGAAGATTCTCCTTTTCACTTCTTCCGGCATCCCCGTTCCGGTGTCTTTGAATTCCACTTTTACCATTCCGCCGGCATCTTCCGTTGTTACGGTGAGAGTTCCGCCGGTCGGCATTGCGTCCGCGGCGTTGCCGGCAATGTTGTAGAACGCCCGCGCGATTTTGTCCTGATCGACTTTCACTTTTCCTTTGAACATGAGATTCCGCTCGAGCTTGATATTGCGTTTCGTCAGGTCTTTTTCGATGAACGCAAGCACGCCTTCCATCACTTCGTCGAAATTCGTTTCCTGTATATTCGATGCACTCACGCCGCGGCTGAAGTCGAGAATCTCCTGCGTCATGTTGACGAACCGGTCGACCTGATGAATCATTTCGTCGGCGAGTTTTCCGGCTTCTTCGTTCCCCGATTTTTTCTTCATCACCTGCGCGTAGACTCTCAGCGTTCCCATCGGATTCTTGATGTCGTGAATAATCGTGCTCGCCATTCTCCCGACGGCCGAAAGCCGTTCATTGTTGACCATTTCCTGTGCGAGCCGCGCGTTCTCGATGGCGATGGACGCATGAATAGACAACGCGTTGATAAACTCTTCATCCTGCGTCGTGAATGGCCCCCCCTTTTTATTCAGCATCTGGAACACGCCGATAATCCTTCCGTCGCGGTTGCGCATCGGCATGCACAACATGTTGTTCGTGCGGTAGCCCGATTTTCTGTCGACATCAGGGTTAAAACGCGAGTCGTTGTAGGCGTCGGGAATGTTGATCGTTTCCCCGGTCTTCGCGACGTATCCGGACAGGCCTTTGCCGATGGGGAGGCGAATCTCGATGACCTCGGTCCCCCGAAGCGCCTTCGACCAGATTTCGGACTTCAGTTCGTCGACAACGTAGAGCGTCCCGCGGTCAGCCGAGATGGATTTGATCGCGGTTTCCAGAATGACGTCAAGAAGTTTGTCGAGGTCGAGCGTGGAGTTGACGCTTTTTGCCGCATCGATCAGCAAGTTCAGCTTTTCAACCTGCAGCTTGGAAGCTTCGAGGTTCTTTTCCAGCTCCTCAACAATAATTTCGTCCGTTGAACGGAGCCGCTTGCTGATCGCCTTCAGCAAATTCAGTGTGACGATGTGGTTCGTTTTAATCAGGTTGTCAAAATCGTGGTTGGCGATGCCCGCAACGACGGTGTTTTCAATTGCAGTGGTTCGCGCCGATCGGCCCTGGTTCTCGATGAGTTCCATCTCGCCAAAGAACTCTCCTTTTCCGAGAATGGCGAGAGGGGTTTCCATGCCGGATTTTGTGATTTTGGAGATCTTCACTCTTCCGTCAAGGATCAGGTAGAGCCGCTCGCCCCGGGTCTTCTCGTTGAAGATAATCGTACCGGCACTGAACGTCTCTTCCTTTAAAGTTTTCGCGATTGTCCGGAGGTCGTTATCGCTGATATACTTGAAAAGGGCGTTCGAACGAAGGTTCTCGATCGTCAGATTCGTGTTTTCCATGCTTGGCTTGGCGAGTTTCGGTGAAGAGTAGTTTACGTGCAAAAATTTTACGTCTGCGGAAATTTACATATTACGGCATAGAGAGTCAAGACGGAGGGATGACAGGTAGTGTTACAGT
>CAZXQG010000082.1:0-11918 GCA_964642725.1 uncultured Chitinophagaceae bacterium
CATCTTAGTTTCCTAGACCGTTCAGTCGATTCGCAGACAGGGACGATACGGATACGAGTGATATTTCCCAATGCAAAAAATACATTACGCGCCGGGCTCACCTGCAATCTTCGCGTGCAGGCCAATAGTTCAGCGCAAAGCCTGCTTATTCCCTATAAAGCCGTTGTAGAACAGATGGGAGAGTATTTTGTGTACGTCGTTAATAACGGCAAAGTTTCTCAGCGGAGGATTGGTTTGGGAAAGAGCATAAACGACATGGTGATCGTTAGAGATGGACTGCAAGTCGGCGAACAAGTTGTAACAGAAGGCGTACAAAAGCTGCGGGATAACTCTCCGGTTGCCGTAGGCCCCGCTGGAGTCAGACCCAATACAGAAACCGCTCGAGTAAATAATCCCCAAACAGAGAAAACACAATGATTGCAGATCTGTTTATAAAGAGACCGGTAACAGCGATCGTCATCTCTATTGTTATTGTTTTGAACGGTATACTGGCTATTTCCAAGCTGCCAATCAGCCAGTATCCCGATATTACGCCGCCGACAGTTCAGATATCGGGAATATATAATGGTGCCGATGCACAAACTGTCGAACAGACCGTTACCACTCCGATTGAATCTCAGGTGAACGGAACGCCCGGCATGGCCTACATGCAGGGCAACAGCACAAGCGACGGACGCAGCTCGATCAACGTTACGTTAAATGTCGGAACCGACCCGAACATTGCCGCCCTCGACATTCAGAACAGAGTTGGTATCGCGACGCCTCAGTTGCCCGACGACGTCAAACGGCTCGGGTTGACCACGAGAAAACGAAATCCGAGCATTCTCCTGCTTGTCGCCATCTTCTCTCCGAACGGAACGCACGGCGTCACCTTTCTGGACAATTACACCAATATCTTTGTAAGGGATGCGTTGTTGCGCGTGAATGGTGTCGGCGATGTGTTCACCCGGGCAGACGATTTCAGCATGCGCATCTGGCTGCAACCTGATAAGCTGGCGCAACTCGGCCTCACAGCCAACGATGTCGTCAATGCGTTGGCGGAGCAGAACCTGCAGATCGCCGCCGGCTCCGTCGGAGCGCCGCCTCAAACCAAAGACCAGGCATTCGAATACTCGGTCTTCACGAACAGCCGGTTGACATCGGAGGAACAGTTTCGAGATATTATTGTCCGCGCAAACCCGCGCGAAGGATCCGCAGTTCACTTGCGTGATGTCGCACGCGTTCAGCTCGGCAAATTCAGCTATACAAGCAATTCATTTGTCGACGGGAAAAGAGCTTCGTATTTGCTCGTCTACCAGGCTCCCGGGAGTAATGCCCTCGATGTCGCCAAAGGCATCTATGCCGTCATGGATGATTTGAAAAAATCGTTTCCGAAGGATGTTGATTACGTCGTCCCGTTTGAATCGGTCTCCGTGGTGAAGGTGTCGATCAACGAAGTTGTGTGGACGTTGGTTGAAGCCCTCGGTCTTGTTGTTCTGGTAGTGTTCTTATTCCTTCAAAGTTGGCGTGCAACGTTGATCCCCGTGCTTGCGATCCCCGTTTCCATCATCGGTACATTTGCCTTTTTTGTTCCGCTCGGTTTTACGATCAACACGCTGACTATGTTCGGTTTTGTTCTGGCTATCGGCATCGTTGTGGACGATGCCATTATTGTTGTCGAAGCGGTCCAGCATTACATCGACCATGAAAAGATGACGGCCAAGGAGGCTACACGCAGTGCGATGAAAGATATATCCGGTCCGGTGGTGGCGATTGCGTTGATCCTTGCGGCAGTGTTCGTGCCTGTCGGTTTCATGCCCGGAATCGTGGGAAGGTTATATCAACAGTTTGCGATTACGATCGCGATTTCCGTATTGATCTCTGCATTCATCGCGCTGTCGCTTACGCCGGCTCTCTGCTCACTTTTTCTGAAGCCCACTGAAATCGGCGTGCATTCGAAAGGCCTCAACGGACTCTTTTTCAGGTTCAACGAATGGTTCCAGCGAACGACGAACTCGTATTCGTCGGGCGTCAAGAGGTGCATTGAAAAAGCCCCCATCGTTATCATTCTGTTAATCTGTCTGTACATTGGGACGGCAGTCTTATTCAAGAACAAACCGACGGGATTTATTCCGACTGAAGACGAGGGACGTGTGTACGTCACGTTTGAATTGCCCGAAGCTTCATCGACAACCAGAAGCCTCGAAGTGCTGAATACGATGATGGATATCCTGAAAACGACTCCGGGCATCGCTCACTTCGCGGCGCTGGGCGGTTTGAACGTTGTAACGTTTGCAACCAAGTCAAACAGCGGCACGGTGTTCGCACAGTTGAAACCATGGGATGAGAGGACGGACAAGTCTCTTCAGCTCGGTTCTTTGATTGCCACATTGCAGCAAAAACTTTCGGCCATCAAAAGCGCTAACGTGATTGTGATCTCGCCTCCGGCTATTCCGGGACTAGGACAAACGGGAGGCTTCTCTTTCGAGCTGGAGCAGCACGAGAGCACCGACGACATTAAGCAGTTTGAAAGCGTCATCCAGACGTTTGTCGCTGAGGCAAACAAACGGCCGGAATTGAGCCGGGTATTTTCTTTTTTCACGGCGCGCACGCCGGGCTTTCAGCTGGATGTTGACAGAGAGAAATGCAAGAAATTGGGGATTTCCATCTCGGATGTGTATTCAACGATACAGACGTTTCTCGGAAGCCGGTATGTGAACGACTTCTCAATTTACGGACGCAACTTTCACGTTGTCGCCCAGGCCGATACATCGTACCGTGCGGACATTCAGAACTTGTCGAAGTACTACGTCAAGAACTCTGCAGGGGAGATGATCCCCCTCAGCACCTTGACGACGTACAGAGTCATTGAAAGCGCGCCGATGATCTCGCATTACAATCTGTTTCGCACCGCAGAAATTAATGGGAGCGCGGCTGCGGGGTACAGCAGCGGCGAGGCGATTGAAGCATTGCGCGACGTGGCGGCAAAAGTTCTTCCTTCCGATTACGGCTATGAATTTTCCGGCTTATCGCGTGAAGAAATCAACGCAGGGAGCAGCACGGTCACAATCTTTGCAACGTCGATGCTGTTTGTATTCCTGTTCCTGACGGCGTTGTACGAAAGCTGGTCCGTGCCGTTCGCCGTGTTGTTGGCCGTGCCGATCGGCGCATTCGGTGCAATTCTGACTCTTGTACTGATTCCTCAATTAAGCAACAATGTGTACGCTCAAATCGGTTTAGTCACGTTAATCGGTCTTGCTGCAAAGAATGCCATACTCATCGTTGAGTTTGCCAAAGAACGCGTCGACAGAGGCATGCCGATGATCGAAGCAACTCTCGAGGCCGTAAAGCTGCGTTTGCGGCCGATTCTTATGACATCGCTGGCCTTCATTTTTGGCGTGTCTCCGCTGGCATTTGCAACTGGTGCAGGGGCGCAAGCGAGATCGACAATCGGTTGGACAGTTCTCGGAGGCATGCTCTCCGCGACGATGCTTGCGATCTTCATCGTTCCAGTACTGTTCATCACAATCACGCGAATTGCCTATAGTAAAGAAAAGTTGGAGGAGTTACGGTTGAAGGGATTGGAAGCCGCCGGAAAAATACCCGAGGAAGATCTGTAGTATTTGTACTGACCTCGTACCATACCTGATAGATGATCTTTTACTTCACCGCCAAACGCCAGGCCCGCCTAAAATATTAGAAGCTATCTCAAAAATGGTTTTCATGCAGAAAGCAGCCGTAAATGTCATGCTGAGCGTAGCGAAGCATCCATGACAACGCAGCACCGTGCATTCACGTAGCTTCAGTGTCGTGGATCCTCCCGAAGTTCGCTTCGCGAACTTCTGGAGCGGTGAAAGAAGGAAGACTATTTATTTGTGCTGCTTCATTGGTTCGATTTCTTGAATGCTTCTTCCGAGACGTCTTGCTGTTCATCTCTCGAATACCCCGGGCAGAGACTGATATCATTGAGCAGCATCTTGCTGTGTTCGATATCGATTTTGTCGGTGTGCAATCGCAGCGGAAGAGCAGGAACTTTTCGTAAATATTCTTTTCCCTCCTCGATATCCGCGTTGTTTTTTGTGTCCAGCCCGCGCGTGATAAGTGCAACGCCATATTCTTTGACAATCTCTATTCTCGTGGAATCCAGTTCGTACGCTTTTTTGCAATAAAAAACCGCCTTGTCGAGGTCGCCGCTAATTCCAAATATCCATTTGAGCATAAAAAATGTAGGGCAGAGGCGATAATAGACGCCTAGTGCCACGCAGCTTGACGCTTGAAGGTTTTCGCCGTTTGGGGTTGTATAATCGGATTGGCGGTTTACCGAGATGAGCCAATCGTTCTCAATCTGTTTCGCTGAAAATAGTTCGGAAAATACTCCCTTCGTTGTTGCTCTTCGTGCATTGGCCAATCCGCGCATGAAGTAACATTCTCCTTTGTCGGGAGCGCAGCGTATTCCTTCTTCAGCAATCCGCACCATCGTATCGTAAATTTCAATCTTCCTGTCTTTGTCCTCCGATTGATGTGCGTCAAGTTTTTCACCTATTTCATAATAATCGAGGCACATCATCGCGCGGATTAAAAAATCGTCAGGCTTATACTTCAACGCCGTCATGCACTCCTGTAAAGATTCTTCAAACTCGAATTTGCCGAGATGATAATCTGCTTTTTTAAAATGGATTTTATACTGACCCTCGCTTGTCGAGTCATCGATTGCGGGTTGGTTCTTCTTCTGCGGAAATGAAAGATCGTTAATTAGAATGATCAACATAAAAATGTGGAAAAGAAACCTGTTCACTGAAGGGGGCTTCATCTACTCCTCATTGGAATGCAGTTTGGAAATGTACACGCATAGATCCCCGCACCGGGAACGCCACACGCTGTCATTTTGCAAAATCAACTTTAGGGATGAAGGAGAAAATGGAAGGGAAGAAGAACACCACAGATTGGCCCTCCACGTCTCCTTTTGGCGACGGATATATAATAAATTGTTTTCTAAGGCGCAAGGCAATTGAATGCCGCCAACATGACGTTGAAAAAAAAAGGCTATTGTCCGACATTCTTGTCTAGCAAAGAGCAGCTTAATCAAATGATAAGACGGAATTTTTGACGCCGTCTGTTCTCGGAGAAAAAGAATTCTATTTATGTAGAAGAATTCAACATCCGTGTGAGAGGAAATGAGAACTCATGATTCCCTTGGCGCATCTTTTTATTTACATCACCTGGTTTAAGTGATTTCGAGAACTATTTAGACAAGGTAGCTTTTTTTACAAGTTAATAGATGCTATAAGAGTTCTTATTTCAGTAAGATCATTTTCTTTTGCAGATGAACATCTCCGGCTGTAAGCCGGTAGAAGTAGATTCCGCTGGCAAGGCTTTGACCGGACCATGGATATTCGTAATTTCCCGGCAGCTGTTTTGTGTTGACGAGAGTTGCGACTTCGCGCCCCAACACATCATAAATTTTAAGTGTCACGTTTGCAGAATGGGAAAGCTGATATTTTATGGTCGTTCCTGCATTGAACGGGTTAGGATAGTTTTGTTCAAGCGAATAGTTCGACGGGGGAAAATCTGAGGCGGGGTACGCGAGCTTAAGTGTCCATCCGTCGGGGTCGAGAAGAACAGAGGTCGGTCGCTCCGGAAAATTTATTGCAAAACTCTGACTCTGTGCATTGTTGAATATGCTTACGGTTGTGTCTCTTCCAGGGGCGAGAATGCGTACATCGATCGGCATGATGAAGAATGGTGGATTTAGCCGGCCGGAGGGTTGTTTGAGATTGATCGTGACCGCGGATGAATCCCCCGAAGATTTCCAGTCCCACGAATATTGGTAAATCGGATAGCCTTCCCCGTAGATCCATTCCTGAAAAAAGTAGTCAAGGTTTTTCCCCGACGTGGTCTCGCATGCTGTCTGCAGATCTTTCGTCGTGGCCGTGGAATATTGCAGCGAAGGTTGGTTTGCATACGCGCGGAGGGAACTGAAAAAAACGCTGTCACCGAGCACGTGTCGAAGCATGTGCAGGACGGATGCGCCTTTTCCGTAAACCAGATTGTATTTGAAAAGAGATTGAGCGGTTGAAGTGTCGGGCGCTCCCACCTCGCCCGAGGCCGATATCGCAACGCCGGTCTGAAGATTGATAAAGTTCCAATATGAGTCAACACCGTATTTCTTTTCGAGATAGAGAGCTGTACAATACACTGCGAAACCCTCCTGCAGCCAAAGGTCCGACCACGTCCTGCATGTAATTTTGTCCCCAAACCATTGATGAGCAAGTTCGTGTGCGACGGTATTTTCATCGAATGTTCCGATGGAAGTCATGGTTTGATGTTCCATGCCCCCGGATGCGAATTCCGCATGCCCGTATTTCTCTTTGATGAATGGATACAGCCCAAAGAGGTTGGAATAAATTGAGAGCATGTCAACGACGCGTGGAAGAATTGCAATGGCGCTTGAGTAGTCTTCGGGAAGAACATAGTTGCGCACTTCCATTGAGTCGGTCTTCGAGTACCGGAACCAATTCGAGAACTGAACATAATTTGTGACGGCAATTGAAATGAGATACGACGCAATTGGGTAGCGTTCTTTCCAGTGATAGGTCGCCGTTCCATTATTATGATTAACCGTCGAAACGAGTACTCCCTCCGATGCAGTCTTGTACGTTGAATCGCAGGTTACGGAGATATCCGCGGAATCCGCTTTGTCGCTTTGTCCGTTCTTACAGGGCCACCAATCCCTCGCGCCGTACGGCTCGCTGAGCGAATACACCCACGGCACGCCTGAATGAGAACTAAATTCAAAACTCCCAAATCCGGTTGCAACCGGAACCCCCTCATAAAAAATTTCCGTCGTTAAAATTTCACCCGATTGGTACGCATGATCCAGCGTGATATCGAATGAATTGCTCCAATGGGTAAATGGACATCCTTGGCCATTGACCCGCACGGAATCTATGTGCATAGAATTCATGAGGTCGAGTGTGAGTAATTGGGAATTGTCCTGCCGGCAAATCCCGGCGATTGTGACATCTCCTTTGAGATATCCTGGATATGTGAGAAGGTTCAATTTCAGGCCGTAATATGTAACATCGAACCAGCTGCTCGCTGCCGACTCAGTCTGCAGCCGATTAAACGCGATTTTCTCGAAGTCAAATTTGTTCAGCAGTTGTTGTTCTGGTGCTGAACTAAAAGGCTGCTGGCCAAAAGCAGTTTGTCGGCAAACGCAAAGGACAAGCAGGAGTATTTGAACTTGTGTCCAAAACACCCGCTCAGATTTCATTCTATATGTCATTCTGAACCTGGACCCGTTTTTCTTCATCTACTTGAAATGTAAGCAATGAATTTGAGATGAGAAAGGGGCCCGTTCTTGTTCAGGAACTTGGTAAAAAGAGGGCATTTAGACGCTGACATGCATTGAATCCATCGACCTGAGGAGGTCTTCCGACCGGATTTTTCCAGACAACCGAGTTTTTTTTTTGTATATTACTATAAATCAACGATGATGGTTTATTAAGGGAAACGCATACTTGTTCAGCAATTTAGTCACTAAATTTAAGTCTATCTTCTTTCGGGGAGATAGAATCCCCGGTGAAAAGCCGAAAAGCATTTCACAGCCTCCCTCAACCGCAGTCAAAGAAACGAACGAAGCCGACGCCAAACGCAAGAGAATTCCTCGCGGCCAGGCGGACGGCTCGGCGCCTCGACAAAGCCGAAAGACGGAGACCCGCGAAGAATATAACACGCGGCGGGCGAAACGTGAACCGCATAAAATTTCGGCCCCGGTTGAATTTTCATCGAAAGCATGGGACAGCTCGATCTTCGTGGTTCCTCCCGCAGAGGGAAAAAAACGATTCCATGATTTTGGCATCCCACCGGAAGTGCTTCACGCAATCTATGACCTGAAATTTCAATACTGCACTCCTGTACAGGCTGAAACGCTATCCAAAGCGCTTGCCGGCGACGATGTTACCGCCCAGGCGCAGACCGGAACGGGAAAGACGGCTGCATTTCTTATCACGATTTTCAGCCACTTCCTTAAACATCCGATTGAAGGGAAGCGGCCTCTCGGTACGCCGCGTGCGCTGATTCTCGCACCCACGCGAGAACTCGTGATGCAGATAGACAAAGATGCGCATGATCTTGGAGTGTACGTTCCATGCCGGACGCTTCCGCTGTTTGGCGGAATAGATTATGTGAAGCAGCAGAAACAATTGCAGCAGGGACCGTGCGATGTTCTCGTCTGCACGCCGGGACGCCTGATCGATTTCAAAAAAAAGAAGTTGGTTGATTTGAGCAAAGTTGAAATCCTTATTCTCGACGAAGCCGACAGGATGCTCGATATGGGCTTCATTCCGGCTGTCAGGTCAATAGTCCTCAGTACTCCGCCGAAGGCGGAACGTCAAACGATGTTCTTTTCCGCAACGATCTCCTCCGAAGTAAAGCGGCTTGCGGAATCATGGACACGGGAGGCGTTCCAGGTGACGGTTAAGCCGGAGGCAATCGCAGTGGAAAGCGTCGAACAGATTACGTACATCACAACGCGCGACGAAAAGCCGACGCTGCTGTTTAACCTTATCATGCAAAAGAAACTCGAAAGGGTATTAATTTTTGCAAACCGACGCGATGAGGCCCGCCGTTTGAAAGACCAGCTCGAGGCGTACGGCATCAGTTGCGCGCTGCTTTCCGGAGACGTGGATCAGAAACTACGGATCAATCGGCTGGAGCGGTTTCGCGAAGGGAAGATACGCGTTCTTGTTGCCACCGACGTTGCTTCGCGCGGAATTCACGTTGAAGCAATTTCACATGTCATTAATTACAATTTGCCGCTGGATGTGGAAGAGTACGTCCACCGCATCGGCCGCACCGGGCGGGCGGGAGCGAGCGGCATCTCGATCAATTTTGCGGATGAAGAGGATTCACATGAGCTGCCGAAGCTTGAAGAATTCCTCGGTAAGAAAATCGAATGCGTATTTCCGGAAGAACATCTGCTGATACCGATTCCTGAAAAATATCCAAAGCACAGCCCTGTCCATCACGAGCGAAAAGTCTCTTCTCGCCCCCGATATACTCAACGAAGAAGGAGGTAGGCTTTTTAGTTCTCCGATTGCTTCCAGCAGTCGGAGGAGTAATTACGTGCGTTCTTGCTCTTTGATTTTCCAAACCGCTTTGCCTACATTATCTGATTGCCGAAACATTGTCCTACAACATTATGAAGGAACGAGCGTTATGAAGAGTCTCATCTTTATGCCACTCTTGATTGCAGCATTTGTCGGGAGTAGTGCGGCACAGCCGATTCCGGAAAAGATCGATACGTCGGTGATTGCGAAGATCAAATATGAAGGAATGAACAATTCAAAAGTGATGGAGACTCTCAGCTTCCTCTCGGACGTATACGGTCCGCGATTAACCGGCTCTCCGGAATTTAAAGAAGCCGCAGATTGGGCGAAGAAACAATTGGAAGACATGGGATTGCAAAACGTTGCCTTTGAGACATGGAAGTTCGGCAAAGGCTGGTCGATGAAAAATTTTTCCGCGGAGATGACCGAGCCGCGCGTCCTTCCCCTTATCGCATATCCGAAAGCCTGGTCTCCCTCTACCAAAGGAACGGTTAGCGGTTATGCGGTCTATTTGGGCGCGAAGACAGACGACGAATTGCAGCAGTATAAAGGGAAACTGAAAGGGGCGATTGTTCTTACGAGTGAGCCGCGGGAGTTGAAAGCACACTTTACACCCGACGCCGATCGGTTAACCGATGAGGATCTGTTGAAGTTGGCGAACGCCGATATGCCGAGAGGGCGCGGTCGTGTCGGCAGAAGGGACACTGCCGCATTCCGTGTGCTCAGAGAACGTTTTGCCCAATCGAGAAAGAAGCTGGAATTTTGCCGGCAGGAAGGCGCGGCGATTGTGATTGAAGCGTCGCAGGGCGACGACGGAACATTATTCGTCCAGAGCGCAACGGTGCCCCAACCCGTGAACTCGCCGATTGATCGGAGAATTAATCCATATGACGAAGATGCTCCAAAAATTCCCGTTCAAATTGTTGTTGCGGCAGAACACTATAATCGCATGGTCCGCATGATTCAAAAGGGAAGCCGGGTTAAATTAGAAATGAATCTCGAAGCAAATTTTTTTGACGGCCAGCCGGGAATGAACATCGTTGGCGAGATTCCCGGAACGGATTTGAAAGACGATGTTGTTATGGTTGGCGGACACTTCGATTCATGGCATGGAGGCACCGGTGCGACAGACAACGGCACCGGCTCGGCGTCTTGTATCGAAGCGATGCGTATCTTGAAAACACTCGGCGTAAAGCCGCGCCGGACTATTCGAATTGCCTTGTGGGGTGGAGAAGAAGAAGGTCTTCTTGGTTCTAAGGAATATGTGGCCAGCCATTTCGGGGAACGAGACACAGCCCAGGGGAGCGCGTTCGGTGAGATCAAAAAGAAGCCGGAATATGAGAAGTTGTATGTGTACTTCAACAACGACAACGGCACGGGCAAAGTGCGGGGCGTTTACATGCAGGGGAATGAGGCGACGCGGCCGATCTTCAGATCGTGGCTTGGACCGTTTACCGATATGGATGCATCGACACTGACGATTGAGAACACCGGCGGCACCGACCACCTTTCGTTTGACGCAATCGGGCTTCCCGGATTTCAATTCATTCAGGACAATATCGATTATGAGACACGGACGCACCATTCGAACATGGACGTATTCGACCGTGTCCAGGAAAACGATTTGAAACAGGCGTCGGTCATCATGGCAGCCTTTGCCTACGATGCTGCGATGCGTGAAGGAAGCTTCCCGCACAAGCCGCTCCCGCAAGCAGGCGGATCAAGACCACCGTTCTAAATTTCAAAAGGTTTAACAATCTCGCGGTAAGATGGCGGCAAAGTCATCCATTCGGGAAAAGCCGCGAAGGATTCGTTCTCTAGGACATTTTGCGCCATTGCAACTTTGCGTGAGACGCGAGTCCTGAGTTTTCAGAAGCATGATGCTTTGATCATGAAAACAATTGTCGTCTTCAGCGGCGCTGGACTTTCTGCGGAAAGCGGCATCCCGACATTCCGCGATTCCGGAGGTTTATGGGAGCAGCACCGCGTCGAGGATGTCGCATCGCCGGAAGGATGGGAACGCGACAGGCAGCTCGTTCTCAATTTTTATGAACAGCGATTTCTTCGAAGCCTTCAATGCCGGCCGAACCCTGCTCACGATGCAATCGCAAAACTCGGCTCTCGTTTCGACGTCGTGAATATTACGCAAAACATCGACACGCTCCTTGAACGCGCCGGTTCGAAAAATGTATGGCATCTTCACGGGAGAATCGATTTTCAAAAATGCGAGTTTCATTTTTCAATCCCCGCGTACCCCGATTCGTCGTATTCATGCGATTATCGGGCGCCCACAGCTTCCCCCACGAAACTCGGCGACAAATGTCCAAAATGCGGGGCCCAGCTTCGCCCAGACGTTGTCTGGTTTGGTGAAGCGGTCGACATGAAGCAGGAGTATCTCAATGAGCTTGTAAAAACGGCGGAGATTTTTATCGGCGTGGGAACATCGGCGCAAGTCTATCCGGCGGCAGGCCTGCTTCCTCTGTTCAGGGGGGCAAAGCAGAAATTTTTTATCGACCCACATCCGGCATACGAAGTACTCGACGGTTTTGATGTTCTGAAAGGAACTGCGAGCGAACAAATGCCGGCCATCGCTGCCAGGATATTTTCTGCAAACGGCGCGATATAGTGGCGTTTCTAAAAAAACTTTTTGTTTTTTTTCGACCCCTTTTCGATCTCCTCATTACAATGGGAGGAGGGTGGGGTGGAGTTGGCGAATTGTTTGATACAACGAAATTACAGGCTCGACCTTTTTTTAAAACGGCATTAGAAGCAGCCGCTTGTCACACTTATTTTCTCATCTTGTAGACGCAAAAAAGTTTTGCATACGCC
>CAZXQG010000083.1:0-11725 GCA_964642725.1 uncultured Chitinophagaceae bacterium
GGGTGAACATTACAAAGCATGACCGACTGACACCCGGCATTTTTAAAAGTATATGAGCGCTTCTGTCCCTTCGGCCACGTCCCCAGGTTCACTTTGTCCGCACACGCATCGGGGCAAAAGACATTGTGCAAAACGTCGTCGCTGTTCAAGAAATCAACCGTCGTGCCTGCAAGAACCGGTAGTACATGGGGATGAAACTTCAGGCCCTGCTGATCCATCAACGCGTGCTCTTTTGGAGCGGCGAAGGTCTGCGATTCGATTTTTTCGATGTAGACAACCGCATCTGCACTATTTTTAACGCCGTGAGCTTTCACTTTGCCTGCAATGGTTCCTGCCGTCGCAACATTCACACTGCAGCAGAGTAATGCAAGTGTTATTACAATCACGAAATTTCTTTTCATAATTTGCTCCCTATAATTTAATTGTATGTATTTCTTTTCTTAAAAAAGATTGAAACGGGTTTCGCATCATATCCCGAGCGACATTAGCAATTGAACCTGCCCAGGCTGCACACTCTGTCCAGAAATGATAACAGGATTTTCTGAGCTTGTGCTCGTATTGAGTTTTGCGAACGAGGCCCGCACCGTCATTTTCAGATTCGGCCGGACAAGGAAGACAACGCCTGGGACAATCTGTGAGTCTGTGAACGAGGTCACCGCGTTGGATGTGTTCAGCCCTTGTCCATCCCACACTTCATACCGCACGCCCGGCAAAAGCCACGGAAACACGGTTACATCGAGCTCGCTAAACCATACTGTACTTTTTGCGGGGAGCCCGGAGAGCATAAAAAATGGATTATCATCTTTGCGCAACTGCACTCCGCCGAACAAATTGAGGCGGCCGTAAAATGCATTGTAATCCACACCGTACAATGTGAAACTGTTCAACTGCGAAATTCCCCCTGAATCAATCGCCGCCTGGCCGCCGTAGACAAATGCTCCTACCGTAAATGAATTATCGATAAACGGCTGGCTGGCACCCTGCGATCCTTCCCCTTCCACTACGCCGTCGAGCGGTAAACCGTCGAACTTGTAATAGACGTGACCGTAGAAGTCTTTGTCGGAATGAGCATCCCCGAATCCTTCAACAACGCCGGCACTGTACCCCAGCCTTCCCTGAAGAATTCCATTCAGCTCTATTCCCTTCTGGGTCTCTTCTAACGTCCAACCCATAGCGTTGCTGAAGGGGCGTGTTGTAAACCAGTATCCCTCCATCCAGGCCCTGTGAGTCGAAAAGGAAAACATGCCCGGTTCGAAAACACCAACGCGGGCATTGAACCCGTATGAGCTGCCGATGAGATTGCTGAATATGAGAAAGGTTCGATTGATTTCAACCGTTCCGTCAGCATTAAGAGCCAATTGACCCCAGTAAGAAATATCGTCGCCGAGCGTTCCGGCAGCCACCGCTTCGATAGCGTTCCCTAAACCGCCGAAACTGAATCGTTCGGCAGTTGTCGGGTCGGCTGGATTGTACTTTGGATTGTAATCGGCCTCGGCGTCAAAAAATATTGCTATCGGCGAAGTGCCTGCTATGCTTCCTGGCCAAATAGCGTCAGGAAAAGCTCGTTTGTTTCCGTCCGAACCGAGGGGGAGCGGCTCTTCCTTTGTGAACTGGGCGTCTGTGCCGCCGGGAAATTGATAACCATTTCTTCTGAAGGCCTCACCGAATGAATTTAGTTTTGGGAATCCATTATGACACGTTGCGCAGCTCGTTTGATATTTCCGGGCAAATGCCGGAGTGCCCCGGCTTTCTTCCGTGGAGAGTATCACTAAAACTCCGGCAGCCAGCAAACCAAGAAACAAATGTCTCACCTAATCCTCCTTTATCGCAGTTGTGAATCGTTATGTGTTGATGGAAAAAAGTTTATTCATGCCAGGATGATTCTTAACCTTCAAAGGCATCTCCTCATTGCATGGCGCAGTTTATCAAGGTCAAGCGGTTTCAGGAGAAAAAAATCAGCGCCATATTCTTTGATGGCTTCCTCCGTTATCAAGTCGGGATAACCCGTAATGACAATAACTGGAAGTTTAGGATAGATCCTTTTTGCCTCCATAAAAAAGGTAACGCCGGAAGTGCCTTTGAGTCGAATATCGGTGATAAGCAAATTCATACGGTTGTGCGCAAGAACACTCATAGCCTGTTCGGCGCTGGTCGCTGCAAGCATCTCACAATGTTCTTTCTTGAGAAAATTTTTGAAGGCGGACAGAATATTCTCCTCATCATCAACGACCAATACTTTAGGCTGCAGCATCACATGCTCTCTTTACTCTTTTGTTAATGCAACAGTCGTGCCATGAAGGAAATCTTTTTATGCGGGAAATACTCAACAAATCAGGAGTTTTTGATGAGGAAGCGAGGATGGTACGTGGAGTGTGTCAACAATCAATTGACACAGTGTAACATAATTGGTTGCAGTGCAAAAAGGAGAAATAGATTAGCGCCGAAATACTTACCCGCGCAGTCTGCGGGCCGTGATTTTATTTCTTGTCATCAGCCGTTGAAAGTTTTGCCGCGTCATACCGGACGCTTTCGCCGATGCAGTGACATTCCCATGGTATTTGGTCAATTGGCTGAGAAGATACTGTTTCTCAAACGTCGCGAGCACGCGGTCCCTGGATTTTGCGAACGTCAAACCGGAAAGAGGCAGAGAAGCTCCCTTTTCGGAACCCGGAGCCAGCACATCCTTGAACACCTCCGGCAGTATCACATCTCCGTTTGTCAGCATGACAGCGCGCTCAATGAGGTTCTCAAGTTCTCGAACGTTACCCGGATATCGGTACGACTGCAAAAGCACCATTGATTCGTTTGAAAATTCCTTTATCGATTTCTTCAATTGAATGTTGTATCGCGACAAGAAATAGTTGGCAAGCAGCGGAACATCGCTTTTCCGTTCGCGCAGGGGCGGCAATTGGATTGTCACGACATTAAACCGGTAAAACAAATCTTTCCGGAACTTCCCCTGCCGTACATCATGTTCGATGTCTCTGTTCGTTGCCGTGATGAATCTCCCTTTGACATTGATAATCTCGTTCCCCCCAACCCGCTCAAATTCCCGTTCCTGTAAAACACGCAACAGCTTTTGCTGAAGACTGGGCGAAAGGTCGCCTATCTCATCAAGAAAAATTGTCCCATGTTGCGCGATCTCGAATTTCCCGATCTTCTTGTCAACCGCGCCGGTAAAGGCCCCTTTTTCATGGCCAAACAATTCTGACTCCAGCAGCGATTCGGGCAACACTGTGCAATTGATACCGACAAACGGTCCGCGAGCATTGGAACTATGGGCATGAATAGCTCTCGCAACTAGTTCTTTACCCGTTCCGCTCTCGCCCAAAATAAGTACGGAAGTGTGATTTGGCGTCGTAGAAACCGAACCGATGAGTTTATATACCTCCTGCATGCCTCCGCTGTTGCCTATCAGATCATACCGGTCTGAATACTCCGCCTTAAACGTCAGGCGTGTCGATCCTTGAAGCGCGGAGCTCGACAGCACACGCCGCACAGCATCTCGAACTTTAGCGACGTCAAGCGGTTTTGTCAGGTAGTCAAACGCTCCGAGCTGTATTGCCTTGATGGCTGTTTGCATTGTGCCATGGCCGGTGACCATGATGACCGGAACAGCTGCATTTCGCGATTTCATTTGTTGCAACGTCTCCAGCCCGTCAATCCCCGGCATCGCTATGTCCATGAAAATGATCTCCGGCTTTTCCGCTGCCATTGCATTTAGGGCTTCCGGGCCGTTCTTTGCCACAACGCATGCATATCCCTCTTTTTCAAAAACTTGGCGAAATGCGAAAAGAATTTTCTCATCGTCATCGACGACAAGTATTTTAGTCTTGGTACGGTTTTTATATTTCATATGGGATGGGGAAATATATTCGGACTGATGTGCCTTTTCCTTTTTTGCTCTCGACCGTCACGATGCCGCCGTGAGCGTTCACTGTTCTTTTCACCATCGGCAATCCAAGCCCGGTGCCGTTGACTTTCGTCGTGTAGAACGGGTCGAAGATGCGGGACAGTTGATCGGGTTCGATGCCGGAGCCTGTATCGGTGATTTCAAGGACAATGCAGTGTGAATCCTTTTCGAGTACGATCTCGGGATGCCGCTCGCCGGTTCCTTCTTTGCCGTCTTCCCTGCCGAACGCAAGCTCCCGCAACGTGTCCCGGAGGCATTCTCTTTTGGTTGAGACAGTAATCGTTGCGCGCCGATTAACGCCGGGAGACACATCCATTGATTGAATGGCATTCAAGAGAATATTGATGATCGATTCTTTGATCCGAGAGACATCCAGCGCCAGTACCGCAAGCGAATCTTCCTGCTTTTTGATCACTTCAATCCGTTTTTCTCTAAGGTGAGACTTAACAAAATCAAGGCTGTCATTGACAATAGCATTAAGATCTCCCCTTGCTATTTTTATCGGTTTTGGCCTGGCGAAATCGAGTAGTTCAATAACGACACTTTCCATGTGGCCCATGGAGTCGAGAGCGACGTCGAGCGATTTCTTTTCCGAGCGGCTTATTCTCTTCGATTCTCTCAATAGCTGCAAAATCATTTTTATCGATGTCAATGAGTTGCGGAACTCGTGGGCGACAAACGACGACATTTCTCCTGCGGCGGTAAGCTTTTCCGTGTGCACCAGTTCTTGTTCAAACCTCTTCCGTTTTGTCACATCGGTGATGATTTGAAGAACCGAGTTTACTTCTTCGTTCTCCTTCATGGGAATCGCGATGCGCTCAATAAATCGTTCACCCTGTTTTTCATCAGTCACCCGTTCAACACGGCTTTCTGCCGTTCCGCTTGCCACTGCTTTCCGGCAAAGACATTCGCGGCATATATCGTTCCCCCCGAACAGATGCCCGCAGTCCATGCCTTTGACATCCGGAAGGGCGGTGCCTGTGAGGCCTTCAAATGCTGCGCTCACGGTTTGTATGCGAAAGTTTTTGTCAAGGAGAATAAAGGCACTTGGGACATTGTCGAGCAGCGCTTGTAATTTCGTCTTTTCTTCCAACAGTTCACGAGTACGTTGATCCACCATTACTTCCAGCTTAGAGCGATGCTGGAGGATCTCTTTCCCGCGCGCTTCCAGCGCAGCTGCCATGACATTGAACTGATCGGCGAGTTTCCCGATCTCGTCGTTCGTCTCCACATGGAGCCTATGTTCATAATTTCCCTTCGCGATGATCTCGGCCCCCGATTCAAGTTGAGCGATGGGCCGTGTGAACTGCCGTGTTGCAAGCAGTCCTAGTCCGATGGCGCCGACAAGGAACACTGCCGTGAATCCAGTATATAATAATGCAAAGGAGCGAGCGCTTCCCATAATTGTTTTTTCCTGAACGCTCTCAACCGCGTACACGGGCACGGAAAACTTTGAGAACGGCTCGACACCTCCCGCCGCATCGCCGGCAAGAAAGAGCGGAGCGTATGAAATGATCTCGTTCGTTCCCTCTGCAAGAGTTCCCGTGGCTCCCGAGAGGATTGCGCCGGCAATATTCGCGGGATAGTCTTGCTGAAGATTATCTTCTTCTCTCGATGCCAGCAGGCGGTTCCAGTCGGTCTTTTTCTCCGAGTGATAGAGATAATGCCCGTCGCCGGTAACAAGCATGACTTTTGGGTTGAACTCAAGTCGCCTCTTGCTTTCAATCACCCGGATGAAATTCTTTTCGAACACGTTCGCAATAACAATCCCTGCCAAACCATGACTCCCGGCGAGCGGCATGGCAACACTCATCACCGGGATCCGTTCATTAGACCCGTGTTCCACTTCAGCCGGAGCAAGCGTTATCCTGTTGTAGCTCGTACTGTTAATCATCAGGAAATAGAATGCCGAGCGGCCGCTGCGAAGCTCCGATTGCGGAACAAGGCGGTATGTTTTTATTGAGTCGTTCGGATTTGCACATTCAACGCGAATGCGCTCATCGCCGCTATCGTCGAGTAACCGTAGTTGATAGTAGATAGGTTTCGTCACAGCCAGAGCAAGAAGCTCTTTGCTCACTTGTTCAAGCTCGGCCGCATGTTGATTTCTGGCAGACACGCTCTCATGAGTCCATTTCGCCATGGAGGGAGAATTCTGGATTACCCGTAAATCGGACGAAACGTTTTCAAGGAAATCCGCTGTTTTTTCCCTGGTGGTTTGCACGTCTACGGTGAGCCCTTCAAGGGCAGCGTTCTTCATCGTACGCACGTTGGAAAGTGTGCCGTACGTTCCGACGAATACCATGGGCAGGATAGAAAGACCGCCAAAAGCGATGAGAAGCTTATTCCGGATCGAAAGCCACGGGAGGATTTTATTCAGATTGATCATGGGCCTTACAATGTAACGACCTACGCCTTGACTGTCAATCCCATTGATAGCAATACCCGAATAGTGTCTCCCTCGGTATAAAGCAGAAATCCCTGCTGTTGAGAGACAGCAGGGATTTCTCTTTAACGCGTCGCTTGTTAAGACGCAATTGCATTATTTCATCAACATCAACTTCTTCGTTTCAACAAAACTTCCGGCCGTCAGCCTGTAAAAATACACACCGCTTGACAATCCGCCCGCGTCAAAGGTCGTCGAATGAATGCCCGCATTTTGACGCTCATCAACTAACGTCGCAATTTCCTTGCCCAACACATCGTAGACCCTGAGGGTGACACTTGTCCTCACCGGCAGTGAATAGCTGATTACCGTCGTTGGGTTGAAGGGGTTCGGATAATTCTGGCCGAGAGCATAACCAACCGGCGCACGGGAACTTCTGTTCAGAGTACCTGTCAGTGTGCTGTCGTACTCAATCACAACCATATCCCAATATTTTATCTGCGGCAGCGTAAAAGAAATTCTGCCGCTGTCTTGTGTAAAGGAGAGATCGACGTCCGCCCCGCCGTAAAAATCCGGCGATGCCGTCCATACTCTCTTAACAAAACTATCCGTTGAAAATGATATGGTGACATTTCTCACGGTATCAGGTTCGGGTTGAGTCCCGTAACGATCCCGCCACTGAAGGCTGGCTGCGTCTGTATAATTCAGAAGATGGAGGATTTGCAGATTGTTCTTCTGTTTCACAAAATACCACAATGCACCAAGCTGCTGGACGGAAGAAATCTGCGCACCCGAGGATGTGAATAACTGCAGTGTAGCCGCCCGGACACTGTCCCGCAACAAATTCTCGTACGCAGTAAGAAAATCGTAGTAGTGTACGAGATCCCCTTTCAATTCATTCGTCATCTGGAGATTGCCATTGGGAAAATACTCCTTGCACAACATGTGCTCACCCAGTTCGATGTGAGCACCGCCGGACGCGAAAATAACCGCATCCGTCATTAAGACGCCCGGTGTACTGAACCATCCCGGATTGTCGCCGAGATTGTAATCCATGTATGCTGCAAGCACCGTGCTGCAATGCCCGCCGCTCAATGCATAGTTCGTATTAATGATTGAAACAAGGTCAGAATAGTTGACCGAGGGATCCCATACTTCCGAATAGAGAAAATCAACCGGCGCCTGAGCGATGTTCGATTGCCCGTACTGATTCACCGCGTTCATGACCATATCTTTATTCAGATAGCTCTTGGCCCCCTGTATAAAAGAGGTGAACGAGTTTGAGACGACAACCGGCTGCCCGGCGTAATTATACATCGTCCCCCAATCGCCAAGCTGATCGATCTGCCATCCATCGAATGCAAGAGCTTCAAAAGCGCTATCTTCCTGTCTCAAGAGATACGCACGCCATTGTGCATTCGAAGGATCCATAAGATAAATGTTGCTTGCCCAGCCTGACGGAAGCTGAACGACTTCCCGTGTCTGGTGATTTGTGTCTTTGTACAAACTCCATTCGGTGGCCACCCCGTCCTGATCGGCATTCGCATATGCGCCGTAACACAGATTATAGGACATTGCTTTCATTGCATGCGCGTGCGCCGTTTGAATGTACCCGGAAACTGTCGTAAAATAATTAATTCTGTTGGCTATATCGTTCCAGTAGGGAGCCGGAGCCTGCGGGGTTCCTTTCAGCGGCATGTTGTGTTTATACTGCCAGTCATAGAACTGTAATCCATTGATGTGATAACGATTCAAAACTTCTGCCACCGAGTCCATTTCTGTCTGTTGCATAAATGGGTAGCTGGAAAGAAATCCATACCGGGGGAACCTGTTCCAAGTGGAGGATACATCAACAGCAGTGCTGGCGTGATCCAGCAGCAAGCCGGCCTTCGTCAGGAATATGTCGACAAAATATCCTCTGTAATCCGCATGCGGGGATGTCCAGCTCCATCCGATTTTGTTAACGGAAGTTATATCCAGAGAATCCTGTGCCACGACATAGCCAAGATGACTGTACCTGACATGCAACGTGCAGCTGTCCACGATGGAATTGAACGTAAGATTGAATAAAACAGTGTCCCCGAAATTGTACTGCGCTTTGTCGGTCTGAATCTCCCAGAGAACCTGCCCTTGCTGAGAACCGATATAACCAGTAAGCTGGGCACAAGAGTTGCGCGAAAGCACGCAACATAGTGCTGACTCAACCAGAAAAAGGGGAAATGTTTTAAGATTCATCGCATCCTTCTTATCGCTCAAATGCCGAGTCGGAAATTGTCCACATATGTGTTTACATCCGCTCTGCCCCCGGTCAATCTATTATCAAGTTAATGAAAACTAATTATGGAACAAGAGAAGCGGCGATGAGCACAAGGGCTTACCCGGATTCGGTCTGATCTGATCCGATTACTACAGCATTCTATTTCGTCATCAGAATCTTTTCCGGTCACTCTTACTTGGGCAATAAAAAAAACCGCTGTTGTTGGAAGACAACAGGGATTTTTCGTTTGTGAATAAGAGAGAATGGCGGCAACTGACCTCCCTCATTGGACACTTAACTCAAAAGTTTATAACTTTATGGCAGATTGTTTTTGGGCATGTCGTATAGGCAGCTGGAAATTGAATATAGGGGCGAGCCTCGAACCGTGTGGACTCCAACTAAAACAGGCACAGGACATTTCATGCTGGGAGGCGCAAATGAGAATTAACGTTAGAATTCTGTTAACGTCGGTTTCATTCATCGCAATGACAACGCCATCGTACGCCAAACAGGATCAACCGGCAAGAGATTCCGTAATGGCGGAAAAACAGCTGCAGAAACAGAATGAAGAAATGCCAATAGACTTCAGCGGGACATGGATCGATCGCGACGATCTGAATACCGAAGCGTGGTGGTTCAGATTCAACGTTGCAGAAGACAAAATTGTGATAACGTATGGTGAAGCTTATTCCATTGCAAATCATGTGTTTGCCTGGGCTGCGTTAACCGGCCGTTCTTTTGCCGGGTCAATGAACTCATCTCCCGGACCGCTGGGAGGCTCATCCATTCCATTGAGAATACAAGGGACCATCAGCGCCGATAATAATGAAGTCGACATGACTGTCTATTACGAAGCGGGTGCCCCTGGTGCTTACCATATGGTCAGAAGAAAGTGACGGAAGGTGCAGGTAAAGAAGATGTTGTTGCTCAAGTAACTTTTCCGAGCTTCCAGCGATCACATTCAGCCCAGATTCCTTATCTGGGCTTTTTTTGTTCCTTGACTTTTCGACTAATTGACTATACCTTATCCCCGAGTAAAAGTAGATCAACCGAAATCATGGGAGGACGATGGTGCGGTTGGGCTGAGAATATCAAGAAACCTCTGGATTTCCGTGCCGCGGAATGAAAGAGGTTTTTGCATTTATAGTGACAGATAGAGAAGATCTTTGCGGTTTATGATGTCGGTCGAACAAATGTTGGAGTATCTACACGAAGAAGGAAAGGCAATTCCCAAGTGAGGCGGGAAGCGGTGAACAAATCAGTGCCATTTCCAACAAATAATCTTGTTTGTAACCGGTCACGAAGTGGTGCCTTCGGCACAAGGCGCGGAGAACGCCAAGAGTATTGTTGTTCTTAATACCTATAACTTCATCGCGTGCTTGGCGCCTCGCGGTTGTAAAAATACAAGATTCTTTTTGAGAACCGGCACGAGAGTTATATATGTCGTTTTCTCTACCCGCTGATATTTTTCCAGTTTTCCTGTAATTTAAAATCAATTCCGGTTGATTGCACCTTCTTTGCAGGAAGTATACCTCAAGCCGCCGGGCGCGCGGATAGCGTTCACTTCCGGGGTTCATCGCATCGGTTGGGCCATATGTCAACACTCATCAATTTGAAGGAGATAAACAATGCTACCATTCTACCGTCATTCAATTGTATTGGCACTCGTTGTCGGAATCCTTGCAACATGCAGCGGATGCAAGAAAAGCGACTCGGTCACCAATCCGACAAACGTCGCTCTCTATAATGTAACCGCTACGGTCTATAATCCCCAGGGCCAACCCCAGGGAGGCGCTACGCTCGCACTGCAGAATCCTCCCTCGGAAGCGGGCACATTCTCCGCGACGACAGACAGCGCCGGCACCGCCACGATCCAGTCGCCGGCCGGACAACGGACGCTCGTCGCAAAGATGGGAACTGTCTTCCAGGCGACTTTGAACGTGAACGTCACAGCAAACCCCGCCGGCAACATGATTACCAACCCATTGCAATTGCAGCAAAACAGAGCGCTCGGGAAGGTTCTCGTTATAACAGCCGACGCCGAACAACTGGAAGACGTTTTGCGCGTCATCGGGTATACAGTATTTGATTCCGTTTATATCGACACTCTGCGGGACCAAGCCAACACCGATTCCACGAAGCTTCTTACTTCCTTGAAACAGTACTCACTGATCTTCTCAGATTGTGACGGGGGTACCGAGGGAGACGATGATTATGCAGCGCTTTCACGAACATATGGCCGGTATGTCCAGAGCGGCGGAAAAATGTACGGCGGGCATTTTAACTATTACCATCTGCAGCGTATCTGGCCGCCGTACTACACAATGGAGGACGCTCAAGATAATCCTACTCAGGATTCCATCAAAATTGTCAATTCGGCACTCGCGGGCTTCGTAGGATTTACCACCGCAAGCTGGGATTCTTCCACAGATTCCAGAGACCTCTCTGGCTATGAACACTTTACAGACTTACCGCCAACCTCTACAGTATACGCGACGATCTCTTGGACGAATCCCAAGATTGCCGTTATAGTCGAGAACCATCTCGGAACCGGAAAGTACCTCTGGACAGATTACCACAACCAGGATATAAAAGATGTGGCACACCTCGTAAAAATTGTTCAGTACTTCCTGCTGAATATGTAGGCTGATGCATTTCCGACCTGAAGCCGATTCGCTCAAGGGTGAGTCGGCTTTTCTTTTTGGGGCGTGTTCATTGTTACGGATCTGGTTCCGATAAGGATGTTCTGTGTGCATCGGGGGAGAAAACTGTATTTGATGTGCCCGGTGATACGATCAATTTTAACTCCGGCAGCTGGAGATCAGATGTCTCAATTCAATAATTTCCCCGCATTTATATTTGCGTTTAATCCAATAAGCTTTTACATTTACATAGACCCACGCGCAAGGGGCTCCATTCCCTTCTTTGTCTTCCCTTCCACGATGTGCCCGTCGTGCGGGCTTTTCCATTCTCTCAAGACCCTTCCCTGCACGAAGTAATCTCAAATTATATTCACTGCTATTGCTTTCAATCATGCAAAAAGGCTGATAGAACTGCACAGCCAAATTGTGCAATAGTTCTGCTCACCCTACAGTACTGACTTTAAAAAAAAAGTGCTCGTGAGGTCTAGCCAATGAACATCTTAATGGTATATCCGAAGTATCCCGATACG
>CAZXQG010000084.1:0-11712 GCA_964642725.1 uncultured Chitinophagaceae bacterium
TCGTTGATCCGGTCGAGAAGCCGTTTCTTTTGCTCGTCCTTCGAAATATGAAGGAAAATTTTTATGATGATCGTTCCGTTCTCGTACAAATATTTCTCAAAATCTTTTATCTGACGGAATCGCTGTTTCCAGATATCGGCGGTAATCAGCTCATCGGGAATTTTTTGCGTTTTGATAAGATCGTGAACTCTGACTACAAGCAGCTCTTCATAATACGACCTGTTGAAAATACCGAACTGGCCGCGCTGCGGCAGATTCTTGTGCGCCCGCCACAAGTAATCGTGGTTCAGCTCCTCCATAGACGGCTGTTTGAAGCTGTGAACTTCCGTTCCCTGCGGATTGAGTCCCGTCATCACGTGTTTGATCACGCCGTCCTTGCCCGCAGTGTCCATCGCTTGAATAATGATGAGGACGCTGTATCTGTCCTGTGCATAGAACTTCCCTTGCAGATCCTGTATTTTCAGGATGTTCTTTAACAGGACTTGTTCGGCTTCGTGTTTCGACCGTATTGTGCCGGCGGAATCGGTCTTGATCATTGAAAGATGAAATTTCGATTTGCCGTCAATCGTGAATTCTGTAATATTCATTGCAAATGCTCCCGTAGAGAAACTGAAATTAAAAGCCGAACCGCAATATAAAAGTCTGTCTCAAGAATCTTGAGTACTGTCATCCTGATCCCGACGAAGTCGGGGGAAGGATCCACGACGCTGAAGCTTCGTACGTTTAGAATTCTGAGTTGTCATGGATTCTTCTCCCGCCAATCACGAAGTGATGCCTTTGGCAAAAGCGGCGGGATCAGAATGACAATACGCAGGATTATCGGGATTGAAAGTGAAAAAGAATACAGGGCTTAAATCAAGACTGCATTCCCACCTATTTCATTTACCCCAATTCGGCTTCTACCGAATGTTCCTTCCCGTCATTGAACACGGGAATAATATTTCCGCTAATCGCCTTTCCGTCCAACAATAACTTCTTTACGCCTTTGCTGACGTTCTTTGGATTCGTGACCGTGATGTTGTACGTGCAATTTCTGAATTTACGCACAACGCTGAACTTCTTCCATGAAGTCGGAATGCAGGGGTCGACAATCAAGCCGTCGTAATCCGGCCGAACTCCCAGAATGTACTGCGACAGCGTAACGAAGGACCATGCGACCGTCCCCGTCAACCACGAATTCTTCCCTTCGCCCGGCGTCGGAGCGTCTCTACCGGCAGTCATCTGACTGTAAACGTACGGTTCGGAACGATAGATGTCGATCTGGTCTTCTTTTGTCGGGGGACAAATGCTCATATAATATTCCATGGCCCGATCTCCGCGGCCGATGATCGTTTCAGCGATCTGGATCCATGTATTATTATGCGTGAAGATCCCGGCGTTCTCTTTGTACCCCGGCGGATATGAACTCACTTCACCGAGATGCACATAATATTTTTGAAACGCCGGCTGCTGCAGAATGATGCCGTTGGGAGTCGCTAAATATTTTTGAACGCTGTCCAATGCTTTTTTCGCGTAACCGTTTTCCAATCCCGCTCCGCCCAAAACGCACCACCCCTGGCTTTCAATAAAAATTTTTCCCTCCTCATTCTCCGTTGAGCCGAGTTTCTTGCCGTACGAATCATAGGCACGGAGAAACCACTCTCCGTCCCAGCCGTGCCGGTAGACTGTTTCCCGCATGTCTGCAGAATTCTTTTGATACCCGGCTGCCCGGTCCGGAAGGCGGAGATGCTGAAGCAGGGCCGCCATCTCATCGCACGCCTTGCAGAAGAGTCCCGCGATCATAACAGACTCGGCGACCTTGTCGTTCTCGATGTGTCCCGCAAGCTGAAAACTTTCGCCCGGAGTGGTCGAGAAGCAATTCAAATTCAGGCAGTCGTTCCAATCGGCGTGACCGATGAGCGGCAATCCGTGCGGGCCCCGGTGTTCCAGCGTGTACTGCAGAGAACGATGAAGATGGTCGAGCAGTGTTGCTTTCGAATCGGGAACGTCGGCATAGACTGTCCGTTCTTTTAAAATCGTGTCGTCTCCTGTTTCTTTCATGTATGCCGCGACCGACAAGATGAGCCACAACGGATCGTCGTTGAACCCGCCGCCGATATCGGCATTCCCTTTTTTTGTGAGCGGCTGATACTGGTGATAGCACGTTCCGTCCGAAAGCTGGGTGGCTGCTATATCCAAGATGCGCTGGCGCGCTCTCGAAGGAAGCATATGGACAAACCCGAGCACGTCCTGGTTGCTGTCGCGATACCCCATGCCGCGGCCGATCCCCGACTCGTACAACGAAGTGGAGCGCGACATGTTAAACGTAACCATGCACTGGTACTGGTTCCAGATGTTAGCCATCCGGTTGACGATCGCATCGGGTGAGTCAACTCGGTACGATGAGAGCAACCGATTCCAGTATTCTTTATGCGCGGCGAAAGCGCTCGTCACCGCAGCAGAGGTCGAATATTTCGACTTCACGGAATCAAATTCGTCTTTCCGTATTTTACCGTTTGGCAGGAATTTTTTGTCGACCGGATTTTCCGCATAGCCCAGAAGGAACGTTACATCTTTTGCCTCTCCCGGTTGAATTTCAAGATCAATTTGATGCACGCCGATGGGGAGCCATCCGTATGCTGTGCTATTCTTGCAGCTCCCAGCCAGAACGGCTTGAGGAGCTTCCAACCCGTTGTGCACACCGACAAAAGCGTCGCGGCTCGAGTCGTAACCCGAAACCGGTTCGCTCGATGTGAAGTACCCGTAATGATTTCTCCGCTCTCTGTATTCTGTCGTGTGGAAGATGGTTCCATTCTCAATTTCGACCTGCCCGGTGGAGTAGTTTCTTTGAAAGTTCGTCATATCGTCGTTCGCTTCCCACAGGCACCATTCCACGAAACTCCACAACCGGATTCGTTTAGTGCTCTTGGAGAGATTCTTCAGCTGCAGAAACCAGACTTCGTTCCTGGATTCCAAGGGAATAAAATAGAGGACCGAGGCCTCCAGTCCGTTTTTTGCCCCGGTGATTTTGGAATAACCGAGTCCGTGCCGGCATTCGTACGAGTCGAGGGGCACGCGCATCGGCTTCCACATCGGATTCCAAATTGAATCGCCGTCCTTTATATAGATGTACCGGCCGTTGCCGTCCATCGGGATGTTGTTGTAACGGTAACGGGTCAACCGGCGCATTCTTGAATCCTGGTAGAAGCAATATCCTCCGGCAGTGTTGGAAATAATTCCGTAAAAATCCGACGTTCCTAAATAATTTATCCAGGGAAGCGGCGTATCGGGGCGCGTGATAACGTATTCTTTTTCTTTATCGTCGAAATGTCCGTATTTCATGCAAATCCTCGTGTTAAGTCAGTATCCTTTGTTCGCCGGAGTTGAATTCAGATCATAGGTGGAAAAAAAGCGCCGGCGAACAAAGATCTTGATGGTTGGTTAATAACTCTTCGCGGCGACTGCCGGTTTTTCTGCCGGCGTTGATGAAGAATTCTGTTTATCTTCCCGGGAGGGATCACAATTGATCGATGCAATTCAGAGAGCGGTTGCTAAGCAGCTCACAGAAGCCCCGCCGGGTAGTGGGGTCTTTTGCTTCTCATTGTAAAAACTGATGTTCACCCTGATCCCGCCGCTTTTCGGCGGGACGCGAGGAGTCGACACCAAGAAAGTATGGTTTAATTTCTGAAAAGGCAATATAAACAACTGGGTAGTGCGTGAACCCAACCTCCATCCAGCACTTCATCCTCCTCTTTTGTCAATTCGTCGGAATTCTCTCCGTTTTTCCAAACGCGTACGCTATCTTGCACCATGAAATTACAATACCAATCACAATACATTTAAAGGTACGCCATGATGCAGAGAATGTTCGCAATTGTTTTCCTCGCCTTTCTTTTTACGGGAAAATCTTATACTCAAGATAACGTAAAAGATCTTGAAGGAATCCTCGCACAGAAACCGAACGACGTCGAAACGCTCATGAAGCTTGGAAAAATCTACCACGACCAGGGAGTTGCAGGAAACGACGATGCAGTGGACAAGGGATTTACCTGCTTCGACAAAATCCTCCAGATCGACCCTTCCAGTGCTATTGCGTTAGCGTACCGCGGAAGTCTTTGGACTCTTCGCGCCCGCGATGCATGGTGGCCGTTCACGAAAATGAAGGACGTCGATAAAGGGGTCGATGAAATGGACAAGGCAGTCGACCTGGCTCCGGACAATATTTCGGTGCGGCTCGTACGGGGAATCAACAGCGTAAATCTGCCGTCAATGTTCCACCGGCTGCCTGTCGCTTTGAAAGATTTCGAGCACATGATGAGCGATGCGAAGTTTGCCGGATTCAATCCGCATCTCCAATCGACCATTTATTGCTGGGCGGGGATTGCCTATAACAACGACGGTCAGACTGCCAAAGCAAAGGAACTACTGCAGAAAGCGGTATCAGCGGACCCGAATTCCGACACGGCGCACAAAGCCGAAAACGAATTGAAGAAAATTTCATAACCTACGTCCGGAGAGGATCACGATGGATTCACTTGTTCGCGCCAGCAGCCTTTCGAAGACCTACAAACTCGGTAAAACCGAAGTGCCCGCACTCCAGAATGTTACGCTGGAAATAGCGGAAGGAGAATTCACATCAATTTCCGGGCCGTCCGGAAGCGGGAAAACAACGCTGCTGAATATCCTCGGGCTTCTCGATTCGCCGACAGCAGGCCAGGTTTTCCTGGAAGGGGCGGAAGTCAAATACGACGGTTTGACGAACCTTCACCGTGTCCGGCTCGAAAAGCTGGGGTACATTTTTCAGACTTTCAATCTCATTCCAGTCCTTACGGCCTATGAAAATGTCGAGTATCCGTTGCTCCTCACAAAAAAATCGGCTGCGGTCCGGAAGGACCGCGTTGAACGGGCATTGAAGGATGTTAAACTCTGGGACCAGCGCGATCATAAGCCCAATGAGCTCTCCGGCGGACAACGGCAGCGTGTCGCCATTGCGCGCGCGCTTGTCAACAGTCCGAGGATCGTCCTCGCCGACGAGCCGACGGCGAACATTGATTCCGTAACATCGTCGGAAATACTCGACTTGATGCGGACGCTCAACGAGGAAGAAAAAGTCACATTCCTCTTCTCGACTCACGACCCGCTTGTTCTGAAGTATGCGAGAAGAGTCGTCAAGCTTCATGACGGAATGATGATCAACGGCCAGCAATAGCTCATAAAGGAGAAGGACACATGTTCAAGTTCATCAAACTCGCAACAAAGAATGTTTTCCGGAATCGCCGCCGGACAATCATCACCGGACTGGTGCTCGTGTTCGGAGCGACCGCGCTCATCCTTGCGGGCGGGTTCATTTCTTTTTCGTTCCGGGGGTTGAGCGAATCGACAATCCGGGGGCAGCTGGGACACATCCAGCTCTATACAAAAGAATCGCTGCAACGCGAGGAAGAACGGCCGCTCGAGCTCGGAATTGACAGCGTTGAAGTTCTGAAGAAAAAAGTCCTCATCCAGGACCATGTCCGCTTCACGATGGCGCGCGTTGAGTTCATGGGATTGATATCGAACGGCGATAAATCGGCTGCCTTCCTCGGCAGAGGCGTAGAACCGGAAAAGGAAACGAAGCTTGCCGGGTTTGCGCTCGATGTCGACACGGGAAAATTTCTCGGGGAAAATCCGGCGAACGCCCAGGAAAACGAAGTGGTCCTCGCACGGGGGCTGGCTAAATCCATGAAGGCAAAGATCGGCGATTACCTCACGCTGATGACGACGACATCGAAAGGCGCACTGAATGCGATGGACGTGAAGGTAGCCGGAATCTATGCCACCGGCATTCCGGAGTACGATGAACGCGCTTTGATGGTGAGCCTTCCGACGGCTCAGCAGCTTCTGAACTCTCAAAAAGTCTCGAAGCTTGTCGTCGTACTGGATGAAACGGACAAGACCGAGGAAGTTGCATCGCGCCTCGAGCAGCTTCTTCCCGGAATCACGGCAAAACGCTGGTTTGATATGGCGACGTTCTATAATGCAGTCGTTCGCCTCTACAATGCGATCTTCGGCTTCCTCGGCGTCATTATTTTTGTAATTGTTGTGCTCAGCAGTTCGAATACCATGATGATGTCAATTTTTGAACGGACGAGGGAAATCGGAACCCAACTTGCTGTCGGGACGTCTCCGTTAAGACTCATGGTCAACTTTCTGTATGAAGGCTTGATTGTCGGCGCTTCCGGGGGAGGCATTGGCCTCATCATTGCCTACCTCTTTGCAACGTTGATTAATGTGTCGGGGATCCGGATGCCCGCCCCTCCGGGAAGTACACGGGGATACCCTCTCATCGTAGATTTGGTTCCGTCCATCTTCGCGGGTGTTTTCTTTCTTATTACTGTGACCACGGTTATCGCAACGATTTTTCCGGCTTACAAAGCATCACGTTTAAAAATTGTAGATGCACTCGGGCATGTTTGATTGAAAAAGGAGAAACGAATGAAAGAGCTGTTGAAAACCATTTTAGAAAAAACGCGGCCTGTCCTTCGGTGCTCCCGTTCCGCTTCAGCGGAACGAGAGCGTCGAAGGGCGAATATCAATGCATTTTTGATTTGGCTTCTACTCACCACCGCAGCTGTCGCGCCGCTGCACGCGCAAAATAATGCTAAACTCACGGGAGACGAAATCCTGCGGCTCTCCGATGCGAACCGGAACGGCTGGACATCGTACACTGTCACGACGACGATTATGAATTATGAAGACGATGAACTGAAAGAGGAAGGGATTTTCGAAGTGAGCATCAAAGGAACGGATAAAACTCTCGTGAAATTCATGAACGCGGATGTCAAGGGACAGTACCTGCTGATGCTTGACGACGACATGTGGATCTACATGCCGAATACCCGCAAACCGATTCGCATCACGCCGCTCCAGCGATTGATGGGGAACGCGTCGAACGGCGACGTCGCCCGCACCCGCTACGCCGAAGATTATGCGGCAAAACTAATAAAAGAAGAATCTGTTGACGGTGTTCCCTGTTACCTTTTGGAATTAACTGCGAAGCGCGACGGGGCAACATACAAAAGAATTGATTACTGGGTCGAGAAGGAGACAAAGCGGCCGAAGAAAGCCGAGATTTATCTCATTTCGGGCAAGCACTATAAGTCGATATCTTTTGACCGGTACGAAGAGACCGCGGGAAGAACGCTCCTCACCCAAATGACGATCACCGACAGGCTTCGCGATGGAAGAACGACGGTTATGAAGTATGCATCGTATGCCGAAAAGCAAATGCCGGAAAAATACTTTAACAAAGACTATCTGGAGAAATTGCGGTGAAGCTACCGGCAAGAATGTTTTTGCTCGTCGTTCTATCTTGTTTCACAGTAATAGAAGCCGCTGCGCAGGAACTCCAATACCGGTTTTCAATCGCCGATGAAGGGACTTTATCGAAACTCAATCTCACTACTCCGCTCAACTACCAGAACCACATCCTGCCGCAGCCGGTTCAGGGGAACGACGCAATATCGAATCTGTTTCTGAACTACGGCGGATTGTCAACTTCGCTGAACGTCAGCGCCCTCGCAAACAATTTGAGCGCACCGGAGTACAATTATTCGATCCGGGAGCTTTCGTATGACCTTTCTCTGACGGACAACCTGGACATCACGGCGGGACGAAAAATTCTCAAGTGGGGGCCCGGATACGCGTTCAATCCTACAGGCGTGGTTGAACCGCAGCGCTCTCCATCCGACCCCTCCGACCGGCTCGGCCAGAACGTGGGCCGCACGCTCGTTTCCATAAACGCATTTGCCGGCAAGAGTTCGCTGACATTCGTTTACCTGAACGATGCTCAATTTCAATCGGGAAATTTCCATTGGGGCGAGCATGAATACGCGCTGCGCGCATACACACTTCTCAGCGGCCTTGACCTTTCCGGAATACTTCACTACCGACAAGGCGACCGGCTCGAAGCGGGAGCAAATTGGTCCTACGTCGTCGGGGAGAATCTCGAACTGCACGGCGAATTCCTGGCAAAAAAGGGGTCATCGACTCTGTACCACGAGATACTGTGGTCCGAAAATCCCGGACAAATATTTGCTTCATATCCCTACACGGCGCCCTTCGACAACTCAAACGAGATTTTTTACAAACTCCTTCTTGGAGAACAATATACATTTGAGAACGGCATTAATATCGCGTTGGAATACTACAGGAATATGGAAGGATTGACCAAAACGGAATGGAATCAGTGGATGAAGTTCGTTAAATTCCAGAACGGCATTCAGCAGGGATCGATCCTCGTCCCGCCGGAGATGATCGGGCCTTCGAGGTACAATCTTCTCTGGGCGCTGCAGACTCTCTCCTCACGCGGAACGATGAGGGACTATCTTTTCGGACGAGAGTACTACTCCGCCGGCGGCTGGGATTTTGAATTCATACAGCTGATGAACGCAGACGACGCAAGCGTTGTTCTTGTGCCGACTGTTACGTACAGGATATCACAATTTTTCTCGGTGTACGGACGATTCACGTCGTTCGTCGGAAAAAGCGACTCTGAGTACGGCGCACTTTTTACGAAGAACAGCACCAATCTGGGAATCCAATTTCAATTATGAAGAAACACGAACTCCTTCGCACGTTCTATTTTTGCCTCATTATCACGGCTATCATTGCAGCCGGATTCATCTACAATAATCCCAAGCATTGGACCGGAGCGTTGTACAGCTCGTTCATTTTTTCAATGTGCATAGGATATTCGATCCATTTCCTGATGACCTTCTATTCGCCCCGAGTTGCAAAATTCGGAAAGATTTTAAGGCATTCGATATTTTTCTTCTTGTTCCTCATCGGAGGGCTTATCGGCTCCGAAGTGGGACTCGGCATTGAAACCCTGACGCTCGGGTACAGATTCTCATGGAACGATCAGATTCCTCTCCTGTTAATGAATTTTGTTTTATCCGCCCTTTTCGGTACTATCGCGGTTATTTACTTCACACTCCGGGCAAATGTCGAGCGCATGGCCGCACAATTGAAAGAGAAGGAATTGAACGAAGAGCGGCTCATTCGGACAAAAATGGAAGCAGAACTGCAGGCTCTTCAGGCAAAGATCAATCCTCATTTTCTTTTCAACACGCTCAATTCCATTGCAAGCCTTATCTCGGAAAATCCGAAAGCCGCGGAATCGACGGTGGAGAAATTGTCCGAACTTTTCCGCTACACTCTCAAGAGCGCGGAAACAAACTTAGTCAGTGTCGCCGAGGAACTTGAAATCGTACGGACGTATCTTGAAATCGAAAAAGTACGCTTTGGCGAGAGGCTTCAGTACGATATAACCTGCGACGATGCTGTCCTTGACTTCATGATACCGGCGCTCATCATCGAGCCCCTGGTCGAGAACAGCATCAAGCACGGCATCTCATCCGAGGTCCATGGGGGAAAAATCATTATCGAAGCTTCAGCCGCCGATGGTAACTGCCGCATCTCCGTGATCGACAACGGAAAAGGAATTGACAACGAGAACAAGGCGGCCGGGTTCGGGTTGAGAAGCGTCGAGGAACGATTACAACTGCGGTACGGCGCATCGTCCTCGCTGCGTGTAGTCCCCGGCGAGCGTACTCATTTTCTGATCACGATTCCACTTTCATAAGGCTTTTCATGCACCTTCGGGCAATTGTTATCGACGACGAGGAGCTCGCCCGCAAGCGGCTGCGCAAAATGCTTCGGAGCTATGAAAAGGATCTCGAGGTGGTGGACGAGGCAGAAAATGGACAAGACGCTGTAGACAAAATTGAAACGCTCCACCCCGATCTCATTTTCCTGGACATTCAAATGCCCGGCTTTGACGGGTTCGAAGTGGTTCGGCGGCTTCGGTACAAGCCGTTCATTGTTTTCACCACCGCCTACGATGAATATGCCCTGAAAGCGTTTGAAGAAAACTCCATCGATTATCTTCTCAAACCGATCGAGCAGAAACGGCTCGACAAGGCTGTCGAGAAACTCGAACGGGTATACGCATCGTCCAAACCGCAGATCAACGAAAACGTCGAACGCTTCCTTTCGCTGCTCGCTTCTCCGCCGCCGAAACGGTTACAGGTAAAATCGGGCGACAAAATTCTTTTCATCGACATCGACAGCGTTGCATACTTCGAATCGAAAGACAAATACACTTTTCTCCACACCGCTGAACAAGAACACATCGTCGAGATGACGCTTGCCGATTTGGAAGAGAAACTCGATAAGTTAAGCTTTGTCCGCATTCACCGCTCGGCGATTGTGAACATTAAATTTATCCGTGAGATGGTCAAGTGGTTTGGGGGGAAGTATAAAGTCAGGCTGAAAGACAAGCAGCAGACCGAGCTTGTTGTCAGCCGCGGGTATGTCGACCGGATCCGGAACCTGTAACAGCGACGATCGGTTATGAGCGCCATCCGAAAGCTTAAACCTGAACACAAGATCCTTCCGAAGGCTTTAGCCTCGACAGTGGCTTATTATTAAAAGAATGCCTTCGGAAGTTTTTGCCCAATAGCAATCTACCTTCCAATCTGAATTCCACATTTCGCCGCGAATTCGCCGTTAGGCGGCAATACGATCAGTCCTTTACCATTATTGAAACTATCGACATTTGAAGTCATCGGCTCAATGGCAATCGACTTTCTATCGGGGGGCGTGTAGACAACGAGATAATTGAATTTGTTCATGCCGGTTTCCTGCCAGACGCTTAGAGTCACGCCGCGATCTTCGGAAATCAATTGCGTCACCGCTTTCCCCTTTTTACCATCCACCAAAAAACACGTGTTAAAACGCTTCTCGCCGATTTCAACCGGAGATGTATAATCGCGGAATGGTGTTCTCTTTCCCGTGGGGATATTTTTAGCATCAACTTCAACAATATCCGAAACTTCCAACTTGAGTTTCAGCCTGTCCACCTCATCCCCCAACATAAAATAATGATGCCAACCGTCGCTCAATGGCATGGTCGATAAGGATCGATTGATGACTTTCGTCTTGCAGATCAGCCCGTCTGTTGAAGTGAGAATGTACGACAACTCAAGCGCATAGTTGAAAGGATAGCCGGCAACGTTTTTATTATATTCATATTTCAACGAACAGAGGGCGTGGTCGGGGGTTATCACTGTCTTCACCACTTCAAACTTCTTGTCAAAGACGAAACCGTGGCAGGCATTTCCTTCTTCAGGGAAAGTGAGCGGAACGTTGTACGAAACATTGTTGTGATCGTACCGGCCAGCCTTAATTCGTCCCGCAAATGGGGATAGTTTGGCATTTGTATAGATGTCGTCGGGAACTTGTGAATGTATATTTTTGATTTTCTTAAGGACAGAGAATTTTTCTTTTCCGCCGGACAGCAGCAACTCTTGTAATCGTGCACCCGACTCCGGAATGACAGAAAAAAATTCGCCCGTTGCGGTGTTGCGAACCGTAATAACTGACGCGCCGGATTCGGTTTCTTCTTTTATTGTGAAATTTGGAATTTCAGTCACCATAGATAATTGTTAATCTCTTTGTTGTATTCCGCAATGCCGGCTAATAACACTCGGTTAAGGGAATTCTTCCTTATTGGCCCACCATCGAAAATCCAGATCGTCGTCCTGAAGGTATGAGAATGGCGCGGAATGAAAAAACTTTCCGGCGGCTTGAGGGAAGAAGGCAGTAACGGACTTTGTTTCGTCTATTGATGAATCGTTTGTTCCGTGCGGATTGGATTAATTGGATATTTGGGAAATCTCCATGCGCTGG
>CAZXQG010000085.1:0-11668 GCA_964642725.1 uncultured Chitinophagaceae bacterium
ACTTTTTTCATTTTTTTTGGATGCTATTTCGAGCGCGTTGAGAATTGAAATTCTGAGGATTGTTCACCCGATGGATACGCTGGTTTGAGGTATGAAAATTACACGGCGGAGTGATGCCGTTGCTTCGTACAGCATCACTCCGCCGGTGAGACTATTTTTGAAGTACTGGCTCTTTTTCTTTTGCCGTACCGTTCGTCGGCCACACAAAAAGTCCCCGTTTTGTGTACGTCGTGTGAAGAAGGTGATGGGACATTTCTCCCAGCGGCGCCTTCAGGAATTCACTGTACAAAGCCGCGACCTGCGGATTTTCGTGGGACTTGCGGATCGGTTTGCCTGCATCTTCTTTGTAAATCGACTCGGCTCTTTTCTTTCTGATCTCCCATGTGGTTGGAATAGGCTGGCCGCCGCCGCCAAGGCAACCGCCGGGGCAGGTCATCACTTCGATGAAAGCGTACGGCGATTCTTTTTTCTCTATCTGTTCGAAAAGTATCCGTGCATTTTTGAGCGTGTGAGCTACTGCCACCTTTACTTTCGTGCCGTCCATATCAACTTCTGCTTCTTTGATTCCTTCCATGCCGCGGACCGCGGTAAAGTTGATATCGGCAAGGGGTTTGCCCGTAACGACTTCATACGCAGTTCTGAGTGCGGCTTCCATAACGCCGCCGGTGGCGCCGAAGATCACCGCAGCTCCCGTTGACTCGCCGAGCGGGCTGTCGAATTCTTCGGAGGGAAGATTGGAGAACCGGATCCCGGTTTCTTTGAACATCCGCGCAAGTTCGCGCGTTGTTAAAACATAGTCTACATCGTAAAACGCGTCGTCATCCGACCAGGCCTTTTTGTCCTTCCAATATTCGAAGGCACTCATCATCTCGGGGCGTTTCGCTTCATATTTCTTTGCCGTGCACGGCATGATTGAAACAACGACGATTTTTCTCGGATCGATTCCAAGTTTTGCGGCGTAGTACGTTTTTGCGACCGATCCGAACATCTGCTGCGGTGATTTGCATGTTGAAAGATGAGCAAGCGAGTTCGGGAAAAAGTGTTCCGCAAATTTTATCCAGCCCGGGGAGCACGATGTGATCATCGGCAAAACGCCTTTATTGGTGATCCGTTTGATCAATTCGTGCCCCTCTTCCATGATGGTCAGGTCGGCGGTAAATTGTGTGTCAAAGACCTTCGTAAACCCGAGTCTTCGCAGTCCGGCGACCATTTGCCCCGTCACAAGACTTCCGGGGTCCATCCCCATCGCTTCACCGATCCCGACGCGGATCGCAGGGGCGGTTTGCACAACTACAAATTTTTCCGGATTTGCTATTTCTTCAAACACCATCTCGGTATCGTCCCGTTCGACAATGGCGCCGGTGGGGCAGACGAGTGCACACTGGCCGCAATTCGTACAGGCGACATTGCCGAGGCCTTTTTCCATGTATGTCGATACTTTCGTCCGGATGCCGCGCTGCGACAACCCGATCGCGGAAACCGTTTGTACATTTTGACAGACGGCGATACACCTGCCGCAGAGAATACATTTGTTGGGATCTCTGGTAATTGAAACGGAGGTAGTATCCAACGGCTCTCTTTTTTTTGTGCGGACGAATCCGTCTTCCTTTACGCCGAGGTCTGCGGCAAGCGATTGCAATTCGCAATTCTGGTTTCGCAGACACGAGAGGCAATCTTTCGGGTGGTTTGCGAGCAGCAGTTCGACGCTTGTCTTCCGTGCGTCCCGAATGCGCGCAGAATTCGTTGCGATCTCGATTCCTTCGCGGACGCATGTCGAGCAGGAACGCGTCAGCGATCGCGCGCCTTTGACCTCGACGACACAAACGGCACACGAAGCATTTGTCGCGACATCCTCGAGGTAGCACAGCGTCGGTATTTTTATTCCGGCGCGTTTGCAAGCCTCAAGAATTGTCACGTTCTGCGGAACTTGAAAATCGTTCCCGTTGATTTTTATATTGACCATTGCATTATCCATTGAATTCTCCTTGGCCTAATTCTTCATGACATTTAACGTCGCACCGCAGGCACCGCGTCGCTTCCAATAATGCTTCTTCTCCGGTGAACCCCGAAAGCACCTCCTGGAAACTCGAGATCCTCTCTTTCACGGGAATCTTTTTCGGCTCGATCTTTTGTATTCCTTCTGTCTCCGTAACGATTTCATCTTTGTATTTGAAATCACGGAAGAGCCGGCGGAATCGTTTCTCCTTCATCAGGTCGTTGTCTATCGCTTCGGCGGCGCGCCGGGCGATGCCCATCGCTTCAGCAACCGTTGCCGGTCCTGTCACGGCATCACCGCCGGCGTAGACGTTCGGCAAGTTCGTGCGGTAGTTCGGCTGATGAACTTTTATTGCCCCGTTGCTGCGAAGCTCGAGGCCGATCTCTTTTGCCTGGTCAAAGTCGACTTTTTCACCGACCGCCAAAATAATGGTGTTGCACTCGATAAAGGCAGACTCGCCCGTCTCGACCGGTTTCTTCCTTCCGGCGTTATCGAATCCGTCGAACTTCATTTTGTGAATTTCGAGGCCTGTCACCTTTCCGTTCGAGTTCCCCAGGATCCGGTTCGGAGCGGAGAGGAACATAAAGTCGATTGTTTCATCCGTTGCGTCTTTTATTTCATGGGCGTTTGCCGGCATTTCATCCTTATCACGCCGGTATACGATCGTGACGTCGGCTCCAAGCCGGAGGCACGAGCGTGCAGCGTCGATCGCCACATTTCCTGCACCGACCACGACGACCTTCTTCCCGACGTGCATCTTTTTGCCGAGCGCCAACTCTTCAAGGAATTCGTATCCTTCAATGACTCCTGTGAGTTCTTTTCCCGGAATATCGAGTTCGATATCTTTTTGCGCGCCCACGGCGATAAAGACCGCGTCGGATTGTTTTGAAAGAGACTTGAAGGAGACCTCTTTTCCGATGCGTGCATTGAATACGAATTTCACTCCCAGCTTTTTGAATAGTTCCAACTCCTTATTCAATCCGTCTTTGGGAAGGCGGTACGCCGGGATTCCGTATTGCAAAATTCCTCCGGCCTTGGCATGGCTGTCGTACACGGTCACCGAATGTCCGAGGCGAACGAGATAGTACGCCGCAGTTAATCCGGCCGGTCCGGCACCCACGATGGCAATCTTTTTTCCGGTAGGGGAAAGTTTCTCTTTGACCAGTCGCTGATAGATGGCCTTTTCTTTTCCCATCTTATACATCGTATCCGCGAGATAGCGGTGGATCTCTCCCTGGTTCACGGGCTCGTCGACCATCTCTCGGCGGCAGCGCATCTGGCAGTGGAAATAACAAATTCTGCCGACTGTTCCCGGCAGGGGATTGTCGCGCAGCGTCAGTTCGAATGCTTCTTCGATTTTTCCTTCTTTTAAAAGCTGCAGGTACCCTGGAATATTCATGTGCAGCGGGCAGCTGTTTTCGCAGAGCGCTACAAAGAGACTCTCACACACGCCGGCTTTGCATCTCTTGTCGATAATATGTTTTTCGTACTCGTCGCGGAAATACCGCAGCGTAGTCAAGACCGGGTTGGAACTTGTTTGTCCCAGTCCGCAAAGGGAAGAATCCCTGATCACGTACGCCAAACGTTCGAGCGTGTCCACGTCTCCCATCGTGCCTTCGCCGCGTGTTATTTTGTTCAGCAGCGAAAGCGCCTGTGCCAATCCTTCGCGGCACGGAGTGCACTTGCCGCACGATTCTTTCGAAGTCACTTCAACAAAATACCGCGCAACGTCGACCATGCAGTTGTCCTGGTCCATCACGACCATGCCGCCGGATCCCATGATTGTGCCGAGTTTTGTAAGGGATTCGTAATCAACCGGCGTGTTGAAATGTTCCACCGGAATGCATCCGCCGGAAGGGCCGCCGGTCTGCACTGCGCGGATTTTTTTCTTATTTCCGGTTCCTTCTCCCATTTGGTAAATAATATTTTGCAGCGGTGTGCCAAGGGGGAGTTCGACGAGCCCCGTGTTCTTTATTTTACCGACCAATGAGAACACTTTTGTTCCTGTGCTGTTTTGCGTGCCGAACTTGGCAAACTCGTTTCCGCCGATGGTAACAATCACGGGAATGTTAAACCATGTCTCCACGTTGTTGATATTCGTCGGTTTTCCCCACAACCCTTTTTGCGCCGGGTAGGGGGGACGGGGAATTGGCCGTCCTGCTTTTCCTTCTATCGAGACGATGAGCGCAGTCTCTTCTCCGCAGACAAATGCGCCGGCACCCTCTACGTGAGAAAGCTCGAAATTAAAAGAGGAACCGAAAATATGATTTCCGAGAATTCCGAATTCTTTTGCGGACGCGACCGCTTTTTTGAAGCGTTCTACGGCAAGAGGATATTCAGCGCGAACATACATGATTCCTTCCGATGCACCCATGACAAATGCGCCGATTAACATTCCTTCGATAAGCGAGTGCGGGTCGCTCTCGATTTCGTTCCGGTTCATGTATGCACCGGGGTCCCCTTCATCTGCATTGCAGATGATATATTTTTGGTCGGTTGCGACCTTTTTCATCATCTCCCATTTGATAGCGGTCGGAAATCCCGCGCCGCCGCGTCCGCGCAGCTTGGATTGCTTTATCTCTTCGAGCACAGAATCCGGCGTCATTTCCGTGAGAACTTTCATGAGCGCGCTGTAACCGCCCACGGCAAAGTACTCTTCGATATTCTCGGGATCGATTAATCCGGATTCGCGAAGGACTATTTTTTTCTGCCCTTTAAAGAAGGGAATTTCAGTCCACAACGGGACGCTGGGAAGCCCGGTGCCGAATTCCATTTTTGATGTAAAGAAATCCCACCGCTCGATTTTGCAGAGCGCCTTCTTGAGCGGCATGATTCCTTTCGAGAGACAGTTCACAATATTCTCCGCATCCTTCGGCGTAACTTTGTGCAGGATGACGAGAGGCATTCCGGGGATGTAGCAGTTCACAAGCGTTTCTTCGGCGCAAAATCCGAAACATCCGGTGATGGCAAGGCGGATGTTTGCATTCTTTGCCTTAAGGGTTTTCTGCAGGCTTTCGAACACTTCCTTTGCACCGTTTCCCATGCCGCACGTTCCCATGCCGACGGAAATTTTCGGAACATCAGGAAACAATTTTTTCAATCCGTTGTTACGGAGTTCTACCAGCGTCGCCGCATCGATCGTCTTCATGGTCATTTTCTCCCCTTCGAAACTTTGTTGATAAGCTTTTGCAGTTTTGCTGTTGTCATGCTGCTGTAAATGACTTCATCGAGTGCGATAACCGGCGCAAGAGCGCATTGCCCGAAACATGCGACGGTAGAGATTGTAAATTGATTGTCCTGCGTCGTGAAAAACGATTCTCCTTCTTCAAGTTCTTTGCTGCATCCAAGCATTAATCCGAGATCGTCAAGAAGGGCTTTCGATCCCTTGGTGTGGCAGGCGGTTCCGCGGCATACGGTGATCGTATGTTTGCCCTGGGGCTTCAGGTTAAAAAAGGAATAGAAGGTCACCACATTGTAAATTCTGGAAAGGGGAACGCCTGTCTTGAGGGCGACGTGGTTCAACGCATCCTCAGAAAGATATTTGCGTTCGTTGAGGAGTTGAGTTTCCTCGAGAATACCCAGCAGTTCTCCATGCTTGTTCTTGTGACTCGCGACCACAGAATCAATCTTTTGCAATTCAGGCGGCGAGGTAAGTGTTCGATCCATAACCGCTCCTTTTCGAGTGTTGAAAAAAATCAGAATAATAGTGTTTCAACGTACGAGAAAAATAAGCAGACGTCCGGATTCAATAACCGGCACGGCTCCGTTATTCCGTCGGATAGTGTGAGAGATGTTTGTGTTCTTGTGTGATGTGTACAACCGACCGATGGCATAAAAAAATCCTATGCCCGGCACTTAGGGAAGTAAAGCGGCTGATCATTTCTACCGCAATCAATCAGTGCGATGACATTGCGGTCTTTTCGAGAGAAGAGATAATTCGGTTAGAGGTCCTTAACCGTTGAGAGTACTCGCAGCGTTTTTGTTTATTATCAAATAATTTTTCAGGACGAGAGCTATTTTCCGAGTGCGTTTTGTAAAAAGATTCCGCGAACGAGTTACTAATTTTTCAATGACGTCGCTTTCAGATCAGAAAGTGCCATAAGGCACTAGTGAAATATAAAGAAGAATTAATCGAAAAACATCAATTCAAAGGAATATTTTCCAGTTTATTTTTATGGAATATGAATCCATCGGCCTTGCCTTTGAGCCAATACTTGGATACCTTCACATCGTCGTTCTGAACACACTCGATGGAAAGCGAATAGTGATGCCCGCGTGACCATATAACTCTAACAAGCGCGAAACGCGCCGAGAGAGTCTTCCATACTTGCCAATCGGCAGTATAGAGTATAAAATCCCATTCGAATCCAATCAAGGCCTTTTTGGTGCGATGAATAGTATCATTAGCGTCGAGACTCTATAGAGAACATATGAAGAACTATTGTGGATATTTTCAACGATTACATATTCTACTTTTTTTGCTGCCGCTCTATGCACAATCGCAAACAGCCTCTCTTAGTGGAAAAATAATTGACGCTGCAACACATCAGCCGGTACGCGATGCGATTGTCGTCCTCATTGAAATTGGACAAAAGAAAAATACGACCGACAGCGGCCTTTTTTTCTTTGGGCATCTCGCTGCCGGGCGTTATACAATTTCTGCCCGTCATGTCGCGTACGCGAGGATTGAACGGACTGTCGCGTGTGAAGAACAAAACGACAGTATTATTATTGAAATGCAGCCGGCGATTCTTCCATCCACCGAAGTGGTTGTTCGGAGCACGCGAACGTCGTCAGCGGCGCAAGGCATACCGTATCCTTTCAATGTTGAGACAAACGATCAACTTGTCCAACAATCGGGCGTGACAGTTTCCGATGCCCTGAAGAATTCTCCGGGAATTTCACTTACCCGCGATGGATCATGGGAAACGGATGTTTCTATTCGCGGGATGGGAAGGTCAAACATTGTAACAATGATCGATAATACAAGAATTGAAACTGCGACTGACATATCAGGCGCTCTTTCACTCCTCGACATTCACGATCTTGAAAGAGTTGAAGTCGTCAAATCTCCTGGTTCCGTTCTTTACGGAACCGGCGCATTCGGCGGTGTTGTCCATCTGATTACAAAGCGAAACTCCTTTACCGACCAACTTCAGACGAACGCAGAAACGACGAACGACCTTTCGAGCGTTGACGGCAAAGTCGGGCAGTATGCGGCATTCGAAAGTTCGTCCGATATGATCGCGACGCGGTTGAGCGGAAGTTATCGGCATGCCGGCAACACGATGACGTCTCTCGGAGAGATTCCAAATTCGCAATATCATGACTTTAACATCAACGGCTCGCTGGGCGTAAAGACCTTCGATAATCAATCGGTATTCTTCTCATACCAACGGTCTCAAGCGGAGGATACCGGAATTCCCGGGGGCGCGCCTCTCTCGCCGTCGGCAGCTGCACGCTACACACTCGCGAAGCGCGAACTGTTCGGGCTGGAATATATAATTCCAAACCTCCGCCCGGGTGTGCCGCTTATTACTATCCGGCTTTCTCATCAGGACATCGAGCGCAATGTTGAACTCATTCAAAGTCCGGTGCTGACCCTTACGCCGCATGCAACACATGCGACAACAAGCGGACAAATCGAATCGAAAGTTGTTCTGTCCACCGACCAGGTGCTTACGATTGGTTCGGATGTGTGGCAGAGGGATTTGGACAGCAGGCGTGAAAGAACAAATACGAGCACCGCTCAAATTATCGGCGATCGGCCGGTGCCGTTCTCGCATTTCTTCAGCGCCGGAATATACGGACAGGATGAGTGGCATCTGTTACCCGACAAATTGACGTTGACACTCGGTGCCCGGTACGATTGGATTCAGGTTGGCAGCGACGAGACACTGAACCCTGAATACATTATTACTTCCGGAGTTTTGCAGACATCTCCCCCCGGCCAGCAGATCCTTTGGAACAAGACCTCTGCCCGCGATGGATCGTGGAGCGCCAACGGGGGATTATCGTATGCCCTTGACTCGGACCTGGACCTCACGTCGCTTATCTCTACAGCTTTTCGTTCACCTTCCCTTGAAGAACGTTTTCAATATCTCAACTTGGGAAGCATCGTGCGCGTGGGCAATCCGAATCTCCGTTCGGAAAAAAGTATCTCGGTAAATGCCGGATTTCGCGTACACACCAGCGGCATTCAGTTGCAGTCCGACATATTTTTCAACCGCTTGACGGACCTCGTTGGATACGTTCCGGGAGTGTTTGAAGGGGGAAGCGCATTCATAGAACAAAACATCGGTGAAGCCCGGTTGTACGGTTATGAACTATCAATCGAACAGAGGTTAGTTGAGTGGAATGTTCTGAAGTACTATGTTGCGTATGTTCGCGGGGAAGACACATTCGACCATACAAATCTCCCCCAGATTGCACCGCTCAACGGGCGGCTTGAATCAAGCACTCTTCTCCAGTCAGTCGGTACGGTTGACATCGCGGCCACTTTTTGTGCTGAACAGAAAAATCTTGCCGCAGGCGAAATACGCACGCCCGGGTACGCAATCGTTGATGCCGGGATTGTCAGCGTTCCGATTACTATAGAGCGATGGTCGTTTGTGATCCGGTCGGGCGTTCAAAACGTCTTTAATAAGTTGTATCAAAATCATCTTTCCACGCTGCGCGGGTTTATTACTTTCGAGCCGGGAAGGAACTTTTTCCTTTCGACGACTATTGCAATATAGAAGTGTCCCCTTTTAAGGGGCTTTGTTCGAATGGGCCGTCATATTGGAGACATATGTTGTCTCTGTGTAATAATAATATTGTTTCACAGAGAGGCACAGAGAATCGCAGGGACAAACAACTCGTTCGTACTTACAGCGGAGTAAATTAAATGACTTGGTTCGTATTGGCGACGTGCTCTGCGATACTTTCAGCGGCATCGGCTATTCTTCAAAAGAAGATTTTGTTTCGCCTGACAGCCCTTGAATTTTCCTTCCTCCTTTCAGTCGTTATTCTTCTGTTATCTCTGTTTGTCCCATTTTCGGTTGATGTCGTTTCCATTCCCGCTTCCACGCTCATAATTCTTATCGGCAAGAGCATCCTTGGCGGGATGGCATTTTTATTAGTGATGATGTCGCTGCAGCACAATCAGATCAGCAGTGCTCTTCCGCTTCTTGGGTTAACCCCCGGAGCTGCTGCACTTCTTGCAATGATGCTGCTCGGCGAATCGCTTCGGCCGTGGGAATGGGCGGGTATCGGACTCATGATGGCAGGAACATACACGCTGGAAATACGTCCCGGTCAGGAAATATTTCAACCGTTCAAGAACATCTTCGGGACAAAAAAATATTATTATATTTATGGAGCGGTGGGATTATTTGCGGTCTCTTCAGTTGCCGATAGAATGCTCGTGAGCAGTTACAGGGTTGACCCTCTTGTTGTCCTGTTTTATCAACATATCGTGTATTGTGCGGTATTCGGCCTCCAGTTATTGCTGCACAAATCTTCGTTTCCGGCGGCGCTCGAGAAAAGCAAAGGTCAATTTCTGTTTGTCTTCACCGTAGCACTGTTCACGGTCGCGTATCGATTTACGCAACTTGAAGCGACGAAACTCGCCCCGGTGGCGTTGGTGTTGGCTGTCAAACGGACTTCCATTCTCTACGCTACTTTTTTCGGAGGGAAGATTTTTTCCGACGATAGACTCTACGTAAAACTTCTTGCCGGAATATTGATCGTGATCTCCGGGTTTATCATCTTAAGAAACGTTGGATGAATATTGCAGAATTGGAGGAATCATCTTTGGTTGCGTCCTCAATTGCGGGAATATACTAGACTCACTCAGTCGTTGCATTCTGAACAAACAATCCAACATCATTGTCAATCTGGAGATCAGGAAGACAAAGTATTATTAACATGACTCCAACTCAGATGAGGACACTCATTCATCATTTGATCATCATCTAGTTTAAAACGAAAGGAATACAATGGAAAACGAAGAAAAATCAGTCCAACCCGTCATTGGCGAATATCAGGGGAAGCCGATCATCCGCATTCCAACCGTCGAAAATCCAAACCCGGATACAACCTGGCATTGGCTGTCGTTCGGGAAGAATAAGGCAAAAGCGATTGTTAAATATTACGATGCGATAAAGAAGTTTGCGGAAGAGTGAGCAAGCATCAGCGCGCGTAAAAAATCATTTCCCTTCAAGAAACTCCAACGGATCAAAGAAATATTTCTCGAGTTCGCCTCTAGAAAAACAGATCAGAGAGTACGAAGAGTAGAACCTCGCCGGAGTCGCCGGTCCCGGCCGCAGGGGCATCGGACGGATTCGCAGAACTTCAAAATGAAGATGATCGAATTGCCGCCCATAGCGGTTCAACTCGTCGCGATTCATGAATCTCCCTATCGGAGTCTCGGGGGACACGGCCCCATTCACATCGACGGTAATGCCCGCAAGATGTTCGTATAAAGTCCAGAATCGCCTTCCGTGATATTCGTGCTCCATAATAAGTTGGGCATAAGGACCGTCGTCCCGCTTGCTGATGACGACGCCTTGTGCAATCGGGTATACCGGCTCGTTGAGATAGTTCGGATGAGGCCTCGTGATGTCTATTCCTGAGTGATAGTGAGACGGTACGTTCTTCCTTGCCTTTCTTACCAAACCGAATTTGCCGATGGACGTCAGCTTCAGTTCGTCGGTTGAAAAACGGTCCTTCGTCTGCATTCGAAAATATTCTTATGACTAAGACGTCGCACGGCTTTTCTCATGAACAAGTTGACCAAGCCTAATAATATGTGTAGATTTATTAAACATCCTAGGGGCACAATCTATCGTGTTAATGAACTCACACAGTTTGCATCGCGTGCTATATATAGATAGCTTTTGAGAGAAACTATGAACCGAAAACAATCCATCATCATTTTGCTTGCTGCCAGTCTCACCGTCATTGGATGCGGAAGAAGTAATTACTTTTTACGTCTCGATAATCCGCCCGGCCTGGAAGGTTATCTGGGATTCAGATGGACCACGCCGACAGATTTCATCGAAAAGCGTTTCGTAGGTTACAGCAGTGGTTCCGTTCCAATGCCCGAATTGACGACCAGCGATATTCTTGCTTACTCCAATGTCTCTTTTCTCTCGAAAAGGGCGTCATCATGCCAACTCTTCTGCGGTTCCACCGGATACTATGCCGCGAAACTGGTTTTTCAAACGACAGACGCCTCATCGGCCGAAGATGTTCGCTTTCTTCGCGAACGGTTGTCAGAGATCTATGGCCGTGCTCATGGCACAGCCGGTGATGCCGATCCCTATGCCGTGGAGAGTGTTTTAGCAAACTACACATGGTCACATTGCAGGCTCGAACTAACCCTCGAACCCGACACAACGATTGTTATTAACGCATATGAAAATCGTTCATGTTTTCCTGCAGGTCCAGAGATGATGTTCGACAATTAGCGTTGCAAGCTAACCGGCCGCACCCGGCTGGAGTTAGCGAGATCGACAAGGTGACAGAGAAAGAGAAATATTGCAATTTGTAAAATGTTGAATTACATTTGTAAGCATAATTAATAGTTTTTGTTCCATATTTGTGCCACAGGTTAGGAAGTCAGCCCAAATTGTTCTAAGACATTAGGTTTTTTAGCCGAAATGCTCTGCGGGAGTAATTCAGTGGTAG
>CAZXQG010000086.1:0-11554 GCA_964642725.1 uncultured Chitinophagaceae bacterium
AACAACTGTCGCCCCCTCTTCCGACAATGATTCTGCGATTGCTTTCCCTAACCCCTGACTCGCCGCTGCAACGAGAGCAATTTTATTTCTTAAGCCCAATTCCATGATAGAAGTTCTCCCGGATATTATTTACAAAAGCATTAATCGAGTTTTGTTCTGAATCGGAGTACACTCGCGATAAGAATCGTCACACCCATAAAGAGAAGCGCCCCGGCTTCGAACCACAGGCTCGTAATCCCGACGCCTTTCAAGATTATGGACCGGACAACCACAAGATAATACTTCATCGGCACACCGAACGACAGCAACTGCAGAAATTTCGGCATATTTTCCACCGGAAATGTGAAGCCTGAAATGTACATCATCGGTTGAAGAAGGAAAAACTGAGACGTCATCATCGCCTGCTGTTGTGTGTTGGAAATCGTGGAGACAAACAAACCAAGGCCCAGTGATGTGAGTAAAAAGAAAATTGACAGCCCGAAGAGCAAGAAGACGTTGCCATGGACTGTGATCCCGAACCCGACCACCATTGCCGTAAGCACGACACACCAGTTGACAAGGCCGATGATCGTAAATGGTATCAGCTTTCCGAGGATCAACTCGGTCGGCGTTATCGGCGTCACCATAAGCTGTTCAAGCGTGCCGATTTCTTTTTCTTTGACAACCGCCATCGAAGTAAGGTTCATCGTTGCGATCAACAGAATCATGACCAGCACCCCCGGCACCATATAATTTCGACTTTTCAGCGATGGGTTAAACCATGCCCTCGTCTGTGCATTGATGCCGCCGATGCGGGCGGATCCCGATACTTCAGCCAGAACACTGTTCGAATAGGAGACAAGAATTTGATTGACGTACCCCATTGCAATGGCGGTGCTGTTTCCCTCGCTGCCGTCAATAAGCACTTGCACTTTTGCCGGTTCGTGGCGCAGAATTTCGTCCCCAAATTTCTGGGGAATGATCAGTGCCATTGTCGCCTTGTTGTCGTCAAGGTAATTCTGAATCGTGCTGTAATCTTCCGTCGAATATTCGATGGTAAAATAGCCGGAATTCGTAACCTTCTCGATCAGCTTCCTGCTCGACTCGGTTTTATCCAAATCGCACAGCACAACGGAAATATTTTTCACGTCGAGAGACGCCGCAAATCCCATAAACACCAACTGGAGCACCGGCGCCACAAAAACAAGCGGCAGCAGCTTTTTATCCTTGAAGAGCTGGCCGAACTCTTTCTTCAGCAGGGCCATGACCCGTTGTTTGTTCATCGAATCACCCTAATGTTTTTTTAAAGCGCCTGATGCTGATGAACAGCATGAACGACGTGAAGATCATGAGATATACTATCTGATCCCAGAAGGCGGCTATTCCGACGCCTTTCAGTATAATGGACCGGAGAATAACAAGATAAAATTTTGCGGGCGTGATGTTGGTAAGAATTTGAAGCCACCATGGCATGCTTCGAATAGGAAACATGAATCCCGAAAGAATCATTGTCGGCAGCATGGAAAAAAGCGATGCTAATTGGAATGCTACCTGCTGGCTGTCTGCAATGGTCGAGACGTACAACCCGATGCTGAGTGCGGAAATAATGAACAACAGCGTCGCGCCGAACAGGTATAAATAACTTCCTTTAACAACGACATCAAAAAGAAAATAGGCGGCGACGATCACCAGCGTCGCTGCAACCAGGGAGATAAGTGCATACGGAATCATTTTCCCGATAACAAGTTCGAATGAAGTAATCGGCGATACATCGATTTGTTCGATCGTGTTCCGTTCTTTCTCCTTCACAATCGAAAGCGACGTTGCTATGACAGCAGTAATTGCAAGGATAAAGCCGATAAGACCGGGAACAAGAAATTTGGCGCTTTTCAATTCGGGATTGTACCACACCCGCGCATCGTACTGGATCGGAAGATAACTGCCCCGGCCCATTTTCGAAAGATTCGTGAGAACGATTTTTTGTGAATACTGCAGCGTTACCGCCTGCACGTAGGCAAGAATGGTCGATGCAGCGTTAGAATCCATTCCATCGACAAGCACCTGGATGTCGGTTGTTTCGTTTGAAAGAAGCTTATGGGAAAAATCTGTCGGAATTACAATCGCAGCCCGTATTTTTGCGTCGTCGATCATCCGCATCGCTTCATCCGTGGAATTAAGATATTGCACGTAGTCGAAATATCCGGACGTCACGAACGCATTGAGAAAATCGCGGCTCGTCTTGCTGTTCTCCTGGTCAATCACGGCCATCTTGATGTGCGAGACGTCGAAGTTCAACGCATAGCCGTTGAGCAGCAGCAGGAGCGCCGGGACGAGCGTCAAAATTGCAAGCACGCGCTTATCCCGCCTGATCTGTCGAAACTCTTTTTTAATAATTGGAATAAGGCGTCGTATCATTGCAGCCGTCCTGATGAAATTTCGTTGTGGAATTCCGTATCTTTTTTTCTCATGCCGCTTTCTTTGCTTCCTGGTCCAACAAATAAATAAACACGTCCTCCAGAGACGGCGTAATTTTGTCGATTTTGGTCCAGGCAATGTGTTGAGAGCGAAGAATCTCTTCAATATTCTTTCTGGCACTCTCTTCGTCGGACACGCTGACGTGGAGGTAGGTGCCGAACACAGAGGTCTCTTCCGCCCACGGCTCTTTCTCGATGATCGTCATGGCTTCAACGACGTTTTCGCATTGGACTTCCAGCAGCGGAGACTTGATGTAGTTATGCTTCAATTCTTTCGGACTCCCGCCGGCAATTATCTTTCCCGCGTTAATGAAAATAATATCGTTGCAGTACTCCGCTTCCTCAAGGAAATGCGTCGTAACGAGAACCGTAATCCCCTCCGCCGAAAGGTCGTTGATCAATTCCCAAAATTTCCGCCGCATCACCGGATCGACTCCGCTGGTCGGCTCATCGAGAAAGACTATTTTCGGGCGGTGCAGCACGGCGCAACCGAGGGCAAGCCGCTGTTTCCATCCCCCGGGGAGCGTTCGTGTGATGCTTTTTTCCCGACCGATCAAGTTCGCCATTTCCAACACCCATTCTTTCCGCTGCTGAAGGTCGCCGTTGCTGAGCCCGTAGACACGGCCGAAGAAATTGATGTTTTCATCGACTGTCAAATCCTCATACAGAGAAAATTTCTGCGACATATACCCGATGTTTTCTTTCACTTTTTCCGGCTCTCTATTAATGTCGAATCCGCCAACATGCGCAGTCCCCTCGGTCGATTGCAGCAAGGCACAGAGCATTCTGATGGTCGTCGATTTTCCGGCGCCGTTTGCTCCCAGAAAGCCGAAGATCTCCCCCTGTTTCACCTCAAAATTGATGTGGTCAACAGCATAAAAATCTCCGAACCGTTTGGTTAGATTTTCGACTTCTATGGCGTTCTTTTCCATTGTCATTTTTTTAATTTTAATTACTTTTTCTCAATACGTGAGACGTAAGACGGGAGAAGTGAACAAACGAATATATTCGCTCTCTTCGATGACCTCTTGAGCAAATCGTACATTGTAATTCTTAGTTTTTAACTGTTAACGTAAAACTCTTAACTGACTACTTCACTTCTCCCACGGCCTTCTCAAGCTTCGCCTGCGCCAGCTCGTAGTCCACGAACGCTTGCGTCAGCTGAAGGTTTGCCTGAAGCTGCGCGACCTCCGCATCGAGCATCTCCGAGTTTGTTGTTAAACCAGCTTTGAACTTCTGCTGCGTGACACGAAGATTTTCATTCGCTTGTTCGACGCTGAGTTGGGAAAGCTGAATATTTTCTTTTGCTTGCTTGAATGAAAGATAACTCTGCGTCACTTCCAGAGTTACTCCGTCTTTCAACATCGCGATTGCATCTTTCGACTGTTCGTACTGCGCTTGTGCCGCGGTCGTCTGATACACTGTCGTCAAATTATTCCAGATGTCAAATTGCAACGTAACGCCAACGTCCCATGAGTCTTTGAATACATCCTGCGCGGGGAAAATCCGCTGGTTCGGGCGGGCATAATAATAATCTCCCGTCAAAAAAATTTGGGGCGACCAGCCTGCTTTTGCCCCTGTTACCCCGCTTTCTGCCGCCCTTAGACGCCAATCCAGTCCCTGCAAATCGGGCCGGTCAGTAAATGCAGCCTCAAGGAGCTTCTGTACGTCGGGAAATTCCCTTGTCGTCGGAGTCAATGTCGAACCAATGCCGACCTTCGTCGTAAGTGCAATGCCAAGTGTAGAGTTGAAACTGATCATGGCAATCTCAACATTGTTTGCCGCTTCGCTCTGCAGAAGTTTTGCATTGGAGAATTGCACCTTCACTTTCAACACATCGTTTGTCGTCGCCATTCCCTGCTTAGACATGCTTTCGATATCGCTCAAATGCGAGCTGATTTGAGCGACATTGTCATCACTCAAACGTTTGACGTCTTTCGCGCGGTACAGATTCCAGTATGCCGATTTAATATTGTATACCAATTCGGCCTTATCATTTTCGACATCCCGTTTCGAAGCCTCCGCCGTGTATTCGGCGCTGTTGGCCCCGCTTTGCAGCTTCCATCCCGTGAAGAGTGGTTGTTGAAGCGTAGCTTTGGTAACGTAGTTATTCAAAATGACGGGAAAAATATTCGGGAAACCCGGCAAAGAAATTTTGAAGGCGGGCACATCGCTCAGCTTTTGATACGACGCCTGCGCTTTTAATGATGGATACAACCCTGCAGCAGCTTCGCCCGCCTTGGCATCCGCATACTCCAGCTTCATCTGAGAAGAATGCAGCGCCCTGCTGTTTTCAAGCCCGATGGCAATGCTTTCTTCGATGGTGAGCACGCGCTCCTGCGCGATAAGAACCGGTGCAACGACACCGAGAAGGATTGAAACAATTGAGCGTACATTCATTACGTTGCTTTAACCTCACTTTCTTTTTTCGATCGATGGTCGGATAGTAACGAAATAAAAACGTTTTCTAATGACGGCGGAATTATTCTCCAATCGGCAACGGTGATCTTATGGTCTGCCAAATATGCGAGTATTGTCGGGATATCACGGTCGGCATTGTCAACAACGATGTTCAGGCGGTCGCCAAATGCCTGAACCTCCTTGACATGAGAATATGACTTCAACAGTTTAAAGGAACTTCGGATCTCACTGCACACAATTTCTACGATTTTTCCTTTCATTACTTTTTTTACGTTCAGCGGCGTATCCGCAACTAAGACGCTCCCCTCGTTCATCAAAGCAACATGAGTGCAGCGTTCGGCTTCGTCAAGGTACGGCGTCGTCATGACAATAGTAATGCCGGACTTGAGGAGGTTCGAAAGTACTTTCCAAAAATCCCTCCGGGAGACAGGGTCAACACCGGTCGTGGGTTCGTCGAGAAAAATGACTTCTGGAGTGTGAACGAGAGTGCAGGCGAGCGCCAGCTTCTGTTTCATCCCGCCGGAAAGCTTATCGGCAAGCCGCGTACGGAACGGCGTCAGCCGCGTGAACTCGAGCAGTTCATTCCGCCGCGGCTTGTAATTCCTCACGCCGTGAATCTCGGCGAAAAATTCAATATTCTCGTCGACAGTCAGGTCGCCGTAGAGGCTGAATTTCTGAGATAGATAACCGATTCTTTTTCGTACTTCCTCCGGCTCTTTTCTGAGGTCATACCCGAGAACAAAAAGCTCGCCTCCAGTCGGAACGGTGATGCCGCACAGCATCCGTATCGTCGTCGTCTTCCCTGCCCCGTCCGGCCCAACCAGAGCAAACATTTCCCCCTTCCGGACGCTCAGCGTCAATGAGTTAACGGCGGTGATGTCTCCGAATTTTTTGGAGACGGACTGCAACTCAATTGCATTCATCGTTGTCGCTTCAGCTTTGGGTCCATTCATGGGTGTTTAGCGGCTCGGTTACTTCAAGTATGCGTCGACCGGCATTCCGCCTTTGAGAATCCCGTCTTTATTATCAACCTCAAGTTTAACGCCGAACACCAGTTTGGTCCGGTCCTCTTTTGTCTGAACATTTTTCGGCGTGAATTCGGCGATGGGAGAAATGTAGATAACCTTCGCCGGGAAGGTCTTGTCGGGATATGTATCGATCACGAGATCCGCAGACCCGCCTAATTTTACCCTGCCCAATTCCGTGTCGCCGACATAAATCATCAAATTAAGAGTTTCAAGACGGGAGACCGTCGCGATCGTCGTTCCAACGGTGACCAACTCTCCGGCTTCAACGGGCTTGTGCGTCACCGTCCCTGAAACCGGAGCGGTGATATAGGCGTCTGAAATTTGTTTTCGCAGAAGATCTGCCGAAGCCGTCGCCTGGTCGAGACGGGCTTTCGCAGCAGCAAGGTCCTCCGGCCGCGCAAAGTGTTTCAACTTTTGCAGGTTTTGTTCTGCCGACGTATTCATCGCCTGGGCAATGGTATATCGTGATTCGGCATCGTCGAGCTCTTTTTTTGTAACGCTTTTGGTTCCATACAATGCCTTTATTCGTTCGTAATCATCTTTCGCAGTCTTGTACGTCGATTCCGACTGGCGTAAGCCTTCCTCGGCCTGGCGGAGATCTTCCGACCGCGTTCCAATGACCAATAACTGGTACTGTGCGTTGGCCAAATCGACGCCAGCTTTTGCCTGCTGCAATTCAATATCGACCGTAGCATGGTCCAAAACCGCAAGCGTGTCGCCGGCCTTCACCGTGCTTCCTTCATCAACAAAAAGAATTTGGATTTGTCCGGCTACTTTTGAGCTGACATTAACTTCGACAGCCTCAAGCGTACCGCTCGCTTCGATTGTCCCCGCATGCTTATTGCTGCATCCAGCGAGAGTCATCACGCCGGCAACGGCAGCTGCACATACAATGAAATGTTTCATAAATCCCTTTTAAGAAATTATGTGGTTGTAATAGGTGAATCAAAAATGTGGAAATCTTTGCGCGCGTCATCGGTCAAGGCGCCTTCGAAGATTGTCCTAAAAATAACTTTGAAAGCTTCTTCCGCGGAAAAGGAGTTCTGCGAGAGAATTTCAGGATTCAGTATCCCCTGAACGCAATTGATGATCATGAGGGTGAGAATTTGCTCGTTGACGTGCGACCGGAAGATGTTCTCCCTGCGTGCCTGCGCGATCATCTTGCCAATCTTGTTAAATATCTGTTCACGCCGAAATGTTTCAATTTGATTCCATAATTCCGGGGTGAACTTCTGCATATCGAGCATCGCTCCTCTGCTCAAACGCGACATTTGTTTTCCGATAAGCATCATCACCTTTGCAAGTTTTTCTGCGAAGGAGCCATCCGAAGTTGTAATAGCGTCTATCTCCTGAGAGATTTTTCGCAAGTTCTCTTCAATGCCGGCCCGGAGCAAATCTTCTTTATCTTCGAAATATTTGTAGAGCGTTTTCTTGCTCATACCAAGTTCAGTGGCAATTTCATCTAGCGTCACTTTGCTGAACCCCACCCGCATGAAGTGTTCTCGCGCGAAAGAAATAATGCGTTGTCGAATCTCAGTCTCTGTCGTCATTGGACCTCCATGGCACTCTGGAAACTTTTAACGTATTAATGGTTTCCAAAGTTCCAAAAAATAATCCATCTCATCGACGGATTTCATTAGATTTTATTGTATTGCCACTCAAGAAACTATAATGGTTTCTTTAGTTTCCAAGATAACGAGAATTTACCTATTTGTCAAGCATTATTTTTCATGATTCTTGTCCTAACTCAGGTTTGCTAGTAGCTTTCGTCCTTCGAAGGAAATTTCTTCCCCTTCACGTCGCTGATGTAGCCTTTGAATGCACCGCGCATCGTTTCGGTGAGCTTGGCGTAAGTGCGGACGAAACGCGGATGAAACTGTTCGTTCATTCCGAGCATATCGTTTGTCACAAGAACCTGGCCGTCGCATTGAGCTCCTGCGCCGATGCCGATTGTCGCGCAGGAAACATTGTTCGTCACTTTTGCCGCGAGAGTGGTGGGAATTTTTTCAAGCACAATTGCAAAGACCCCGACGCGGTCCAGCACTTTTGCGTCTTCCACTAGCTCTTTTGCTTCTGCCGTCTCTTTCGCCCGGACTTCATACGTCCCGAATTTATAGATCGACTGCGGCGTCAGGCCCAAATGCCCCATGACAGGAATTCCAATATCAACCAACTTTTTCACAAGCGGCTCAATCCGTTTTCCCCCTTCCATCTTCACAGCTTCGGCGCCGGATTCCTTTAACACTCGTCCGCAATTGCGTACCGCTTCTTCCGTGTCCACCTGAAAAGACATGAACGGCATATCCGCGACCAACATCGCCCGTTTCACTCCCCGCCGAACGACTTTGGTGTGATAAATTATTTCATCAAGAGTGACCGGAAGTGTTGTCTCCAGTCCCTGAAAGACATTACCGACAGAATCTCCGACAAGGATAATATCGACGCCCGCTTCGTCAAGGAGCTTAGCCGTTATGTAGTCGTAGGCCGTCAGCATCGCTACCTTCTCACCGGTCTTCTTCATGTTAAGGATAACTTTCGTCGTAATCCTTTTGTAATCGCTCGGATGAGAGCTCATCGGCGTTTCCTCTTCTGGAAAGTTAATTGTTGCATACGGTTTCCGTTTCCCGGACCGCCAGCAACTCGTCAACTGTGATTTCGGTGAAAACGATATTCCATGCAAGCTCAAAACCTTTTTTCAAGGCGGAAGCAACTTCATCAAACGATACCGGTCTTCCCAGTACAGAGTCGAGTTGCGTGGTTTTCGTTTCAAGACTTTCGTAGAGTGCCGCACGAGTCTCTTCGGTCTCGACCCGCACAAACTCTGAAAGACGTTTATGCCCGGGCCCAAGCAAAATGGAACCATGCTGAAGAACAACTTCATCTCCACCATGTGCGGCAAAACGCCTTTGCGCGCTGCCTACAAGTTTTCTGCCCCGGTGCTGAATTTCATATCGCGTGGAACTGGCAAAACACGGAACCGAGCTTCGGCTCCGATAGAACTGCGGCAAGTTCGGCTGCGTCGAGGCGTACTCAACATCAGCACAGAGAAGTTGTAATCCTGAAAGTAATGCCTTGCTGATTTCACAATACGATTCAGCGATGTTTTTCCCTTGCGCAAACATCGATACGCTGTACGTCAACTCTTCCGCATGGAAAATTGCTCGCCCGCCCGTAGGCCGCCTGACAATATCAATCCCGTGAGCGGCGCATCGTTCCTCATCAAAATCAGTGTGGGGTTGATTGTAGCCGAAGGAGATCGCATGAGGTTTCCATCCATACAGCCGCAGCGTCGGCGAACCTTGATACAACAACAATCGTTCAGCAAGAAGTTCGTCCAGGCGCATGTTGTACTGACCCGGATGGAATCCTGTATTCAGCAATTGCCATTGAACAGCCTCACGCGCATTGTCTCGAGAATAATTCATGCATTCGGGCGGGTTATGATGCCGCGTTTACTCCGCTCGATGAACGCGAGCAGGTTTTTGATTTCGGGGGTCAACGAAAGCTCCTGCCGGATTCTTTGGGCGGCCTGACTTACGTTGAGTTTGGAAAAATATAGAATCTGGTAGGCACTCGACAACGCATCGAGGGTCTCGCGGGAAAAACCCCGGCGACGCAGGCCAACAGCGTTCAACCCTTCATACGTCAGAGGCGCTCCGCCGGCAAGGATGTACGGAGGCACATCTTTCGGAACGCGAAAATGCCCGCCCACCATCGCATGCTGCCCGATAGAAACAAACTGGTGTACTGCCGTCAACCCTCCGACAATCGCCCAATCTTCTATCGTGACGTGCCCCCCCATCTGGACAGAGTTTGCTATGATGACATTGTCGCCGATCGTACAATCGTGGGCGATATGAACGTATGCCATCAACAGACAATTACTGCCGACCGACGATTTCATATGCTCCGCAGTCCCGCGGTTGAGGGTGCAAAACTCTCGGATGGTGGTAGCGGTGCCGATCTCAAACGTGGTCTTTTCGTTCTTGAATTTCAAATCCTGCGGAAGCGTTGCCACAACAGCCCCCTTGTGTATCCTGCACTCTTTTCCGATGCGCGCGCCATCCGCACAATACACATGAGGGCCAAGCTGCGATCCGCTGTCAATGACAACATCGCCGTCAACAACCGTATACGGACCGATGGAAATATTATCGCCGAGTTCAGCTTTAGAACTGACAATAGCGGTAGGGTGTATTTCGTTGCTCATAGAAAGGTTTTGCGTAAAAGTGTGGGTTACAATGCACCGGGACGCTCAACGATGGAAGCCATCATTTCAGCTTCGGCGACAAGAGTGCCGTCGACGTAGGCTTTTCCCATGACCTGGCACACTTTCGCTTTGCGGTACATCATCGTTACTTCGTAGATTAATTGATCGCCGGGAACAACGGGTTTGCGGAACTTGGCGTTGTTGATGGCCATGAACATGACGAGTTTCCCCTCCTGGCGGTCGGAACCGTCGAGCAATAGTATCCCGCCCGTCTGCGCAAGTCCTTCGAGGATCAATACGCCGGGCATGACGGGCGCGCCGGGAAAATGCCCCTGGAAGAATGATTCGCCGATCGTCACGTTTTTCACGCCGACGATTTTTTCATTCAACTGAAATTCGATAATCTTGTCAACAAGAAGGAACGGATAGCGGTGCGGGAGAATCCGCTGCAACGCGTTGACATCGAACAGAACTCCCTCTTTCTTGACGTACTGATATTTTTTGATAATTTTTTTCTGTTGATAAAGCTTACGGACTTTTTTTGCAAATTCAACATTGCTGGCGTGGCCCGGGCGGGCGGCGAGAATTTGCGCTTTGAGCGGAGCGCCGATCAATGCAAGGTCGCCGATAAGGTCGAGCAGTTTGTGGCGCGCGGGTTCATTCTTAAAATGGAGGGCCTTATTGTTTATCGCGCCGGTGCTTCCGAGAATGACGGAATCTTTTACCCCAAGCTTGACGGCTAATTCCTTCAACTCGCTTTTCGAGAGCTCCCGGTCGACGATAACAATCGCATTGTCGAGATTGCCTCCCTTGATGAGCCCGGCATCCCGCAATTGTTCGACTTCGTGAAGGAAACAAAACGTGCGGCACATTGAAAACTCCGGAACAAATTCTTTTTCCAGGTCGAACAATCCCGTATGCTGACTGCCAAGCGCCGGGTTGTTGTAATCGACGAGCACCGTAACGCGAAAATCATCGGTGGGAAGTGCGACGATTTCAACACCCTTCTCTTCATTCTTATAGCTTATGGTCTGATCGATCACCAAATAATCCTTCGGGGCGTCCTGTACCTCGAATCCCGCATCGACGAGCGCATCCACATACGGTTTAGCGCTTCCGTCGCCGATCGGAGGTTCAATTCCTTCCAGGTCGATAACAATATTGTCGATTTGAAGGCCGGCGATCGCTGCGAGAACATGTTCCACGGTATGGACTTTTGCATCGCCGATGCCGATCGTCGTGCCCCGTGAAACATCAATAACGTGGTCGACATCTGCCGGAATTTCCGGCTTCCCGCCCAGGTCAACCCGGCGAAAGCGGATGCCGAAATTTTCAGGTGCCGGCTTAAACGTCATGGTACACGCTGTGCCTGTGTGCAGGCCCACGCCCGACATCGCCACTGCTTTCTTAATCGTTCGCTGCTGAACTAACATCCATCCTCC
>CAZXQG010000087.1:0-11221 GCA_964642725.1 uncultured Chitinophagaceae bacterium
TAGCGGTCTCCAAAACCGTTGGTTGGGGGTTCGAGTCCCTCCACACGTGCGAAGGTTGTGCAGGCGGTTTACTCATTTTCTAACGAGCTTGACTGATGAAAGAAAAAATACTCGGTTTTTTTACGGATGTGTACAAAGAGATGAGCAAGGTAACCTGGCCCAGAAGGGACGAACTTCAGGATTCGACCGTTCTCGTGCTTGTGGTCTGTCTCATCATTGCGGCCTTTGTCTATCTTGTTGACACAATTGTGAGCCAAGCGCTCAAAGGAATTTTCTAAACCCTATGGCAGAAACAGCGGCGGATAAAAAGTGGTACGTCGTACGGACGTATTCCGGGCACGAGAACAAGGTGAAAGCGTATCTTGAGAGCGAAGTCGCGCAAGCGGGTCTGCAGGAAAAGATCGCAAAAGTCCTTGTCCCATCCGAAAAAGTCTTTGAAGTAAAAGACGGAAAAAAGAAGAGCAAGACAAAGAACTTTTTTCCCGGTTATATTCTTGTTGAAGCCGTGCTTGACGAGAAGACAAAATATATCATTCTCAATACGCCCTCTGTTATGAGTTTTGTCGGCTCGAAAGAGAAGCCAGTGCCGCTGCAGCCGGACGAGGTGCGGCGCCTTATAGGAAAAATTGAACAGAAGGGGGACATTGAACAGATCGAAGTGCCGTTCCACATCGGGGAGCCGGTGAAAGTGATCAGCGGCCCATTTAATAATTTCTCCGGTTTTGTCCAGGAAGTGAATGAAGAGCGTATGAAGCTGAAAGTCATGGTCAGTATTTTCGGGAGAAAGACCCCGGTCGAACTTGACTTCAGCCAGGTTGAAATCGAAAAATAACCGTTGAATCTATTCTGAAAGAGCGTTTCGTATGGCAAAAAAAATTACAGGTTTTGTAAAGCTACAGATTCCAGCCGGACAGGCAAACCCCGCGCCCCCAGTCGGTCCCGCCCTCGGTCAAAAAGGCGTCAATATTATGGAGTTTTGCAAGCAGTTTAATGCAAAGACTCAGGATAAGATGGGACTGATCATTCCGGTTGTAATCACGGTCTACTCGGACAAATCGTTCACATTCATAACGAAAACCCCGCCGGCGGCTGTATTGCTGATCAAAGCTGCAAAGGTTGAGAAGGGCTCAGGCGAACCGAACCGTGTGAAAGTAGGAAAGGTGACCCACGCACAAGTGAAAGAGATCGCCGAAATGAAAATGCCGGATTTGAACGCAGCAAGCCTTGCTGCTGCAATGAGTATGGTCGAAGGGACAGCAAAAAGTTTAGGGATTACCGTAGAAGGATAATTTAGTCACGTGGGAGTTCCCCTAAAAAGGGGGACGTTCGTACCACTATATAGAAGGAACATCCTATGAAATATGGAAAACGCTTTAAGGCCGGGCTGGCGAAGGTCGATAAAAAGAAGCTCTACTCTATAGAAGAGGCTGTTGCAATCGTTAAAGAGACAGCAACGGCAAAATTTAACGAATCAGTTGACATTGCGGTTCGCTTAGGGGTCGACCCGAAGAAAGCGGACCAGGCAATTCGCGGGACGGTCTCGCTGCCGCACGGCATAGGAAAAGAAGTCCGGGTTCTCGTGATGGCGAAGCCACCGAAAGATGCTGAAGCAAAAGCGGCGGGCGCCGACTATGCCGGTTTGCAGGAGTACGTGGAAAAAATTCAAGGCGGGTGGGCGGATATCGATGTTATTATCGCGGCACCGGATGTGATGGTAGAGGTCGGGAAGCTTGGCAAGATTCTCGGCCCTCGTGGACTCATGCCAAACCCGAAAAGCGGTACCGTAACGGCAGATGTTGCCACGGCGGTGAAAGAGGTGAAAGCCGGAAAGATAGAATTTCGCGTCGATAAAGCCGGGGTTGTTCACACAACGGTCGGCAAAGCAAATTTTGAAAAAGAAAAGTTGGTCGACAACGTCAAAGCATTCCTAGCCACGATCGGCCGTCTCAAACCAGCCACAGCAAAAGGACAATACGTAAAGAGTATTGCAGTTTCGTCAACGATGGGTCCCGGCGTTCACATCGACCGCAACGTTGTACAAATATAGTTTGAATCACGCATTCTTTACAAAGAATATTACGCACTCACTTAATTCATTCTTTTGCAGGCGATGCCTTCGCGCAAGCGGGGGGCTTCTCATCGCTTCTAAGAAGGTCAAGAAGAAAAACGAACAATGAAAAAATCAGAGAAAGAAGAAATCATTACCGAAGTGCGGGAAAAGATTTCCCGGGCAAAGGGAATGTTCTTCACCGACTTCAGCGGCATCACTGTGGAGCAGGCGACTGAACTTCGCAGTGAGTTCCGGAAGCTGGGTGTCGACTATACGGTGGTGAAGAATACGCTTGCCCGGAAAGCACTTGAAAGCGTTACGGGATACGATGCGGTCTATAAAAGCCTTGCCGGCCCAACCGGCATCGCTTTCAGCTACAACGATCCCGTGACACCGGCAAAAATCATAAAGAAGTTCCATGACAAGAACCAGAAGCTTTCCTGCAAAGCTTGCGTGATCGATAAGCAAGTGTTCGATGGGTCGAAGTTGGATGAGTTGTCAAAACTTCCGTCGCGCAATGAGATCATCGCAAGTATTCTCGGCTCCATCCAGGCCCCGGCCTCGGGTATCGTCGGCGCCATCAACGCCGTCATGCGGGACCTCGTCGGCGTTATCGATGCGATCGAGAAGAAGAAGGCAGCATAGTTTTTTTGTCAGCAAAAGTGAAATCTAATTTATCAAAAGGAGAACGGTACAATGTCAGCAGTAACTGAATTAGTTGAAAAGATCGAAAAACTCACGTTGCTCGAAGCAGCAGAATTAAAGAAAGCTCTTGAGGAAAAATTCGGCGTCACAGCCGCGGCACCGATGATGATGGCCGGACCCGCAGCAGCAGCGGCGGCTCCGGTCGTCGAAGCGCAGACCGAGTTCACGGTCGTGCTGAAAGAAGCCGGCGCGCAAAAAATCAACGTCATCAAAGTCGTCCGCGCAGCTACAGGACTCGGTTTGAAGGAAGCGAAGGACCTCGTTGATGGCGCGCCGAAAAATGTGAAAGAAGGGGCAAACAAGGACGACGCAGAAAAGTTAAAGAAGGAACTCGAAGAAGCTGGCGCGAAAGTAGAACTGAAGTAACAGCGCCTCGAAAACGAGATCACTTCGAACTTTTTCTGAAAGGTCCATGTTACGTGTATAGAATTCGTACTCTATTTTAACAACTGGACAAGCCGATGGCATCCGCCGAGGGCGGAACACGCTATCGGCTTGTTCAGTCTAATCGGCGGCGATGCAGATTGAGGCGGAGGATCCAACGGAAGAAAAATACGGCAGTTGTGTTTCGAGCAAACCAATCAAAAGTGTCGTTCTCCTCGATGAACACAGTGAGTTTTTCCTTCCCAGTGGAATTACGATTTTTCAGAATATTGTCTAACAATTAATGGGTCGCACGACCCGAAGGAGCGGTTGCATTGAAAAACCAATCCAATGGAAACGGTCAAGATAACGGCCGGGTTTCGTTTGCAAAAATCCCAACCGTTGTTGAGTATCCCGATTTGCTGAACGTCCAGATGGAGTCGTTCGAGCATTTTCTGCAGGAACGCGTCCCGCCTCACAAGCGGAAGAACAAAGGATTGCAGCAAGTGTTCCTCATGAATTTTCCGATTACCGATACGCGGGAAAATTATCTGCTCGAGTTTATAGAGTACTATGTTGAAAAGCCGAAGTACTCGATGCGCGAATGCCAGGAACGGGGATTAACGTACGCCGTGCCGCTGAAGGCAAAGCTCCGGCTCTCCTCGAAAGCAGAGAACGGGAAGGATTTTTCCGATACAATCGAAGAAGTGGTGTACCTTGGCAACCTGCCGTACATGACCGACCGCGGAACGTTTATCATTAACGGAGCGGAGCGCGTCATCGTCAGCCAGCTGCATCGTTCGCCCGGCGTCTTCTTCGGGGAATCGGTCCACCCGAACGGCACGCCGATTTTTTCAGCGCGCATTATTCCATTCCGCGGATCGTGGGTTGAATTCACGACGGACATCAACAACGTCATGTACGCGTACATCGACCGGAAGAAAAAATTTCCCGTTACGACATTACTCCGCGCCCTCGGCTATTCTTCAGACGACGAGATTTTGGAGCTGTTCGGTCTCGTTGAAGAAGCAAAGCTTGCCGACATTGATTTGAAAGAGTATCTCGGCCGCATCATCTGCGGCGATATTGTCGACAGAAAAACGGGTGAAATCATCATCAACAAAGATGCGACGCTCAGCGAAGAAATGATCAAGAAAATCAAGAAGGCGGAAGTGAAGAAGATCCGCTTCTTGAAATCCGAAGAGACGGCAGAGCGTTCGGTCATCGCAAATACGATCCAGAAGGACAGCGTCCACAGCGAAGAAGACGCCCTCGAGGCAATCTACCGCCAGCTTCGTTCGGGCGACGCGCCGGATCTTGACACCGCGAAGAACCTCATCGACAAATTGTTTTTTAATCCGAAACGCTATGACCTCGGCGATGTTGGCCGCCACCGCCTCAATTCAAAATTGAAGCTGGACATTTCGGCTTCGACGACAACGCTGACGAAAGACGATATCATCGCGATCATAAAATACCTGCTCAATCTGCAGCAGGGCAAAACGTCCGTCGACGATATCGATCATCTCGGCAACCGCCGCGTGAGAACGGTGGGCGAACAGATTGCCGCCCAATTCAACGTCGGTCTTTCGCGAATGTGCCGCACCGTGCGCGAACGAATGAATATCCGCGACCAGGAAGCATTCACGCCGGCAGACCTGGTGAACGCACGGACGATCACGAGCGTCATCAATGCATTCTTCGGGACGAACCAGCTTTCGCAGTACATGGACCAGACGAATCCGCTGGCAGAGTTGACGAACAAACGCCGCATGTCGGCGCTCGGACCGGGCGGTTTAACGCGCGAGCGCGCGGGATTCGAGGTGCGCGACGTGCACTATACTCACTACGGCCGGTTATGCCCCATCGAAACTCCGGAAGGTCCGAACATCGGGCTGATTTCGTCGCTGTGTATGCACGCCCGGGTGAACGAGTTTGGATTTATTGAAACTCCCTACCGTCCTGTGCGCAAAGGAAAAGTATCGGAATCGGAAATAGAATATCTGAACGCAGAACAGGAAGACGAATACATCATCGCTCAGGCGAATGTGCCGCTTGATGAACGGAACCGGTTTAAAACAGATCGTGTGACGTCGCGGCATCGCGGTGATTTCGTCGTTCATCCGCCGGACGATATCCAATACATGGACGTTGCACCGACGCAGATCGTCAGCGCCGCCGCCGCGCTTATTCCGTTCCTCGAGCACGACGATGCGAACCGCGCACTGATGGGCTCGAACATGCAGCGGCAGTCCGTTCCGTTGCTGCGCCCCGATGCGCCGATAGTCGGAACAGGGCTTGAAGAAATGGTCGCCCGCGATTCCCGCACTTGCGTCATCGCTGAGCGGGCGGGCGTTGTCGAAAACGTATCCGGGAATAAGATCATCGTCGTTTATGACATCGACGAAACCAACACCGAAGCGCTGGTAAGTTTCGACGACAAACGCCGCGTCGAATATCAGCTGACAAAGTTTTTCCGGACGAACCAGGATACGTGCATCAATCAAAAAGCGATTGTTGTGCCCGGTCAGCGCTTCAAAAAAGGCGAAGTGCTCGCCGACGGTTGCGCGACCGATCACGGCGAATTGGCATTAGGCAGGAACGTTCTCGTCGCCTTCATGCCGTGGCGAGGGTACAACTTTGAGGACGCCATCATCATGAACGAACGAATCGTGTCGGAAGACGTCTATACGTCGATCCATATCGAGGAGTTCGAGCTTCAGGTGCGCGATACGAAGCGCGGCGAAGAAGAGTTAACGCGCGAAATCCCCAACGTGAGCGAAGAAGCGACAAAAGACCTGGACGAGAACGGTATCATCCGTGTCGGTGCTGAAGTGAAAGAAGGGGACATCCTTATCGGAAAAATTACTCCAAAAGGAGAAACAGATCCGACACCGGAAGAGAAACTGTTGAAAGCAATCTTCGGCGAAAAGGCCGGCGACGTCAAAGATGCATCGTTGAAAGCTCCTCCCGGAATGAAAGGCATCGTCATCGAGACGAAGCTTTTCAGCCGCAAGAAGAAAGACGCGGAGACGAAGAAGGAAGACAAAAAGCATCTTGACCTTCTCGAGAAGCAGCGGCGCAAAGATATCAAAGACCATTACGAAAAGTTAGGGCGCAAGCTCGACCTTCTGTTGAATGAAGAGAAATCCGTCGGCGTGCGGGACAAGGACGGCAACGTCGTGTTCCGAAGCGGAACGCAGTTTAAAGAAGGGACATTCTCGTCATACGACAATCTTGAGAAGCTCGACTTCTCTCAGGAATGGGTCGATGATAAGCGAAAGAATAATTTGCTCGTCCGCGTCTTCGAGAATTATTTCGATGCACTCAATCACATCGAAGAAGCGTACAAGCATGAGAAGAACAAGATCATGCTTGGCGACGAGCTGCCCCCCGGAATTGTTCAGCTCGCAAAAGTCTATGTAGCGAAGAAGCGAAAACTTTCTGTCGGCGATAAAATGGCCGGAAGGCACGGCAATAAAGGTGTTGTTGCGGCGATCGTTCCTCGCGAGGATATGCCGTTCATGCCCGATGGAACCCCGGTTGACATCGTGTTGAATCCGCTCGGCGTGCCGTCACGCATGAATCTCGGCCAGCTCTTCGAGACTGCTCTCGGATGGGCCGGCCAGGCGATGGGCGTGAAATTTTCCACCCCGATCTTTGACGGCGCAAGCTGGGAAGATGTGCAGGAGCAGCTAACGAAGGCCGGCTTGCACGCGGAATCCCGCAGCGTGTTGCATGATGGACGGACCGGTGAACGTTTCGACCAGGAAGTCACGGTCGGCTACATCTATATGATGAAGCTCTCCCATCTGGTCGACGACAAGATCCACGCGCGCTCGATCGGACCGTACTCGCTCATTACACAGCAGCCGCTCGGAGGAAAAGCGCAGTTCGGCGGGCAGCGATTCGGAGAAATGGAAGTCTGGGCTTTGCAAGGGTACGGTGCAGCTCACGTTCTGCAGGAAATCCTTACCGTCAAGTCCGACGACGTTGTCGGACGGGCGAAAGTCTACGAAGCGATTGTCAAAGGAGACAATCTGCCCGAGTCGAATATTCCGGAATCGTTTAACGTGTTGATTCGCGAACTGCAAGGGTTAGGGCTTGAGATGAAGATAGAGTAAGCGAAAGAACGATTGGACAGGCGGAACGCTACGGTAGCGCTGCCGCCGTTCGTTGAACACTTTACAATTGGAGATTGGCGTATGCCTTACACACCACACGATACAAACGTTAAGAGAAACTTCACAAAAATTACCGTCAGCCTCGCTTCATCGGACGCAATTCTGCAGCGCTCGTACGGCGAAGTCACAAAACCCGAAACGATCAATTACCGCTCGTTCCGCCCCGAGAAGGACGGATTGTTCTGTGAGAAGATCTTCGGCCCGGTGCGCGACTGGGAATGCCATTGCGGGAAGTATAAACGCATCCGGTATAAAGGCATCATTTGCGACCGCTGCGGCGTCGAAGTAACGCAGAAAAGTGTTCGCCGTGAACGCATGGGACACATCAGTCTTGCAGTCCCGATCGTGCACATCTGGCACTTCCGATCGCTCCCGAGCAAGATCGGGTACGTGCTCGGTGTCAGCAACAAAGACCTTGAACGCATCATCTATTACGAGTCGTACGTTGTCGTCAATCCCGGAACGACGGGATTGCAGAAGCAAGACCTGATCACCGAAGACCAGTACTTCGAAATTCTATCGTCTCTCCCGGAGAAAAATCAGGACCTGGAAGACGACGACCCCAAGAAGTTTATCGCGAAGATCGGCGGAGAAGCGGTTCGCGATCTGTTGAAGCGCGTCGATATTGAAGGGCTGTCCGTAGAACTTCGCATGCAGGTGAAAGAAGAAACGTCGGCTCAGAAAAAAACGGAAGCGCTGAAAAGGCTTCGCGTTATTGAGTCGTTCCGCGAGACCGAAGGCGGTGTGCCCAATAAGCCCGAGTGGATGGTGTTGAACGTCATTCCGGTCATTCCCCCGGAACTTCGCCCCCTTGTTCCTCTCGAAGGCGGACGGTTTGCGACATCAGATTTGAACGATTTATACCGCCGTGTTATTATCCGCAACAACCGTTTGAAGAGACTGATCGACATCAAAGCGCCCGAAGTCATTCTCCGCAACGAGAAGCGCATGCTGCAGGAAGCAGTTGACTCGCTCTTCGACAATTCCCGCCGCGTCAACGCGGTGCGCAGCGACAACAACCGTGCGCTGAAATCTCTTTCCGATATGTTGAAAGGAAAGCAAGGGCGGTTTCGCCAGAACTTGCTTGGCAAGCGCGTTGATTATTCCGGACGGTCCGTTATTGTCGTCGGCCCGGAGCTGATGCTGCACCAATGCGGTCTTCCAAAAGACATGGCAGTGGAATTGTTCAAGCCCTTCATCATCCGCAAGCTGATCGAGCGCGGCATGGCGAAAACAGTGAAGAGCGCAAAGAAAATGGTGGACCGGAAGGGACAGGAAATTTGGGAAATTCTTGAGAACATTATTGACGGCCACCCGGTGCTGTTGAACCGCGCCCCGACCCTTCACAGACTCGGCATCCAGGCATTCCAGCCGGTGCTCGTCGAAGGAAAAGCGCTGCGAATTCATCCGATGGTGTGTACCGCATTCAACGCCGATTTTGACGGCGACCAGATGGCAGTGCACATTCCGCTCTCGTACGATGCGCAGCTTGAAGCGCGCATTCTCATGTTGTCGAGCCATAATATTTTGTCTCCTGCAAGCGGCGCCCCAATCGTGACGCCGACACAAGACCAGGTTCTCGGGTGCTACTACCTCACGAAGTCGAGGACGGGCGATCAGGGTGAAGGAAAAATGTTTTCATCGCCGGAAGAAGTGATCATTGCCTACAACGAAAATAAAATATCGCTCCATGCGCGCATTAAAGTCCGCATCGACCGCAAGATCGTTGAAACGACGACGGGACGTGTTCTGTTCAGCAGAATTGTTCCGAGTGAAATCGGGTTTGTCAACGAACTTCTGAACAAGAAACGGTTGGTGCAAATCATCGCAACGACGTTCCGCAAATGCGGCAATCTCCGGACAGCACTGTTCCTCGACGAGCTCAAAACTCTCGGCTTTATGTATGCAACAAAAGGAGGGCTCTCCGTCAGCGTTGCTGACGTTGCGATCCCGAAAGAGAAAGAGGAGATGATCAATAAGTCGCTTAAAGATGTTGACTCTGTCGAGCGGCAGTATCAGAATGGATTTATCACCAACGGTGAGCGGTATAATAAGGTGATCGATATCTGGACCCGGACGACGAGCCGCGTTGCCGAAAAACTTTTCGACTCGCTCCAGCACTCACGCGAAGGGTTCAATTCTCTCTATATGATGATCGATTCCGGCGCGCGCGGTTCGAAAGAACAAGTGCGGCAGCTTGCGGGCATGAGAGGGTTGATGGCAAAGCCGCAGAAGTCTCTCTCCGGCGCCACCGGCGAGTTGATCGAGAACCCGATTATTGCAAATTTCCGCGAAGGTCTTTCTATCCTCGAATATTTTATTTCAACTCACGGAGCGCGAAAAGGACTTGCCGACACGGCGCTGAAGACCGCCGATGCCGGTTATCTGACCCGCCGCCTTGTCGACGTTGCACAAGACGCAATTGTGTCGATTGAGGACTGCGGTGCAATCCGCGGCGTTTTGACCGGCGCGTTGAAGGAAGGCGAAGACGTTAAAGAACCGTTGTCGGAGAGGATCCTCGGCAGGGTTGCCGTTCATGATGTTATCGACCCGCTGGCGCAAAAAGTCATCGTAAAATCCGGCAATATTATCGACGAGGACATTGCACAAGCGATTTCAGAAACGTCGATTGAACAGGTCGAGATCCGTTCGGTGCTGACTTGCGAAGCAAAGCGCGGTGTATGCGCGAAATGTTACGGCAGGAATCTGACAACCGCCAAGCTGGTCGAAGTCGGCGAGACTGTCGGAACCGTCGCCGCTCAGTCGATCGGCGAACCGGGAACACAGTTGACACTTCGGACATTCCACACCGGCGGAACGGCGAGCTTGATCGCGGCACAATCGCAGATCGTTTCAAAATTCGACGGCCATGTAAAGTACGACGGCTTGAAGTCGATTACCGTAAAGACTGAAGAAGGGTCTAAAATTCTTTCACTCGGTAGAAGCGGCGTCGTGAATGTCCTCGACGATGATAACCGCATTCTGACAAAGTACGACATCCCATACGGCGCAGTCCTTCAAATGAAAGACGGCTCGAAAATTTCAAAGGGCGAACTGATCTACGAGTGGGATCCTTACAATGCGGTCATCATTTCTGAACATTCCGGCGTCATAAAATACCAGGATTTAAAGGAAGACGTGACGTACCGTGAAGAACCGGACGAGCAGACGGGCCACATTCAAAAAGTGGTTATCGACTCGCGCGACCGTACACTGAGCCCGTCTATTCTCGTTGCAAACAAGGGGGGATCGAAAATTGCAAACTACATTATTCCGACACGCGCACACATGATGGTTGATGACGGCGAGGAAATTAACGCCGGTACCGTCCTTGTGAAAATTCCCCGCGACAGTGGAAAGACTCGCGACATCACCGGCGGTCTGCCGAGAGTGACCGAGCTCTTCGAAGCACGCTCACCAGCCGACCCGGCAATCGTCGGCGAGATTGACGGCGTTGTCCGATTTGGCGGACAGAAGCGCGGCTCTCGTGAAGTGATCGTAGAGAGTCACGACAAACAGGACCACAAGACGTACCTTATCCCGCACGGCAAACATATTCTTGTGCAGGAAAACGACGTCATCCGGGCCGGAGAACGAATCTCGGACGGCGCGATTGATCCGCACGATATCCTCCGCATCAAAGGCACGAGTGCGGTGCAGGAATATCTTGTCAACGAAATCCAGGAAGTGTACAGAATGCAGGGCGTGAAGATCAACGACAAGCATATCGAAACCATCGTCCGTCAAATGATGCAGAAGGTTCGTATCAGCGATTCGGGCGACACTCGTTTCCTCGAGGGAGACTACGTCGATAAAGTGAAATTCGCCGAAGAGAATGCGCGGCTTCAAGGAATGGTTTACATCGAAAGCAAAGGCGATTCGAAGTTCAAGAATATGACCGTTGTGGAAAAGAAGAAGG
>CAZXQG010000088.1:0-11033 GCA_964642725.1 uncultured Chitinophagaceae bacterium
TTGGCAAGACCGCTTTGAGCGATGGGACATTCCCTTCGTATGACATGTCGGTGACTTCACAGACCCAGGTTCCGACTAAACTCAATTAGCATTCGCTTTGTCTAAACGGCTCTAACTAATAATATAATCAAAAACTATATAGGAGGTTCAAATGGGACAGCAGCAACTTCTTCTGATTATCTTGGGCGTTATCATTGTCGGTATCGCAGTCGCAGTCGGTATCACAATGTTCCAGGATAACGCAGTGGACCAAAATCGAAGTGCTGTTATCGCAGACCTGACCACGTTGGCAGCCAAAGCGCAGCAATACTACGCTAAGCCGACCACACTTGGGGGTGGCGGGAACTCATTTGTCGGGCTTTCGGCTGATGCAACAGGGTTGGCGTTTCTTGCGTCCCCCTCGTTCACAACCAATGCGAACGGTGCATACAGCATTAAGACGGCAGGAACAGCAACAACAGTTGTTCTACACGGTATTGGGACTACTGCATTGAGCGATGGGACATTCCCTTCATATGATATGTCAGTGACCTCACAGACTCAGACACCGACGAAGCTTAACTAGGCAGACGATTTTGGCAGCAGGCATGCCAGGTTTACACGGTATGCCTGCTTCCCTGGTTCGATGTGTGAAATGCTCTTCAATAGTTGAAGCAGTTGGCCAAAGTAATAGTAGATTCCGTTTTGTTTGTTGAAGATAATGTGGTTGCTTGGAATAAGATCAGATCACAAGTAGCCACCGTATATTTGAGAATACGCTTTTTCCCGTATAGCAAATGACGAAAAATAGCGTATTTTCAGTGATAGCAAGATCCAATAATCTCCATAGTAAGACAGGCATACTTCAAGAGTATGCTCAGGTTCTATGAAAATAGCGCGAATACTCGGCCAGTATCTCTTGATTTCTTGACGATTCAGGTGTATTTTCATTCGCAGCGGGGTGTCTGGATTTTGTTCAATTAACTCGGAAAAATTAATTCTTTATGGGACAGCAACAGTTACTTCTCGCCATACTCGGGTTGATCATTGTCGGCATCGCCGTAGTGGTGGGTATCGGGATGTTCCAGGATAATGCTGTTGACCATAACAGGGCGTTGGTGATTGCTGATTTAAAAACACTGGCTTCAAAAGCCCAGCATTATTACAGCAGGCCTTCGACCATGGGGGGAGGGAACAAATCATTCGTCGGTTTAACAGCCGATGCGCGCGGCATTGGTATGCTAGCCGGGACCGCATTTACAGACAACGCTAACGGTACATACACGATCAGCTCGGATGGAGATGCAAACCAGGTCGTTCTTCATGGCGTGGGGAAGGTCGTGATGGAGGATGGGACGTACGCGACGTACGATATGACGGTGGCCAATTTGAATCAGACGCTTACAAAAATAAATTAATTCCCGCACCGTTTGCCTCAGCCGTGTGTAGTCGCCCGTCATCTTCGGAAAATACAAGAGGGGGTCAGTATTTTCTTCCCGTTTTTTTGAAACATTCCTGTTGCTTTCGTTCGTGCCGGCAGTATCAAATAGCTTTTACATCGTGGCCCGCCAAAATTCTCGCAAAAATATTTTTAGGAAATATTCGGATCTTCTGGGGGACGATACGGTGCCCGTCGAAACCTCCCCCTTTTGGCTTCTGTATTGTATATAGAGCAACAGCACCATCGATAGTTGATTTTTGTTGCCGCCGGTCGTATCTTTTCATAGTAGGGTTCATTGCAGGCGCCGAATGGCGCTCTGCAGACATGCTAATATCAGAGTTTCAAGAGGATACATACAATGCCAGAATTCCGGGTTGAAGGTCTTTCCATGGCGGGCAAACCGATCCAGGGAATTATCAATGCGGAGACGTTGAAGCTTGCCAAAGATCGCGCCGGGCAGATGGCGCGGGAACGAAAATTTAGATTGACTGGAGTGCGGGTTCGTTCCACGTTCCTCTACAGGGTAAAAAAGGGGGAGGAAAAAATTGACGGCGAACAAAAAGCTTTCACCAAACAAGAAGTACAGGATGCCCTCTCAAAGATGGGGTATCAAGTCCTTTTTGTACGTAAGAAACTATTTGATAAAGCCGGCGCAGTACCGTTAACGGAAGTGGTTTCATTTGTACGTGTGAGCGCTGACTTGATCAGACAAAAGCTCCCGTTCAATGAGATGATGCAACTTCTCATCAACGACATTCCCAACAAAAACCTTCGTGAATGCATCCGTGATATCAATCAGGAATTGAAACAAGGGAAGGACAGCGAAAAGGCGTTCGTCAAACACGAAAAAGAATTAGGTAAATTTGCGGCACACATGCTTGGCCTCGCTTCGAAGAGCGGCAACATGGGGGAGATCTATGAGAGCACGGCGAAGTTTCTTGAGCGCAATGCGGAATTTAAAAAGAATTTGAAAAGTGCATTGATCATGCCGATTGTAACGCTCGTCATCCTGTTCTTTGCGGTCGGGTACTACGTCGCGTATATTTTTCCCGCCACAGCGAGTTTGTTTGTCAAATTCAAAATTGAACTGCCGCCGATGACGAAAGCGACGCTGAAAATGAGCGACTTCATCGTCGATAACATTGTCTATATTATGCTTTCGTTCTTGATTCCGCTGCTCGCATTCTTGCGATTTGCGACGACGGAAAGGGGAAGATATTTCCTCGACCAATATCTGTGGAAGGTCCCGGCTATGGGAGACCTTTTGCATAAGACGAGCATCGAGATCTTTTGCCGTGTTTTTTATGCGCTCTACAGCGGTTCGGGAGAAAATATCGAGGTTATCAAAATGGCGGCTGAAGCGTGCGGCAATAAATACATGGAAGCCCAAATTAAAAACATCGCCCTTCCGTTGATGGTCGAAAAAGGAATGAACATTACCGAGGCATTTGAAGCAACCGGTGTATTTACAAAAACTGCTATTTCGCGTTTTCATTCCGGAGCGGAAACGGGCACCGTGAAAAATACCGCCCTCCAGCTTGCCGATTATTATGAAAAAGAAACCGGCTACCGAATGAGGAATGCGATTGATCTCATTCAGCTCGTCATCTCGATGATTATTATGGTCGTTTTGACGGGATTGACCCTTGTTTCTTCTGAAACGGCAACAATAAAGCCGAAGCCGCCGGGCGGAGGCGGGCTGCTTATCCACGCCGTCCACATGTTTCGATCCTTCATTTAATTCCTTGAAGGAAGGAAGATCACACTATGCCCGATGTAGATATCACTGATAAGATCGGTTACACTCTCCTGAAGAAAGGGATTATTGATTACGAGACCCTCGAAAAATCGTTGAGAGTCAAAGAATCGGAATCCAACAAAAAGGATCGTCGTAACCTTGGCCAGATTCTCGTGACAGAGTTCAACGCAGACCACGATGCGGTGTTTCGTGAGGTAGCGAACCTCTACGCTTTCCGGGAGATTTATCTCGCCGACGAGAATATCGATAAAACGCGCATAGAATTTATCAGAAAGCTCGTCGACGGATTGCAGGAATCTTACCGCGATTTGCTGATACAATCGAAAATGCTGCCGTTGAAATTCGACGAGAAACAGCCGGACAAACTCATCATCATTTGTACCGACCCGACCGACAGGAATATTCCCGTCATCGCAAGGAATTTTAACGCAAAGAAATATGAAGTGACGTATGTCCGGCTGAAGGAACTGCAGAGCCTTCTCGAACAGGTGATCCCTCCGCAGAATGAATTCCTTAAACTGCTGGAGGACAATCAGATCACCGTCGACACGGGCTCGGATGATGCGACGGTCGACGAAGAAGCGCTCGAAGCGGAGATCAGCAAAAGCGCGCTTGCCAACCTTATCGAAGGCTGCATCGTCGAGGCCGTCCGTAAAGACGTGAGCGATATTCATATAGTTCCTTCCGAAGGAAACGTCACAAATTTCTTGTTTCGTGTCGACGGCAACTTGCAGGTATGGCACCGCCAGGAAAACACGCTCCCCGAAGCGGTGCTGGCAGTGGTCAAAGACAGGACAAAGAATGTAGACCGCTTCGAGCGCGAGGCGTCGCAGGACGGATTTATACAACGCGTCATTGACGGCCACCAATTGCGGTTCCGCGTTTCGATCATGCCGATCGTGACGACGGAGTTTAAGCACAAGTTCGAAAGCGTCGTAATCCGCGTGCTCGACGACCGCAAAGTCATCACCGACCTTAACAAGCTGGGGTTGCAGGGGCCGGCGCGCGCGTTCTTCGATAAAGCGATCAACAAGCCGCAAGGCATTATTATTCTGACGGGTCCGACGGGTTCCGGTAAATCTACGACACTGATCGCAGCGCTCTATCAAGTTATCGACCCGACGGTGAACGTGCTCACTATCGAAGAGCCTGTCGAGTACATTATTAGAGGCGCGCGTCAGCTGAAGATCGGCCCGAAGATGTCATTCGAGCAATCGATAAGAGGTATATTGCGTCACGACCCCGACATTGTTCTTGTCGGTGAAATGCGCGACAAGGTAACGGCCGAAACTGCAATTAAACTGGCGAACACGGGACACTTGGTTTTCTCGACATTGCACACGAACGATGCGCCGAGCGCAGTAGCTCGTTTGTATAAGATGGGCATCGAGCCTTTCCTTATTGCCTACGCGATTAATATTATCGTTGCGCAGCGGCTAATTCGGACATTGTGCAAGGTATGCAAACAACCGATCGGAGAAGAAGATTGGCCGGATATGGTGAGGTTTGGTTTCACGGAGGAAGAACTTCGGACTCATCAATTCTATAAAGCCGCGGGCTGCGATAAATGCAACGGCGGCTACAAAGGCCGCGCAGCTATCCATGAAGCGCTCTTTTTCTCGAAGGCGATCAAAAATATCATTTTGAACGCAGGAGATAAAGTAGACGAGAATGCCATTCGCGACCAGGCGGCAAAAGACGGAATGTGGACTCTGCGCCGATCGGGTATGGAGCGAATGAAAGAAGGTATGACCACGCTCGAAGAGGTCATTTCGACGACAGTTGAAGATGAATAGCGCTCGATTTTCTTTCTTACACTTAGTGCAATTTTTACACTAACAAAAATACCGATTCGGCGGCCAGTATCCAGGGATATGTCAAAAACACTAAAATTGACACTTTTCATCCTGTAAGATCCATGATTTCTTGGGCACGAAGATTGCGGAATATGTACTAATTGTGCCGGATCGTTGACTGGTCGCTACGGTGCTTTCCGCCACAACACTTTGACCGTCGCAAGCGTAGATTGAATTCATCTATGGGAAAGCACGGCGGTTGGTTGCTTGCGTAAAGCATACGATTTCTCGAAGGAGATGTTATGGGAACAGGTCAGACGCTTCTAACGATTATGGCGATGCTCATGTTGAGCAGGTTGATCTTGTCGGTCAACTCTAACACGGCGCAAAACGGAGCTTCGATTGACATGGCCGCATATCGCATCACAGGATCGTCTCTGGGTTTTTCTATAATTGAAGAAGCATCGGGAATGGCATTTGACCAGGCGACAGTTGCTGCCAGCATTAACACTACATCGCAGCTTTCTGCAACCCTTGGTCCTGAAACAGGGGAAGTTTATCCTAATTTCAACGACTTTGATGATTTCAACGGTCTTGTAAAGTATGACAGCGTGCAGAACTCTGCCGCGTTTAAGACAACCGCGGTGGTCGAATACGTTTCGGTTTCCGGCAACACCATTGTTGTCTCTGCTTCCCCGACGTACAACAAGCGAATTACTGTCAGAGTATCCAGCGTGTCCATGAGCGATACGTTGGTATTTCAGGATGTTATGAGCTATTGGTATTTTCGGTAAATGCAGCGAGGAGATAAGGGAATATGGGTTCGCAAGTAATACTCGATATTATTTCGTCGTCGTTTGTCTTCGGCACGCTTTTGGTCATGGCGCTTCGTTTGAACGGCAGCGTGACCGAGAACCTTGAAACGTATAACGGCGAGGTTATCGTGCAAGATAATATGTGCAACGTCGTAAACCTGATACAGTACGATTTCCGGAAGATAGGGTACTGTTTGGACCCGACACAAATACCGGATCCCACAAAAGCAATTATTCTCGCCGACACCGACAGAATAAAGTTCTATACCGATCTGAGCGATGCAACACATCCTTTCGGCGACGGGTCTCTCGATATCGTGTACTATTATCTCGGCCCGACAAGCGAGCTTTCAATGACTCCAAATCCGAACGACAGGATTCTGTACAGGGTCGTGAACAATGCGCCGCCCAAAGGATCGAATCTGGGCGTCACGAAATTTAGTTTGATGTACTTTGGCGCGTTGAATGACACATTACATACGCCCGTTGCGAATCCCGGCGCAATTTGGTCGATGCAGATCACTGTTCAGGTGCAGAACTATTCGATGGCGTCGCTTCATTACAACACCGCGAAATTTGATAATCCAATTACACAATCGTATTGGAGACAAATGCGTTTGGTGTCGCGAAACCTAAAGAACCGGTAGACAGGAGCGTGTAAACATGGGACGCAGTGCAATTATTCTCGTGATTGGGTTCACGTTGATCTTTGTGATGACTGGAAGGAACCTTTCAAGCTTGGGCACGACGGCGTTTACGACGGCAATCAACTATTATGAAAACACTCAGGGACACAACATCGCAGAGGCTGGAGCAAATTTTGCGTGCAACCAGATTTTTCTGTCGCCAAATTGGCGATCAGGCTACAGTAACGTTTCCTTTGGAGGAGGAACTTTTACGGTAACTGCGTCCCCTGTTTCAGGCAGCATCAATCAAGTGCAGATTGTTTCTACTGCAACCTATCAAGGGAATTCATTCCAGGAGAACATTCTCCTCCAGCCAAGCGGATTTTCTAAATTTGGATTTTGGGGAGGGACCGGTGCCTCCGCTGCTGCGTGGGAGACCGGCGATACGGTTACGGGGCCGATGCATGTAGATGGAACGCTAGAAACTTACGGCCAGCCGGTGTTTACAGGAAAGGTCACTACGAAAAATGGATGGAATAATTTGCTCCCCCCGCAGCTGCCGCAGTTTCAGGGCGGTTATCAAACGGGAGTGAGCCTTCCGCTTCCAACAACCGCCTTCCCGAAGTTGGACTCCACCGCGGTTGCGGGAGGGTACAAGCGGGTTGGCTCGGATCTATATCTTCAATTCAACGCAAACGGAACAGTGACGTGGAGGAACACCGCAGCGGGAACGCCCACGACCGTCCCAATCACGACGCTCGCCCCCAACGGCGTTCTGGAAGTGGACAAAGGGAACATCTATGTTCAGGGAACGATGAGCGGCCAACTTACCATCTTTGCAAATAAGTCTTCCGGTTCTACCGGCGGTCAAGTGTTCGTTCAAAACGATTTGGTGTATGCCACCGACCCTCGAGTTAATCCTGCCTCGACGGACATGCTGGGTATCGTGGCGATGGGAGATGTCACGTTGTTAGACAATGGTGCGTCCACATTCAACATGATGGCATCGACATACAGTCAAGCGGGAGGCCTGGCAGTTCAAAACTACAATTCGAGAAATTCTGGCGTGCTTAATGTAATAGGAGGCATGATTGTACAAAATCTTTACGCGACTTCCAACGGCGCTACCGGGGCTTCGAGAAGAGGATACAACCTTTCCCTTCAGTATGATACGCGTTTTTTGGTGAGCTCTCCGCCTTCGTTTCCAAGCACAGGGAGCTATGAGATTTTATCTTGGTGGGAATAGAATCCGGATACGCAAGCCAAAGGATCGGAAAAGATCAGGAAGGAGAGGGAAAAGTCATACTTTCACGCCGCAGATTGCTGCCATCTGAATATAACCGGTTACTGTTTCGCAAAAAAATTGCCTCTTCCTTCTCCCTAACTTCTTATTGACTTTCAATAACCGTTTCAATATATTCACCACGGCATCTAATGTAAAACTTCAGAGTTCTCTCAGTACTCTATTGTCGGACAAGAGATCGAAATCAAGACACTCTTATTTATTCGCTGAAAAATTTCATGGAACCTGTGATCGCTGCACCTGATCTCGCGCTCGTTGACGAAAACCAACTGAAAGCGCGTCATGTCTTAGGTCAGATGGTTGCACAAATTCCCGAGAGCGTGTACGGGTTGGAACGGCAGATATTTATCGGCGACCTTGTCGAAAAGTTGCCGGTTGAGAACAGAACCGCGCTGCGCACGCTCATCAATTCTTTTCTTCTCCGGATGTTCACGATTAATGCTTCCGATATCGATTTCGGAGGATATGGAGGACAAGGTCTTGTCTGGTATAGAATTTTCGGCTCGAAAAAACCGGATCAGACAATTCCAAAGCTGGAATTCGATGAGATCAATATTCTCATTCAATCGTTGTTGATGGCGCGGCAGCGGCAGGTGCTTTACGAAAATAAGAATCTCGATTTTTCGTACATGATCGAGGATGGCGTAAGAACGGTTCGTTTTCGTGCAGATGCTTATCTGGACCTTGACCAGATCGCGCTCAATATGCGCGCAATCAACCAGTCAATCCGTCCTTATAAGGCGCTCGAGCTCCACCCGAATATCACAAAAATTGTCAGCTTGGCCCACACAAAGGAAGGGCTGACTCTTGTTACCGGTATCACCGGTTCAGGTAAAAGTTCTACTCTCGATGCAATGATTGACCTCAATAATCACACCGTTGACGGCCACATTGTGATCATTGCTTCCCCCATTGAATTTGTTCACAAGTCCGACAGATGCATTGTCCGTCATCGGGAAGTGGGCCGCGATGTTTTGTCGTTTAAGGAAGGCGCTATCCAAGCGCTTCGTCAAGACCCGGATATTATTGTAATCGGCGAAATGCGGGATCCGGAGACTATTATGGTCTCCCTTGAAATTACCGACAGCGGACACAAAGTGTTTTCCACTCTCCACACTGCTTCGGCAGTAGAAAGCATCGACCGTATCATCGGTGAAGTTCCCCCGGTTGAACAGGAGAGAGTGCGGAATCGAATGGCCGATGTGCTCAAGTGCGTTATGTCGCAGAAATTGATACCAAGCCTCGACGGAAAGAGGGTGCTTGCGCGAGAAGTGATGGTAATGACTCCGTCGGTGCGTTCCGCTATCAAGAACAATAACACCGGTGAAATCTATCAAATGATTCAGGAATCGGGCGATCAGGGAATGACCACGATGGAACAAGACCTCAAACGTCTGTTTGTCCAGAAGAAAATTTCGCTTGAGGCGGCACTTAATTTCTCGAACAACAAGAAACGCATGCAGCAGCTGCTGGGAGCCGGGGCACAGCAGTAGCGAAAAATGCCGGTTCATTCCGGATCGTTATCACCGGCAGAGACTGTACTCTGAAAATAACAGTTTTCATTAAATAGCTGATGGCACGCAAGGCGTTCGACTATCTACGCGGTCACGAAGAGAACACATTTCTTTTGCGTTCGTGTTCTTCGTGGATACTATATGAATGAACGCATACCATAAGTAATTAATACCATACACAACACCGACAACATTCCCACATGCCCTATTCGAAAGGAGAAGGAAAAACTGCCCTGGCTATTTTTGTCGACGGGCTGGACGTTAAGTTTGTCCATATCGCGTTGAGGGCCAAGCAATTCCATCTCGAAGATTTCAGGACCGTTAACCTCGTAAAGAAACTTGAGGAACGACAATCCGCAAGTGAAGTCGGCTCCGGCTTAGAAGGAGTGGACTTGTTGGAAGCATCTGCGAACGCTCCGATGATCCAGGAAGGTGTTGGCGAAGAGACCGAAGGGGCCGAGACAAACAACAGCGTTATCCTCGGATTACTTACCGATTACCCGTCGTACAAATATCAATTTTCCTATTCGATTTCCGAGCCGAGCGTTTATTACCAGACGTTTGAGGATTCATTTGGCCTGACAGGCGGTAAGCTGAAGAAGAAGCTTGTTGAGGAACTCTCCAAAATTCGTGCGTCCAAGCCGAATCCCGATGCCGTTGCGTATATTAAGGCGACCGAGGGCCAGCTGCTGTCCGTCATTCGCGAAGACGGACTGAGCCTCATCGACATCCTTGAAAACATTAAAGATTTTATCGGGAAAAGAATTCCCCGGATCCCGTTCATCGAAACGTCCGACATCTCGTTAATGAACATGGTGCGGGCGAATTACGAGATCGGGATGGATGAAATCTCGGTCATTATATACGTTGGGAGTGAATTCAGCAGGTTGATTTTCTTGAAAGGGAAGGATTTCCTGCATTTCGCACCGGTGATCAGTGAAGGAAGAACCTCCCCGAACATCGAAAATACGCTGTACTCCCGTATTTTGCTCGAACAAGACAGTGCAGGAATCATGCGCCTCGACAGGATATTTCTTGCCGGCGAAGCGCACAAACTCGAGTTGAAGCAATTCCTTTCGCCGCAATTTGCCGAAGCTCCGATCGAATATCTTGTTCCGAAAAATCTGGACACCGGCGCGCTGGAGCAAAGCGTCGAGGAGATAACGTCGGAATATGCTGTTCCGATTTCTGTTGCGATGAGAGTATTGGATACGAAGAATCCTGACTATTACTCCATCGACCTCCTTCCGCAGAGCTTTCGCGAAGGGCAGAAGGTATTCAAACTTGCATGGCATGGCTATTTGCTCATGCTCCTTATATTCCTCGGCACGTTGTTCTTCACGACGCGTGTCGCCGACCTCGCGGAAGATGTGCGCGCAGCGAACAGGGCACTCCAGGAGAAGCAGCTTCAGCAGTCCGAGAACGATCGTTTACAGAAGATCCTCGACAGCTTGACGGTGCAGAACCAGCAGTTTATCAGTGCGCTCGAGGTATACGACAACATCGTGCCGAATTACAATCGTTGGAGCAAGGTTTTTTATCATCTCACTCAAAGCGTCGAAGATGTCAATTCGGTATGGGTTGGCGATATAATTACGAAACCGGACAGTACTATCGAATTGACCGGCTACACGCTCTACCGTCCCAGGATCCCGCGGATAGCGAACATGTTTGAAAAAGCGACGCTGCAGTCGGTCGAACTGCAGGAGATACGAGGCAAGACGGTGTACAAGTTTATTTTGACAATTCAAAAACTGGATTCCGACTGAAAAGGGTTTTTCGTGTCATATAAAATTCGAA
>CAZXQG010000089.1:0-10914 GCA_964642725.1 uncultured Chitinophagaceae bacterium
TCGTTTTTCAAACAGGGAATTCTTGGCAAATCAGGATGGAGTGATGCAAGTAATTTGGGAACACGCCCAGAAGAAAGGTCGATGAATTCTTAAGCTACTTCTGGGATTTTTCTTCCAAATGCATTTTCTCTATGTTCGGCTGGAACATGACAACAAATGCCTCTTCGAGCTTCACAAAATCAACTGAGGGGACAACTTCCACACGCTTAAATAAACTTCCCGGAACCTCGGTGACAGAGCCTACCACGCCTATTTTGATATCCGGAGGAAACACGTTGCTGTATTCCGACGTTACAATCGCGTCCCCCGGACGAACGTCCAGCGACTTGGCGATGTTTTTCAGCATCACCGACCTTCCATCCCACGCGATAATTCCGTCGACCCTGCTTCGTTGAACCTTGGCGCTGGCCCTGAAGTCGGCGTTCAGCATCGCCTGACCGACGGAGTAATTGCCGCTGACGGCGATTACCCTGCCGACAAGACCTTCACCGGTTACGATCGGCATGCCGACTGCCACACCTTCGTCTTCTCCAATATTCATTGTCAACGTGTTCCGAAGGAGGTTGAGATTCTTGGCGACAACTTTTCCTGCGATGAGTTTGGTTGCGGAAGTTTCTTTCAACGCAATCATGGAGCGGAGGCGGAAGTTCTCCAGGCGAGCTTCCCGGAGCTGGTTGACTTCATCTGCAAGGTTGACGTTCATTTTCCGCAGCATTTCGTTTTCGCGCTGCATTTCAAAAACGTTCGGAATAATCGAAACTGTGCTTTGAAACGCACCGACCATTCCAACGGCGAGTGAACGGATTCGCCGCACCTGTTCGTTGTCATTCTGGGTTAACAAAGCGATCGAAACGAGTACGAGGAAGGAAAAAACGATATACTCTTTGAAAAGAAAATAGAATTGATAAAGGCGCTGCATTTTTTCAATGATCAATCAACAATGAACAATGAACATGGGAGCAGATGCTTTTCATCGTTACTTGTTCATTGTTGATTGTTAATTGTTAATATCGTCGGTTCTTGATGAGCACTTTGGAGTAGTGATTCAAATTCTCGAGAACTTTACCCGTCCCTCGAACCACGGCGGTAAGGGGGTCTTCCGCGACGTGGACCGGCAAATTTGTTTCGAGCCGGATCCGTTCATCCAACCCTTTAAGCAGCGCGCCGCCGCCAGACAGCATGATTCCGCGGTCGAGAATATCCGACGACAGCTCTGGAGGCGTCCGTTCGAGCGTTAATTTTACCGCGTCGACGATTTGTTGGATGCACTCGTTCAACGATTCCCGGATTTCTACAGAGCTTGCTTCCGTCGTTTTTGGAATGCCGTTCACGAGGTCCCGCCCTTTGACCTGAATCGTTACCTCTTCTTTCAGCGGCATCACGGAGCCGACTTCGCATTTAATTGCTTCTGCCGTTCGTTCACCGATAAGAATATTATGATTCTTTTTGAAGAACTGGATGATGGCAGAATTCATTTCGTCGCCGGCAATGCGGATCGATTCTTCATTCACAATTCCGGATAACGCGATGACGGCTATTTCCGTCGTGCCGCCGCCGATGTCGACAACCATGTTGCCGACGGGATTATCAACGTCCAGTCCGACGCCGATCGCTGCTGCCATCGGTTCTGCGATAAGGTGGACCTCTTTCGCTCCCGCGTGCTCGGCGGAATCCCGCACGGCCCGTTTCTCAACTTCTGTTACGCCGCTCGGAACGCAAATGACAATCCTGCGGCTCGGCAGCCAATTGGCATGGATTTTTTTTATGAATTCCCGCAGCATACCCTCCGCTATTTCGAAATCGGCAATCACGCCGTCTTTCATCGGACGGATCGTGCGGATGTCGCGGTGCGTTCGCCCGAGCATTTCTCTGGCTTCATTCCCAATAGCGACGATTTTTTTTGTGTTGCGGTCAAAGGCAACGATCGAAGGCTCGTTCAAAACGATGCCTTTGCCCTTCATGTGTATCAGTGTATTCGCAGTGCCGAGATCGATCGCGAGGTCTGCAGAAAAGACGGAAAGAATTCCCATTAGTGTTAACGTTTAAAAGTTGAAAAGATGCCTCTGGAAAATACGAAAATCTAAATTCTAAATCCCAAACAAATACAAGAAATTCACGGCATAAGGATATGAAAATTCTTGTTGAATGCCCGATGGTCAGTGTTTGAAGTGCCTGATACCGGTAAAAACCATTGCGATATTGTTATCATTGGCGGCTTTGATCACTTCGCTATCCCGCACCGAGCCTCCCGGCTGGATGACGGCCGTTGCCCCCGCTCTCACTGCCTCAATTAATCCGTCGGCAAAGGGGAAATATGCATCGGAGGCGACAACAGTATTGGCCAGAGAGAGGCCAGCATCTTGCGCCTTCCGCACGGCCAGCTTGGACGAATCTACCCTCGACATTTGGCCGGCCCCGATACCGATTGTGCAATCTCTAGCTGCATAAATGATAGCATTGGATTTCACATGCTTGGCTATCTTCCACGCAAAAATCATCGCCTCCAGCTCATAGTCGGTCGGCTTTCGCTCGCTGACAACTTTCAAATCGTCCGGCGTTATGCGGGCATTGTCCGGAGTCTGGACGAGCAGACCGCAGGTCACTCTGCGCATGTCAAGTTCGATAACGGAACGGACGTCGCCGGTTTGTTGAATCAGCCGCCGGTCCTTTTTCTTCATGAGAAATTCCAAAACGTCCGAGGGAAAAGACGGAGCGATGATTATTTCAGTAAAAATCTGATTGATCATTTCAGCAGCCGCCATATCGAGCGGTCGGTTGACTGCTACGATGCCACCAAAAGCGGATTTCGGGTCTGTCGCTATCGCACGTTGATATGCTTCAGCAATTGTCGAACCTTTTCCCGCGCCGCACGGGTTTGTATGTTTGATGATCACTGCCGTCGGTTCGGCGAATTCTGAAAGTAAATTTACCGCAGCGGTCGTATCGATGATGTTGTTGTAAGACATTTCCTTGCCGTGGAGCTTCTTGAAACAGTGCTCAAAATCTCCGTACAACGCGGCCTTCTGGTGAGGGTTCTCTCCATAACGAAGATCGAAGATCTTTTTTAACGAGAGAGTAAAGGTCTCGGGAAAAATTTGTTGCTCCGGTGTTCTGCGCTGGAGATACTCGGCGATTACGGCATCGTAATGCGCCGTATGCTGGAACGCTTCTGTCGCCAGCGTGAAACATGTTTCTTCACTGATCGAGCCGTTTCGTTCGTGCAGTTCACGGATGAGCCCTGAATATTTTTTTGGACTTACGACCACGCACGTGAAGCGATAATTCTTAGCGGCCGAACGGATCATCGCCGGCCCGCCGATATCGATTTGTTCGATTGCCTCTTCGGTCGTCACGCCGGTCTTCTCGATCGTTTCTTTGAACGGATACAAATTGACGACGACGAGGTCGATCGGTTGAATATGATGGTCGTCAAGTTGCTTTCGATGAACCGGATTGTCGAGCACAGCAAGCAGACCGGCATGAACTGCCGGATGCAGCGTCTTCACCCTGCCGTCCAATATTTCCGGGAAGCCGGTAATCTCCGAAACCTGCTTCACCGAAATATTTGAAGCCGCCAAGAGTGCGTGCGTCCCTCCGGTCGAAATTATTTCCACCCCGAGGCGGTGGAGTTCTGAGGCGAGCTCGACGATTCCTTCCTTGTTTGAAACGCTGAGAAGCGCCCGGCGAATCTTTAACAATGCAATCCTTTCGGTTGATAATCAGTCGTGTACGCGCACGCTGCCGTTGTCGATAGTAATTTTGTTGCCGGCGAACAGTTCGACGGCGCGGGGGAGAATCCTGTGTTCGATGTGAAGCACTTTTTCGGCAAGTGTTTCAGGCGTATCGTTCGATTCCAGGGGAATCGATTCCTGCAGAACAATCAACCCGTGGTCGAATTCTTCGTCGACGACATGCACGGTTGCGCCGGAAACTGAAGCTCGCTGCGCGATCACTGCTTCATGAACACGGCGGCCATACATTCCTTGCCCGCCAAAGGCCGGCAGCAACGCCGGGTGCACATTGATGATACGGTTTCGGTACTGCGCGATAATAGCGGGGTCAATTTTTTTCATATAACCGGCAAGAACAATAAAATCAGCGCCGTGCGATTCAAGTGCTGAAAGAATCGCTTTCGTGAACGCATCCTGCGAAGGAAATTGCTTCTGACTGAGATGAAGTGCCGGGATATGGAATGCTTGAGCGAGGGCCAACGCACCCGCGTCAGAATTGTTGCTGATAACAACAACAATCTTTGCATCGATATTTTTTTTTGAAATTGTTTCGGCTAACGCTTGAAAATTAGAGCCGCGTCCCGAAGCAAATACCGCAATTGATAACAAAGGGAGCTATCCATGCATAGAAGTTTCGATGATGAATGTAATCATAAATGACTGATTTGTCAATCATTTCCGGGGCCAAGGGTGATTCTCATCATCTTTTTTCCTCGCAGACAGACATAGGCCGGTCGCCTGGCTCCCTACAGCACCAGCTCGAAAAAATTTAGCAGATGAATCCCGTTTTTATTTCGCAATTCCGACAACACCGCAAGCTACCCGCGCTCCGGCAGCGCCCGTTGGCTGTGTTTTGAGGTCGTCTTCTTTCTCATGGACAACAACGCCGCGGCCGATGATTGAGTTTTTCCCGCTGAACGAAATCATCGTATCGACATAATCGAGATGAGCTTTTCCGTCTTTATCCGCTTCGATATTGCCGAGGTCCCCGACATGTCTCTCTTTGCTTGAGGGGGAGCTGTGGGACATTCCCGCCGGATTGAAATGTCCTCCGGCAGAAGTTCCATCCTCCGCACCGCAGTCACCGTACTCGTGTATGTGGAAGCCGTGTTTCCCGGGAGTTAATCCGGTGAGGTCTGCCACAACATGAACACCCCCCGAAACCGCTTCAAACCTGACGATGCCCGTCACGGAATTGCCTTTTGTCGGATGGAGCACTGCAACGGCCCTCGTTACGGCGCTGTCATTCATACCAGTGTGGCTCATTTGCGCAATTGCAGTTCCGAAACATAAACTCGTCAAGAACACAACGATTGCGCCCAAGGTAAATTTTCGTATACGCATAAGCTTCCTAACCCTTTCTTTCTCAATCTGCGATTTCAGGAGTATCGTTCAAAGAACACTTCTTGAAAAAAAGCTGCTCCAGCCTTCGCTGGAGCAGCTTTCCTTATCAGCAAAGAATTAAAGACAATTACTTAGCACCGGGAATAAGCACTTTCACGTCAGGCTTGCCGACTACGCCGCCTTTTTCCATAGCTTCCTTGAGCTTGGGATTTACCATGAACGAATCCGCCGCGGCAGCGCTCGAGAAATTGCCGATGACCGTAACCATGTTCGGATTCTTCACATCCGTGTACACGCCGATTATTTGAAATCCTGCAGCCGTACGGTTTTGTGCGTCCGAGTTAAAAGCCGTTCGCCAAGACGCGTAGTTCTTTACTTCGTGCGTAACGATAACCGTTACTTTTTTCGCCTTCGCGGCATCATTACCCGCACCGAGAGCAAACGGAGCGGTCGCGACGAACAGCACCACGCAGATGACAACAAGTAGTTGTCTGAACATGAGAAACCTCCTAAAGGTGAGTGTGATTTATACGATGGAACGTGAATTGAAACAATTTTATTGTATGCACGATTTTCGTTTGTCTCGACGTGGAAAACCGCAGCGCCCAATATTCCTTCTGCGTCAATGTTATTTTTTAGTATGGCAAATTTGGAGAGAGGTGGGGCCGTCGCTTTTCTTAGCCTTGATAAAAAAGATAGCTAAATAAACGCTCATAAGCAAAAATAGAATATTTGGAAGTAAGCCAGCTTGACGATTGAGTGCAAACCTTCTGAAAAATTTCCTAGAAAAGTGAGCAATATTGACACATTCAAAAAATCTAATACAGGAGCTTTCCAAACGTTTCCTATTGAACGGCAGGTTCAAGGAATGACAGAGAACATTGGGCCGCGTCTACAGTTGCCCGAATTCCGATGGGCATCGTAAGCTTTCGGGAAACATGGCCGTACACCAGACCGGTAAGAATGGGTTTGGAAAGGAGAGACAGATGGTCGGCTATGATTTCATCAACGGTGAGGTACGGTTTTGTTTCATCGGACGGTTTTATGTCAGTCAATTCCCCAACAATGATTCCTTTGACATCTTTAAAGACACCCGCTAGAGCCAATTGGTTCATCATCCGGTCAAACCGGTAACACTCTTCTTCGATTTCTTCAAAGAATAAAATTGAATTCTTGAAGGACGGCAAGTACGGCGTTCCAGCAATCGAAGCAATAAGCGATAAGTTTCCGCCGATCAGCACACCTGATGCTTTCCCTTTTCCCATCGATTTCAGCGAACGCAAGTCGGGATTATGTATCTTGCCTAATTTCTTTGTCGACGTAATCATTTTCCAAAAATGCTCTTCAGTAAAAGGGTCGATCCCTTTGAACATCTCTACGCCCGCCATCGGTCCGGAAAAGGAGACCAGTCCAGTTTTCGTAAATACGGCCAGCTGCAACGCCGAGAAGTCGCTATAGCCGACGAGTATTTTTGGATTCTGTTTGATGAGCTGGTAGTCGATGAGAGGCAATAACCGGGGCGTTCCATATCCTCCTCGCACGGCAATGATCGCTTTTACGTGTTTATCGGCGAACATTTCGTTGACATCGGCGGCGCGTTCTTCGTCGGTGCCGGCGAGAAAGCCCCGTACTGCACGGATATTCTTTCCAAGCTTAATACGGTACCCGAGTCCCTCTAAATATTCTGCACCCTTGTCGATTTTTTCTTGCGATGTCGGGGCACTGGAAGGCGAGATCAGGCCGATCACGTCTCCATGAGTAAGCGCTTTGGGTTTTACCGGTTTCATGCTCTCATTGTGAAATAGTTTTCGGAAAGACACCTATCATTTATCCCCCGCAACATTTTCTAAGATTGCAAAATCATACCCGACAACAATCTCAGCACCTCTGGAGTTATCCGAACGAGAGAACGACATTACACCGAGGAGTTTCCACGAAAGGCCGGCGATTGCTGTTTGTACGCCGGCGTCCGCATTTGTCAGCCGGTATACCCCGATGCCTTGATGTCCTGTCCGTCCTGCTGTTTCAAGAACAATGCTTGACTTATCCCCCAGCGGAACATAACTCCCGAAGGCGAAAATAAAAGTATCGTGTTGGTCGCTCAGTACGGCCGGGTTGCCGAGAATCCCCAGACCCGCGTTCACGACCCATCGAATACCCCCATAATGTTTTTCGAGAAGGAAAGAAGAGTAGAAATCAAATTCGTCAACGCCCAGACCCGACTCGTTGCTAGCATTCGGAAGCTGAACGCCGAAACGAATCGAGACTGTTGAGAAAAAATGGTATTCGGAAATCAACCGAAATTTTGTCCAGAGTGTGAAATCGCCGATGTCCCCTGTGACAGAGTTCGTTGTCGCGATAGCGCTGTTGAATGCTGCATGCCTGCTTTTGATATCCAAGAGGTCGAGAAGAGTGCCGTCAAACTGAAGTTCAACATTGTTATCGTACGAAAAACCGAATCGGAGCATGCCGAGCTTCGTTAATGTACCCTCCAGGCCGGAGAGCGGGTACGTCTGGTCCTCATACCGTCCGAAACCAACTTCGGCATGGACGCCGCCCGCGGGAAGAATTTGCGGAGTTTCAGTTGAGACAGGGTATTGCTGGGAGAGGAGAAGAATCGGGATGCTTACTGAACAACAAACTGCGATGCTGACTCTTTGAAGCGAAGAGAAGGCTGGCATTCAGTTAATTATTGATAGTGGCGTATCCTAAAGGTTCCTTAGGAGGCAACCGGTGCAGCAGCTTGAGTCTCATTCCGGGTCTTCGGCACGCGCTTCTCAAACTCGTCACGGAAGCGGCGAATCATGCTTTGCACCGGCCATGCCGCCGCATCGCCCAGAGCGCAAATGGTGTTGCCCTCTATATTATTAGCAATGTCCATCAACAAATCAATATCTGACTCTTGAGCGCTGCCCGTTTCAAATCGCTTCAAAATCTTCCAGAGCCAGCCCGTTCCTTCCCTGCACGGTGTGCACTGGCCGCACGATTCGTGGTAATAGAATTTCGCGATGCGGGTAATAACGCGAATCAGGTCCGTATCTTCATCCATGACGATCATCCCTGCAGTGCCAACGGACGAGCCGGCAGCTTTCAGAGAATCGGCATCCATGCGAACCCCTTCGAGCGATTCGCCGCGGAGAATCATTGTTGATGATCCGCCCGGGATCAGCGCTTTGATTTTTTTGTCATCCGGAATTCCTCCGGCATACCGGTAGATTAGATCCGTCAGCAGTTCACCCGTTGCCACTTCATAGACTCCTGGTTTGTTCACATGGCCGCTGATGCCGACGAGAATCGGTCCCGGATGTTTTGGCGCACCGATCTTTGAATACCATTCCCATCCTTTGTTGATGATGAGAGGCGCATTGCAGATCGTTTCAACGTTGTTGATTGTCGTGGGGCATCCCCACACGCCGTTTTGTGCAGGGAACGGCGGCTTCACCCGTGGATAGCCCCGCTGTCCCTCGAGCGAATTCATGAGGGCGGACTCTTCACCGCAAATATATGCGCCGGCTCCTTTGTGCAAGAAGATATTTGTTGAAAATCCTGTCGAGAGAATATTCTGACCAACGTATCCTTTTGCGTACGCATCGTCGAGCGCCTTTTGAAGCATTCTCACCCATTTGCCGTATTCACCGCGGATATATATGTACGCCGTCGTAATTCCCATGGCGTAGCAAGCGATCACAGTTCCCTCGATCAACAAGTGAGGATTGAATTCGAAGATCTGCCGGTCTTTGAACGTGCCCGGTTCCGATTCGTCCCCGTTGACACAGAGATATTTCGCCTTCGTCGTTTGCTTCGGCATGAACGTCCATTTCAAACCGGTCGGGAAGCAGGCGCCCCCGCGTCCGCGGAGGTTCGATTTTTTTACTTCGTCTGTCACTTCTTCCGGCTTCATGCTGAACGCCTTTTTCAGCGCACCATATCCGCCGTGCTCCTCGTAGACCGCGAGCGTATGATAATCTGGAATTTCAGGAAGGATGTATCGTTCCATGTTCTTTGAACCTGAACATTGTCAAGGTCAAAAACCTTGACAATGGTTTTATTTTAATGATGAAAGGAGATCTTCAGTTTTTTTCGGCGTCAAATTTTCGTAGTACTCTTCTCCGATCGACAGCATGGGGGCGCCGCCGCAGGCGCCCATACATTCAACCTCGCTCACGGTCCACTTGCCGTCGGCAGAAGTCTGCCCCGGCTTCACGCCGCACCGGTGTTCGATCGCCTCCAGAATCTTATCCGAACCGCGAAGCATGCATGAGACGTTTGTGCAGACTTCGAGGTGATATTTGCCTTGCTTCTTGGAATGATACATCGAGTAAAAAGTCACCACACCGAGGATGTGTCCATAGGGAAGGTCCAGAAGTTTACCGACATACCGCATCATCTCTTCGGAGATCCAGCCATCTTGATCCTGGGCAATCCATAGGATGGGCAATAACGCCGCTTGAGACGCGGGGTAACGCTTCCGGATCTCTTCAGTTTTTTTGAGATTTTCTTCAGTCAGCATAGTCAAAGAGAGGAGTTAGGTATTAGCTTTTTGCTTTTATTTGGACATCGGATCGAAAATCTTTGACGAGTGCTAATGGCTAACAGATAATAGCCAAAAAGCCTAGAGCTACTATTTATCGGCCTCTCCCATCACGGGATCGATACTCCCGATGATTGCGACGACATCGGATATCATTCTGCCTTTTAATAGAAGAGGAAGCAGCTGCAAATTCATGAATGAAGGGGAGCGGATTTTTAATCGCCACGGATGCCCCTCGCCTTTACTCTGTATGTAAAATCCGAGTTCTCCTTTAGAGCCTTCGATGGCATGGTAGATTTCGCCTACAGGAGGATTAACGCCAAAATTGATGATCATGAAATCATGAATCAGCTCTTCCATCTTTGTGTAAACCCGTTCCTTTTTTGGCAGGACTTTTTTCGGTTCGAAAGCGTGGATCGGCCCGGCCGGAATCTTGTCGAGCGCTTGCTGAACGATGCGCACGCTCTCTTTCATTTCGTTGATACGGACGTAGTATCGGGCAAGGCAATCGCCGTCGGGGATGACCGGGATGTTAAAATCCAATTCATCGTATACAAGGTAAGGATTTGAACGGCGGAGATCGTGCTCGACACCGGAGCCTCGCAGGTTAGGCCCCGAAAACCCCATCGCAATTGCCTCTTGACGTGAAATGACGCCCACGCCGTCAGTTCGTTCGACAAAAATTCTGTTTCTGTTGAGTAGGCTCTCGCACTCGGCGAGGTTTCCCGGAAACCGATTGATAAAATCCTGAATCGTGGCTTTCGTTTCAGCGGTCATGTCCTGTGATATTCCGCCGATGCGCGTGTAGCTTGTGGTAAATCGCGCACCTGTCAGATTTTCGAAAATGTCATACAATTTTTCCCGTTCACGAAACGTCCACATAAAGACCGTCACCGCTCCGATGTCCAGCCCGAGTGCGCCAACAGCAAGCAGATGCGATGAGATGCGGGCAAGCTCAGAGATAATGACGCGAATGAACTGCGCGCGACGTGGGGCTTCCACTCCCAACAATTTCTCCACTGCAAGGATGTAGGCCGTGTTGTTCATCAGCGGGGAGATGTAATCGAGCCGGTCAGTGTGGGGGATAAACTCATGATAGCTGCAATTCTCAGCAAGTTTTTCGTATCCTCGATGGAGGTAGCCAAGCTCCGGAACCACTGCCGCAACAGTTTCCCCGTCAAGCTTGATAAGCAATCGCAGAACGCCATGAGTTGCCGGATGCTGCGGCCCCATGTTGAGAATCATTTCATTCTCAAGCGGGTCGGTAAACTGGGCGCTCGTGTCCTTGTCCTCCAGGGCATGGAGGAT
>CAZXQG010000090.1:0-10588 GCA_964642725.1 uncultured Chitinophagaceae bacterium
AGAATGACGGCGATGACGAAGAGGAAACTCAGGTCGACTTCTAACACTGTCATGGTTTACGATACCTTTCTTGGCGCGTAACCGCGTTTAACGACTTTGAGTGCAACGTACATCAGAAAAAGAGCGCTGACGGCGAGAACGCCGAAGATCGCGATCGCCGTCGTTGACCAGAGGCTTGTAACGTTCACGCCGAACGAAAATTGGTCACCGGCAACGAGTTCGACATAATGTTTTCCCGGCGGAAGAAAAATGCTGAAGCAGTCGTTCCCCTTCATGACGGTGAAAGGATATTCCTGGTAGTCAACCCTGACCGACGACGGCGCGACGTTGAACGACGCGATCGCCCGCGTCCCCGATTCGTAGTCAAAATTGATGGTGCGCAGCCCGTGCGTCACCGAAAGCAAGTTTCCGGCGATCGACATGATTTTTGCCTGGAGTTCATGAGTGGAGAATGTGTTCACGGCCTCCCTCTTTAACGTGATGTGATGCTTGCCCGCCGGGATGATGAACAGATTTTCTCTGAACGGAGAGAGGGGTACGTTGTCCACATTGATTTCAGAAATCGCCTTCGGCATTTTGCACACGAACGAATACGGCGAGCTTAGTTGGTATCCGTCGTCCGTGTAGCGGTAACGGACGTCCGCCGCAAGGGCATTGGAAAGAAAACCCATATCCTGCGGATTGATGCTCGACTCGGAATAAATCGTGAACCGCGGCGCTCCGAGCGCGGCTGCCTTCACAAGGTAAAAACTTTCCGTTCCGGTCTGGATCAAGGTCGGAAACGGTATGATCGATTCTTTTTTCCGGAAGTTTACAATATTAAGGTCAAAGGCAAGCTTCGTGCTGTCGCCGAGGATTTTAGAGTATCGTTTACCCATCTCGATGTACCGTGCCGGGTCGGTCGACCAGAGAGTTTCCGGGTCTTCAACCTGCAGCACAAACTGATATTTCTTTTGCAGCGCGATAATTTGATTCATGTCGACGCCGAGGTATTCGCGCAGCTCGGGAGATCCGTAACCGTCCATCGCCGTCACGACGATCTGGAACCCCGGTTTCTGCTTCGCGATTTCCGTGAACGACGAGAGGAACGATTCATATGCCTGTGTCAGCTGCCCCACTCTGTAATCGACGACGGCATTCATCACCGCGGGATTTGTTTTCCAGAAGTACGGCGATAGCGGGCTGAAGATCGAGTCGAGGTCAAATCCATATTTTCTCCGGACCTCTTTTCGTGCGGAAGGATGCATCGGCGCGAAGATCTCCGGGTTCTCGAAGCCTTTCCCCGCTTCGAAATACAGCTCTGCGAGGTTCACGCCGTCCCAATCGTAGTCGTTGAGTATTTTGGCGTACTCTTCCGCCATGACCGCCAGGCAGCTGTCATCCTCCAGAGCGACGGCGTACCGCCACATCGGCGGAATATCTTCTCCTTTGTAGTTTTTCTCCCTCCACCAGGGATGTTCGTCCCAGAATTTCTTACTCACCTGCGGCGGCTCGAACCACGCGTATACCAGTATTCCGTTTGAGTGCGCCAGCGTGATGAGCCGTTTGTAATCGTAGGTATATTTCGGGAATTGGTTCCATCCGGCGACGTGGACAATGCGGATGCCCTCGTTCACCCATTGTTTGACCAGCGATTCGATGCTGTATGTTTTCCGGAATCCGGGGTCGAAGTACATTTCCAAATTTTCGCGCCGTACAATCGGCCGGAGGTGAAAATATTTTCTCACGTACTCCAGCGCGAACGGGTACTGGCTGTAGCCGTGCTGAGAGTACGAATCGAACGATGAATTGAAGTAGATCACTTTTCCCTTGCCGAATTTTTTCCCGATCACCATCGGCGTTTCGGTGAGATCGTCGACGCAGAAGACTTCGTCGACGCCCTCGGTTTCAAACTTGCTGACAAGCTCGGCATACCGCCACGCAATCCGCTCCTCGGGAAAATAGCGGTCGTGAATCCTGCTGACCCGGATGCGCGTTTGCGTAAAACTGATGCCGAGTTCCTCGGCAAGGTCGTTCTTTGTGTCGGTGATGATATTCCCGCCGCTTTCGACAAAGTCGTTGATAGCGTCGTAATCCGTCTGCTTCAGTGAATCGATAAATGCGTACGGGGCGATGAGCAGGTTGTACCGCGACAGATTCAGCGGCTGGCCGATGAAGAAAGTGTCGACCTGCACGTTGACGTTGCGGAGCAGCGCTGCTAACGACGACTCATCGTGAAAAGCGGCTCCCTTCACGTGGTGATTCCACAGGATGGCCGCGCGAATGTCGCTCCACGTCTCTTCTTTTGCAAAGACATTGTCGTACAATTTTTCGACGCTGTACTCCGTTTTCTGGAAGAAGGAGAGAGGGTGTTCGCGGAATTCCGTCGGCTCGGCTTTGTATACTTCGCCCGGCTCCAGCTCGATGGCCTTCGTAATAGACCCTTTCAGGCGTTTCTCGGATATCGTTTTGCTCTTGATCTCTCCATAATGGTCGTAGTAGGCTTCGAATAGGTACTGGTCTTCAAGATGGATGGTATAGCTCTGGCTCCCCGTTAGAATAATTCTGTCCTTTGTTTTCACCCAGTTTTTTTGTTCGCGCAGATCGATGTATGTATATCCGAGTTTTTCAATTCCATCCACCAGATGTTTCAGCAAGTCGAGGTCCAAGAACGGATGAAAAAATACGGAGGCAAATCCGTCGCGGACATAGAGGTTTGTCTTTGCGTTCCTGATAATCGTTTGAATGGTCGCTTCGCTTTCGGCTTTGTTCGGATTGAGCGGAACATATCCGAGGTTCTCCGGGTAAATCTTCTGCCCGAACAAATCCTTGTTGATGATGTACGGAAAATACTGGCTGTAATCGGCGTCTTCAATGGACAGGCGTTGCTCCATCGCCGAGCTGAAATATTTTGAAACCGTGTTGTAGAGTGTAAAGGAAGCGGTGTAGTGGGGAGTTTCCCAGATGAGCGGCGACAAACCGTTTTTCATAAACTCCTGAAGGCCCATTTCAATTTTTCTTGCGTCCCCTTCCGCCGTTTCGTCCTTGATCGGCTTGTCAGTGCTGCCGTCCCAAAACTCAAAATCGACGGCGGTTGTCCCTTTGTATTGATGTGTGACACCGTGCATAACGATGGTTCCGCCGTTTTTCACCATGTACTTGATCGCGTCGACGAAGTCCGGCTTGTCCGACAAGCTGACGCGGATCCCCGCCTCGGGATCGACGTAAAACGGAATGACGCCGACGAGGAACGGAATGCCCCGTGCCGACAAAATGTCGGCGATGTCGCGCAGCTGGTCCGGGTTTTGCAGCGGGTCGACGTCTTCGATGCGGATCAGCGCCGAATGTGACTCTTCGTGCTGTTCGTGGAGGATATCGTGAAGCATATCGGCAAAGAGGAGATAACGGTCGTTTTCGGTTGCCGAAGCAAACGGCGAATCCGCGATGTACATGAAATTCTTCGACTTGATGATGTACGGGATTTCTTTCCGCTTCTTCGTCGAGTAGGCAACCGCAACGACGCTGACGAGCCGCCGGTTCGAAATTTCAATGATGTTTGCGTTCGGTTCCCCTTTGGTAAAAACCTTGTTGTCCGATTTCACCATGTCAAAGTCGTCGAGCGAGTCGAGCGTGGAAACGCTGAAACCGAATTTCTTCCGGAGATTATATTTTTTCGAGAATTCGATCATCCCGGTGTTCAACCAGATTATCGGTTTATTTGTCGCGAGCACATCTTCGAGAAATTTTGACGGCACAGAGTCTCGCGGGTTGAAACCGATATAAAACGTAAAGTCGAAATTATTTACCTCGCCCGGGTTGTATTTGTTCACTCCTTTGACCGTGACCGCGGTGTTGAAATGTCCGAGCAATTCTGCAAGCTGGCGTCCGTCGCCGATGGCGTAGTTTTTCAGGTCGGTGTTGCCTTCCACGGCGATCAGGATTTTCTTTTGAGGATATTCCTGGCTGCTGCCGGGCTGTGAGAACGCAGCAATTGCCGCAAGGATGAATGATAGCCGGATATACTTTTTCATCTATCGAGACACCTGCCGTGGCTTAAATTCGTGAATGACATTCCCGGCAAGGCCGAAATATTTTTTGATGACCTGCACCGTTCGTTCAGCAGCACGTCCGTCGCCGTACGGGTTTGTTGCAGTCGCCATCTTTTCGTACGCCGATTTGCTTTCGATGAGTTTCTTTGCAGCGGCGATAATTTTTTTCTCATCCAGGCCGACAAGCTTGACCGTGCCGTAATGGACAGCTTCCGGACGCTCCGTCACTTCTCTGAGGACAAGAATAGGTTTGCCGAGCGACGGTCCTTCTTCCTGGACGCCCCCCGAATCGGTGATGATCAGATACGACCTCGCCATCAGATTGACGAAGTCCAGATAATCGAGCGGTTCAATGAGAAAAACGTTGCCGAGCGAGCCTAATGTTCCGTACACCACTTCCCGTACAACGGGGTTGAGGTGAACGGGGAAGATAAAATTTATGTCGGTGTACGTTTCGGCAAGTTCCCTGACAGCGCTGCAGGCGTCGCGCATGGGTTCGCCCCAGTTTTCCCGGCGGTGCATTGTCAGGAGGACGATACGCTTCTTCTCGGAGACGAGTTGATTGAGCGTGTGGATGCCGAAGGCATAATGTTTTTTCACCGAAATTTTTAGAGCGTCGATCACCGAGTTGCCGGTGACAAAAATATTTTTCCGGTTGATATGCTCGTGGAGCAGAGCGTTCTTTGCCGTTTCTGTCGGCGCGAAATGCAGGTCGGCAATACAGCTCGTCAGCCTCCGGTTGAGCTCTTCGGGAAACGGATTGCTTTTATCGTTCGTGCGCAGACCCGCTTCAACATGCCCCACCGGAATTCTTCTATAGAACGCTGCCAGGCTTCCGACAAACGTCGATGTTGTGTCGCCCTGGACGAGCACCATATCCGGCGCTTCTTTTTCGAGCACGGAATCTACCGCGGAAATCGTGTTTTGCGTGAGGGTTGCGAGCGACTGCTTCGGCTGCATGAGGTTGAGGTCGAAGTCCGGGACTATTTTGAAAACGTCCAGCACCTGGTCCAGCATCTGCCGATGTTGCGCGGTGGCAATAGTCACCGTGTCGAAATATTTCTTTTCTTTTTTCAGCTCTATGATAATAGGAGCGAGCTTTATGGTATCGGGGCGTGTGCCGAAGATAACGGCTATTTTTTTCAAACATCTCTCCAAAAAAATAACGGTAGAAGGAGTTTTATTCGAACACAAAATATGAATAATTCCGGTCTGTTGCTGTTAAAATTTCTTAAGAAAGTTGCTAAAACATCGGCGTTTTCGTGCGAACCCCGGCGGCGATGTTGAATTTGTGACTTTGTATAACTACCTTACTCTACTCATTCAGCGGAAGTTATCTTTGATCTATTTCATCAAAACATCTCCCACTGAAAAAGAACGGCAGCCATGAATCCAGCGCTCGAGAAAATCGCCAAACATCTCCGTAATGCCGAGGACTTCGTTCGCGCCCAACGTTACACTGATGCATTGCTTGAAGTCGATTATATTTTTCAGATTGACCCGAAAAATTATCAGGGACGAACCATTCAAGAACGAATCCGTTCTCTTCAGAAAAAGGAAGAGGAATCCGCCCGAAACCCCGTCGTTGCCCCGCTCACAAAAGAAGGCATCTACCGGCATCTCCGGATCGCCGACGAACACTTTCTTGCCGGCCGCTACGAAGATGCATTAATCGAGACTGAACGCGTACTGCAAAGCGACCCCGATAATTACCAGGGGCGCTCGATGCTGGACCGTATCCGCACGATGCAAAAAAGGGCCGACTCGGTAACTCAAGCGCGCACCTATACTCAAAACCTCACCCTCGATAAGAAGATTGAATTGATATCCCAGTATTTGAGGGAGGCGGATAGATTTATTCAACTCCAGCAATATGAACGTGCTCTTGAACAAGTTGCAAGAGTTTTTGGCCTTGATCCGACCAATCATTTTGCCCAGGCGTATTCACAGACCATTGAAATGTTAATGAAGAAGGGGACGACACCGATTCCCGCACCGGCAGTTTCCCCTATCAAACGGGCAGCGGCACCGCCGGCGCCTAAACCGGCTCCGCCGGCCGCTCCTCCGCCAAGACCTGCACCAGCTCCTCCCACTTCACCAGCAGCTGCGCCCGTTCCGCCGGCACCTCCTGAAAAGCCATCGCCTCAAACATCAAAGCCTGTTCCTATTGAAGCCTCGCAGCAATTGGAAGGAAGGCTGAAGATGTACCACGAAATTCTGGATGAAATGTGGTTCGACGGCATTCTTACAGAGAAAGAAGCCGCCGAATTGAAAAAAATTCGCAGCTTGTTCAGCATTACCGACGAAGAACACACACGGTTGGAAAAAGAGATTAAGACCGAAGCGTACGTTCAAGCACTGCGTATCGTTTTGCACGACGGCGTCGTCAGCGAAAATGAAGAACGGGTGTTGGAGTTGATGCGGAAACGGTACGGTATTACGATGGAAGAGCACAAAGCCGCCGAAGCAAAAATTCTGGAGGCACGGCGGTCCCCCCCCTCGCTCGGAACGATTCTTGTTGTCGACGATGAGAAAACGACCCTCCTCACGTATTCTGCTATTCTCCGCAGGCACGGGTACTCAGTGCTTATTGCCGAATCGGTGGAATCTGCGCTGGCGGTTCTGGAGAAACAGACGCCCGATTTGATACTCTCCGACGTGATGTTTCCCTCGCCGACCAAAGGGGTGTTTGAATTCTACAACCAGATACGGAATAACAGGCGCTTTGACGGGGTACCGTTTCTTTTGATGTCCGGGAAAAGCGACGAGTATATAGTCCGCGCGGGGATGAGGCTCGGCGTTGACGGATTTCTTTCCAAGCCTTTCGACAATGAATTGCTTCTTGCGACAATTGAGGGAAAACTAAGGCGGTGATAGTGCCGCGGCGGTGCGTTTGTGAAAATCTCCCCTGTTCTTCCAAGCAATCTAAAATATCTTACATGTTCTGCATGGCGGATTAATATCCCGATCCCCTAATCCGCACCAGGACATAATCCATCAATCTGCAATCATCAGGGGGGCCTCATGATTTCGAGAGCGTTATTCTACTCCGCAATTTTCTTTTGGTTTACTCAATCACTCCTTCTCGCTCAGGGTTCGTCTTTTCCTTTCATTGAAACATTCGATACGGTTGCCGTGCCCGGACTACCTGCCGGTTGGTCGACGAGCGTCCACAAATCTTCTTCGGGAGATTTTTCGACATCGGCTTCATCGCCGTTGAGCAAGCCAAACGCCGTCGTTTCAACAGACGCAAAAATAGCCCAGAGCCTTACCTCTCCGGCGATGAATTTTTTCGGAAAAATTGCCGGCACATTGGAGTTCTATGAGCGTCGAACATCGTCGCACAATTCCGGAGTTCTTGTCGAAGCCCTGCTCAATAACGACACGGTGTCGGCAATCCGCATATGCGACACTCTCAGAAATATGGGCACCACGAACTACGTACCGCGCAGCCTGCCGCTGCCGCCGCTGTTGAGCGGAAAGCAAAATGTTCGTTTTCGATGGCGTGTAGTGGGAAACGGAACCGGCGCTGCAGGAACAATAAGGATTGACAACGTAAAAATTACGGTGCAGAAAAAGCTCGACCTTGCGATTACCGGTATTCGCATTGATCCCGCGGACGTGCGTGAGGGTGAAACTCTTACCGTGAATGTGGGTGTCGCCAACCGGGCACTCGGCGGTTCGTTGTCGTTCACCCTGCAATTATTCGATGATAAAAATTCCGGCATCGTAGAAATGGCGGAAGAAAAAGTGGACGAGAAGCCGGTGACTTATTTTTTCGGCCTCGCCGACTCGGCAATATTCACGCTCAGCGCCTTTTCCATTTCTCCCGGCAGCCATCGATTCATTGTGCGGTTAATTCTTCCCGGGGATGAGGATACGACAAACAATACTTTGTTGAAAACAATTTTTGCCGGCTACGTCCCGCGGTCAATACTTGTCAACGAAATCATGTATGCGCCGTCCGGAGGCCCCGAATGGGTTGAATGTGTCAACAATTCCGCCGATACGATTTCACTTTCGCAATGGAAAATCGGAGACAATTCAACCTCCCGTGCTACGCTGAGTTCCCCATCCCAGGGCATTCTCCCGCGGCAGTTCTTTGTCGTCGCCAGGGATTCTTCAATCCTCAATTATTATCCCTCGATGCATGCCCCCGTTATCAAAGCCGCTCTACCAACGTTAAACAACGATTTCGACGCCGTCGTTATCATCGACCCAACTGGGCGTGCGATTGACAGCGTTGCGTACAACTCGTCATGGGGCGGAACGGGCGGGAGGTCTCTCGAACGAATCGACACGGCAGCGGGATCAAACGAACCGAGCAACTGGGGAAGTTCTCGCCATCCGCTTGGAGGGACGCCGGGAGCCGTGAACAGCCTGACAAAAAAAGAATACGACATGGCAGTTGAAAAAATATTTCTTCCGGTCCCGTTTCCGGTTGCCGGGCAGCCGGTTGTCATTGCAGCGGCGATAAAGAATTGCGGCCGTCAGGCGGTGTCGAATATTTCCGCGCAATTCTTTCTTGATGCAAACAGCGATTCAATTCCGCAGCTGGGCGAGCTTATCGGGGAAGAGCACATTGGCTCGCTGTCGCCCTCGGATTCCCAAACCGCCACACATTCGGTGGTCATTAGATCGCAGGGAGTGCAGCGAATTTTTGTCGTCGTGAAAGCCCAGCGGGATGACGATTCTACAAACAACACGCAGGCGTTTTCGTTTGCAGTCGGCGTGGAACGGCATTCAATTGTTATTAATGAAATCATGTACGCGCCGCCGGGAAATATGCCGGAATGGATTGAATTCTACAATGCAAGCAGCAGCGCAATCGATATCGGCGGATGGAAGATTTCCGACACAAACGTAAAATCGAGAGCCGTGCTCGTCAATTCGCGATGCATCGTTCAGCCGGGTACGTATTTTGTAGCGGCATCGGATTCAACGTTGAGGAACTATTTTTCAATTTCGAGCCAGGTGTTTGTTGCATCATTTTCAGCGCTGAACAACACCACGCCCGACGCCGTTGTCTTGTATGATAATCGAGGTATTATGATGGACAGCGTTTGGTACAAGCCGTCGTGGGGCGGCACCAACGGCATGTCGTTGGAGAGAATAGATTATTTTTCATCGTCGGTAGATTCGGCGAATTGGAAAAGTTCTCAGCCGACACCCGGAATCGAAAATACTTCGGCAAAAAAAATTTTTGATCTGGCGGTTACAAGTGCAAGCGCAGCGATGCTCGATGGCGGCATCCATGTAATGGCGGTCATCCGCAATATGGGAAGAAACCTGGCGAGCGGATTTTGCATCCGCTTTTATTACGATGCAAACGGCGACAGCGCTGCGTCGCGCGGCGAGCTGATTCAAAGCATCAATGCCGGAGCTCTTCTGCCGGGGGATTCAATGACAGCTCAATGTGATTGGCGGGCAACGATCCACGGCATAATCCCTATTATTTGTGCGGTTGATTTTTCTCGGGATCAACGGAGTTCAAACAACTCGTTCGTCGTGCGGGCAGCGAATAAATTTGAACCGCAATCGGTTGTTATTAACGAAATAATGTACGACCCGCTCCCGAACCGTTCTGAATTTATCGAGTTGTTCAATCGGAGCGCGGACACTGTCAGCCTCCAGGGCTGGACAATGATGAATGCCCCGTCGAGTTCCGGGAGGAGGACAACAATCCGGATTTCAGACAGTCCGTTGCTCCTTCCGCCGAATGACTATGCCGTGATAGGAGCAGACTCGACGCTCATCGTTCAATTTCCTTTTCTTCTTCATCTGCCGGCGGGAAAACTTATCATCGTGAATAAAGATCTGTCGCTCAATAATTCCGGCGACGATATCGTTCTTGCCGACATGACGAACACTCAAATAGACAGCGTGCGGTATTCTCCGTCGTGGCACAATCCCGCACTGAACACACCTACGACCGGAAAATCTCTTGAGCGCGTCAACCCCGCCATCGGAAGCAACGACCGGAGGAATTGGAGTTCGTCGATCGCTCCGGGAGGTGGAACGCCCGGTCAGCGCAACAGCATTTTTACTGTATCGATTCCATCGGCTGCACACCTGACGCTTTCGCCCAACCCGTTCTCGCCGGACAACGACGGTTTTGAAGACTTTCTCGCTATCCAATATTCTTTACCGTCAACGACATCGATGATCCGCGTACGGTGCTTCGATGTTCAGGGAAGGCTGGTGCGAACGCTCGCTAACAACGAACCCGCCGCCTCTTCGGGAACAGTCATCTGGAACGGTCTCGACGACAACGATCATCGCGTGAGAATTGGAATGTATATCATACTGTTTGAAGCGCTCGACTCTTCCGGCGGAGTCGTACATACGATGAAAGACGTGGCAGTCGTAGCGGGGAAATTGTAGAAGTCTATAATAGTTCGGATAATGTTGAGCAAGGCGGGTTGTCCCGGAGGAAGCATCGCTGAGTGACCGACGAAGTCGGGAGCGTCGAAGGGAGAAGAGCATGACGTTTGTGAGACGATTCGGTAGTGTTACAGTTTCACGCTAGACACTATTACTTCAAGCGCTTTCTCGTTCCC
>CAZXQG010000091.1:0-10586 GCA_964642725.1 uncultured Chitinophagaceae bacterium
CCGTTCTGCCAGCTCTCCAAGAATAAATGATGCAATAGTTGATCCCGTCAGGTTTCACCTGACGGGAGAAATCCGCCTCTTTCTGGCGGACCGTTCTGCCAGCGCTCCAATTCTAAAAGGTACGAAAGTAGGCGGGGGAAAACAAGAAGAACTTTGGAAATGCCGCAATTGGCTATGTGTTGACCTGTGAAGGCAAAATTCGTTAGAGCGACTTCACCGTCTTGATTTTTATCGCATATTCAAGTAGGTTAGTGGCAATCGATGAACGCTTGCACCGAAGATTTGTGCGATGGCTTAACTTCTTCGCAAGAAGTGAATGACAAGCATTCATCCTGATACGAGCTTTCTCTTGTTCTTGGTGATCAGCCATTTTTCCGCTGTCGGGTGTTTGACCTACGTAATTGATTCTCCTCGATAGTTGTTAGAAGAATAATTTAGATCCAGTTCGGCGTGATTTTCTTCAGGAAAAACGAGTTCTGAGAATAACAGCAGGCTCTTTCTCATGGCATTTAGAAAAAAATTGAGTTGAATAGCAACTATCTGCTTAGTACATTAAAAACCAGCCTTGATTTTCTAATTTGTGATTGAAGTTCATGAGACTTCTTATCCCGCATTTGACTTTTTTAGTATCCGCAGCCGTAGATGAATAGTAAACCACGTTTATTCTCCAGCCTTATCGTTTTGCTGTCCATTCTTCTCTTTGCTGGGGAAGGGTTGGCTGGGGGAGGACTATCGCAAAAGAGCAAGAAGGATATTCTGAAGGAAAAACGTCTTGACGAGAAAGAACGACAACGGGTCAGGATGTCCGAGATTTTTTCTATGTCCACTTGGAAATACAAATACAGCTTCGGCAAGCCGGAGAAGAAGGGGATTCAAATATCGTCCGTCCGCTATAACCACAACGGCAATAAGACAGAGGAAACGACATTCAATCAGAATGACGGGACTGTATTCTCTAAAACAAATTACCGATATAATCGTGATGGAAATCTGATTGAGGAAGTTACAACAAACGGGGACGCCAAAACCAAGACGATTTATCGGTACGACTCAGCGAACGACAAAAAAGAAATGGTTTCCTACAAACAAGATGGCACTGTTGACCGGAAGGGGATCTATGTGTATGACAAGGATGACAACCTTGTTGAGAGCTTAGGATATCTTGCAGATGGAAGGCTGTTCTCGAAAGAACTGTACGCATACGATTCGAGCGGCAACGTAATCGAACAAAAAAACAGCGTTGCGCGGTACTCGTATACTTATGATAACAACGGCAACATGATAGAATTGGCGAAATATGGGAGGGATTTTGACAACCTAGATTCAGCGGAATATAAAATTGCCGACCGGATTGTTTTTGTTTATGACAATTTTGAAAACTTAACAGCCGAGACCATTTATAAGCCTGATAGCAGTATCAAGGCACGGTCGACGTTTGAGTACGATTGGCAGGGGAACTTGTTCAGAGAGATTGATTATTCGTCTGACGGCCGCATAGCTTATAGCGCCATCTATAAGTATGATAAGAGGGGGGATGTTGTCGAAGAGTCCGGTATTGAGAAAGATCGGTCTTTCAAAAATACATACAAATTTGACCGCAAAGGGAATAAGAAGGAATGGATTGCTTTTGACCAGGTGAATGAGCCAAAGATTCTCGAAAAATATATTTACGAAAAATATTCGGCGGAGACGAACGCTGAAGTTCCGGATTCCAATGTGGAGGCAGAATTTATCCAGCCGGATACTGCAGAATCTCACGTGATAAACGAAGATCTTTTTCAATTTTTAGGGTGCCGCATCATCGCGTCCGATGGGGCATATTTGGGACTGGTATGGGCTGACACGTCTCATCCTCATTCGATCGTCAATCCATGGGGCCAGTACGGTTTCGAAGGCTCTCCCACGAGCATCTTCAATCCAAACTGTCCGTACGGCGGATTACGGGGGATCTTCAGTCCGTTCAATAAGAGTTGTCCGAGTCCGCCATCATTGTATCGCGAGGGGAAATTTGTGTCGTACCTAAGCGATAATACTTCTTTCAACCCTCGCGTGCCCGCCTCGCGGTTAATGACGTTTCTCATGCAACAAGCGAAATCAAAAGAGTGAAGAAGTTTTTCTCCGGGATTCGCCGGTTGTTTGCGTTCCCATCAAAAGTTTGCTATCTTTTTAATTACAAGTTTCTTCCGGGCGCCATGTTAGCTTTCAGCAGAGAACAGGCTCTCAGTCAATGTTGAAAATTCGCGGCCTTGAAGGCGTTCTGTTCCCAACCCGCCGAGGAGTACCGGCGGGCTCTATCATATCGATATTCTGTTAATAGCGAGAACACTTCATGAGCACCGTTCGTACGCGATTTGCTCCAAGTCCGACTGGATTCTTGCATGTCGGAGGATTGCGAACGGCCTTGTATAATTATTTGTTGTCGAAAAAGGAAGGCGGAACCTTCGTTCTTCGCATAGAAGACACCGACCAATCGCGGAAGGTAGACGGCGCGGTGCAGAATATTATCGACACGCTTGAATGGGCCGGCCTCCACTATGATGAAGGTCCCGGACGGGAAGGAGACTACGGACCGTACATTCAATCGCAACGGGTCAATCTGTACCAGAAGTACGCGCATCAATTGGTGGAAGAAGAGAAAGCATACTATTGTTTTTGTTCGCCCGAACGTTTGAAGGAAGTGCGCGAAAAACAACTCGCTGCAAAGCTGACGACATCGTATGACCGTCACTGCAGAGATCTTCCCAAAAAAGAAATTGCCGGCAAACTCAAACAAGGCGAACAACATGTCATTCGCATGAAGGTTCCTCTCGAGGGCGAGTTGACGTTTGCCGACATCATTCGAGGCGAAGTTACCATAGCCCACAAGATTCTTGATGACCAGGTGATTCTCAAATCTGACGGCTATCCGACGTATCACCTGGCGGTGGTTGTCGACGACCATTGTATGAAAATCAGCCATGTTATTCGGGGAGAGGAATGGCTTTCAAGCACGCCGAAACATGTGATTTTGTTCAATCATTTCGGATGGGAAGTGCCTCAATTTGCTCATTTGCCGCTGCTGCTCAATCCGGACAAATCAAAGTTGAGCAAACGTCAGGGTGATGTCGCAGTCGAGGACTACCGCCGGAAGGGCTACCTCAAGGAAGCTCTCGTCAATTTTGTCGCGTTTCTTGGGTGGAACCCGGGCGACGAGAGAGAATTGTTCACGCTTGAGGAACTTTCAAAAGAATTTTCTCTCGAGCGCGTTGGGAATTCGGGCGCTGTTTTCAACATCGAAAAACTCGATTGGCTCAATTTTGAACATCTTCGGAAGAAACCCGATGCGGAGGTGCTGCAAATTCTTAAAGACCAATTGGCGCAATCGGGTTTCGGCGGCAAGAATTATAGTGACGCCTATCTGCTGAACGTCATTAGCGCCATGCGGGAAAGAGTGACGTTCGTGAAAGATTTCATTGAAAAGAGTCCGTATTTTTTCCAAGCTCCTTCACTGTACGATGAGGATGTAAAAAAGAAACGATGGAAACAAGAATCGCCGGCTCAATTAAAAGAACTGGCAGAAGAATTCTCTCATCTTGAAAACCCGAAAAAGGAAGACTATGAAGCAGCGCTTCACCGGGCAGCAGCGGCGATGAAGGCCAGCAATAGCGACTTGATTCACCCCTTGCGCCTGGCGGTATCAGGAGTGGGTTCAGGCCCCGGATTATTTGATATTCTTTTCGTTCTCGGTAAAGAAGAAACGATAAGGAGAATCAGTTTAGCAATTGAAAGATTATCATGACAACGATTGAGAAACAAAAGAGCGTTGATGACGATAAAACCAGCGGCGAACTGCCGGAGCGGAAAAACTTCGTCCGCGAAATCATCGACCATGACTTGAAAACAAATAAATTTGGCGGAAAGGTGCATACACGGTTCCCTCCCGAACCTAACGGGTACCTTCACATCGGACATGCGAAATCGATATGCCTCAATTTCGGACTCGCGAGAGATTACAGCGGTTTTTGTAACTTGCGTTTCGATGATACAAATCCGGCAAAAGAAGAACAAGAATACGTCGAATCGATCAAGCAGGACGTCCGATGGCTTGGGTTCGATTGGGAGGACAGGCTGTACTATGCTTCCGATTACTTTGAGCAGCTCCACGAGTATGCCGTCCGTTTGATAAAAAAAGGAAAGGCATATGTCTGCGACCTGAGTGCCGATGAGATTCGGGAGTACAGAGGAACGCTCACCGAACCGGGAAAAGAAAGCCCTTACCGCAACCGGACTGTTGAGGAAAATCTTGATCTATTCGCGCGTATGCGCGTCGGAGAATTTCCGAACGGATCGCGCACACTCCGCGCCAAAATTGACATGGCTTCGCCAAATATCAATATGCGCGACCCCGTCATGTACCGCATTCTATTTGCGACGCATCACCGCACCGGGGACAAATGGTGCATCTATCCGATGTACGATTGGGCGCATGGACAGAGTGACTCGATCGAAGGAATTACGCATTCAATCTGCACGCTTGAGTTTGAAAATCATCGTCCGTTGTACGACTGGTTCCTCGGAGAATTGGGACTCCATCATCCGCAGCAAATAGAGTTCGCCCGGTTGAATATGACGTATACCGTCATGAGCAAACGAAAACTATTGCAGCTTGTGGAAGAAGGCTACGTCAACGGCTGGGACGATCCCCGGATGCCGACAATCTCCGGACTTCGCCGCCGGGGGTTTACGCCGGAATCTCTTCGGACGTTTGCAGATCGGGTGGGAGTTGCGCGCCGGGAGAATACTTCGGATGCTCTGTGGCTGGAAGATTGCTTGCGCGACGACTTGAACAAACACGCTCCCCGTGTGATGGCGGTTCTTCGTCCGCTCAAAGTGGTGATCGAAAACTATCCGGAAGGAGTTGTTGAAGAACTTGTCGCAGTGAACAATCCCGAGGATTCAGCGATGGGAACGAGGAATGTCCCATTCTCCAAGGTCATCTACATCGAACACGATGACTTCCGTGAAGACCCGCCGAAGAAATTTTTCCGCTTGTCGCCGGGGACTGAAGTCCGTTTGCGGTATGCGTATATTATCAAATGTGTCGGTGTCGTGAAGGATGAAAAGACTGGAGAGGTTCTGGAACTGCGATGTTCGTACGATCCTGAGACAAAAAGCGGATCCCCCCAAAGTATGAGGAAGGTAAAAGGGACCATTCATTGGGTTTCGGCTTCTCATGCAGTGAACGCAGAAACGCGTCTATATGACCGGCTGTTTCTTGCTGAATATCCGGAGGGCGACACATGGAAAGAGTTCATCAATCCAAACTCGCTGGAGGTGTTGAAGTCGTGCAAGGTTGAACCGGGCCTTGCGACCGCCGTTCCCCAGGATCGCTTTCAGTTCGAGCGCCTCGGTTATTTCTGCGTGGACTCAGATTCGAAAAATGGCGCGCTCGTTTTCAATCGTGCGGTCACCTTGCGGGATACCTGGGAAAAGATTAATAAAACGTGAAGTAACAATGGATCTACATCGCTTTTTAGCACAACAACACTATGAAAAAACTTGACATTATTCGCCTTCACAATGCGGTGTTTTATGCCTACCATGGCGTGATGTCGGATGAACAAACCCTCGGGGGCAAGTTCGAAGTCGATGTTGAGTTGCACTGCGATCTTTCAGGCGCTAAAGAAAAAGATAATTTGCTCCAGACGGTGAATTACGAGAAAGTGTACGGCGTGATGAAGCAAACCGTCGTTGGGAAAAAATATTTTCTCATCGAGGCGCTTGCTCAAACTATTGCAGCAGGTATTCTAAAAGAGTTTTCTGCGGTCGAAAAAGCGATAGTACGAATCCGCAAGCCGGGAGCGGCAGTACACGGCATTATTGACCATGTAGAAGTTGAGATAGAATCCGACAGAGGTGAACAGACATAGAGACTCCCATGGAAAATGTTTTTCTGGGAATCGGTTCAAACGTCGGCGACAGAATTTTTTTCCTTGCCGAGGCGGTGCGAAAACTGCGGGCGGCTCCGGCAACTCGCGTCGTGAAAGTATCGAGCGTGTATGAGACCGAGCCGGTTGGAGTAAAGAATCAGGGCGATTTTCTCAACGCTGTTGTGTGGGCGCAGACGTCCATCGGAGTGGCGGCTTTTCACTCCGGAATTAAATTAATTGAAAAGGAAATCGGACGATTGGAGAGGAGTCGCTGGGGGCCTCGAGAAATAGATATTGATATTCTGTTGTTTGGTGAACTCATAATCAACGAAGCGGCAATCGTTATTCCGCATGCTGAAATGGTCAATCGCAAATTTGTTCTCCGACCTCTTGCTGAAATAGCGCCGGCGACGGTTCACCCGGTAGTGCATACAACCATGAAGGATTTGCTCGCTGAATGTCGTGACACAAATGCCGTCGAACTTTCGGCACAAATGACAGCTTCGCTTATCACAACTCTGAAGGAGTAATGGTGCCGGTACACCATGCGGATGTCCGCTATATTGCAATAGAGGGAGTTATCGGCGCGGGAAAGACTTCCCTTGCGCGAATGATTTCCGAACGGCTCAATGCACGGCTTGTCCTCGAACAATTCGAAGAAAACCCGTTTCTGGAACGCTTTTACGAAGACTCCGACCATTATGCATTCCAGACGCAGATTTTTTTTCTGCTCAGCCGGTATAAGCAGCAGCAAGATTTGTTCCAGGCGGATCTGTTTCACAGCGCGCTGGTCACGGACTATATTTTTGAGAAGGACAAAATTTTTGCGTACCTCAATTTGCGCGACGATGAACTGCGGTTATACGAGACCCTTGTCAGTTCGATCGAAAAGAATATTCCGGTGCCCGATCTGGTGGTCTACCTGCAATCGAGTGTGGAACGGTTGATGTGGAATATTAAAGACCGGGGCAGGAAATATGAGGAAAACATGTCTGAAGAGTACATTAAAGACCTGAACGAAGCGTACAACTATTTTTTCTTCCGTTACAAAAGCGCTCCCCTGTTGATAGTCAATTCCACTGAGCTCGACTTTGTGAAGGACAAAAACGACTTCGAAGAGTTATACAATGAGATTCTTCGGCCCAACCGGGCTGCAGTCGAATATTACAATCCGCGCTCAAAGAAAGCGTAAACGGCGTTATGCTTCGGTTTATTGTTTGGATAATTTGTATTTACATCCTGGCGAAAATACTCGGTGTGGTGTTGCAAATCGTCAGGCCTTTTTTCGAAACGACGACAAAACCGCAAGGGACCGTTCGAAAGAAGGATGCGAAGCAGCAATTTGATAACGTGCAGGATGCGGATTTTGAGGACATCACGGACAAAAAGTGATCTATTGAAAATGACGTCATTCGATGCGATCTCTTGAATCCCCCCTAAAGCGAATTCTTCTCCGCTTGATCATTGCCTTTCGCTCCGGAACGCAGTATCCATCTTCTCAACTGCCGATTGACTCTTTCAACCGCATTTTGATTATTCGCCAGCATGACCAGCTCGGCGATTTGTTGATTGCCACGCCGGCTCTTCGGGCGGTTCGCAGAAAGTTTCCCCGCGCATTCATTGCCGTCGTGGTTCGCGAATACACCGCTCCGGTCGTTGAGAACAATCCGTACGTCGATGAAGTCATTGTTTTCTACGAAAAATTATGGCGATGGAATGTACGTAAATTGATCGCGTTTTGGAAATCGTTGCGGAACGACTTTGACTGCACAATTGTCCTAAATACGATTTCCCGCTCGCTTTCTTCGGATATTATCGCACTTTTGAGCGGAGCAAATTATATCGTCGGCCCCGACCATCTTTTGCTCGATCCGTCGCAGGCTGAAAAAATTTACAATGTTCCCGCCCTCCGTTCTTCTGCACAAAAGCATGAAATCGAACGCAATCTTGACATCGTTCGCGCGCTGGGAGCCGATGAGAACGATTTTGAGTACGATCTTGTTTTAACCGATGCAGAGGTGAATGAAGCGGAAAGAACATATCAGTCGCTGGCGATTACTCCCGGCAAAACGGTTGTCGGCGTGCATTTCGGCGCTTTGAATCCTTCAAAGTGCTTTTCTCTTGAAAAACTCTCCTCTGTTATTGATTGGATGATAGAAACGTATCATGTGGAAATTGTTCTTATCATTAGTCCTAATGAAATCGAACGGAGAAAAGTAATTTTGTCAACTGTCCATCACAAATTATATTCTGCGCCTATGATGCCGCTCCGCATTATGGCTGCCTTTATAAGACATCTGAGTTTCATCCTTTGTAACGACACTGGAATTCTTCATATTGCATCGTCACAGCGAGTGCCGACGATTTCGTTTCATTCGCTGAGTGATCCTGCAATTTGGAAACCGCCCCATGCCCGGCACTTTGCAGTCCGGGCAGACGATTCGCTCATTACGTCCATAACAATCAGACAAGTGCAGGCGGCGGTCACAACGGCGATGGAAAAATATGTTGGAAAACCGATCGCTTGATTGCAGCAGCGACGGTTGCTAATTCGGAGACGAAATGATTGGTGTTGCTGAAAATAGAGCGTCAAACGTGGTGGAAGTACCTCTCGATCTTGAGCGGGAGATTCTCCGGATGAAGAAGGATCTAAACGCCGTTATTCTTGCTCATTATTACCAGGAATCCGAAATTCAGGATCTCGCGGATTTTGTCGGCGACAGCCTTGAGTTGGCGCGGCGCGCGGCGGCTACCGATGCGGAAGTCATCGTCTTTGCCGGAGTGCATTTTATGGCGGAAACTGCAAAGATTCTTAATCCGCATAAATTAGTCTTGCTGCCGGACCTTGAGGCCGGTTGTTCTCTCGCGGAGGGATGTCCGGCGCCGGATTTTAAGAAATTTAGGGAGATGCATCCCGGCCATGTCGCAATTACGTACATTAACTGCTCGGCGGAGGTGAAAGCTCTTAGCGATATTATTTGCACTTCGAGCAGCGCAGAGAAAATCATCAATCAAATTCCGAAGGACAAACCGATTCTGTTTTCACCCGATAAGAATCTTGGAGCGTACCTGGCGAAAAAGACGGGGCGCCGGATGTTGCTGTGGAACGGGAGTTGTATTGTCCACGAGACGTTCAGCGAGAGAAAAATCATCGGGTTGCAAATGGAACACCCCGATGCAAAATTGATTGCTCATCCGGAATGTGAGGAGTCGCTTCTGGCGCGTGCGGATTTCATCGGCTCGACGAGCGCCCTGCTGAACTATGTTCAGTCAAGCTCTGCACGGAAATTTATTATCGCTACAGAAGTCGGTATTATTCATCAAATGCAAAAGAGCGCGCCGGAGAAAGTGTTCATTCCCGCCCCCCCCGACGCAAACTGCGCATGCAATGAATGCCCGCACATGAAACGGAATACAATGGAAAAACTGTATCTCTGCATGAAAAACAAATCACCGGAAATAACGATGGCGCCGGAATTGATCCAGCGGGCGCTGCTCCCGATCCAACGGATGATGGAAATGAGTTAGAGTGGAAAGCTGGAATAAGTAAGCAGTAAAGAATAGGCAGTTGAAATCCCGCCCCGCGCGGGATTTCGTGTTTGTGGATGTGCCCTAAGTTTTGTATATTTTTGCGTATTTTTTGAAAGGATGCGGTCTTCTCATGGGTTCTCGAATATATGTTGAAAATCTTTCTCACTGTGTCGGCGAAACTGTTACGATTTCGGGATGGGTATACACCAAACGGTCAAGCGGAAAGATTAGGTTTCTTGTGATCCGGGACGGCACTGGATTGATGCAGGCCGTTATTGTCAAATCGAACGTGAGTGAAGACGTCTTCAACCGGTTCGATGAGTTGACTCAGGAATCCTCCCTCCGCGTGACGGGAAAAATCCGCAAAGAGGACCGTGCGCCCGGCGGATACGAGATGGATGTGTCGAATCTTGAAACTATTTCTATCGCAAAAGAATACCCGATTACTCCAAAGGAACATGGTGTTGAGTTTCTTATGGATCGCCGCCACCTGTGGCTTCGATCGGAGCGGCAGCATGCGATCCTCCGAGTCCGGCACGAAATCATTCGGTCAATCCGAGAATTTTTTGACAGCCGCGGCTTTCTTCTCCTCGACGCGCCGATCTTTACGCCGGCCGCGTGCGAAGGAACAAGCACTCTTTTCGAAACAGATTATTTCGACCTCGGCAAAGCATACCTTACGCAATCCGGACAGCTGTACGGCGAAGCCGGAGCTATGTCGTTTGGTAAGGTCTACGTTTTTGGTCCGACATTCCGCGCAGAAAAGTCGAAAACGCGGCGGCATCTCGCAGAATTCTGGATGGTCGAACCGGAAGTCGCGTTTAATGATTTAGACGATGACATGGATCTGGCGGAAGAATTTCTCGAGCATATCGTAACCAACGTGTTGAAGAATCGTATTCCCGAGCTAAAAACGCTGGAGCGCAACACAAAATTTTTGGAAAATGTCAAACGTCCTCTCCCGCGGATTACATACGACGAAGCGGTTGAAATCCTCCACAAGAAAGGAATTGCATTCGAGTGGGGAAACGACCTTGGCGGAACGGACGAGACGACGATTTCAGAGCAATTTGACCGGCCGGTAATGGTCCATCGCTATCCGTCGCAGGTGAAGGCGTTCTACATGAAACGCGACCCGAAGAACGA
>CAZXQG010000092.1:0-10227 GCA_964642725.1 uncultured Chitinophagaceae bacterium
ACGCACCCAAGCCTGCGTACATCCCGTTCGAATCCAGTTCTTCTTCGATGCGGATTAGTTGATTGTATTTTGCGATGCGGTCCGTTCGGCTTGTCGAACCTGTCTTGATTTGTCCGACATTCGTTGCCACGGCGATATCCGCAATCGTCACGTCTTCTGTTTCACCCGACCGATGGCTGATAACGGCAGTATAGTGTGCGCGCTTTGCCATTTCGATGCAGTCGAGCGTTTCCGTGAGCGTACCGATCTGGTTTACTTTGATGAGAATCGAATTCGCGACACCCATCTCGATTCCCTTATTGAGGAATTCCACATTGGTGACAAAGATATCGTCGCCGACAAGCTGAATTTTCTTTCCGAGTTCATCGGTGAGCATCTTCCATCCATCCCAATCGTTTTCCGCCATGCCATCCTCGATGGAAATGATTGGATACTCTTTCACCCATTTCGCCCAGAGTTTTACCATCTCTTCTCTGGTCGCTTTCTTTTGAGTCGATTTGTAGAAAAGATACTTACCGTTTTCATACATTTCGCTCGCCGCAGGGTCGATTGCGATGAAAACATCCTCGCCTGCTTTGTATTTCGCTTTCGTGATGGCTTCCACAATGACTTCGAGCGCTTCTTCGTTCGATTTCAAACTCGGAGCGAAACCGCCTTCGTCGCCGACCGCAGTATTGTATCCCTTCTTTTTCAGAACGTCCTTCAACGCATGAAAAACCTCTGCCCCCATCCGAAGAGCTTCGGCAAAATTCGGCGCGTTGGCGGGAACGATCATGAATTCCTGGAAGTCGACGTTGCTGTCCGCGTGACGACCGCCGTTGATAATGTTCATCATCGGCGTGGGAAGAATTTTCGCGTTTGATCCTCCGATGTACCGGTACAAAGGAATCTTCAGAGACTTCGCCGAAGCTTTCGCCGCTGCAAGCGACACGGCAAGAATGGCGTTTGCACCAAGCTTACCTTTTGTCGGTGTGCCGTCAAGCTCGATCATCATCTTATCAATGCCAACCTGGTCCTGCGCATCAAACCCGGTTACCTCGTCTGCAATGACATTGTTGACGTTCTCAACCGCCTTCAATACGCCTTTGCCGTTGTAACGCATTTTGTCGCCGTCACGCAGCTCTACCGCTTCGTGTTCACCCGTCGACGCACCGCTCGGAACAGCCGCCCGCCCGATCGTTCCATCTTCAAGTTCAATATCTGCTTCAACTGTAGGATTGCCTCGCGAGTCCAGAATCTCCCGGGCCCATACATCTGTGATAATTGTTGATGACATACATTCTCCGTTGTAAAAAGTTGTGGTATCAAATTAAGGGTGAAATGAAACAGCTCAAATTAAGCTAATATTGATTGAAAATCAATGCAGCAATTTATGAGAACGATACCATGATTCTCTTAATTAAATCAGCGAGGAATTTAGAATAGAGATTTCTGAATAATCCCAAACAAAGGGTTCGCGCAATGATGCAAAGTCGTAAATTGCTACTAAAACGGAGACTTTGCGCCTTTGCGGCTTGGCGAGAAATATTTTTTCAGATATCTCAAATAATATAGCAGTGCGATCACTTTTCAAACTAGAGCATTACCCTGCGTCCAGCATCGCTGAATTTCACTTCAAAATTCCATACCTTTCGGTATGATTTTTTTGATCGCGCCGAACGCGCTGAAAGGCTCACTCTCGGCATCCGACGCTGCACGCATAATTTCTAAAGCTCTTCAAGACATTTTGCCGGATGTCCATTGCATTGCTTGCCCTATTTCGGATGGCGGCAATGGCACGCTTGAATGCTTCGTCCAAGCCACCGCTGGAAAGATCTACTCGGCTTCTGTGTGCGGCCCGCTTGCTTCGATGACTGTGACTGCCCGATGGGGAATCCTTGGCGACGGAACAACTGCCGTTATCGAGATGGCAGAAGCTGCCGGCTTGCATTTGTTGAAACCGAGTGAGTACGACGCCGCAAATGCAACAACTTTTGGCGTTGGTCAATTGATTCGTGCGGCAATTGATTCCGGCTGTAGAAAAATTATTGTTGGGATGGGAGGCAGCGCCACAAACGACGGGGGTGCAGGCTGTGCGAGGGCCCTGGGAGTAAAATTTTTTGACGACAACAACACGGAATTGCCTGATGGAGGGATTCATCTGTCACGGCTTGCCCACATAGGAATTAATAATGAAGAATTAGAAATTAATGAAACTGAAATTGTTGGGCTGTCGGATGTAACAAATGCTCTTTGCGGTCCGAACGGAGCAGCCTTTACGTTCGCGGCGCAGAAAGGGGCAACAGCCAACGACATCCAATTGCTCGACAGAGCTTTAAAGCATTATGCTTCTATAATAGAAGACACTCTGCACCGAGATGTTTCTCTTCTCCCAGGAAGCGGTGCGGCAGGGGGACTTGGCGCGGGACTCGTTGCATTCTGCGGCGCCAAAATTGTTTCCGGTGTCGATTTTGTGCTCGATATACTTCGGTTCGATGACTTGCTTCAGCAATGCGATTGTGTTATCACCGCCGAAGGAACACTCGATGCACAGACACTGCACGGTAAAGGAATCGAAGGCGTGGCGCGGCACGCAAAGAAATTCAACAAACCGGTGCACGTTTTTGCCGGAAAGATCGTTGGAGAGCATACCGGCCTTCAGCGAAAATTGGGACTTGCAACGCTCCACCAGATATCCCCCGATGAAGTGCCGATTGAGGAAACAATGAGAGAAGCAGAAACTCTTCTATTCAAAGGGGTAAAAGAATTCTTCTCCACGAAGAATACGAAGTAATAATATCTACGGTCATTGGATGAAACAACTGTCGCTCCTCATCTTATTTTTCACATTTTATGGTTCAATAAACGCTGGTACTCCCCTCGTTGACCAGCTCGGAATCAGCGTCACGGGAACAACGCGCCAGTTTGCCTACACCAACAAACAGGCGGGAACATATTACGGGGAAGTGAACGCTCAAAACTCCGGCGGATGGCAGGGCTGGTTCATCAACGCACAGAAAATTCTTGACGATTATGCTCTCGAGCTGGGCGACAAAGCTGTCGACCGGACAACCGCATCAACAACTGTCTTTCCCCATCAACTTATCCGGAAATATCCGGATAGTTCTGAAGAGCGTTTCACAGTCCTCGACAGCGTGAATGCCCTGATCGTGGAATTCACATTCAAAGAGATGAAAAAGATTGACCCCACGATGATTCTCCAGGTCGCACCGGGATTCGAGCGAGAAAAAAATTCAACTCAGGAAACAATGTTCTGGAAAATGAAAACCGCGCCGGTAGAGAAGTCTGTCCCGACGTGGATAGCGTTGAGTTCAAAACAGAGTTCCTCGCGATTTCTGTACATCATTGTCGCAGCCTCTTCCTCGAGCGATGTCCGCCGCCTGAGTCTGAATATCGCAAAGAATGCAGAAAAGTTGATAGAAGCGCGCAAGGAACGGATGGAGAAACTTCTCTGGGCCTCATATTTAAGGACCAACGATGAAGGGCTCGATATTGCTCTTATGTGGGCGAAGCTGTCGCTCGACGCGCTCATCATGAATCAATCGCAGTCCGGAGTTCCGGTGAAAGGCATTTTTGCCGGATTGCCATGGTTCAACAATTATTGGGGGCGCGATTCGTTCATCTCGCTTCCCGGAGCGACGTTTGTCACGGGAAACTTCAAGGATGCGCGCGACATTTTGCTTTCGTTCGCGCGTTTTCAGGACAAAGATACTTCCAGCAAGAATTACGGACGCATTCCGAACATCGTGACACCGACATCCGTCGCGTACAATACTGCGGACGGAACCCCTTGGTTCGTCAAGCAGATGTATGACTATGTCAAATACTCAAACGATACGGCGCTCATTCGCGAGCTCTTCCCCGTCATCAGGCGGTCGATCGAAGGGACGATCAGGCACCACACCGACTCCCTCGGATTTCTTACTCACGGCGACGCAGAATCGTGGATGGACGCAGTCGGGCCGGACGGACCCTGGTCTCCCCGTGGAAACAGAGCGTGCGACATTCAGGCACTATGGTATTATCAATTGTTAATCGGATCCTTTGAGGCAGAGTACCTCACGGAATACTCTCTTGCGGGAAAATGGAAGTCGCTGGCAGATTCAGTCGAGAAAAATTTTAACAGGTTTTTTGTCGACAGGAAAAATAAATTAGTGTTTGACCATTTGAACGCCGACGGATCTCCCTCACGCGAGCTCCGTCCGAACCAACTCTTCTGCATGGACATTGTTAATTCCGAGGATATCCGCAAGGCGATGGTAAAGACTGTAACGAAGAATCTCATCTACGAATACGGCGTCGGCACTTTGTCGCAATCGGATTCGAATTTTCATCCTTTCCATCACTACGAACCGTATTATGTGCAGGACGCCGCGTATCACAACGGCATCATCTGGACGTGGCTGAACGGCCATGCAATCTACGCGCTGACGAGAAACGATGAAGAAGACCTGACATTCACCATCACGAAGAACATGGTTCATCAGATCCTTTATCGGGGATGCGTCGGAACATTGTCAGAGCTCCTCGACGCGCAAACGAGGAGCGGAGAAACAGAGCCGCGTCTCTCCGGCGCCTTTTCTCAGGCGTGGAGCCTGGCGGAGTTCATCCGAAGTTTTTATCAGGACTATCTTGGGATCGGCATCGATGCGACGGCACATACCATTCGCATCAACCCAAAACTTCCGACGGAACTGCGGCACGTGGAATGCGCCTTCCGTGCCGGCGATTCGCGTATCAATGCCCGCTACGAAGTGACCGGCGATTCGATCCGCGTTATGGTGAAGACGGATTCGCTGGCAAAAAACTATGCGGTAAGCTACTTATGGGTTTATCACAGCGGCGACGCCGCGTATATTAATGCCACCCTCACGCCAAGCGAAACACTCACCATTGCGCATTCAACGGATGCGTTTTCCGTTTATCACGACGACAAAGAAATAACTTCTTCGCGTGACAGCGCGGTCTGGTATTTACGGGATTTTTCTCCTAAGGCGGAGTTTGCCGATCTCAATCTCGCGCGACCGGAGTTTAATTCTCAATTGACGGTTCTTCAAGGCCCGTCATATCCCATCCTGTCATTGGAAGATGTGCGCAAAGCAAATGCGGCGGCGAAAATATTGTTCGATAAAGAAGATGCCGCGGGGGACGATCGCGGCGATTCGGGAACGTATGTCTATCCGTCGAACGTAAACTTTAGGCCTGGAATTCTTGATATTGTTCATGCAACAGTCAAATACGATTCGTCGAACGCTTACTTCACGCTCGTCTTTCGCGACCTTGCCGACCCCGGATGGCATCCTGAATACGGATTCCAACTCACGTTCGCCGCCATTGCAATTCATCGAGGCGATGTGGGTTCGACCCAGGTTGGTGCAAATTCTCAATACACCCTCAATGACCGGTACCGATTTGACCGATTGATCACTGTGGGCGGCGGCATTCGAATAGCCGATGAGAAAGGAACGGTGTTGTGCGAATACTTACCCCGTTCTGGGGATGCAAAAAATCCTGTCGGCAGCGTCAAAGGAAAAGCGATTGAGTTTAGTCTTCCGCTTAGGTATCTTGGGAAGCCAACACCAGAGTGGAAGATGACGGTCCTTATAGGAGCGCAAGACGACCATGGCGGTGCAGGTGTCGGAGAGTTTCGTGCTGTTGAACGAAATGGCGGCGAATGGATCGGCGGCGGCAAAATTCACCAATCAGACTCCAATATTTTTGATGCTCTCATATTGGAATAATATTCCCTTCATCCGTTAAGGAGGCTCCACATGGCATTTCTCATTTCTCTCGCTGTCGCAATAGGCGCATTCGTTGCGTACCGCACATCAAAAGGTTCACCCGATCGCCGGCCGGTAAGTTCCGTTGCACTGCTGATCTCCGCCGGTTTTGGATTGCTCGCTGTCAGCCAGTGTTTCACTGTCATCCCTGCGGGAAATATCGGCGTCGTCGATTTTTTTGGTACGGTTTCGGAGAACACTCTCAAAGCCGGCATCAACCCGGTCAACCCCCTGGCTCGAGTCATCAAAATGACAGTCCAGACACAAGAGATGAAAGAAGTCATGGACGTTCCTTCAAAAGAAGGGCTCACGGTTCAGCTTGAAGTGAGTATTTTGTACCATTTGAATCCGGAAAAAGCGGCCCAGGTATACAAAACCGTCGGCGAAAACTATGAGAGCGTTATCCTCGAGCCGCAATTTCGCTCCGTCACGAGAGGCGTCACCGCAAGTTATGAAGCGAAAGCTCTCTACACTTCCGAGCGCGAAGCACTCTCCCTTCAGATCCTAAAAGAAATCCAAGCTGTAACCGAAGCGCGCGGTATTACCGTCGAGTCCGCCCCGCTGCGCCGTGTTGGTTTGCCCCCCGGATTGACCCAGTCAATCGAAATCAAGCTTCAGGCGGAACAAGAAAGCCAGCGCATGGAATTTGTTCTGATGAAAGAAAAACAGGAAGCCGACAGGAAGCGAATCGAAGCGCAGGGAATTTCCGACTTCCAAAAAATCGTCGTGCAGGGAATCAGCGACCAGCTGCTGCGCTGGAAAGGAATCGAAGCGACTGAAAAGCTTGCTGCGTCGCCAAACGCGAAAGTTATCGTCATCGGCGCGGGCAAGGACGGCCTGCCGCTGATTTTGGACACAAAGTAAAAACCCGGACTCGCGCAAGAATGCATATATTCAGCCTCATACAGTTTCTTCTTCTGCTCTTTGCAGCGGCCGGATTTTTTCTGGTAATTCGCACCCTTATCATCGAGCATACGCTGAAAGGTTTCCGCCTCATCGCGGTCGGTTTCGGGCTTGTCTACCTGAACATCATCCTTGACTCTCTGTTCCACAGCGGCATCCTTCCACAGCAATGGAATGAAGAGGTACTCCCGAGAGTCGGGTTCGTCACCGGATATTTTGGTCTGACTATCGGCATGCTGCTCCTTTTGCTCGGCAACTACCGCCTCGTCCGCTCGCTCGTACCGCAATTGTCGGAGCGGTATTCGAGCCTTGTAGAGAAAGCGTTAGTGGGTGTGTATCTTATTCAGGACGGGGTGCTCAAATTTGCGAACGAACGGATTGCTGAAATCTTCGGCTACAAACGCGACGAGTTACACGGAAAATCAATTCTGGAGTTGATCGCCCCGGAATCGCAGGCGTTGGTTATAGAAAATATCCGCAAGCGGGTGAGCGACGACAATAATGCTCTGAATTACACTTTCGTAGGCCAACAAAAGGATGGAACAAAGATACAAGTGGAGGTGTACGGTTCCCGCACGATCTATAAAGGGAAACCGGCTGTTCATGGCACATTGCTCGATATTACCGAACGGAAACGCGTCGAAGAAACATTGCGCGAATCGGAGACTCGTTTCCGCACGGTCGTCGAAAGCCTGGGAGAAGGGTTGGTCATCACCGATATTGATGACATCGTCATCTATATAAACTCGCGTATGGCCGACCTATGCGGATATACTGCGGGAGAAATGATCGGCAAACCTGCATACGCCCTGCTGCTTCCGCAAGACAAGTGGGAAGCAATGAAAGAGCGAAACAAAAACAGGCTCATCGGCAGGCTCGAACGGTATGAAATCTTCATGACGCGGAAAGACGGAACGCGATTTTGGGCGGAAATAAACGCAACGCCGTACAGGGATACCGACGGAAAAATAATCGGAACACTCGGAGCCGTGACCGACATCCAGGAAAGGAAAAGAGCGGAAACGCTTCAATCTGCACTGTACCGCATCGCGGAAAAAACAAATTCGACGGTCGACCTGCAGGAATTCTATTCCTCAGTCCACTCAATCATCAACGAGCTGATGTCGGCGAAGAACTTTTACATCGCTTTGTACGACGCATCAACCCAGATACTGAGCTTCCCCTACTTTGTCGACGAGGTTGACCTTCAACCCAGCCCGAAAACGCTGGGGAGGGGATTAACGGAGTATGTACTGCGAACAGGACAACCGCTGCTCGCTTCGCCGGAAACCTTTGAACGCTTGCTGCGAGAGGAAAAAGTGGAATCCATAGGGGCTCCTTCCATCGATTGGCTTGGCGTACCGCTCAAGTCCGGCGGGACAACATTCGGGGCGATTGTCGTACAGAGCTACACGGAATCGATTCGCTACGCCGAAAAGGAGCAAGAGATCCTCACGTTCGTTTCGCAGCATATCGCAACTGCAATCCAACGCAAGGCGGACGAAGAACGATTCCGGGCAATGTGGGAACATTCCGCGGACGGCATGCGGCTGACAGACAAAGCGGGGAGAATTGTTATGGTCAATTCCGCCTACAGCATGATCGTGAAACTTCCGCAGGAAAAAATTGTCGGGGAATTCCTTTCGGTAACATATCATCCCGAGGAACAGGAAACGGCCCTCGAAGAATACCGCCAGGAATTTGAATCTGAAACGGTGCTGCCCCGTTTTATCGGCGACCTTGTACTGTGGAATGGAGAAGAAGTTCCCGTGGAAATTTCAAATTCGTTTATCGTATTCGGCGCCAACAATAAGATGCTGCTCAGTGTTTTCCGGGACACCAGCGAAAGAAAATTGCTGGAAAACCAGCTCCTCCACGCGCAGAAAATTGAATCTATCGGCATCCTTGCCGGAGGTATTGCCCACGATTTTAACAACGTCCTTTCAATGATCCTGACGTCGGCGGAAATCCTGAAAGAAAAAACCCGCAACGATAAGGAACTGCAACGCTACGCCGACATGGTAGCTACGGCCGCGGAACGAGGCGCGGGAATTGCAAAACAGCTCCTGCTCTTCGCCCGTTCCGAACAGGGAAAACTCAAGCCGATGCCCGTTGCGACGGTCGTACTTGAAGTGCAAAAGCTGCTCGAACACACGCTGCCGAAATTTATTTCGATAAAATCGGAAATTGAAACCAGCAATGCGGTGATTATGGGGGACTCGGACCAGCTTCACCAGGCGCTCCTTAACCTGGCGTTGAATTCGCGCGACGCGATCGAAGCAAAGTCGGTCAACGGCACAATTGTCTTCCGCGTTGCGACAATCTCGCACCGAGAGCTCCAAAAGAAATTCCCGCAAATACAAAAGGAAAAATACGTGCTGCTCAGCGTTTCTGATAACGGAGCCGGAATGAGCAAAGAGACCTCATCGCGCATCTTCGAACCGTTCTTTTCGACAAAAGGACGGGGGAAGGGAACGGGTCTGGGCCTCTCGATCGTCCATGGAATCATTCAAAACCATCACGGGCTGATCGATGTTGTCAGCAACGTTGGAGACGGGACAACCATCGCGTTCTACTTCCCCCTTGTAAACGTCGAGCCGAAGGATTCCTCGAAAGGTAAAAGGCCTGAATCTATTCCTGAGAAGAGCCGCGACGGACGCATCTCGACAATTCTCATCGTGGACGATGAACAAGGGCTGCGGGAAATGCTCACGGAGATATTGCAAGAGAAAGAGTATAACGTGATTGCCGCATCGAACGGCATCGAGGCCGTAAAGAAATATCAATTACACTACGAACAGATTGATATGGTGATATCGGATTTAGGGATGCCGCTCATGGGGGGCGAAGAAGTTTTCGACAAGCTCGTCAAAATAAACCCGGAAGTAAAAATGGTGTTCATGACGGGATATCTCGAAGAAAGCTCCAGAAACGGTATGCTCCGCCGCGGCGTAAGAAACATTATTCACAAACCGTTCAGGATCGAAGAAATTCTGGAATGCGTGTCGCAAGTTCTTGAAAAGTGACACGCGCACGTTTATCATCGCACCGTACGGGAACCAAAAATTTTACCGGCTCCCCAAATTCCTACCGACACACATAACCCCGGGTACATCGGTTCGATGGAAAAAAAATATTCTCCCCCGGAAAGTTGCCCGCACACCAGCCACACTGTCGAAACAATCCATCCAAGAAGCATTGCGGCAAACGCAAACGCGGCTGGAATTTTCAGCCGATCAAAATAACTCGCCATCAGAGGGATTAAGAGCCCGGGAATAATTGCAGTCCCGATAACGTACCAGAGCTTCACTGCAGACGGAATCCATAACGCAAGCGCCACGGCGAACGCCGCTGTGATGACCAATCCGATTTTCGTCCAGAGAGTAATCGCTGCCATCCTGACTTCAATCTTTTCATTCGAAAGCAATCTCCCGACAATATCGTTGCCGATCGTCGATGCGCCGATAAAGGTGAGACTGCTCAGCGTCGACATAATAGTCGCAAGCATGCCGATGTAAAACAATCCCTTCGCCGCCGACGGCAA
>CAZXQG010000093.1:0-10008 GCA_964642725.1 uncultured Chitinophagaceae bacterium
AAACTTCTTGACTTTTTGCCCTCGCTTCTTTATCATTAACTAACCAGTCAGTCAAACTCCTTGCACGAAGGAAACCATGTCCCCGCGATCGAAAGAAATGGCCAGGAAAATGAGGGGAAAAACCAGGGAGGCTATTATTTCAGCTTCATTGGAACTCTTTGCAAAACATGGTTACTCAGCAACGACGACAGAAGAGATCGCTAATAAAGCCCGCATCTCGAAGGGACTTATCTTCACTCATTTTTCCACGAAGCAGGATATTCTCTTTGCAATTCTGGATGAAGAGATAGAGCGCATCCTTCCGGAATTTTTCAAAGAAAACGATCCGCGGCCTGCGAAAGAAAAGTTCATCGCGCTGGTCAATTCCTGGCTCGGGATGATCAAAAACGAACCGCTGCTGGTGAGGCTCTCCCTTCAATTGAATCTCGACGACGAATACCGAAAAGTCCTGAAGAAGAAAGGGATAAAGTACTTCGAGGCGACGTTCGCACGACTCAGCAAACTCATCGAACAATTAGGCTCCGATAAACCCGAGCTTGATTGTTTTCTTCTTATGTTTGTCTTTGACGGGATCGTCGCCAACTATACCGTCGCTCCCGAACTGTTTCCCATCGATGCAATCATGGATCACCTCATCGAGACGCTCCTGTCGAGATGGGAAAAATCAAATCGCGAAGAACAGCCGAAAAAAATGTGGTCAATAGTCATTACGCACGACAAGAAAGAATGAACCGTGTCATTAAAATTCATACGTATCGGTTATTGGATGCTTCTCCTTTGTGTCGGCGAGACTGCTCTTTCACAGACTCAGGAATTGCACGGTCAAGCGTCGGGATGGATTAGCGCTAACCATGATAGTTCATCCGGCTCTGCAGGAGGTGTTCGTTACATTCCTGATTTGTTGTTGGAAAGAAAACTGACCGGTCAACTCGACGCTAACATTGAGATTTCATTGAACACCTTTGTCACCGCCCGCTATGCCTCAAACGGGTCTCCGGCGTACGACGGACAAATAAAACCCTACCGCGGTTGGCTGCGGTTATCGACAGATAAATTTGAAGCAAGAGTCGGGCTGCAGAAAATTAATTTCGGTTCCGCGACAATATTCCGGCCGCTGATGTGGTTTGACCGGGTAGACCCGCGCGATCCGCTTCAGCTCACCGACGGAGTCTATGCGATGCTCTTGCGATACTCTTTCCTGAATAATGCAAACCTCTGGCTGTGGGGGCTCTACGGGAACAACGACACGAAAGGATGGGAGCTTGCGCCAACCGAGAAAAAGACAGCCGAATTTGGAGGCAGGGCGCAATCGACGTTATGGACCGGGGAAATCGGTGTCACCTATCACCATCGCCGTGCGGACTTGAGTCCATTGATATTAATACCAGAAGACACGAGCAGCCTTGTTGCTCCGGAAGATCGCTTGGGTTTGGATGGGAAATGGGATGTCGGTATCGGCGTCTGGTTTGAATCGGTGCTTATCCGCCAGGAGAGTGAATTTCTTCATGTACGATACCAGCGCCAGTGGACCGTAGGAGCCGATTATACATTCACGGTCGGGAGCGGTTTGTATGCCGCGACAGAGTATTTTCGCTCTGATAACCCGAGCATGCCTTTCGCTTCTGCCGCGGGTTCAGGATTTTCAGCGTTGTCGCTCAATTACCCGGTGAGCGTCGTCGATCAGGTGTCAGCCATTTTCTATCGTGACTGGAAGAATCAGGAATGGTATCGCCTGCTGACCTGGCAGCGGACGTACGATAACTGGAGTTTTTATATCATAGGCTTCTGGAATCCGGAGACTATACAACTCTATAGTAATCAAGCCGGTGCAAATCCGTTTGCGGGCACAGGATTTCAAATTATGGCGGTATTCAATCATTAACAGGTTGTTGAAAAAGACATGCAGCATGTAGGTCAGGCATTCTTGTCTGGCCTGCCAAAATTTTTTATTTAAATTGAGTTTAACAGGCAGGAATGCCTGTCCCACGAGCAAAGTTGATTTTCACCAATCTGCCAATTTGATAGAAAAGCAGCTTTCAAGGAATTAGAAATCGTTCAGACATTCTGAATCAAAATCGGAAAGGCGCATGCAGAACTCAGCACTTATTACAACAAAAGACCTCGATAAGGTTTATTCTCTTGGTCCGACGACCCTGAAAGCACTGGATGATATTAATCTTTCCGTGATGAAAGGGGAATTTCTCGGCCTCGTCGGTCCGAGCGGCTCGGGCAAGACAACTCTCCTCAACATCATCGGTTCGCTTGATGCACCGTCCAGCGGGACGGCTGAAGTGCTGGGGCGAAAAATTGAATCTCTTTCACAAAAAGAAGCTGCGGGCCTGCGGAACAACCATATCGGCTTCATTTTTCAGACGTTCAATTTGCTTCCCGTCTACACGGTGTATGAAAATGTCGAGTTTCCTTTGCTGCTTCAGGGCATCGAATCATCCCGACGTAAGCAGCTTGTCGAAGAAGCGCTCGAGTGGGTCGGCCTTTCCGACCGCGCAGGCTCAAGGCCTTCCCAGCTTTCCGGCGGCCAAAGCCAGCGTGTTGCGATTGCACGGGCGGTCGTCAAGAAGCCGGAAATTGTTTTGGCGGATGAACCAACCGCGAATCTCGATGCGGCAAATTCTCATCACATCATGAAAACGATGGTAAAGCTGAATGAAGAGCTTTCAACGACGTTTGTCTTTGCCACTCACGATGAAAAAGTTATCGGCTACCTGAAACGAAAAATCACGCTTGTCGATGGAAGAATCTCGAAAGACGAAAATGTTGCCGCCAATCTCGCACGGTAAGGTGGACTATGCTTATACTTAAACTTGCCATTCGGAATATTCTTAGCGCCGGTCTTCGAACCTGGCTGAATGTTGTGGCGCTTTCATTCGCGTTCGTGGCGATCGTTTCCTTGCAGGGATTCTATGATGGGTTGAACGATCAGGTGGAACATGCCACGGTAAATGCTTTGTACGGCGGCGGACAATATTGGCAGAGTGCATACGATCCTTACGACCCACTCTCGCTCGAAGATGCCCACGGACCGATTCAGCCGCAACTTCAAGCGCTCGTCGCGGAGAAGGAGGCGACGCCGATTCTTATCCGTACGGCGACGATCTATCCTCAGGGACGATTTCGGTCCATCATCCTCAAAGGGATCGATCCGGACCAAACGATTCTCTCAGTCCCTTCGTCTCTATTGAAAGCCGGTCGGGACGGCATCCCCGGTCTGATTGGCAGCAGAATGGCAAAGAGTGCGGGATTGAAAAAAGGAGATCTGGTCACGGTTCAGTGGAGAGACGTTCACGGTACGTTCGACGCACGGGATGTAAAAATTGTGGAAGTCTTCAGCAGCACCGTGCAGGATATCGACAATGAACAGATCTGGATTCCACTTGAACAGCTGCAGCAATTCACCCGCATGGCAAACCAGGCGACGATCGTGGTGTTGAAAAAAGATGTTGTACCGGTCGACAATGTGGCCGGATGGGATTTTAAAAATCTTGGATTTCTTCTGAGCGACCTGCACGCGATGGTACGAATGAAAAGCATTCAAGGCAGCATCATGTACCTTCTCCTGCTGTTTCTTGCGATGCTGGCAATATTCGATACACAGGTCCTCTCAATATGGCGGCGGCGAAAAGAAATGGGAACACTGATGGCCCTCGGGATGACGCGGACAAAAGTGATTGAATTATTTACGTTGGAAGGTTCTTTCCACAGCATCCTCGCCGCAGCGGTTGCAGCGGCGTACGGGATTCCCTTGCTTGCGTATGTTGCGAACAAGGGAATCGGGCTTCCTGCGGCGACAGACAACTTAGGGTTTGCCATCGGCGAAAAACTCTTTCCGACGTACTCTCCCGCATTGATCATCGGCACGACGATCCTCGTCTGCTTCGTTACAACTATCGTCAGCTATTTGCCGACAAGAAAGATTGCAGACCTTAAACCCACCGATGCGCTCAGGGGGAAGCTCTCATGATTTCCTTCCTCTTCAAAGGCCTTTTGCGCGATCGCTCCCGATCTCTTTTTCCACTCCTCACAGTTCTGGCAGGTGTCGTTTTGACCGTATTCCTCCATGCATGGTTGAATGGAGCAATTTCGGCGATGATTCAATCGACGGCGCACTACAACACGGGACACATCTGCGTGATGACACGGGCATACGATAAAGAAGCCGATCAAATCCCCAATGATCTGGCGCTGTTGGGAATTGATACGCTCACAACGGAGTTGAAGCAGAATTATTCAGACCTCCTCTGGACTCCTCGCATCAAATTCGGAGGGCTCCTGGATATTCCGGACGAGAAGGGGGAAACCAGGGCGCAAGCCCCCGTCAGCGGATTGGCGGTCGATCTCCTTTCTCCCGGGAGCCCCGAATGGAAGATTCTTAATATCCGGCAAGCGGTTGTAAAAGGACGAGTCCCGCAAAAATCCGGAGAGATGCTGGTCGGCGAGGAGCTTGCAGTCAAGCTCCGAATCCAGCCGGGCGATACCGCAACGCTGATCGGCTCGACGATGTACGGAAGCATGAGTGTCACAAACTTCATCATCGTCGGTACAGTTCGGTTTGGAATTGTCGCCATGGATAAGGGGACAGTCATCGCAGACATCTCGGACATCCAACAGGCTTTGGATATGCAGCAGGGAGCCGGAGAAATTCTTGGTTTCTTTGCGGACGACCTTTATCATGAAGACCGCGCGAACGCAGTAACTACAGATTTCAATTTGCGTCATAAGGATTTTTTAGGCAAAACGGCAAATGCTGACATTTCATTTACACCGATCATGAGAACGCTTCGCGCTGCAAGCGGGCTGTCTGAATATCTCGATTACGTCGGGGTTTTCTCCGACGTCATTATAGGAATCTTTGTGGTTGCGATGTCCATCGTTCTCTGGAACGCGGGATTGACGGGAAGCTTGCGCCGCTACGGAGAGATCGGCGTCCGTCTGGCGGTCGGTGAGGACAAAAGGCACATCTATCTTTCATTGCTTGCGGAATCTTTGATGATTGGTTTCATCGGCTCCGTTCTTGGCACTTCGATTGGTTTGGCAATTGCGTATTACGGTCAGGTGGCAGGGTTTGACATCGGGTCGGTGTTGAAAGATAGCTCGATGATGCTTCCCAACATCATACGGGCGCAAATAACGCCGTTCACATTTGTGATCGGTTTCCTGCCGGGCATGCTTGCCACGTTTCTCGGAACCGCAATATCAGGCATCGGCATTTACAAACGACAAACATCGGAATTGTTCAAGGAGCTAGAGATATGATTCGTTCATTTTGCCTTCTTCTCACTCTTTTCGTATTATCTTCCGCGGCGCAGACGCCATCCGGAGATGAAATCCTAAAAAAAGTCGACCAAAACATGTTTTCGGAGACCAGGATTTCCGTTTCGCGGATGGTTATTCACGGCCGCAGGGATACGAGAACAGTTGAATCGAAGTCATGGCAGCGCGGAACTGATGAATCGTACACGGAATTTTTGGCACCGGCAAGGGAGAAAGGAACGAAGATGCTGAAGCTCAAGGACATGCTGTGGAATTACTCCCCATCCACCGACAGAACGATCATCATCTCAGGCCACCTGCTTCGGCAATCCGTTATGGGCTCCGACCTTTCGTATGAAGATATGATGGAAGATCCGCACCTGCCAAACATTTACTCGGCAACGGTGGTTTCACAGGATACTCTCAGCGGGCGCATTTGCTGGATCCTCGCCCTGTCGGCCAAGAAAGAAGATATTGCATACCAGCGCCGCCGCGTTTGGGTTGATAGAGACCGGTATGTAATTCTCAGAGAAAATCTTTATGCGGAGAGTGGAAAATTGTTGAAGACTGTGGATGTGCGCGAGGTGATGAAAGTCCAGAATCGGTGGCTCGCAAAATCAGTGCTCTACAAAGACGTCCTCAAAGAAGGGGAGGGGACGGAATTTTATATTGATTCTATTACGCTCGATGCAGACATCCCCGACTATCTTCTTTCAAAGGCAGCGTTGCGACGATAGGCGGGCGAGTTTCTTCTCTTGGCCAGTAATTTCTTAGATTACCAATCGATATTTATTTTCTGACCGTTTTTCAGAGAAATCTTTTTTGTTTTGTTTCCGCTTATCAGCGTGGTCGTGCCGTCTGTTGTGCTGCTTACAGAAACTTTTTTTAAAGTTTTATTTGTCCACTCCATTGAGATTTCGAAACCACCGCGGGCACAGATACCGCTGACCGAGCCGCTTTCCCATGCATCGGGGAGTGCCGGGAGCAGCCTGATCTCGTCTTCGCTTGACTGAACAAGCATCTCAATCACAGCGGCCGCGCCTCCGAAATTGCCGTCAATCTGAAATGGAGGATGAGCATCGAATAAATTCGGGTACGTGCCGCCTCCTCCGGAGTAGTTTGTGCGGACACTATCGGGCTCGACATAACTCAGCAATTCACGATACATTCTGTAGGCATGATCGCCGTCCCCCAGCCTCGCCCAGAGGTTTATTCTCCAGCCCTTTGACCATCCGGTCGTTTCATCGCCTTTGATCTCAAGAGATCTGCGGCAAGCGTCGGCCAGCGCAGGCGTGGTATAGGGTGTGATTTGATGTCCGGGAAATAATCCAAAGAGGTGTGATTGATGGCGATGGTGCGGGTCTTCATCGTTCCAATCATAATACCATTCCTGAAGATTTCCCTTCTTGCCGACCGTGTATGGATGCAGACGGGCAAGCGCGTTCTGAAGTTTTTCCCGGAAATCGATATCAGTTCCCAAAATTTTCGATGCTGCAATAGTTTGTTGAAAACATTCCCGGATCATCGCCAGGTCGGACGTTCCGCCATAGAAGGTCGCTCCATGATAACCATCGGTTGTAACATATCTGTTTTCGGGGGAAGTCGAGGGGGAGGTGATCCATTTCCCTTCTTTATCTTCAACGAGCCAATCCAAACAGAACTGAGCGGCCCCTTTCATAATTTCGTATGCATCCTGTTTCAGGAAATCTTTATCGCGGGTAAACGAGTAGTGTTCCCACATATGCGTACTTAACCAGGCGCCTCCCATATTCCAATTTGCCCACACGGGATCGCCCCGCCCAAAATTGCCGACCGGATTGCTCATCGCCCAGATATCCGAATTGTGGCACTCTACCCATCCGCCGGCACCATAAAAATTCCTGGCGGTTATTTTCCCTGTGGTCGAAATATTTTTAATAAAACCAAGCAATGGATGATGCATCTCTGAAAGGTTGGCATTTTCTGCAAGCCAGTAATTCTCTTCTACATTAATGTTGGTTGTGTAATTGCTGCTCCAGGGGGGACGAAGATAGGGGTTCCAGATGCCCTGCAAATTGGCGGGAACGCCCGGAGTGCGCGAACTGCTGATCAATAAATAGCGCCCGTATTGGAAATAGAGAATTTCAAGATTCCGATCTTCTTTTCCTTCGGCATAACGTTTCAATCGTTCGTTCGTCGGCAAATCTGGGGCGCTTGTGTTTCCGAGATTAAGGCTGACACGGTTGAAAAATTTTTGATAATCAGTACAATGAGACTGTTCCAATTCTTGAAACTGTTTGGCATACGCTTTCGTCAATTGATCGTATGCCGCGGCCTCGTCGTTTACCCCGTCGGCGGCCGGATCCTTATCAAAGCCGTTAAAGCTGGTCGCGACTGAAATAAAAATAATCGCTTCGGTGCCGTTTCGGAGCCCCAGGGTAGTATCCGTCGCGACTATTTCTCCGTCTGCGCTTCTTATCTTTGTCACGGCGGTAAACCTTGTCCCCTTGTTCGCATCGAAAATCACTGCGTCCGGTACATCTCTGAGATAGGAGGGCAGGGCACAGATGGGGGCGTAGCCCTTTGCTTTCAAAACATTGTTTGAAGAAGAAAGTCTGTACTTCAGCAAACTTTCAAACCGCAGATCGAAACTCAATTCGCCTTTTCGGCTGCTCGTGAGCCGTATGACCATGACTCGATCGGGATGTGAAATAAAGTACTCACGGGTAAATGTAATTCCATTGATTTCATAACGGACTTTTGAAACGGCATCGCCGATGTTTAATTCCCGGTAATAATTGTGCGGTGCACCGGCGTGGTTGGATTCTATAAATAACGTTCCGAGCGGGGCAAATGATTGAGAATATGAACCTTGCAGCTTTCTGTTCAGCTCGTCGGCCAACTTGTAATTTTCTTTTCTCAGCGCTTCTCTTAGAGCGGGCAGAGTCTTGTAGGCTTCGGGATTCATGTCGGGATTGACCGGTCCGCCCGACCATAATGTGGCATCGTTGAGATATATTTTATCGGAATTCACTCCGCCAAAAACCGAAGCGCCCATTGTACCGTTTCCGAGTACCAGGCTTTCTTCAAAATATTGCGCCGGCTGATTATACCACAACGTATTCGCCGACTGGGCAAACGCCGAATATCCGATTAGAAGGGCGATGAAAAAATCGATAATGAGTGAAGTTTTTGTCATGCTCACAGTTACCAATGGATTTCATCGTAATAAATATTCCCGTTCCATAAGGGCTTCCCGTCAGGATGAAGAATGCTCCAACCGAACCGGCGCACTTCCTTAACATTGCCTTTGAGTTGAGCGTTGGACAAATCCCAGTGGATATCGTTCCATCCGCCGTTAAGCTCGAGGGGCTTTTGTTCATCGGAGATCCAGTTCTCAGTCGAAAACACAAATGTTCTGATAGTGCAATTCATCCCGGCAAAATCTTCAGGGATATATACTTTTACGGAAACCGTTTTTCCTGAAAAATCCTCGCCGTGGTCAAAAACCGTTCCGACATAGGCCTCGCTCGAATCAGGGCCGGTGAAGCGACATTCAGCTTTCAGGCTTCCCGAACCATCCAGTTCGGAGCTGTTTGCGGGATCGAAAGCAAGGCTTCGGATCGCGAAATGTTTATTATCAAGCGAATAATCCCAGTCATAAATTTCCGCAGAATTCTTGAAATGATACGAAAGACTGTTTTGCTGAAAATCTTTGAAACCGATTCCGCGGTGAACGCTGTCGGCAAGGAACAGCCGGACGCCGTCTACCATTGTGGGGCGCATGTTTGTGTAATGATTCTTTTCGGGATAAACGTGATGGATAAATTCCAATCCCTGGTAGTTTCTCTCATCGAGGAGCCGGAACATCTTTTCATCCGGGCCGACCATGAAGTCGTATCCTTCAAGCTCGCCGTACGAAAGGAATAACCTGGAATGAATTGCGTTTGTTTTCTCCGACAATGTTTTTTCGAAGCCATAAAGTTTGGCGGCGTCTTTTTCCGGAAGATATGGGCTGGCTCCGATATATGCGCAAAAGACATTATTCGAATCGGCGGCATCATGGAAGAAAGAATAGAGAGTAAAATGTCCTCCTCTCGAAGCGCCGAATAGTATCCGTTTGTGCGGATCGCAAGAAAATTTTCCCTCAACAAAGGGAATGACTTCTTTGAGAATGCACTGCCTGAAGTTTTCAGGACTGTCGGTCAGATCCCTGGTACGGGTTTTCTCATAATCATAATTTTTTGGATAGCCGATCGCGGCGACAATCACGGGAGGAATCTCTTTTCTCTTTGTCAAATAATGGATGTACTTATAGTCGGAACGCCGCCAGTAACCGTCTGTGACATAAATAACGGGAACATTCGTGAGTTTTTCGGAGCCGTTCAGATAGCTAATATCGACTTTTACTGCGTCGTCGATGTTCTTCGAATGGAAGTAATATTCCTTTAACACCATATCCATTTGAAAAATGTCGGAGTTGCAAGTGAAGGCTTTCACCGGAATAGCGCCTGCGTTAGACTTTGTTTGCGCTGATGTGCATCCAGCCAAAAGGAAAAATGCAGTGATGGCAACAGATGTTTTCATAAAGAATCTCCGGTGATAAGGGGTAATTGCAGCGAAACAATTTAACGGAAAACAATATAAGCAGAAGCGGCTCAAAAAGCACAGCTGATCCTCGCCGCAGTAGTGTTACAGTTTCACGCTTGACACTATTCTTCAAACGCTTTCTCGTTCCCAATCTCCGATTGGGAACGAAGT
>CAZXQG010000094.1:0-9290 GCA_964642725.1 uncultured Chitinophagaceae bacterium
ACATTCTGCAGCTTACTTCCCCGCTCTACTTTTGGAAATTCCAATTTCTATATACCCCTCTTCGTTGTTGACAAGTTTGAAACCACGCTGCGCTCCTCTCTTGGCAGTTCCACTGGTTTGTCAATACACCGCAAGGCATATTTGCGTACTCATATTTGCGTACTCGCAATTCTTCTCTTGACATTTCCGGAAAATAGAGTTATGATAGCGCTGACCTCTTAGGGCGGGAAATATGGGAACCCACATTCAAGCTATATCAAACCAATTAAGTAAGTTACAGAATCAGTATTACTTTTTCCACGCTGATGTTCTCTTCACGTCCGAAACTGAAGAGATAATTCGCTTGAGTAACAGAAGGCATTGTTCATGAACAGGGCCATCCTTTTTTTTATTGTTCTTGCCATTTTGCTGACACCGATAATATCCGCACAAACGATTGATTCTACTCGTTTGGAATTTTTTCCCCTCCACCTTGGAGATGAATGGCAATATTACTTCGGCTACTATGATGGGGCTCCGGGGTACACAAGAAACTATAGAGTAGTAAACGTCGATACTTTGATGCCCAACGGAAAACTGTATTTTCAACTCAATGATACAAGACTTAACTCCCTTCATATATTGTATCGTGTTGATAGTTTATATAGAATTTGGGAGTCGTATGGAAGCCCTAATCCCGATACATGCCTAGGATTCATTTCAGAGCAAAATTTTTACCGCCTTAATGAGCCAGATAGTGCAGTCTGGCAAGTCTGCTACAATAAGGGCCCATTATCTGGACCACCATATCTCTTTCGTTACGATGGAATCTCTTTTATATCTGATTTCGGGGCAACACGTCAATTGATGTTCTTTGAAGCGGGGGGCAACATTGTGCAAGGGGATTCGACATTTCAGTTCTTTGGCGCCTCCTATTCATTAATGCAAAATTTTAGAATATATTATGAAGGGAACGGTGAGAGGAGCTTTATGCAACTTATTGGTGCAATTATTAAAGGGGTGAAATACGGCTCGTTGGATAAGGTTGAACCACAGACTCAAGCCATACCGATCGGATTCCAATTGTTCCAAAATTATCCTAATCCATTTAACTCCTCAACAGAAATTAGATTCTTGATTCCTCTGTCGTTGGGTACGAAAAAAATATCCTTAAGAGTTTTTAATGTTCTCGGTCAGGAAATAAAATCTCTTTTCAATGGGATATTAACACCTGGTGTAAACACAGTGAGCTGGGATGGAAAAAACGAAGAAGCGATAGAGGCTAACAGCGGAGTCTATTTTATTTCTTTAGAAGCGCCAAATTATAGAAACACTATAAAGGCGCTGATGATAAAATAACGACAACGAGACAATAATAATGGGAGGTAAATTCAGTTCTTGTTCGTAATCTGTACAAGTCAAATTAACAGAATAGCCAAAGAATCTCGTGACTAGTCGTACTTTCCCTAGTTCCTCTTTCCCGCACCAGAACGCATAAGCCCCGATAACATTCTCTCCCTTGCGAGGATAACGAACCACGACATACCGCTCCTTCTTAGCCGAAGTCCTTGCGTTTGGGTTATCCGATACCTCGACCAAGTAGTGATCCTCGTCCTGCTTGAGCGTGCGGGTAAAGCATACCGCCTCTGAATGGCTCAAAGGTCCGCTAATTGCAAACATCAGTTCTTTCTTCTTCATGTTCTTTCGACTATTCTTTTGCATTAAAGTTCACCTATGTTTAGAAACAAATTCAAGTTCAGGCACAACCCTCGCCGTCATTCCGTTGATTGTCGTACGATTTATAGGTATATTTTTCAGAAATTTATTTCTGAGGAATATGGTACGGCAATTCGACATTCGCGCTGCGCGCTCTTTTTCTCCGGCAATCTTACGATCTTCCCGTTCGTCCTCACCGGATGTTCAGAAAGCGGTCGCCGCCATCATCCGCCGTGTTGAACGCTTTGGCGACGATGCGCTTCGATTCTATTCCAAGAAATTTGACGGTGCAGCGCTGACATCTCTTGCTGTTTCCGAGAAGGAAATTCGCAAAGCGATGGCGAACGCCGACCCTGAATTTGTTCGTCTTCTCGCCGAAGCGGCAAAAAAAATTAAAAGATTCCACATTCGCCAGCGCCGTTCAGAGTGGAGAATAAAAGAGCATTTCGGCTCCGACCTTCGTCAGCGATATCTTCCGGTTGAACGGGTGGGCGTGTATGTGCCGGGAGGCAAGGCTGCATATCCGTCCACCGTGCTCATGAATGTCATTCCTGCTCAAGTCGCCGGCGTGAAAAATATCGTCCTCGTCTCGCCCCCCGACAGCAATGGAAACGTCCATCCCGATGTGCTTACCGCCGCAGCTATTCTCGGTATCAATAGAATTTTCCGGGTCGGCGGCGCTCAAGCTATTGCAGCTCTCGCATACGGTACAAAATCAATTCCCGCAGTTGACGTTATTGTCGGCCCGGGAAATATCTTTGTCGCAATCGCGAAAAAGATGCTTTTCGGCAAAGTCGGTATTGACAGCATCGCGGGCCCCAGTGAAATTGTTATTCTTGCCGATGACAGGGGACGGGCTGATTTTATTGCCGCTGACATGTTAGCACAGGCTGAACACGATCAGTCCGCTTCTTCGATTCTTGTTACGACAAGTCCGCGCCTTGCAGAGGCAGTGACGGGAGAATTGAAGAGGCTCTTAATCACTCTTGCACGAAAAGCCATAATTGTTTCTTCACTGAGAAATCATGGGTTGGTTATTCTTGTGAAAGATGTGGATCAGGGAGCGGATGTTGTCAATCAGCTTGCGCCGGAGCATCTGGAAATCATTACAAGAAATGACACTGCAACGCTGAGAAAAATTAAGAATGCCGGCTCGATCTTCCTCGGAAATTTCTCGCCGGTGGCCGTCGGCGATTACTTTGCCGGACCGAACCATGTCCTTCCGACAGAAGGCACAGCCCGGTTCTTTTCACCGCTCTCGGTGGACACTTTCATAAAGAAATCGAGTGTCGTCAATTACTCCCGGCGGACGATGGAGTCTGTGAGCGAGAAGGTCGCACGGTTCGCAGAACATGAGGGGCTGACGGCACACGCTCTCTCCGCCCGTTTGCGCGGAAGGAGGAAGGGAAGATGAGTTTTCTCGATAATATAAAGCCAAGTGTGCGTGCGCTGGAAACGTATGCCGTCAAGGGAAAGACTCTTCAACCAGGGTTAATCAAGCTCAACCAAAACGAAAATCCATTCGACGTGCCCGACGAGATCAAACGCGAACTTGCCGAAGAGTTTTTGAAAAATCCATGGAACCGGTATCCGGAAGTTTTTCCTGTTGAATTACTTCAAAGACTCTCTTCGTATGTGCATCACCCGACTGAAGGGATTATTGCAGGGAACGGTTCGAACGAGCTGATGTACACGATCCTCATGGCAACGGTGTCTAAAGGAACAAAAGTTTTGATCCCGTCCCCTTCGTTTTTCCTGTATGAAAAGGCCGTCAAAGTGTTCGACGGCGAAGTTGTCTCGGTGATGATGAACAATGACCTGTCGTTCCCGTCAGAAGAAATTCTGCGTTGCGCTCAAAAAGAAAAGCCGGCGGTCATTGTGCTTGTTTCTCCCAACAGTCCGACAGGCCGGTCGATGCCGGTTGACGATGTTGAAAAAATTCTGAGCGGCACGTCGTCTCTTGTTCTTGTTGATGAAGCCTATGTCGAATTTTCTGAAAAGGGCAGTGTGCAATCGCTGCTTACAAAGTACGATCGTCTTATTGTTTTGCGGACGTTTTCAAAGGCATTCAGCATGGCCGGCCTCAGGGTCGGCTATCTTCTTGCCCAACCGGCATTGTGTGTCGAGCTGTTGAAGCCGAAAATTCCGTTTAGTGTCAACGCGTTTTCCGCATCGGTGGCCATGAAGCTGATCGAACGGAAAGAAATCATCGCCGAGCGGATTGTATCCATCAAAGATCAAAAAAAGATTTTGTTCAACTCTCTTCGTTCGTTCAACGGCGTTGAAGTGTTTTCTTCTGACACAAATTTCCTTATCTTTAGAACGCGCCATGATGCCGGCTCGCTGTTTCAACGCCTCCTTCAACGAAATGTCCTTGTCCGCGACGTCAGTTCGTATCCTATGCTGGAACGGACGCTCCGCGTGAATGTCGGTACTGAGCAAGAGAATAGAACATTTCTTGCCGTTCTCCAGGAACTGCTCTGAATATTTCCAGGCCGTATGAAAATATTAATCTTTGTTAACCACGTTCCCGACACTGAAACAAAAGTAAAAGTCGCTGCCGACGGAAAAACCATCGATCCGGCAGGAATTAATTTTATGCTCAACCCGTACGATGAATATGCGGCGGAAGAAGGGTTGAAACTGCGCGAAAGATTTTCCGGCGAAGTTGTCGCCATCTCGGTCGGCGGCGATACGCACAAGGAAGTGCTTCGCAAGGCATTGGCAATGGGCTGCGATAAAGCCGTCCTGCTCAAAGATACACTGATGCGCGACTCATATGCCGTTGCACGCGCGCTTGCCGACTACGCAAAAGAATATTCTCCCGACATCGTGCTGTGCGGCAAGCAATCCATCGATTACGATGATTCCCAGGTCGGCGGCCTGGTTGCGGAAATGCTCGGTATGCCGTCCGTTTCGGTCGTTGTGAAATTGGAAATTAACGGAAACGTTGTGGTTGCAGAAAGGGAAGTAGAAGGAGGCCGCGAAGTCGTTCATTCCAAACTCCCTGTAGTCATTACGGCGCAGAAAGGTTTGAACCAGCCGCGCTACCCTTCTTTAAAAGGGATCATGGAAGCGAAACGAAAGCAAATTGAAGAACGGGCTATCAGCCCCGTTGAATCTAAGGTCGAGGTTCTTTCATTGAAGAAACCGGCGGCCAAAGCACACGGCAAGATCGTGGGAACGGATGCCTCCGCAGTTCCGGAGTTGGTGCGTCTGCTGCGGGAAGAAGCAAAAGTGATCTGATTAAGTGCAAGGACAATGACGTTATGAAGATAATAGCCTTTGCTGAACAACGAAATAATCGTTTTAAGAAGACTGCTTTTGAAGTTGTCCGGGCGGCAAAGATAGTTGCAGACCAGCTGTCGGCAGAAGTGGCAGCGTTGGTCGTTGGCGGAAATGTCTCTTCGATAGCGGGCGAGGCAGGAGCGTATGGTGCTGCGAAAGTGATCGTCGTTGAAGACGCCCGGCTAGAGAATTATTCTACGACTGCTTACGCGAAAGTTGTGGCAGAAATCATCCGGCAGGAGTCGGCTGAGATAGTTTTTTTTCCGGGGAGCTCTTTAGGAAAAGACCTTTCGCCGCGAGTGTCGGTGAAGCTCGATGCCGGATTGGCGGCGGAATGCACTGCTCTTCGCGTCGAAAACGGCGAAGTTATTGCCACCCGTCCGGTGTATGCCGGAAAAGGATTGCTCGATGTGCGGGTACAGTCGCGGGTGAAAATGTTTTCTCTCCGGCCGAATGTTTTTTCTGCCGGAGCTGCAGCCGCCATGTCGGCCTTGGTAGAGAAAAGGAATATTAGCCTAACGGATGATGATTTCGGTGCCGTTGCAAAAGAGATAAAAACTTCGAGCAGCAAGAAGGACGTAGCAGAAGCCGATGTTATTGTCTCCGGCGGGCGCGGGTTGAAAGCTCCGGAAAATTTTCTTATGATCGAGGAACTTGCTTCAACGTTGAACGCTGCCGTCGGAGCATCCCGTGCCGTTGTTGATGCAGGATGGAGGTCCCACGACGAACAAGTCGGGCAGACGGGAAAAACAGTAGCGCCGTCTCTTTATATCGCCGTTGCAATTTCCGGGGCGGTGCAGCATCTTGCCGGCATGTCGTCCTCTAAATTCATCGTTGCCATCAATAAGGATAAAGATGCGCCGATATTTTCCATCGCCGACTATGGCATCGTCGGTGACGCGTTCGAAATTGTGCCTGCATTGACTGCAGAGCTCAAAAAAGCGAAAGAGAAATAAGACGCCAATGTGACGCAGTGAGTTGCTATTCAGGGTACTTTTTTATATACTCGCTTTAGGTCTAGAAAATCCATTGAAGAGGAAATAGTGTGGAGAAAGTTCAGGTTGATATTTTAGGATTATCGACGAGTCCTTCAAGCGGCGGAGCGTATGCGCTGATTTTGAAAGAGATGAACGGCAACCGCAGATTGCCGATTATTATCGGCGCGTTTGAAGCTCAATCGATTGCGCTGGAGATGGAGGGGATTAAGCCGCCGCGCCCGCTCACGCACGATCTGATGAAGAACATCATCGACACATTCGGCGTGTCGCTTCAAGACGTGTTTATCAATGAACTGCGCGACGGAACTTTTTATGCAAAAATAACGATTGAAGGAGTCGGCGACAGCCAGGAAGTCGACTCGCGGCCGAGCGACGCCATTGCATTGGCAGTGAGGTACGGGGTTCCGATATTTGTCGCGGAAGAAGTGTTGAATGAAGCCGGCATTGTTGCCGACGGAGAAGAAGAAGAAATAAGCGCTGAGCCGAAAACCGAGCCGCCCGCCGCCATTAAGAAACACACCTCGAAGCTCGAACAACTGCAAACATCGCTGCACGAAGCGATCGAAAAAGAAGAGTACGAAAAAGCCGCTAAACTCCGCGACGACATCCGCAAGCTGACGATGGGAGATTAAGGGGAAGCCGCCCAAAAAATCTTTGAGATGTGTTTTAAGTATTCGAAATCTCGCCTCAACCGCGAGGTATGAGATCCCGCATTTCTTTTACCGCACGATCCAATCCAACAAATAACGAACGGGAAATAATGGCATGGCCGATGCTCATTTCATCAATATACGGAATGTCGGCAACGGGACGTACATTGTCGTAATTCAAACCGTGGCCGGCATTGACGCCTAACGCGAGTTTTTTTCCATACTCAGCCAGGGAGCAAATCTTCTCTAAGAGTTTTTGCTGAACTGCGGCCGACCGGGCTTCGGCATATTCTCCCGTATGAATTTCAATCATGTCCGCCCCGATATCCTTCGATGCGTCGATTTGTTTTTTGACAGGGTCGACGAAAAGGCTGACGAGGATGTTCTTATCATGCATTCTGCGAATCGCTTTTTCGAGCCTCGCGCGATGTCTCACAATGTCGAGGCCTCCTTCGGTGGTCAACTCCTGGCGCTTTTCCGGAACGAGGGTAACGAGGTCGGGCACAATTTTCAGCGCAATGGAAATGATTTCTTCGGTTGCCGCCATTTCCAAATCTAATTTTGTTGTCAACGATGTTCGCAATCGGCGGACATCGCGGTCAATAATATGGCGCCGGTCTTCCCGTAAATGGCACACGATGCCGTCTGCGCCGGCTCGTTCGCAAACTGCCGCCGCGGCAACCGGGTCGGGTTCGAGGCTCCCCCGGGCCTGACGTACCGTCGCAATGTGATCGATGTTCACTGAAAGCTTCATTGTTCGCTTTTCTTTTGATTGATGTTGACACCAAAATAAACGAAATTAGACGAAGAATCACAATAACTATTCTGCAAACCGCAACTTTTTCAGAAACAAGCCGTATTCCATCCTGGAGAAAATATCTGAAACATCCCCCCAGCGAGGCGATCTCATGAAAAAAACGATACTGCTTTTTACACTCTCTTTCTTCTTCCTTCTCGTTCATCCCGGTTCAGCGATAGCACAAACAGACCACAACACATATTTTTTTGGACCGGAGGCGATTGACAGTTTGGCAAATGACGACCGGATCGGCTCTTTTGTCGACAACTTGTTCCGGAAAATAGAATTCGATATAGAGTCCATGGCGCGGGAACGCGGCAGCGACCGTGATGAGGACTACGATTCAGTGTCAATAAATCGACGGTACCGTTCAACGGAAGGGGCGGTAACATTCTCGGGAAACACAAGCATCGACGCGAGCGATTCGATTGACGGCAATGTTGTTGTGAAAGGGGGAACGCTCACGGTTGTCGGCTTTGTGCATGGCGACGCGCTGGCAATAAACGGGGACATCATCGTGAAGGAGGGCGGGAAAATTATCGGCAATGCCCGTGCCATCAACGGCAAGGTGGTAACGGAAGGGAACGGGAAAATTGAAGGATATACGGAAGAAACTTCATCGGCACGCGATGCCGTTTATGGGGGACCGGGGCACGAACCGGGCCGGTCATACAAATTCAACCAGTTATGGCTCGATGAGAACCAGTTCCCAGATCACGTGTTGTTTCGTTATAACAGGGTTGAAGGGCTGTTTCTGGGATTGGGATCCGGAAAGAAATTCTATTGGGATGGAAGCAAAGCAATTTCGGGATACGGCTCGGCGGGATATGGATTTAGAATCCACCGGTGGCGCTTCAATTTGGGATTGGACAGGGAATTCGCCACAGGCGATGCGCTGTACGAAATCGGGGCAGAAGGGCACAGCCTCACGGATACGAAAGATGAATGGATTATGAAGTTAGGTGAAAACAACGCTACGGCGATTCTCTGGCACGAAGATTACCGCGACTATTATACCCGCGAAGGATTCTCGGTGAATGCAGCGAGGTACACGAAAGAAAGCGATTTCACTTCGCAACTGCGAGTTCAGTATCTGATCGATGATTACTCCTCGCTCTCAAAGGAAACGGACTGGTCCTTGTTCCGGCCAAGCCATAGTTTTCGCGATAACCCTGCGGTAGCGGAAGGGACGATGCACAGTATTTTGGGGACCGCCGGCGTGAGTACGCTCGAAGGACGCGGCCGAAGGACCGTCGGCTGGAATATCTTTGCGAGCGTCGAACGCGGGGGGAATGGTTTAGGCGGGGACTTTGACTTTACGCAAGTGGTGATTGATGTCCGCCGCTTTCAGCCTCTCTCCGAATACGACAAGATCAATGTTCGAGTACGTGCCGGATCGCTGGAGGGAGATTACATCCCGCAAAAATCGTTTGAGATCGGAGGTGCGAATACACTCCCGGCGTATAGTTTCAAAGAATTTGCCGGCAACAGAATGCTCCTGGGAAATTTTGAATACGTGCTAAGCGGCCGTTTGATGGACGATGAATTCTTTTGGCCGAGCAGTCTGAATTTTATCGTTCTTGCCGATGCCGGTGCTGCGTCTCTCGTTCCGCCTTCAAAAATGGTCACGGAAGGATTTTCATCAATCAATCAAAACACTATTAAATCCGACATCGGATTTGCCGTAGGCTGGCACGATGAAGGCTGGAGGCTTGGGTTCGCGTGGCGTACCGACGTGAAATCGCCGGTGAGCGTTTTTCTGCGGTTTAATAGACCGTTCTGAGTTTACATTCTTTGCTTTAGAAGCTAACTCAAAAACCACGAAAAATGTCATTCTGTCCCAAAGGGATCCCTTCGGGA
>CAZXQG010000095.1:0-9072 GCA_964642725.1 uncultured Chitinophagaceae bacterium
GGCTATATTTTTATCATGATGCTGTTCATGCTTGTGATGACAAGCGGGCAAATGCTTATCCGCAGCCTTATCGAAGAAAAGTCTAACAGGATTGTCGAGGTGTTGATGTCGTCGTGCTCTTCGCGGGAATTGCTTACAGGGAAAATTTTAGGCCTCTCGCTTCTCGGGTTAACTACGATTGCATTTTGGCTGTTGATTTTGGTCGGCGTGAATTTTTCTATGCCGACGCCGTTCGTGTCGTTCGACCATATAGCACTTCTTCTTGTATACTTTGTCCTCGGATATCTCTTATATGTGGCAATTTTCATCACTGCGGGGGCGCCGGTTTCAACTGAACAAGAAGCGCAGCAAATGACCGCGTACGTAACGCTGCTCGTTATGTTTCCAATCGCGCTTGCGGTTCCCGCGATGCAAAACCCGGATTCGATGATGGTAAAAGTATTATCACAGATACCCCTTCTTACGCCGACGATGATGGCGCTTCGGCTGTCAATACAGGCGCCCGATCTTTGGGAGATCGCGCTGTCGCTCGTTACGTTGTCCGCGTCAATCGTTGGGATGATGTGGGTTGCCGCGAAAGTATTTCGGATCGGAATTCTGCTTACGGGCAAACGCCCGAACTTAAAAGAAATGTACCGATGGATTACGACGAATGTATGAACTTACGGAGGTGAGAGTGAAAGCTATACTGCTCTGTGTACTGTTCTTTTTCCTTCTTATGCCTTCAAGCTTATTTTCACAAGTTAGTATTCAGGGGAACCAACAGGCAGAGAACCTTGGCAGAAATGTTTACGGTCTCGGCATCTCCGCCGGGCCGGCGTCGGGAGTAGGGATCAGTTTTCGGGACCATCTCCCGTCGAAAATTTCATTTCAAATTGTAGGCGGCATTATTAAGTCCGGAGACAAAACTTCCGCATCGATCGGCGCCGAGTTCCAATATGATCTCGTCCGCGCAAAGTCAACACGATTATATGTTGGTCCCTCAACAAGTTATTTCTACAGCGGTTCCGGCGGTAATACGTTTGACGGCCCATTTCGATTGGGCATCGGTGTGGGGGGCGAACTGAATTTGCAAACTGCCGTCAATATTTCGCTCGAAGGCGTCTTCGTCTATTTCTCCAACGGCGATATCGCTCCTATGCCGCAAATCGCCTGCCACTATTATTTTTACTAAGCCGACCGTATTCTGAACTTTGCTTGATTCTGATGTGTTTAATAATTGAAGAACTCATGCCGCGCATGGCATAAAAGCTATGCCACAAAGACTCCAAGACACAAAGAGCTCTGAGTGAAAGCAGTGTTCAGCGATCGTAACAAAATCGGTTTTTCCCCTAGTGCCTTTGCGACTTCGTGGCGGTTTTAAATGTTTTTTGCATAACGTGAGTGAAGAATATTCAAAGGAACGCAGTGCATGGGATTTTTTCGCTCTAAAGTGGCAGGTTCAAACGAGCTGAACTATTTCGACAAGCCGAAATATCCTCCCGGACAATATACGACTGAGAAATTTCCAGTCCTCACCTATGGCGTGACCCCCAAAATTACACTTGCTGATTGGAGGCTAAAAGTATGGGGGGCAGTTGAAGAAATTGTAACGTTCACATGGGATGATTTCATGAAACTGCCGCAAAAGAAATTGAAAGCGGATTTTCATTGTGTGACGACCTGGAGCCGCTACGATGACGAATGGGAAGGTGTCATGTTTTCCGATTTACTCAAGACACTCAAGGTAAAACCCGAAGCGAAACATGTGATGCAGCACGCGTACGGCGGTTATTCAACGAATCTGCCGTTGGAATGGATGCTGAACGAGGATGTAATTTTCGTTCATACAATGAACGGCAAACCGCTTGAACGAAACCACGGCGGCCCGATGCGCGTCTTTACCCCGCGCCGTTACGCTTGGAAAGGAGCGAAGTGGGTGAACGGACTGGAATTTATGAACGACGACCGTCCCGGCTTCTGGGAACAAAACGGATACAGCAACACTGCCGACCCATGGAAAGAGGAGAGGACATGGTGAAGCTGGTTGCTTCGCCGGTATCTTCCCTCCCCTTATAGGGGAGGGTCAGGGTGGGGTATTAATTCAATTCATTCCGTTCCCTAACTCTCTTGCCGTCGCTGGACAAGCTGTTTCATCTCCTGATCAAACTCTCCCGCTGCCGTGGGACAGACTGTTTGGGAACGAGTTGAAAGCCAATCTCGCTACACTTGAACGAGCGGTGAAAAAGTTGGATAAACCTAAAGAAGGAGAATTGTAACGAATCGGTGACATCCCGGAAGAATCAAACGGAAAGCCATTGCATAGCGAGTTTTTTTTATACAAACAGTTTTTGTGGTCATAGCTTAAATATGAAGCGCAAATATTACAAAGCGCAAATATTTTTGAATAAATAATTGACACTTATTTCTTTTTTTACGAAGTTTGCCTTGGGGTTGGCGGGGATACATTTCTTAATTACCTACGATCCCTAAAGCAAGGATAACGGATGAAATCAGTTTCATCGTTTCCAACAATGTCATTGGACAGATTGATGCTACATTTCTATTCCTTAGAAGATCGGCTTTGGAGAATTGTTCCAATAGATATCGTTATCTTTCAGGAACACTGAGAGGGATTTTATTATGAAAAAGCTCACCGCAGTTCTGCTATTTATCTGGTCGCCTTCCATTTTCGCCCAGTTCAATTCTCTCATCTTCGAATATGATGGCTCACCCTCAAAGTTCGGAGTGGTTGCATTGGGAGACCAGAACGGCGATGGGTGTGACGATATCCTCATTTACGATTGCAAGGCGAATGAAGCGATGATCTTCTTCGGAGGGAATCCAATGAGCACGACGCCCGTTTGGCAAGTTCATATTATTGCAAGGTCAGTTGTTGCATTGGATGTGAACGGGGATGGCATCAAAGATATTGTCATAGCATATCAGGATACGATGGATTCAAATCAGATGGGGAAAGTGAACATTTATTATGGCGCAAGTCACCCTGATACTATTCCCGACATTCATTTCGAAGCACCTCAAGGCAATGGTTCTAATTTTGGATACAATATGTATGTGCTCAAAGATTTTGCAGGTGATCACAAAAGTGAGTTGATGATCTCTGACCCTCTTTATCCGTTCAACAATATCAGCGTTTACGGGATATTCTATATTTTCAAATCAAATCCCGTATTTGATACAATTCCATACAGAACGATAAAAGGAGATACATTAAATAACCACCGGCTTTATGATTACAATGTGACCACAGGGGATTTAGACGGTGACGGGTTAACTGACATTGCAATAACCGGCGGCGCGTATAGCGGCCCGGAGAATGAATTCATCAGCTTCTACAAAGGCAACAGCCAATGGAACATGACCCCGTATGTGACTTACTACAAAAATCAGCATACCTTTGACCCGACTTCGATGAAGATCATCCAAGATATCAACGGAGATAAAAAAGACGACATCCTGATTAATTCCTATGGAACCTTCTATCCGTACTACTATTTGAATTCTATTCTGTACGGAAACTTCCCGATAGACACCATACCAAAGATCGGGTTGAATACACAGAATCAAGCCATATTATATTTGCAGTCACTAGGAGATGTTAATGGCGATGGATACAATGACCTGTTAACTGGAGTAACCTTTGGAGCAGGGCCTGAACAGGCACGGTTGTGGGTAGGTGGAAATCCTATGCCGGATTTACCGAAGCAATACTGGGGTGGAGATGATAATGGATTTGGAAGATTGATCGGCGCGGTCGGAGATGTGAACGGAGACGGATTGGCCGATATATGTGTAGGGCAAGCGTTTGATGATTGCATTGCGAATGGCTTTGTGAGGATATTCAAAGGCGACACATCGTATAAGCAGCCTATGGGAGTCAAGCAACCGAATAACCTGCCAGAAAAGTTCTATTTAGATAATCCGTATCCGAACCCATTCAACCCTACGACAGTCATCAGTTATCAGTTAACGGTAAAAAGTCATGTTTCATTGAAAGTGTATGATCTTCTAGGGAAAGAAGTTGCAGTATTAGTTGATGAAGATGAGGCTTCCGGGAAACATGAATCAAAATTCGACGCGTCAAAATACCGCATCTCTAGCGGAGTCTATTTTATCAAGCTCACCTCAACAACACAAGAACAAACCTCTACGGCCACCAAAAAAATGGTGCTCACCAAATGACAATTAAATGGGGATACAACAATGAAAACACTTCTTCTTACACTAATTATTTCAGTTAATTTATCGGCACAGATTAACTTCAACACGCAATTCCCGAAGATCGGGTACGGAGACCATTTTTGGACGAGCCAGTCTCCGCTATACTATGGCAACCAACCCAACTCTCAGGTTTATAGCAATTACCTGGCCAGCAATTTTTATTATCCTCAGTTGCAAGATTTGGGCCTTACACACATCGTAACTTTCGGCGGCTCATACATGAGCTATCCGGATATTCCCCTTGAGCCGGCATACAATCCAACCCTGAAAGTACTAGATATTTATTTCACAATGAGGTTGAGCCGCTATAATGGTGGTAGCCCATTTTGGGGCGGCGTGAACGCCGATGGCCAAGGAAATATGTTGAATTGGTATCCTTACGAAGTTGGCGGGGCAATTGCTTCACTTTCTTTAGCCGATAGAAACGGTTTCGGCACTACAAATAAAACTTCAATATGGGTACAAGCACCGCTGGGAATTTATCAACAAAGTTGGCCCGACGGCAGCAAAACTGTATTTCTTGCCTCAGTCGGAGCAGCCCCGGGCAATCTATTAGTCGCGGATCTCCCTTACTATCATCAAGCGAGATATCCCCAGGTTTCCCCCGATGTCGATTCTGTAAAATACCGGCTTGTGCTCAACGTCCGTATTGACGGCTACACAAACCCGAGCGACAATGATACCGTGGCTCTTGTGAAGATATATGAGGCGGATCTCCCATTACACCAAACGAGACTTCAAAAGAGTCATGCGTTTTTCGCAACCGAAAATGCCCTTGCTCAACCATTAACAATCGATACAACAACGTATCCGTTACTGGTGAAGGATTTCCAGGGGAATGGCTACATAGATCTGGTATCTCCGTACTTCCTCAAAAAAGACGGGGATGGGAAGGATTTGAAGATTATAGTTTACTGGAGGAATAAAAAAAATCTTTACATTGATCACTTTGTCGTATACGACAATTACTATGAGAAATTGTTTGTCACAAGTGATTCGACGACAACCTACCTCACGTTAAAAACACAGCTTACTAACTTTTTCAGTTCGGAGGTGAGCAAATCACTCTATGAGCACTTCTATAACGACGAACCGTGGCCAAATTCCTACAGGTCGGTAAAGAAGTTAAGCAGCCTTGCGAACGACACGCTCCCTGTGCCTAATAAATATGTTAACGGCGCCGCAGGAGATTACTACAATTACATGCTCCAATACGGGAATTCGCAAGGGAGGCCCCCTTATATCATGACCGATAAGTACCCTTTTTGGTACGATTATGATACGGCATCAACATGGGGCACGAAAAGCGTTCAGGTCGCGCTAGATGCATTGGTTAGTACAAATGGGCTAGCAGACTCGGCGTCGGGACTACTCCCTGCAATAAAGATTGCACAAAATTATACACCAGATCGAACCGACGACATTCCGCTTGTCTGTTCGATCCAAGTGCATGGAGAAAAGAAGCTATTGAATGGAGCAGTCACTGATTGGAGGTTTAGATCTCCAACACCCAACGAGATAAAGGTGCAGGGTTTTCTTTCCATGTGTTATGGCGCAAAAGGTTTGATGTATTACTCTATAAATACGCAAACGCCGCCGTATACTAGCACCGAATATACGGCAACATACGGTTTGTTCGATGAGTATCACAATGCCTACACGGATTACTATAACAATTTTCAGCCATCGGGTTTGGTCCAAAATCCTGCCAATCCGCAAGTTTCAAACGCGAGGTTTAATGCTGTGAAATCTTTAAATGCAGCAATCGATAAAATTAGTGGTACACTCCTCCAATTGACATGGCAAAATGGCTACAGCATCAGTCATGGACAGCCATCGGGAACCTTCATCACTTCAGTAACAACAGCAGATTCTGCGCAACGAACTTTTGTTGAGCTCGGTACATTCAAGGACACCCTAGGCAATAATTTATTCATGCTTGTAAATCGGAGAACGTTGACCGCGGAGAGCAGAGCTATCACCGTAAACTTCAATTTGGGCGGCGTGTCGTGGGAAATTACCGATGTTGGTTCTGGAAATGCATGGATTGTTACGCCGAGTGGAAGTATGACAGACAATCTTAATCCTGGCGAAGGGCGATTATACAAAGTTTCTCCAGCTACATACGCCGCTACTCGTACTATCGCTTTAGGTACGACCCTAACTGTAAACGCGGGAGCGACAGCAAAATTTGCACAAAACGCCAGCTTAACAATTAATGGAAAATTAATTGTCAACGGCACATCAGGGTCGAAAGCCACATTTACTCAGTCTGGATCAAGCGGCTGGGTTGGCATTGCACTGAACCACGACAGCTCGACGATTCAGAATTGTATTATCTCTTATGCTTCCTCTCCTTTAACGATCACTAATGTCAATTTAGCTACAATAACCAGTTGCACTATAAACAACTCGGCGTTTTCTGGGACGCAAGCGGTCTCGATCTCGAACTCCACGCCTACAATTACCGGCTTAGAAATCGACGGTCTATCAGGTTCATCGAACGGTGTTCGTTATACAAATGGAAAGGGTGGAGCGCTGAATGAATCGATAATCCAGAACTGTGGCGCTGGCAACGGGATTGTGATCCAAGGAAATCCCAACCCTACTATTTCAAATTGCTCTGTTAATAATAACTATTATTACGGCATCATTTTTATCGGCCCCACAACCGGTGCTCCACTTATTTCATTGAACGAGTTTTCAAGCAACGGTACTCATGGCAGCAGCAGAGTATATTTCAATCTGTACTTTTCCTCGTATTCATGGGGAACCGTCCAAAATAATGTCATCACCGGCAGCCTCATCGGTGTTGGCTCTTACGGCGGTTCCTCCCCGACGGCGGGTGACGCACAAATGGGGAAAAACACCATTACAGGAAATGATTACGGATTAATGTGTCGCGGTAGCGGAAGCTCAATGGGTTTTGGCTATTACAATGTGGGAAAGAACCAATACTCCGGAACGTGCAACAATATTAACGGAAGCACATATTATGACGCATATGCAGACGGAGGAGCTAACATTGTTGCTGAGTACAATTGGTGGGGCCAGTCACCGCCGAATTGGAGCAAAATCTATTATGGACCAGGCTCCATCATTGACTCCACGCATTGGTTGACATCTCAAGGTGGTTGTCCGGGAGGAGGTGGTGGAGACATGATTGTTCAGGGAAATGGTGTGGTGACGACGGCCGTAGACTCGTCGGAGTCAATCTCGCAGGTTTATCAACGTGCGACAAATGCTCTTTTCGTCAAAGATTACACAACATCATCAATTCTATCTCAATTTATTCTTAGAAGTAATGCATCTATCTTGGAAAAGCAACGTGCGATGGTTCGACTGTTATCCGTTTTTCTCCAATCCGGCGACTCTACGATCATTTATGATTTGAAATCCTATTTCATCGGCACTGACAGTCTCTCACAAACGGCAGAAGAACTTTTGGCTAATGCGTATGCGGCAACCGGGAAGACAGCAAATGCAGTATCTCTCGCTAACGACCTCATCACCAAAAATCCGGGAACTGAGATCGAGAAACGGGCGCTCCTGCTTCTTGCCTCACTTAGATCATACGATAAGAGTGCTGAATCAATATCATCCTCTGCACTGGCAGCTTTAAAAACGAAGTTTGGAGCTTCGCTGGACCTAGGGCTCATTGCAGCGCTAACCATCGCTAGTGATGTAGCGGCAACGAGTGCTTCTTCGAATAAGGAAAGTGTTCAAAAGGTCAAGGCGAAAGTCATACTCGATAGTGTAAGCACTGGTGTAAAGGAATACAGCATTGAGAACTATCCGAATCCTTTCAATCCGACAACCACTATTGCTTATCAGCTTCCGAAGGACGGCAGGGTAACGATAAAAATATTCGATGCTATTGGCAGAGAAGTCACAACGCTGGTCGATGAGTTCAAACCGTCCGGTCGATACTCGGTGCAATTCGATGCGTCTCGTCTTTCGAGCGGCATCTATTTTTACTCGCTTAGGTCGGGGAGTTTCAGTATTGTAAAAAAAATGTCTCTGATTAAGTAACTTAGACTTGTGCTAGTTTTTGAACAATCCCCGAAGCAGAAAATGTTTCGGGGATGTTTTATTCTTCGCGGATCCTTTAGGATGGCAGAGTGTTTTCGACAAAAGGGAATGCTCTCGGTGCAGATAGTTTGTGGCTTTATTAGTATTGGAGGATGTTACATTTTGGTTAATCGAATGTTCAACTAAAATAACAAAAAGCCCCGAACGAATGTCGGGGCTTTTTGTTGAAATCCTTTTTTTCTGGTTCGCTGAGAGATTGTTTCAGACCAGACGGAGATCGTGCAGTATCTTCTTGAGCGCCTTTCTATTTTTTGAGCCCATCGGAACCATCGGCAGCCGATAGACTTCGCTGATCATTCCCATCATCGCAAGGGATGCTTTTACAGGAATTGGGTTTGTCTCAATGAAGTTGGCGTTCATCAGAGGCAGGAGTTTATTGTGGATCTGCAGCGCCTTCTTCCAATTTCCAGAAAGTCCAGCCCGCACCATGTCCGAAAAATCTTTCGGGAGCTGGTTCGCCACGACCGAAATGCATCCATCGCCTCCAACCGACAAGATCGGCAGTGTAATCGCATCGTCGCCGGAGAGGAGCGAAAAATGCTTCGGCCTGTTGCGCGCGATTTCCATGATCTGTGAAATGTTGCCTGAAGCTTCTTTCACAGCCATTATACTAGGAATTTCCTCTGCCATCCGCAGCGTTGTTGAGGCGGCAATGTTTCCACCTGTTCGTCCGGGAACATTGTACACTATCAATGGAATATCAACTGCCTCTGCCACCGCTCTGTAATGTTGAAAATAACCCTCCTGCGTCGGTTT
>CAZXQG010000096.1:0-9065 GCA_964642725.1 uncultured Chitinophagaceae bacterium
AATAGGTTGAAATGAGTATCCCGCGCTTTCTGCGGGATTACACTACGGGGCAAAAATAAATTCTGCTATTTTCACCGCTTCTCATCCGTTCTAATAATCCGAGAACGGCTTTTCCGCCGAAGCCTTTCTACAATCTATTCTGCGGTTTGCAACTGAGTTGCATTTTGTGAGTTCAAATATACGAAAGCATTTCTATTTTGGCAAGGATGGTGTTGTTTGATATGAGGCAACACGTTTACAGCGATGATGGATTCCGTATTTCAGCATGTTTTGGCACTTTGGCAATGGGTTCCCCAAAATTGGCAGGCACAAATCCTCACTACGTCACACGCACATCAACAACATCATCGGCCATCGATAACAAAGACGGGCCCTGACCAAGCGCTGAATACAGATGGTCATTCAGGGAGGATTTGGAGATATAGCCGTCGGCCCGGGCACGTTGCGCTTCCCTTCGATAAAACTGTTGTTCGTGATTGCTCGTGATCACAACTTTCTTATTTGGCCAGCGCCATTTCAAGATTCTCGTCGCATCCAGTCCGTCGCAGCGCGGCATGGTAATATCCATAAAAACGACATCCGGATTGAGTTTCTCCGTTTTTTCAACGACATCAATCCCATCGACTGCTTCTCCCACGACCTCGACATCCGGATTGCAGCGCAGCAACGCAGAGAGAATCATCCGAAAGTTTTGTTGATCATCCGCAATCAACACCGATATCTTTTTCATGCTTCAAGATACGGCGAGGTTGCCGGAGATACTATCACGCAAAGACCGTATTTTGCCGCCACGGTATGCGCCGTAGGTACGCTACGATTCCAACGCGATTGCACATGCCGGCCAGTCTTGAATTTCGAACAAATCGGTCCATCGAAATTGATTCCGAATTGTTGATGAATCGTGTTGCAGTGAAGTAATAACAAAGCCCCAGATGGCGATTGTCCGGGGCCAAAATTGCGATCAGGGCGGGCTAACGAAGCAGCAACATTTTTTTTGTAGAAATGAAACGGCTGTTGGGATTGTCAATCGCAGCGGCTTCGATCCGGCAAAAATAAATCCCGGAAGACACATTGGCATTCCACTGCACCCTTTGATTTCCTGCCGATTGTTCTCCATCGTAGAGTGTTACGACCCGCTGTCCCAGGACATTGAATACTTCCAGTCGAACCGAGGACTTGGCGGGCAATGAGTATTCGATCACCGTTGACGGGTTGAAGGGATCCGGATAGTTCTGCGAAAGCGAGTATGCTTTTGGAAGTTGAGTCAAGACGCCTTCAACTGGAGTCGGCGCCGAGAGATACTCTTTTGCTGCAGAGTATTTTGGCGCAAGCGTGCTATCCTGATCTATCCATTCGAGAATTCCAAAGCTCCCAAACTTCGAAGGCTGTCCTACAAAATTGAAAATATTCATGACGCTTCCACCAAGGGAATCCCAGCGTGTAAAGTAGTCGAGATAAAGATCCTTCATCCGGGGATGTCGGTTCGCCGCAATAAATAAATTCGTGACCGTGGTATCGGCACCATTAGAATTCACAAGGCCCTGACCGGATTCATAACATGCAAGTTTCAGTCCCCTGCTCTCGGCGTTGTTCTTGTTTGCTTTCGTATCCGCCATTTGTCGAACAATATCGGCGGCACAACTATCCAGTACTTCATTAACGGACATAGGCTGCACATGTGATTCAAGGTCCGGTTGGCCGAGAAAGCCGCCAAAATAGGGCGCAACGGCATACACATCTGCATGCGACGATGCATTGTTCCAGTCCATGACTGTCGTACCAGTCCATGGATTGACGCTCTGCGAAGCGAGGACTTTCACGAGTCTGTCATTCCCTCCAAAGACGGATGAGAAGATCGCAAATACCTGGACCGACCTCATTGAATAGAATCGGAGTTGTGCCTCAAACGGATTGGAACTCAGACCGAGTGCAAGACCGCGGCTTTGCGCGTATGGCCCTTGGCTGAAAATTGCATTCCAAACTTCATTGGAGTACTCAATGTACGCTTTCAGACTTGGGTCCAAGCTGTCCCTCACCATTGTTGCAAATGCGGTGACGCATGAATCGGTCGCCAGGTGCGGAATGCAGAACCAAGGATTTGCATGCAGGGTGTTCGCAAGCTTGATCATATACTCGAGTGCTACACCCCGGGGATATGCCTGCGAAACAAATGATGGCATTGCACGGTCATTCCAATTCTGCACCGGGGAGTTATTTGTGTTTCCCCAATCCATAAAACGGAGCACGCTAAATTTGTTAAGACGGCTAAGGAATACGGGATTGAACGGCTGCGACTGATATGTGTTTTCGAATCCCGGCATGATGACACGGATGTTGCGGATCGGATTGGAAGAATCCGTAGCAACAATCTTCATATGGATCCCGCTGTTTGAAGGAGTAACGTTCAGGAGAATGCGGCCGGAAGTACGGCTGATCTCTGCAGCATCCCATTCAAAACGAAGGTCTCCAACCCCATCGTACAGACACGTATACGTCCCGCCGGGATAGTGGCCCTTGATATTCATCGTCATCACCGTTCCGGCGGCCTGTCCGGAGTCAAGTGACGCAATCCATCCGTCCGCTCGTACATGCAAGTGGGTACCCGTATCCCAAGTCCAGCCGTTTGCTTCCTGCGGTATCCATGCACGTGCTGACTTAAATATGTCTACAAATGGCAGTTCGGTGGACCAGTCGAGAACGGGCGAAAGATTAATCCCCAGTGGTGCCCGTGAAGATTGAGCGGAAACAACCCCGATAAAAAGGAGTGTGAATATAATGGATCGCAACGTTCAGGTGTTCCTTTCTTGAATAATAGAAATGCCGGTTAGAAAATTCTTTTCTTGGCATTAACCCCATTGTTCTAATTCAAATCTCTATGATCAAAAAAACAATGCTCAATACAATTGAAATAGCAATGAGGATAGTTGAAAACTTATGGATTACAATCAGTCTTTTTGACCGCTGTTTTGGCTTGGCTGAATTTGTCTTGTCAGCTTTTTAATTTGATGCCTAACGGACTGCGGGAAAAGCGGCAGCGGCGGATTGTTAATCAAAAAACGACAACCTCAAGGAAGGAGATATTTTCGCAAAAAGTGTTTTCGATTGATCGTCGACTATTTGCGTTTCTGAGCAATATCCATTCATCTTATTGTGGACAAGAATCTCTGTCAGCAGGCAATGCTTAAAAAAGTTTGACCTCTGTTTCCACATTTTTCCGTTGACAAAAAGGGTGGTTCTGCATTGAGTCAGTTCATATTTTTTAACGAGTCCATATTGGATTAAGCGAGGCAACGTATCTTCAACAAAAAGGTTCGAAATTCTCATTTCATCTGTGTTAAACGGCTGCCCTTGAGGAAGAAAAGAATTGATGAGAATTTGAAATGATTGCCTCTTTGCAAGTATCGTATGATCCGTGAGATTAATTAGATCGATTATCCCAAAAATTATCAGTGCACATAAAATAAGTTCAATTGCATCTTTTGTCGGATCTTTTCTTATGTTCATAGGACTCCTTTTCGCGCAGCCGGTTAGCCCGTGTGCGCTTTTTTACGTTGTGCTTCCTTAAATGCCTTAGCAAATGCTTTCTTGAGGACCTCCACGTTCACATCGCTAAGCGACTTGATATAGAGACATCCTTTCCCTGTTTTATACTTCCCAAGTTTGGCAAGCTCATCTTCAATTGTTTTGAGGCCGCCCATGAGATAGATGGTGATGTTCTGTTTTCTCGGCGAAAAGCCGATAAGTATTGAATCTCCTTCTCGTCCGCTCTCATAAACATAGTGATATGTCCCAAAACCGACGATTGCACTTCCCCACATAACGGGTTCGCAATTCGAAACTTTTTGCATCGTATCGAGGATTGCAAAGCAATCGTCCCGCAATCGCTTGTCTTTGATTTTATTCAAGAAAGCAGTCACACTGCTTTTTGTCGGTTTGGTTTTATTTTCTGCCATCGTAGTAATCCCTTCACCCGGGCTAACAACCCTCAAATTGCATGCGGCTGGTATGAGTTGGTTCCTTACGTAATAGATTAATCCCAAATCTTGAGAAAACGTCCCGTAGGTTTACGGAGTCTGTCGCGGTTGTCTCTGTGCAAAACTACGGCTATTCACTTACAAATGCAACGTTAAGAAGGGAGACTAAAATAAGAAGTCTTGTTATTCAGTCTGGGTCTGAAGTACGCGCCCAATATGGCTTTTCTCACTGATCACAAAATGGGATCACTTCAAGCGTTCGGGAACGGTTGAATCGGTCAATGCCGTTTGAGTGTATCCGGTTTGACAATCGAGAGAAATAATCCCATATTCACCGCAGACATATCAATACCGGTCAATGGTGGGTTTGGAAAAACTGCAGGAGGTGCGCAACCCCTGACCGCCGGAAGCCGGTATGGGGTTCATGTTTGGCATCGGACAACAGCTGAGGCGTTTGGAGATTGAGGTGTCATGTCTGGCAATCGACGACCGTTCTCTTTTTGTCGAAGGAGGAATTTATGAAAGAGATTTTTAGACAGCTTTGGAAACTTGGACTCATCACTTTGACCGGTGTGGTAGGAAGCATCACGGTCGGACTTATCATGCACGGCAGCGAAGTCTTCAATTACAAAGATATTTATTTCGCCTATGTCGCGTTCGGTTTGACAGGGTCGTTCATCTTCGCTTTCTATCACATCCGGGGATTGTCGGAGGCGATCACAGCGGCCGTCTGTACAAGTGCGATCCAGTTCATCGTTGCAACTGCATCAATGCCCGTTCTGTATTCCGGCTTCTGGTCGTTCGGCGTGAACCTGCCGGTCGTTTGGCTTGCATTTGTGTTCGAACGAAGGATGGCCATGTTTACGTGGGGAAAGTTTATTGTTATCGGTCTCGTCTATGGGACCATGTTCGTACTATTGACAATGATTGTCGGTGTACTTCAAAATGTCTCAGCGATGCCGCCGACGGTATTCCGGGACAACTTCGTTGACGGACTTTTGATCGGTACAGGCTTGGGACTCGGTGTCCAGGCCGCAGAAGCTTTTATTCATTCGCTCCAAAAGACGGTTGTATAAAAGAAAGTACTGAATTTCATAAAGCGGATCTAAACCTTCGTGTTTTTTCGTCTTCTTGGTGGAGGTTTATAAAGAACCAAAGGTGAATGCTAACAGACCGTGAAGAAAAAATGAGCGCCATCTCAAAACTCACACGCCGCGAGTTTATTAAACTTGCAGGTATCGTGGCTGCAGGATTCAGTTTTATATCGGGGTGCGTGACTCCACGCAGGTTCGACAAGAGCACTCTTTCCGATGGTGAGGCAAGCCTGCTGGAGGCGATTGTTGAACAAATTATTCCGACCGATGAATGGCCCGGAGGGCGCGATGCCGGTGTCGTCAATTTTATTGATACACAACTTGCCGGGCCGTATCGCCGTTTTCAACGGGATTATCGGAAAGGCCTTGCCGCAATAACGAATACCTGCCTGGAAAAATATCACAAAAGATTTGAGGCATTATCCTGGGAAGAACAGACATCATTCCTCCAGGAGATGGAATCGGGGCGCCTGACCGATGGCCCTTGGAAAGACGGTTTCGCCCGCCGCTTTTTTGAATTGCTGCGCAGCCATTCCCTGCAGGGATTTTACGGAAGTCCCCGTCATGGCGGGAACAAAAATTATGTCAGCTACAAAATGATCGGACTCGATGAGTTTCAAGTGATCGGACAAAACCGTTATCGGTCGTAGCCTATGAGCAATAAACATTTGAATGCAATTGTCGTCGGTGCCGGTGCGGGCGGCGGGGTCGTCGCCAAGGAATTAAGCGTAGCAGGATTATCGGTTGTTCTCTTCGAGCGCGGAGATTGGGGTTCCTTCGATGCTCACGACCATGACGAACTCCTGTCACAACGCACGACGGTTCTGGGAAACGCTTTCGGTCCGGACGACGAACGCTACCGCCGGGTTGTTGTGAACGATGACGGTTCGTCGGAGGTTGTGGTCGCCAGCGACAATGCGTACAACAATGTGGCGGCGTGCGTTGGATCGGGGACGGTAAGCTACGGCGCCATGGCCTGGCGGTTTATGAACGAAGATTTTCGGATGAAGACTACATACGGACACGTAGAAGGGTCGACGCTGGAAGACTGGCCGATCAAATACGATGACCTGGAATCCTGCTATCAAAAGGCGGAATGGGAAATCGGCGTTGCAGGAGATGCATCGTTGAACCCGTTCGCTGCCCGCAGAGCAAAACCGTACCCGATGGAACCGTTTGCGTATAACAAAGAAGCAAAAATGCTGGAATCCGCAATGCATCGTGCTGGGCTCCATCCTTTTCCTATTCCGATGCTGCGAAACTCGGTGGAATATAACGGCCGCCCGGCGTGTGTAAGAAGACGATCGTGCTGCGGTTTTGGATGTCCGCTGAACGCCAAATCCGGCACGCACAACACCGTGATTCCGACGGCGATGTCCACCGGAAATTGCGAATTACGGACCAATTGTGTCGTCAGTGAATTGATCATTGACGAGCATGGAAAAATTTCCGGCGTGATGTATTTCGACCGGGACAACATAAAGCAATTACAGACTGCGGATATTATCGTTATCGCCGCATCCGCAACGGAGACGCCGAGATTGCTCCTGAATTCAAAATCGAAGCATTTTCCCGCCGGAGTCGGCAACCGGTACGACTGGGTCGGTCGGAATCTTCAGGGACATGCGTATACCGGCGCGTTCGGTCTATTTGAAGAAGATATTTTCGACGATGTTGGTCCGGGGGCATCGATAGCGATAAGCGACTTCAGCCACCACAATCCCGGAATCGTCGGCGGAGGAATTCTCGCAAACGAGTTCGTCAGATTGCCCTACCTGTTCACCGGCATCCGCCCTCCGGGATCGCCGACATGGGGCAAAGCGCACAAAGAATTTCAGCGCAAATATTTCCGGCGGAATGCGCAGGTCGTCGGTCCGATTCAGGAGATGCCTTTTTTTGATTCACGAGTGCAAGTCGATCCGACAGTCAAAGATTCCTGGGGCATTCCTGTGGTTCGGCTCTCAGGCCACCGTCATCCGAAGGACGCCGAAGGATGCGAGTTTCTTTCCAGCAAAGCAGAAATGATTCTGAAAACCGCCGGAGCGTTTCAAACGTGGCGGTCTGTTCCTGGTCTCGGTCTTAGCGGCGGCCAGCATCAGGCTGGCACCTGCCGAATGGGCGGTGACGAGCAAACATCCGTCACCGACAGGTACGGGCGCGTTCATGATACCCCCAATGTTTTTGTCGCGGACGCAAGCCTTCACGTTAACAATGGAGGCTTTAATCCCGCCCTTACCATTATGGCACTCGGCTATTGGGTGGGGGGACATATCGCCAGCGAGTGGCTAAAAGGAAACCGATTCACGTAAGCCATAGTATTTCTCCGGTTCTTCAACTCAGACACGTCAGTGAAAAAATCAAAAAAACTATTGATCACCTTTTCTGCGGTGGTATTTTTTTTCCTCCTCGCTTTCGGGAGCTTTACGTACTACTGGGACACGGCTTCGCCGCAAACAACCTGCGCGAGCTGTCATGAAATTGAAAGTTCATCCAACATGTGGGCGCAGAGCGGACATCGCGCTCTGCTGTGCCGGGAGTGTCATGGCACGGCGTTGAGCAACGGTTTTCACAGCCTCAAGGAAAAAGGAATGATGGTTGTGAATCATTTCACCGAGGGAGAAAGAAGAGACATCAAGCTTGATGAAATGGATGTTTTGGAGACGATGGAGAACTGCAAGCGCTGCCACGGAGAAGAATATGCCAAGTGGACGTCGGGAGGACATTCGGCAACGTATGCAGCAATCTTCCTGAACGAGAAGCACAATGCCAAAGAGCAATTGAATTCCGATTGCCTGCGCTGCCATGGAATGCTGTACGAAGGAACGATTCAGGAATTAGTGAAGCCGCTGAGCGTGAATGGGCCGTGGACGCTCAACGATCCGGGGAAATCAACTCAGCCGGTGATCCCGTGTTTGACCTGTCACAAAGTTCATCGCGAAGGGCTTCCGGCAGTTCCTGCGAATCCTTCCGATCCGAAAAAAATCTTTTACGAGAGAAAGGCTGACCTGCCGAAAGCGCTTTTCTATTACCGCTACGAAAAAAATCACGTTGAAGTTGCCGACTTGCCATCTCCAACAATATGGGATGGCGTTCGGAAGGTCGAGCTTTCAGACGATCCTCTTCAGCGCATTTGCCTTCAGTGCCATTCTCCCAGTGCGTTCCACCAGGCGGGAACCGGCGACGACCGGACTCCGCGCGGCATTCATGAAGGCATCAGCTGCCTCGCTTGCCACGACCACCACAGCAACGATTCAAGAGAAAGCTGCAAGAATTGTCACCCCGCCATCTCGAACTGCCAGCTCGATGTTACGAAGATGAACACTACCTTCGCCGACAGCAAGAGCCCCCATAATATTCATTCGATGCGGTGTGTCGATTGCCACACCAAAGGTATTCCTAAAAGGAAGGAATCGCGGGACTGAGCCCCCGTGTTTGCCGCTTCGTTTTGACCTGTAGGACCGCAAAAAAAAACAACTTCGCTCGCGGGACAGGCATTCCTGCCGGTAGTGTCCTAATTTGGGTATGAGTATCTCAAAGACCTACAGTACGGTCATCCTGATCCCGACAAAGTCGGGAGAATGCCGAAGGCATCACTTCGTGAGGATCCACGACACTGAAGCTTTGTGGATGTACGGAGACGCATTGACATGGATTCTTCGTCTCCCGACAATCACGAAGTGATGCCTTTGGCAAAAGCGTCGGGATCCTCAGAATGACATGACTCAAAGATTATGACATGTACACTCAAATTAGGACACTACCTTCCTGCCTGTCAATTCAAATAAAAGGCCTTGGTCAGACAAATTCCAAATGAATGGCTTGCCCGCTGAATACTTGTTCAGCGACCTGTCAGGGTTGATTGCAATGAGGCGAGTTCACTTCAGCAAGACCATCGATTTCGTCTGAGCGAACCCCTCGTAGAGGAGACGGTAGTAATATGTTCCCGAAGCTTTGCTTTGTGAATTCCAGACGGCGACATGATCTCCTGCGTGTGCGT
>CAZXQG010000097.1:0-4880 GCA_964642725.1 uncultured Chitinophagaceae bacterium
AGGGGGGCTCATCAATCATTTTTTCTGCGCGCTCCATGTTCCGTTTCCCGCGACGGACTCGTATTTCCTGAGGCAGACGTGAACTGAGATTTTCGCTTCCGCGGACACCTCCATTGTGCCGCTTCCGTCCAATCCCCCTGCAAACGTAAACGTCCAGCTTCCCTGGTATGGAGTAAGCGGCAATGCCGGCTGCGCGGATGACTGATGTGTGCCGAGCAAAAGTGCAAAGAAGAGAATTGGCAGAATTCGCGTTGGAAGATTGTTCATGTGAAGGTAAAACTCCATGGATGCTGCTCAAGATGGCGGACTTGAAGATCAAATGGATAACTCTAGAGTGGTATCTGAGGATTAATCCATCCGGCGTTTCCGCTCGATATAACGTACCAATGCAGCAAACTAAAAGGCTGCCTGCAACATATCCATTTGAATGTAACAAATCATAATCTTTTAGCCAGAAATAAACAACACCATAAACTCAGGCAATCTTTGAGAAACAGCGATTGCATAGGTCGGTGAGGGCAGCGTGTATCGAAATTTCACCTCGTTCTCAAATTCTCACTTTACCGCGGGACAAACTAATTAGTCACGAATTCACAAAACCCCGCCAAGCAATTTTTTTCCAGCAAGGTTTTTTCCGCTGTTTTCTTATCTTTTATCATTTTCCCCGAACTTATTGCAGGCATCGTTTACTTTACAACACGTATCGTCCAGAAATCATCCGCAAGATTCGGCTCGAGCAAATAGGCGTAGGGAAGTGTGAAGTATCCTTTCATGCCCCATCCGGTTCCCCACGAATTGCGCACGATAAACCACTGCTTCTCGTCGTCGTAGCCGACTGCAAGAACGGCATGGCCTCCTTCGAGCTGTTCATTCGGCTTCGGCATCGAAGCATGTCCCGTCTTTGCCACTGACAGGCTCATGAAGCTTGCGTAAACCGAAAACCCGAAGACGAACGGATAACCGGAGGCAAGGCATCCCTTCATCTGATTCGCCGTACGGGTTACGCGCTGGTAGAGGACCGCCTTGTGCATCACCGCATTGTTGTAGCACGATGCTGGAGGCTTGTCTTCGAAGTTTGCGATGTCGTACGGCCAGAGCGATTCGGGACAGTCACCCTGTTGTCCGACGCTCTTGATCCCGTCGCGGATAGCTGCGCCGCTGTCGGAGTTGACGGTTCCTTCCATCGCGCGTTCGTTGTAATAGATGAACAGCCGCGACGGCATGAAGTATTTCATTTTCTCTTTCATCTGGTCGAACTCGATTGCGGCGGCGATGGCGTTCGCCGTGCAGCTTCCGAGCTGTCCCTGGTCGTACACCGGCGGACATTTTGCTCGAAGATCAGCCTTCGGCGGCAGTTTCGCCAGCCATTCGACCGGCGCAGCATAGAGATGATCTCGCTGGTCCGGCACGTCCGGCACCCAGCCAAAACGAGGTTTAGGCGGAGAAAGTTTTGTTTTCATAAAGGCCTCCTCTGGAAAAAAATTATGGATCGATGAGGTTTGGAATATTATTTATCCTATTGTTTTTCCTTTTCGACTTTTTCTATTTTGTATTTTGGAAGATCAATATTCCCGAATGCCTTCCAAAAATCGTGCGTATTTTTATCTTCTGTGATCCCAAGATTCACATCCTTGCTTTTGGATATTTCCGAAGCGGGTATAACGAGACCTGTTCCCTCGACAGGTAAATCGAGGCGAATTTCTTTTGTCTCTTGTGGAACCTGAACGGTTAGCGTATCACCATTCTGCTGGTATTTTTCAACTGTTTTTGAGTCGGCGCGGAGCCACATCGCATTTAGTTTATAAGGACTGGCATTGTTATGTATAACGAATCTGATGGTGTCGTTGGAACTCGGCACCTGTGCACGGGCAACGGAAAAAAAAGAGACATCCAACAAGGAAGCGGACCCCGAATGATTCGGGTTCACCACATTTGCCGTCAATGTTGCCAGAAGTGCAGGTGCACCGGCGCCAAGGACTAAAGCTTTCTGAAGGCTTTTTTCCTTATAGATAAAAACGACTACGGCCCCTATGATCGCCAGTAATATCAGTGCGAGAATAGTACCCAATGACGGGAAAACGTTGCTGAGAAGTTTTGGAATCAACTCGATAAGATTCGGCGCTATGCCACCAAACGCGCCGACGAGCACCGCTTGCATTGAAGTCTTTTTCAAAATATCACTTACGCCCATACCGACACCGTCCTTTCTTTTCGCGTTTATTCCAGAATGATTTAATTCAAGCTACTGCAAAAAATCCCTCATAGGTTTCAGGGTTTTTAGGCCGTCGGACAATTGAAAACAGATTTGGCTGAATATTGAAAAAATCTGATTTGTGTTTTTGACGATTTATTGAAAACAAGGAGAATCTAATCGGAAGGAACAAAATCCGGAGAGAATTGAAGGATATTGAATTTGATATCGCAACCGTAAAAACCATTTCCCACCTCTGGTTTTTCCACCACCGGGGTTGCACTTGGGGTTGGCAAATCTTCGGTTTCCCCAACGCGTTGGGAAAAAAATACGTTTTCTTTAAGGATTTGTCAAGAAAAACTTTTGGATAGGGTGAAGATTTGCGAGTGTGGGGAAGAGATTAGATATAGAGGTAAAACAATTAAGGCAACTTGACTATTTTCCGATCTTGTTACCGATTGGGCAGTTGTCACACACGCCCTTGATTTGCCCTGCCAAATATTTCGGAAAATCATGTTTTTACGATCAAGGCGTCCGACAGCAACTATATAAAACTTGTTCCCTGACTAAGGAGCACGAGCCCCGAACTCCCGGCGGCCTACCTGTTTGCCACTCCGGCAAGAAAATACATTATCACCAGCGCTGCGAGCTTACTGGTTTTTCCGTCGACATCGAACTTCGGGTTGACCTCGACAATGTCGATCGCTTTTATTTTTTGCCGCAGGCCGGCGAAATGAGCTGCCTTCAGCAATTCTTCAGCAGTAAGTCCGGTCGGGTACGAAGCGCTGACGCCTGGCGCGTCGCTGCTTTGGACCGAGTCAAGGTCAAAGCTGACGTACAATCGCTCGGAGGAGTTCGAAGCAATTTCGTATGCAATATCAAGAATTTTTTCTATCCGCTCTTTGCGGACATCCCCAAGCGTGAAAACGGTCGCTCCGCGGTCGTTCAATTCTTCGTAATGTTCTTTTGAGTTGGCGAACGACTGCGCGCCGACCTCGACGAAATTCATCGGCGCAAGGGGACTGTGAGTAAGGTCGAGAATCTGGCGGAAGGCGGTCCCGTTGTTTCGATGCGGATTCGATTTGCGGAAATTCAAATGTGTGTCGATGTTAATGGCACCTGTGTTCGCAGCTTTTTTAGAAAAAGCAAGGAAGGTAGGGTAGGTGGTGTCGTGCCCTCCGCCAATAACGATCGGAAGGATGTTGTTCGCAACAAGCGTTTCGACGACAGTTTGAACTCGTTGGTGGGTCTCTTCCAGCGATCCGCCGGTTTTGACATTGCCGAAATCAAATATGGAAAGCTCCGATATCTGCTTGTTTTTTGAGATGGCGAACGGGGTAAACTTGTACAACGCCTTGCGGATTTCGTTCGGGGCTTCTTTTGCACCGACACGACCGCGGTTTCTTTTGACCCCCTCGTCTTCCGGAACTCCGACAATACCGATTTGAATATTGGGCGAAAGGTTTTCTTTTTGCCGGCGGACGATATCTCCCATCCGGGGGTCGGATTCGTCGTCGCGCGAGAAGAAAACGGCGTCTGGAGCGTCGCTGAGCAATTTCCAAGCAGTTTCCATTAAGCTTGTCCTTTCATGAGTGTGCGGGTGAAAGCGCTCCGTCCACCCGATTGAGAATGTCGAGACTCATTGCATCCACACGTTTGCCGATGCTCTCGGTAAGGGATGTTGTCTCCTGGACAAAAACAGAATCTTTGAGCGATCCAAGGTTGATCTGAACGTTTAACCTTGCGCCACGGCATGCGGCCTGAAGCATGAGCGCTGCGACACCTGCATCGGATATTGAATTGACGTTTCCTTTTTCAGCGGCGGTTTTTGCGAGCGCCAACGCTTCTTCGCATAATTGCATCACACGCAAAGGGATCTCCGTCGCACGCTTCGTCGCGTGTTGGATTGCTTCCGCTCGCCTTATTTTCTCTTCTTCGGTTTCTTTCGGCATGTTCAACGCTTTCATCACGGTGCCGAAGGCTTCTGCGTCATCGTCAATTAATTTGGCAAGCGACGTACGCAAAATTCCCGATTGCCTCAACATCTCTTCCATTTCCCCCTGTACGCTCAGATATTTTTTTTTGCCGATCGTAAGGCTGCATACCATTGCTGTGAGAGCGGCGCCAAGCGCGCCGGCGAGCGCAGCAACACTCCCGCCGCCGGGGGCTGGACTGCCGGAAGCAACGTCATCGATAAATTCGTTAACGGTTTTCGTTATCAGCATTTTTTCTCACAGATGGTGGTTTATCTCGCGCAAAGGCGCAAAAAGTCGGTTTTTATTCTACTAAATTATTTACTAATCTTGTAAAACCGTTTTTGATCAAAACATCTCCGAAATTGATAAGAAGTCCGAGACGCTTATCGGCCAATCGCAAGTACGTCAATAGTTGCTTTTTGTGAATAGGTGCAATTGTCTCAATGGACCTCAATTCAACAATCACTTTGTTTTCAACTATAATATCTGCGCGAAACCCTTCATCAAATCGTATTTGTTCATAAATAACAGCGATCATTTGTTGACGGGTAAAGTGAAGTTCTCGCTTCGTTAACTCATGCGCCATGAGAGTTTCGTAAACAGATTCGAGCAACCCCGGTCCAACTGTTTTATGGATCTTGAACGCAGCATTTACAATTTTCGTAGCGATTCCATTTTCGTTCATTCACCCCCCCCTTGCGTCTTAGCGCCTT
>CAZXQG010000097.1:4980-9032 GCA_964642725.1 uncultured Chitinophagaceae bacterium
TCAGGCGTTTTCTTCATCATTATTTAGTTCTTTTCCTTTGCGTCTTAGCGCCTTTGCGCGAGGAATCCTTCAGGCGTTTTCTTCATCATCATTTAGTTCTTTTCCTTTGCATCTTCCGCGTTTTTGCGCGATGATTCCCCTATAATTGGTACTCTATAATCTTCTTTTGCGGATCGAACTGGTCCAGTTGGCTCAGCCCTAATCGGTCGATTGCAACTGAAATCAATCCCTCTTCCGCTGTTATCTGTGGATCGTAGAATCTTCCAGCCATCAGCAGCGCTTTTAACGGCGTCAAGCCGACAATCTCGCTTCCGGTCGCTTCGACGCCCAGCGAGTGAGCAATGTTCTTCACCTCTTCGAATGCAATATGCGGTGGAGTTGTTTCATAATCCACAAGATTTATGGAAACCTGAGCGATATTGAGCCGCTCTACCACCACCCCCATCGCTTTCACGGCTTTCAACGATCCGGGAATCTTTACCGCTTCCCCTTTTTCATTTTTGATGGTGTTTCCCGATGCATCTTTTTTGACCCGGCCGCTTTCACGGATGCGCAGTGCAATTTCCTGTGCGACAGCTGCATCGGCAGTGTTGAGGTTGACATTATATGCGATGAGAAATTTACGAGCGCCCGTGACCGTCGCGCCCGATTTTTTGTTGAACGCCGCCGATCCGTAATCCGGCTTCCATTTTGGGTCGAGAAGTTTTTCGGCGAGACCCTCGTATTCTCCTTTGCGAACATCGGCAAGATTTTTTCTATCGGGCGATGTCGCCGCCGCTTCGTAGAGATACACAGGAATATGGAGTTCGGAAGCGACGCGCATACCGAACGCTTTCGCGAGTCCGATACATTCGTCCATCGTTGTCGCGGATACCGGAATAAACGGTACGACGTCCGTTGCGCCGATCCGCGGGTGCTCTCCTTTGTGGCGCTCCATGTCAATAAGCATTGACGCGGTCTTCGCCGATTGAAACGCCGCCTCGGCGACGCCGTCCGGATCGCCGACAAATGTTACGACAACGCGGTTATAGTCTTTATCCGGTTCAACATTCAGCAGCTTAACGTTTTCGACGCTGTGGATGCTCTCGGCGATCGCTTTGATCGTGCTTGCGTTTCGTCCCTCGCTGAAATTGGGGACGCATTCAATTATTTTTTTCATGGATGTCTCTTTTTTAAATAATATTCTGTCTCCTGTATTCTGAATTCCTATGCTGGGATACAGAATTCAGAATACAGAACTCAGGCGACCGGAAGCGGAATAACAATTGCCCCTTCTTTAAAATTTCCCAGAACCTCCGCTTTTCCTTTCATGTACCAGAATCCGACGAGCGCCCCCGTGACCGCATCAAGTTCGTCGCCGTTCATCTTTTTATCGAGACCCTTAACTCCGAGTTTCTCTAATCCTTTTCTTAGTGTGTGAAGTCCATCTTGTTTGCGGCCGGTCTTCCAAACATCCTGTGCGGCCCCGGGATACATTTCAATGACGCGGTACCCCTTTCGTGTAAATTTCTTTTTCAACGCAATGCCTCGTTCGGTGAGCATTCGCATCGGTCCAAGTGTGATCGGGAAGAATCGAATGCCCCGCTTCAACAATTCCCGGTCGCACGGCCGGAAATGTTCGCCGTTCCGGTCGTCGAGCGTTTTTCTTCCCGGCGGAAGATTGAGCGGTGCATCGATCGCAATCAGGTGAGGCCGTGCACGGTCGATAAATTCCAGAATCTCTTCGTTAGAAAATAACGTGTTCCATTGAATAATGCGCCGCCCCCTGAGGAGGCACACTCCGGTATTCCGTTTCGGACTCCCGGCAAGGTCTATGCCTGCGACCAAGGGGGGAGATTTTCTTTTTCGATTAGAATTCAAGCACGGTTCCGTTCTTAATTATTTTCCAGGCAAGATTGACACCGTAATGATACGGGATGTAACTGTAATTTGGAACATCATACAATACGATATCTGCCTGTTTGCCGACCTCGATGCTCCCCGTTTCGTGGGAAAGTCCAAGTGCCGCCGCCCCGTTCAGTGTGCAGGCGGCAATTGTTTCTTCCGGCGTCATTTTCATCTGTGTGCATGCGATCGTCATCATCATCGGCATTGAAAATGACATTGATGAACCGGGGTTGAAATCAGTTGCAATTGCCAGCGGGATGTTTGCATCTATAATAGAGCGGGCGGGGGCGTAGGGATGGTTTAAAAAAAACGACGCCCCGGGAAGAACGGTCGCAACGGTTGATGATTGCTTCAGCGCTTCGAGGCCCTTTGCCGTGAGATGTTCGAGGTGATCGACCGAAATTGCGTTGAGATGAATTCCGAGTTCTGTTCCCCCGATTGCATGAAGTTGGTCGGCGTGCACTTTCGGGATGAGTCCGAATCTCTTTGCTTCAAGAAGTATTTGCTCTGTCTGATGAAGGTCGAAATACCCCTCATCGCAGAAGACATCGCAGAAGACCGCAAGCTGCCGCCCGCCGATGTACGGCAGCATTTTATTTGTGATGAGTTCAACGTAGCCGTTTCTGTCCTCGGCGAACTCCGGCGGGAAGGCATGCGCGCCAAGGAATGTTGGAACGACGGTCATGTAGTGATCCCTGCGAAGGTCGCGCATGACGTCAAGCATCTTTGTTTCGGCCTCAGCGCTCAAGCCGTAACCGCTTTTTATTTCTACGGTCGTTGTCCCCAGTTTCATCATCTCATTGAGCCGGCGCCCGGCAGACCGGAGGAGTTCTTTTTTTGTTGCCGCTCGTGTAGCGTTCATCGTGGAGAGAATTCCTCCTCCCGCGGCGGCAATTTCTTCGTACGATCTTCCTTCCGCGCGCATCGCGAATTCGTTCTCGCGGCTTCCGGCGAAGACAGTGTGCGTGTGCGAATCGACAAATCCCGGCAGGGCGACGCGATTGGAAGCATCGAGCACGTCGATGTCGGGCGCCGCCGATATATCATTCGTCGGTCCGACGCGCTGAATAATTCCGTTCTCGATGAGCACGGCCGCATTTTCAATAACGTTCAGGTCGCGCATTTCTCTTCCGGCGTTGAACGGCTTGCCGTTCGAGGCAACAGTAACGAGCTGGCGAATATTTTTGATGAGAAGGTTCATTGTTTTGTTCCACGAAGAACACGAAGAAACACTAAGTTTTTCTTCGTGCAAGATCGTGCTCTTCGTGGATCATTTAATAAAGCGTTTCCATTCCAATTTTCCAACGCTTCCAAAGTTAATAAGGATCCCAACTCGTAGGCCCGTTGCTTTAAGATAATTCAGAATCTGAGCTTCTTCTTTGCCCGAAAGTTTGTCCAATGCTTTGAGCTCGGCGATTATTTTTCCGTAGCAAATAAAGTCTGCGACATACTCCTTCTTCAGTATCTGATCCTTATATCGAATGCGGAGGCTTCTTTGAGCGTCGAACGGAATACTCCTTCGAGTCATCTCAATTTGAATTGCCTCCCGGTACACTGCTTCAAGAAATCCGTGCCCCAATTCCTGGTGAACCTCAATAGCCGCTCCGATAATTTCAAAGACTTCTGACTTGTACAGTAATTCAATCATAATTCCCCCAAATGTATAGTGAATCACCAGTTCTTTTCTTCGTGCCCCTTTGTGTCCTTCGTGGATTGGTATCCCTTGCAATTCAATACCGGCAGGCGCGGGTATTTACTAAACGATGAGTCGGTTTTGCTCTTCCGGCAAAGATGAAATATGCTCTTTTGTTTGTTGGTGATGAGTGTGTGGAAACTACACGTCTCACATAACCCGATCGTCATGTTTTGACATTTTGAATTGGGATCATTGGAATTTTTACGTTCCATTTCCTCGCATTTTCAATTGCCCTTTCATAGCCGGCGTCTGCATGGCGGATTATCCCCATTCCCGGGTCGTACGTCAGTACGCGGTGCAATCGCATTTCAGCTTCCTTGGTTCCGTCGGCAACCACCACCATTCCGGCATGGATCGAATTTCCGATGCCGACCCCGCCGCCATGGTGTACACTGACCCAGCTTGCGCCGCCGGCTGCATTTAAGAGAGCATTAAGAATCGGCCAATCGGCAATCGCATCGCTGCCGTC
>CAZXQG010000098.1:0-9023 GCA_964642725.1 uncultured Chitinophagaceae bacterium
GAGAAAAACTTTGCCGTGCGAGTTGACCGGGCGAAGGAGGTGCGGCCATGAAGAAAATATTGAAATGGGTCGGCATTGTCGTCGTATGTTTAATAGTAATAGGATTTCTTGCATTCCTCTATCTTATTCCACCGTTTGATTTGCTTCCGCGCGAGGCATTTAGCAAGCCGCATGCAGATGCAGTCGCTTCGTCGCTCGAAAAAATCGAAGATCCCGTTGAACGATCTCTCGCCCAGCGCGGACAGTATATCATGTCGTATTCGGATTGCAGCGATTGCCATACTCCGCAAGGAGACCAGGGACCGAACTGGAATGAATTCCTCGCGGGCGGAGCTAAATTTGAACTCAAACAATATGGAACATCGTATTCACGCAACCTGACGCCCGACGGCGAAACCGGGCTCACCCGTCGGAAAGATGAAGACGTAAAGCGGGTACTGCGCAGCGGCGTCTTCCATGACGGGAGATTTTTCCCGCCGACGACTATGCCATGGACGAGTTTTTCCAATATGACTGAGGAAGACCGCCATGCCCTCGTTGTGTATCTTCGCCACATCAAACCCGTGAAACACAAAGTGCCGGAGTGGTCGCCGATGAGTTCGGACGCACCGTATCTCTTCTTCCCGTACGATTACGCCGAGCACGAGAAAAAGTGAGACGTGCGAAAAAACTGGCAACAATACCTCACGCAAAGCCGCCAAGGCGCGAAATGGATTTCATCAAGAAACCTTAACGACTTTGCGTCTGGCGAAGCCATCTTCCAAAGGAATCCCTTTGGGACCCTTGGGATTTGCGTGAGAAATATTTTAAATGGTTGAAAGAAATAATTTGGATTAATCAGAAGAAGGAATTTGACATGGATAGATATTTAATAGAATCGCCCCACACTAAAGAAGACTGTGCCCATGTGCTCAAACAAGTTGAAGCGTTGGGATATCTAACCCGTTTCGAATGGGGTTGCGCTTCCGGTGATCACACCGGTTTCGTCATCATCGAAGCAGAAAACGAGGCGCAGGCGAAGATGGTTGTGCCGACGATGAGCCGGAAAGAAGCGAGGGTAGTGAAGTTAAATAGGTTTACGCCGGAGATGTTGAAAGCAGGGCATTGAAGTTAAATCAAATCTGCCAGCGAACCGAATTCAGCATCAAAAAGCCGCTTGTATGTGCGGATTGCAAAGCCGTCCGTCATGCCGGCAATGTAATCGCACAACAAACGCATGCGTACGGTCGGGTCTGCGGCGTTCCGCACAACGCTTTCGGTGTCTCGCGGGAGCAGATTTGTTTTTGAATTTTCTTTTCCGAGATAGTTTTCTTCAAAAGCCTTGAATATGTTCCTCAGGATGTACGCCCCTTTGTGCTCAAGCTGATGAAGCTGCGGCGAGCGAAAGACCAGGTCTATGGAGATGTTCTTGAACAGCTCCGCTTCCTTCTGCACCGCTTGGTCGATCTCCAGGTGAAAGCGATAACGATTCGTCAGACCGCTCATAAAGTTTTTCCATTCGCTGAGACTGCATGCCTGAATAAAGTGTCCGATCTTTCCCGCAACAATTTTTTCCAGTTGTCCGGTAGAAACGGCGCCAATAATTTCCTCAAGCGAACCGCTCTCATCGTGCGATAACGAACGCTCTCCTGCCCACCGTTCAATTTTCTCTTTATTGATGATGCCTGAATGAATGCCGTCGGCGAGGTCGTTGAGTGAATACGCCGCATCATCAGACCAGTCCATGATCTGGCACTCAATACTTCGGAACGAGTTGAGTTTCTTCCCCGGGGTCAGTTCCTGCGGCACAGGGGCTCCGCCGAAAGCGAAATCTGCATACCTCCGCTGTTCATCGTAGATGAAATGATTCTCCGGGTCTTCCAAGTCTCCGTGCACGGTTTTGTATTTCAGTATGCCGTCGAGAAATGATCGTGTCGGATTCATCCCTTGCCGCTCGCCGCCGGAAGAATAGATGGTCTCGGTGATAAGGCGGAGTGTCTGAGCGTTTCCTTCGAAGCCGCCGAACGGTTTCATTAGTTCATTGAGTGTTCGTTCTCCGGCGTGTCCGAAAGGAGGATGACCGAGGTCATGCGAGAGGCAAATTGCTTCGACAAGGTTCGAGTCGATGCTGAACTCAGCAGACAGCCGTTGGCTTTCGTGCTGAAGGAACTGGCAAATGGACCTTCCTATTTGGGCGACTTCCAGCGAATGCGTCAGCCGGGTTCTGTAGAAGTCGTATTCTCCCGAGAGAAAAACCTGCGTTTTCGCCTGCAATCTTCGGAAGGCGGACGTATGAATGATCCTGTCGCGGTCGATCTCGAACGACGAGCGATAGTCCGCGGCTCGTTCTTTGGTCAAACACTGCATGTCGAATTCATTGTAAAATGTATTTTTCATTCGTCTGCTGATTGTGATGTGTAATGTCCGCCCGGCACTGGTTTCTTTCCCCAGACGCTCCCGGCCTTTAAATAAAGGAACGAAATGACCGGAGCTATTGTCCGGAACAAAAATAGGAAATCGCACGCCGAAAGACAAGAAAAAGAAATCTGGGGGAGGCGAGTTATTTAATAAAGACTATTTGAAATAATTCCTAAAATACTTATCTTGCTGCGAAAATTTTCCTAATTAGTTAACTAACAATTCATCAACGGCATCTTGTTCTGGATATTCTACGAGAAAGTTGAAAAACTGTCCGCACAATTCTGAAACATAAAAAACCATTACGCATACCGGAAATGGTTGTGTAATAGAAGCAACATCTGGATTCAGGCGGAAGATATGGGGGATGATGTGCAGTAATATTCCAACGAATAAAAAGAGGTCTACAATGAGACGTGTATCTGTTTCAATTCTATTGTGTCTTATCTTGCTCACGCCGGCATTTATGGTGGCACAAAATCAACCTGCAGCTCCAATTCAAAAAATTGACGCCGGCGACACGGCATGGCTGCTGATCTCCACTGCGCTGGTGATGCTCATGACGCCGGGCCTTGCCCTCTTCTACGGGGGCATGGTGCGGAGAAAGAACGTCCTGGGAACAGTGATGCAAAGTTTTGTGGCTCTCGGCGTCATCTCCATCCTATGGGTATTGTTCGGTTACAGCCTTGCATTCGGACCGGATATCGGGCACGTTATCGGCGGGCTGCAGTGGGCAGGGCTGCGGGGAGTTGGATTAGAACCGAATCCCGATTATGCTGCCACTGTTCCCCATCTGGCGTTCATGATGTTTCAGATGATGTTTGCGGTGATAACACCCGCCCTGATCACAGGCGCATTTGCGGAACGATTTCGGTTCAAGACTTACCTTGTGTTTATTGTACTGTGGTCCACGTTTGTCTACGCCCCGATTGCCCACTGGGTTTGGGGAGTCGGCGGGTGGATTCATAATATGGGCGCACTTGATTTTGCAGGAGGGCTTGTTGTTCACATCAGCTCGGGAATTTCGGCTCTCGTTGCGGCAATAATTATCGGCAAGAGAAGAGGGCACAGCGGAGAATTGATGCCGCCGCATAATCTGACTCTGACACTCCTTGGTGCAGCGCTCTTGTGGTTCGGTTGGTTCGGGTTTAACGGGGGAAGTGCTCTTGCTTCGGGCGCGCTTGCAACATCGGCTTTTACTGCTACGCATCTTGCCGCAGCGGCTGCAACACTTTCATGGCTCTTCACTGAATGGTGGCACCGCGGCAAACCCACAGTACTCGGTGCTGCGTCGGGGTCTGTTGCAGGGCTTGTTGCTATTACACCCGCATCGGGATTTGTCGGACCGATGCCCGCCATTGTCATCGGGCTCTTGGCAGGAACGGTATGCTATGTCGCCGTCGGCATGAAGACGAGACTCGGATATGATGATTCACTTGATGCGGTGGGTGTACACGGCGTCGGTGGAACGCTTGGAGCGCTCGCTACCGGCTTGTTCGCTTCTAAAGCGATCAACCCGGCAGGCAGCGACGGTTTGTTTTTCGGCAATGCCTCTCTTCTCGGCATTCAGGCATTGAGTGTGGGAGCCGCTATCGCCTATTCATTCGTGGTTACGTGGGTTATCCTGAAAATCCTCGATGCGACAATGGGTGTACGGGTTAAGGATATTGAAGAAATGGAAGGCTTGGATCTGAGTCAGCACGGTGAATCCGGGTATTCGTTCTGAGGCTACGGCAATGTTGGCCCTGAAATTCTGCGCAGCATTTGGAGTGTAAGCGGATTTGGGTCGATCTCATATGCTTTCCGCGCATAGCTTTGCGCAAGATCGCTTTTGCCGAACGACTCTTCATACACTGCACGCTGTGACAGCATTCTGGTGTACATTGCTCGAAGCTGCTCCGTGTACATGTCCTTTTTACGATATGGGCGGTACATGATTGCGGGGAAATCTAGCGGGTGGTACGTCGAATCTTTGTAAAGCCGGTATGCCAACCCTTCAGGCACACGGAGGTAGTGCGAGGCGAGATGAGGTTCAATTTCGCCCGTTACATACACCGCTACGCTGTCGACGTTATGATTGATGAAGCTGTCGATCATTCGATTATACCTTGCCTCGATCACGGCAGGGTCATACGGTATTTCGTGTTCGAATTTATACAACTCTCCCAAAAAACTTTCAATTTCAGTCCTCGATTTTTCGTACAAACCAGGATGGTTTTTTTTCATCTGAAGGTAGTACCATGACCGCCGGAGCAGTTCCTTGTCGATGACCGTCACGTCGTCCCGAACACCCTTGACGTATTGGAAATAATACGATGCGGAAACAAAATAATCCCACTGGTACGAAATAATGACCGCGTTTGGTTTTAGATTGGTCAGGATTGTTGCAGTGTAATCTTGCACCAGATAATTGCCGCTCGCATCGACCTCCGACCAATTTGCCGAGAGCTCGGCGATGACGACCGCGAATAGAATCGCACCAAAGGCAATCTTCCCGGCCATTTTTTTAAAGATCATTCCCGCTTCAAATGCTCCGAATCCCGCAAACATTGCCAGCGCTACATATGCAAGGAGAAAATACGAGTCGATGTCATGGATGCTATAGTTGACTGCGTACGCGATACATCCTCCCAGCAGCAAAAAAACAAATGCAAAGATCCGACGTTGCTGCATCAGCAGTCTCCATGCGCCGAGGAGTGAAAAAAGGAGCGGGATATAATAGAATTCTTTCGGCACTGCGTTTAAAAAATGGTCCCACTGTTTCGTCGCTGACGCCGAGGACGAAAACATCCAGACGCGGTATTGTTTGCCGGAAATATGCCACATAATTCTTTCGAGCGTTGCGGGATATCCCCAGTTCAATACCGGCTGCTGTACCGCTCGGATGGGGAAATATATGTAGACCGAAAGGCCTGCAATGAAAGGAACGGCAAGAATAAAAAGCTGCCGGATCCCTTCTTTGGTAAGCTTAAAGGCCGAGAAATAAAGATAGAGAAAACCCGGCGCCAGCAAGATTGTTGTCAGATGGTTGGTGAAGCTTAATCCGAGCGCGAATGCAAAGAGCAGCCATTTGCGCTGGTCGATTACCTGCTCTTCGATAAAACTAAAGACTGCACGAAGAAAAAACAGGAGTGTTGCGCTCAATAAGAAAAGATGAAAAGCGTACACTTCAATCGATGTTGATTGATCCCAGAATGTCTGTGAAAATGCGAGTACAAGAGCCGAGAATGAAGCGGGTATGAGTGCATGAGACGAATCCTCCGGCTTCTTCCCGGAACGGAGCAGAAGGAGCATGGCATAAAAAAATATTACCGCAGCCGAAGAAGTTGCGAGAGCTGAAAAAATATTCAGCCGTACGATTTCCTCTTTTGCAATCGGCAGTAAAGAAAAAATGTGCGTGACGAGCGTCCAGAGAGGATAACCCGTCGGATGGGCAATGCCGAGCACGTACGGCACGGTCGCAAGCTCCCCGCTGTCGATGAATCCTACCGTTGTCGCGATAGTCTGAAGGTAAACGATAAAGACCGCCGCCCAGAGAGAACAAGCGACGATATGGTCTCGATACTTATTTTTGAAAAATGATTTCATTGAAGCGATCGGAGAATTGATTCGAACATCGTACGCGTTTCTTTCATGCAAATGCGGAGCGACGAAAGAAGTTCTTTGCTCGATGGATACCTCAGCAGCCGTGCAAGGTACTGAAGCGATTCGTCATCAGCCGGAATAAGGTGCGTTTTCATGTCAAGCCCGAGCCGGAGGGCGGTTTCGACGCGGCGGAGCAGTTTGTAATGATCGCCCAATGTTACAATCCGTTCCGGGTCCGGAGCATTCTGTGAATAGAAATCCAATAATGCGTACATATTTGTCGAAGGAACCGCGCTTTTCCCGCGAGAAAGTTGGAGAGCTTGGAGTGCAAATTCGGCATCCATCAATCCTCCGGCGCCCAGTTTAATGTTGAGGAATTCGGATGAGGAGGTACGGCTTCTCGACTCCGTCTTCCTGCGCATCGAAAGAATTTCTTCCGTCCAACCATTCGGCAAAGGGGACCGGTAGATTGAATTGCGAATGGATTCCATGACCCCGGCAGAAAAATCTTCGTCGCCCGAAATCACTCTTGCTCGTGTCAACGATTGACGCTCCCATAACGACGCACGCTGTTGAAGATACTCGAGATACTGCTTTTCCGCAACAGCGAGGGGGGCATTTTTTCCCTCGGGCCGAAGGCGTGCATCGATGTCATACAATTTTCCCGAGGACCCCGTGCGCGAACATGCAGTCATGATCTTCGCGGCAAGCTGCTCGCACTTTTCCGCATCGGATTTTCGGCTCCCTTTAAAAAGGAACAGAACGTCGAGGTCCGACCCAAAGTTCATTTCATACCCGCCGAGCTTTCCGAGCCCGACGATACAGAACTGTGCTGCAGCGGGAATTCTTAATTTTTTTCGCTCTTCCTCATATAGAAACGAAAGGGCAGAGGAAGCAATTCCTGAAAGCGAACGGAACAGTTCAGGCTCGTCAATCGTGCCGAGAATGTACCTCACCGCCGACTTACATTCCTCACGAACCTTCCATTCGTGAACGTTTTCTGCGGGCGGAACGGGGGCTGAATCATCGCGGAGAACGGCATCGATGCCGGTAAGGAGCGTTTCGGCGAGGCCGGGAGAAAGTGCGAACTGTTTTGCGAGCATGGCACTCTGGGCGCAAATGCTCACCAACGATTTGCGGAAATTTTTTTCAGAGCAAAGGGAATACATAACATCCGGGGAAGAAAACGACGAAAAAATCCGTTCACAATGAGCAAGAGCCTGGTCCGGGGCCGCAGAGGATCCAATATCCTCCAGCAGCGGCTCTGCGATGTTCTTGAACAACATTCTTGTTCGCTCAGGGTATTCCTTTTTCCCCAGAAGATTCGTTCCGTAGATCATCCTCCGAAGCGTGCGGACGGCTTTCTCGTTGTTCTCTAAACCGTAGCGCCCGGCAAAAGTTTTAGAAAATTCGGACCCCGGTTTCCCGTCGACAAACCGTTCGATACTTGAATCTTGCTGCAGAGTTTTTTTTGTGAAGACCGTGTTGAAAATCCCCCGGACATTGTGCAACTGTTCGGCGAGAAGCTTTTCGAAGGAATCCGGAGACATAGCCATTCGTACGGCGATCTTCTTTCTGTCGTGCTTATTTTCCGGGAGGGAGTGTGTCTGCGCGTACTCGAGCATTTGCAGTCGATGCTCAAGAACCCTGAGAAAGATATAGGCCTTCCGGAGCCGGGCTGCCTCGCGTTGCGACAGCAAGAGAGCGGTTTGAAGAAGAGTAATCGCCGCGAGCGTATTTCTGTTTTGGAGGATGACGTTTTTCCCTCCGTTCAACAATTGCAGCGCCTGGACGATGAATTCAATATCGCGGATTCCTCCAGCCCGGAGCTTGATGTTTCGGTCGTCGGAATCCGATTCGATGCGTGTCTTGATTCTTGAAATTGCTTCTATCGGGTTTTCGAAAAAAGTTCTGGGATAGATGAACGGTGAGAGTGCACCGAGAAATTTCTGAGCAAACGGTTCGCTTCCTGCAACGCATCGCGCTTTGATCAGCATTTGCCGTTCCCATAATTCACCGCGTGATTCATAGTATGCAATTGCAGAGTCATACGAGCGAATAAGCGTCCCCGCTTTTCCGTCCGGCCGGAGACGCATGTCAACCCTGTAGAAATATCCCTCTTCAGTAGGATGAGAAAGACTGCGGACGATATCTTCAATAAAACGAACAAAGAATTCGCCGTGCGTCGTAGTGAAGGACGACGTTGATTCCATTTCCCCGTCAGCTTCGAAGACCGCCATGATGTCGATATCGGAACTGTAGTTTAACTCTTCTCCGCCCAGCTTGCCCAGACCGATGATCGCCCACTGAGTTTTCGGTTCTCCGCCGTATTGATTTTTCAGTTCATTCCAGGTGAGTTCTGCAATTCGTACGGTCATTGCATCGGCAAGGTGGGAAAGCTCGCGCGTTGTAGTTTCCAAATCGGCAAGCCGGAGGATATCTCTTACGCCGATGCGCAGCATTTCACGCCGCTGAAACCGCTTCAAGACATTGAGTTTCCGTGATTGCGACTGAAACGGCTCGATGCTTTGCAGCGATGCGGTCAGGAACTCGTCTTTCGTTCGCGAATGATCGAGGATGTTCGTGGCGGTCAGCCATCGGAACAGCTCCGGGTCGCGGATAAGGATGTCCGAAAAATACTGGGACACGCCGAAGATTAACACCAGCGTTTCGAGCAGCACGGGATGATCGCTGAGGTCGTGAAGGAGCGTTGTTTGATTAAAGCTTGATTCAATAAAACGAAGGAGATTTGTTGATGCCATTGCATCGTCGGCGGAGCGGGAAAGCTGAGTTTCCAGGGCTGAGAAGAACGTGGGCGCATGTTCACCCATACCCGCGTTGAAAAAAATCTTTTCAATTGATTTAACGTGTTGAAGTGAAACGTTTGATAGTTTCGGTGAAGAAGATAGTTTGGACGGCGTCATCGAAGATCGCTGAATAAATATGCGTACCCTGGCCATAGTATAGAAAAATTGAGGCGAAAATTCAATCAGAGAGTCGGTTCAGCGCTAAAAATTGCTTTTGCTCGATAATTCGCATGC
>CAZXQG010000099.1:0-8859 GCA_964642725.1 uncultured Chitinophagaceae bacterium
GCCGCCTTATCTCCAAGATTCGACGAGTCCGTCGGGACAATTCGCCAGCCGAGAAAACGCAGCTCCCGCTTTTGAATGACCGACTCTACCATCGACTTGCACGCTGCAAATGAATGCTCCGTCGTGTGCGGCATAAACAGCATGCCGACTGCAAGGTCGTAATCGCCGCTTATTTGCGATGACAGTTCCGGAACAGCTGAAAGAAAAAACTTTGTCGGAACCTGCGTCAAAATTCCAGACCCGTCCCCCGTCTGGGCATCCGCATCGACAGCTCCCCGATGCGTGACATTGCATGCGGCTCTCAGCGCCCGTTTGAGTATTTTGTTGCTTTTCATTCCCGAAATATTTGCGACGAATCCTGTGCCGCACGCGTCGTGTTCAAAACGCGGGTCATATAACGGAAAGTTCTTGCGGATATTCGCTTCGTCAGAGGCTCTCTTCAATCCACTTCTCCTTGAAATTCTCTTTTTAATGCAACTCTTCCCGTCCGGGCCATCTCTTTTATGACGAACGGTTTCAACATTTTGATGATTGCATCGATTTTCTGTTGACCTCCTACAGCTTCTATCGTCGCCGTTTTCGGACTGATGTCAATGATCTTTGCGCGAAAGATTTCAACTATTTGCATAATCTCAGAACGTGTCTCAGCCGTTGTCTGTACTTTGATGAGCGCAAGGTCGCGCTCGACAAAACTTTCGTACGTTAAATCTGTGACTTTGAGAGTGTCAATGAGCTTGTTCAATTGCTTGATGATTTGCTCAATGATATTGTCGTCACCGCGCGTCACAATGGTCATCCGGGAAACCGAATCGTCTTCGGTCGGACCGACGGTGAGGCTGTCGATGTTGTATCCTTTAGCGGAAAACAATCCGGCAATTCTGTTGAACGCTCCGAATTTGTTCTCCACAAGAAGAGAAATCGTATGCTTTCGTGACTGCACATCAATCGCCTCTATTTCCTTTTCTGAGACTGTAGTCATTGTCGTTATCCTTTGGTCAATGTCATTAATTCTTCCGACTCTCTTTCTTCTCCATTGACGCCCGACAATTCCTCATCCGGAATGTCTATGATCTCGTGCCATGTTTGGCCTGCGGGAATCATCGGGTAAACGTTATCCTCCGGAACAACTTTGAACTCAACGATCACGGGCCCGTCCTTTACTGCCAGCGCCTTTTTTATGACATCGTCAACTTCGTTCGTGTTCACAGCGCGAAACCCCGGACAGCCGTACGCATCGGCAAGTTTAACAAAATCCGGGCTATACATTGCAACATGCGAATAGCGCTTGCGCCAGAATAATTCCTGCCATTGCCGCACCATGCCGAGATAGCCGTTGTTCAGGATAAAAATTTTGACCGGAACCTTATGTTCGACGCATGTCGCCATTTCCTGGATATTCATCTGGATGCCGCCGTCACCGCTTATCGAAATTATAGGCAAGTCTTTTCTTGCAAACGATGCTCCCATTGCAGCGGGCAACGAGAATCCCATTGTGCCTAAGCCGCCAGAAGTAATATGCGTCCGCGGATGGATATATTTGAAAAATTGTGCAGCCCACATTTGATGCTGCCCGACGTCGCTGATAATGACAGCGTTGCCCTTTGTAAGTTCGCCAATCTTTTGGATGACATATTGCATGCGGATCAGCTTCCCATTTCGGTATCGAAGCGGGTGTTCCACTTTCCATTGCTTGATCGTCTTAAGCCAGTCCGTTGTGTCGAGCGGCTCAACCATCTGGATCAATTTCTCCAGAACTTTTTTCACATCTCCGACGATCGGCACGTCGACCTTGACATTCTTACTTATGGCCGTCGGGTCGATGTCGATATGAATCTTTTTCGCCTCGGCGGCGAACGCTTCGGTTTTCCCAGTAACGCGGTCATCAAACCGCGCTCCGACGGCAATAAGAAGATCGCAATAGTGTACTGCGGTATTTGAATACCACGTCCCGTGCATTCCGAGCATTCCCATCGACAATTCGTCGTTTTCGGGGTATGAACCGAGCCCGTGCAATGTTGTTGTAACCGGGATCCGCGCTTTCCTCGCAAAACTTTTCAGTTCTTCCGACGCGTTCGAAAGAATTGCTCCGCCGCCGACATACAAAACAGGCCGCTTCGATTTTGCGATAAGTGCAGCAGCTTTCTCAAGCTGCTTCATATGTCCTTCCATGTGCGGATTGTACGAGCGGAGGGATACTTTTTTCGGATAGTCAAAATGAGTTTTACTCGCCATCACGTCCTTCGGCAAATCGACAAGAACGGGACCCGGTCTTCCCGTGGTCGCAACGTAAAACGCTTCTTTGATTGTTGAAGCAAGCTCTTTGACATCGCGGACGAGGTAATTGTGTTTTGTAATCGGCCGGGTGATACCGACAATATCCGCTTCCTGAAAAGCGTCATTTCCTATGAGTTTTAGAGCAACCTGTCCCGTAAACACAACGATGGGCACAGAATCCATATAGGCGTCTGCTATACCGGTCACGGTATTTGTGGCGCCGGGACCCGAGGTAACAAGGGCCACACCGGGCTTGCCGCTTGCCTTAGAATACCCTTCGGCTGCATGTACTGCTCCCTGCTCATGCCGTGTCAGGATATGTTTGATATCCGAAATGTCGTGCAGTGCATCATATATGCCGATTACTGCGCCGCCTGGATATCCAAAAACGATTTCAACGCCCTCTTCAATTAAAGAGCGGACAAAGATTTCCGCGCCGGTCATTAATTTAGCGGGCAGTGGTGGGGTAGTTTCTTTCTGTTGTGCCATGGCCATAGTCAGGTTTGTGAATGATTCTGTTGCAAAAGTCTAAAAAGCAACACCAAAGGAATTTCTGTTTCCTCCAGGGGTTACGCCTTTTTCTCAACTTTCGCTTTGGAGATATTCGGGGTGTGTTTGGGTAACCTCTGGTCTGTCTTAGCCTACAATTGTTAGGCTTAGAATACCCGGTAGAGTTCCCAAAATAATGATAATGCCGGCTACGACGAGGGGGGATACGGCGAGAATACGCATCAGCGTTTCTAAGTTCAAACGCCTAGAAATGTAATTCGTATTTTTATTAGTTCGTCTTGACATGTCCGGTTTTATAGGGATGACAATTCATCCGATCCGTTGCACCTTAAAAAGATAAGAATTTATTCTCTTTTGTCAAGTAAAATATTCGTTTTTTTTCGTTTCTGAAAAAAATTCGAAGAATTGTTTATCAGGAAAAAAACTCTATATTTATCCCTCATCGCCATGATCCGAGACAGAAATGATACTATTGCGGCAATTGCGACTCCTTTAGGAGAGGCCGGCATCTCATTGATCAGGGTAAGCGGTGCAAAGGCGATAGAAGTCGTTGGTTCAATTTTTCAAGGCAAATCGTCGCTGTTTGAGGCTCTTTCACATACAATCCATCACGGCAGGATCATTCATCCCCAGGATGGTCTTGTTGATGACGTCCTTGTTTCAGTCTTTAGAAAACCGCATTCATACACAGGAGACGACGGGGTCGAAATAAGCTGCCACGGAAGTTACTACGTTTCCAGAAAAGTTCTTGAGACCGTTATTGGTGCCGGGGCAAGAATGGCTGACCCGGGGGAGTTCACCCAAAGAGCTTTCCTGAACGGAAAGATGGACTTGACGCAGGCCGAGGCGGTAGCTGACTTGATTCACTCAAAAACAGCGCTGGCTCACCGGGCATCCATAGAACAGTTAAACGGAAGATTGTCAGCGACAATTAAGAACCTGAGAAAAAAGCTGATCGATTTATGTTCCTTGTTGGAACTTGAACTGGATTTTGCGGAAGAGGGAATTGGGTTGGCGGACAAGAACACGACCGAGTCTTCTTTTGCTCATGCAATAACGGAAATAGAGGAATTAATACAATCTTACAGCTACGGAAAACTTATTCGTGATGGAGTAAAGGTTGTATTGGTGGGAAGCCCGAATGTTGGGAAATCAAGTTTGCTGAATGTGCTTCTGCGCGAGAACAGGGCTATCGTCAGCGACATTCCCGGCACAACGAGAGACGTAATCGAAGAGGCTGTTCTAATTGACGGGATAGAGTTTCGGCTTGCTGATACGGCCGGATTAAGAAGCACAGCCGATGTAGTCGAACAAGAGGGAGTTAGAAGGAGCAAAGACCAAATAGACTCTGCAGATTTGATCTTGCTCATTATCGATTCATCAATGCCTCAGGACGACACATTCAGCATTGTGTTAGACATACTCAAAGAACATGCTGAAAAGGTATTACTCGTACTGAATAAGATAGATATAAGAAGTCCTGAATTTGAATACAGGTGGTTTGAAGGTTGGGATTGCATTTCCATCTCTTGCCTTACAAAAGAGGGCATTGGCGACCTTACAAAAAAATTGACCCAACGGGTGCTGAGCAGTTTTGATTCAAATTCCTCCAGCGTAAAAATACAATCTGATCGACATAAACAACTGCTGAAAATGACACAAGATAGTGTAATTTCCGCGCAAGCCGCTTTTCAAAATAAGCTGGGGAATGAACTTGTGGCAATCGATTTGAGAGTTGCTCTAAATTACCTGGGAGAAATAATTGGCTTGACTACACCTGAAGACATACTCAATAACATCTTTTCAAGATTCTGTGTAGGAAAGTAAATGTTCCACGTGAAACAAGTCTATGCTGATTAAAGAACCAAAAAAGCACTACGATGTAATTGTTGTTGGAGGCGGCCATGCGGGAATTGAGGCTTCCTTGGCTGCTGCTAGGCTCGGTTCCAGTACATTGCTAGTTACGATAAAAATAGCCTCTATTGGACGACTTTCCTGTAACCCGGCAATTGGTGGAACAGCAAAGGGCCATATTGTTAGAGAAATTGATGCTTTAGGCGGGGAAATGGCAAAAATTGCCGATTCCACGGGAATCAACTTTAAGATGTTGAACAAGTCAAAAGGTCCGGCAGTTTGGTCCCCACGCTCACAAAATGACAGGGAGAACTATGCCGCCGAGGCTCAAAAGAGGATCCTACTGCAACCCAATCTAGACGTTGTTGAGGATTCCCTCCAAGACGTTTTTGTTGAGAATGGTGCATTGAAATCTATCCGGACTTCTGTGTCAGGAATTATCAGATGCAAGTCTCTGGTAGTTTCGTCCGGGACATTCCTTAACGGCCTTATGCACACCGGTTTGAAGAACCGAGCTGGAGGACGTTTTGGTGAGCCGCCAGCTACACATGTGACAGATTGCCTTAACCAGCTTGGCTTCATTTCGGGGAGACTAAAAACGGGAACTCCGCCGCGAATCGATTTGAGCAGCATCGATCTTTCTGCGGTCGAATCTCAGGAAAGCGATATCCCGCCTGTCCCGTTCTCTTTTTCGACGGAAAGAATAATGAATAAGCTGATTCCGATGTATCTTACGTATACAAATAAGGAGACTCACAACGTTTTAAGGAAAGGATTTGACCGTTCTCCAATGTTCACTGGGAGAATCAAGGGAACTGGCCCACGTTATTGCCCGTCTATTGAGGACAAGGTTTTTCGTTTTGCCGACAGAGAGCGACATCAAATCTTTCTTGAACCCGAGGGCTACAACACAAACGTCGTGTATGTAAATGGATTCTCTACAAGCTTGCCGGAAGAAATACAATTTGAAGGATTAAGAACTATAGCCGGCTTGCAACAAGTAAAGATGCTCAGGCCAGGCTACGCGGTTGAATATGATTTTTTCCCTCCTAATCAGCTTAAGCACTCATTGGAGACCAAACTCGTATCAGGGCTTTTCTTCGCCGGCCAAATAAATGGAACGTCGGGCTACGAAGAAGCAGCCGGACAGGGCTTAATAGCTGGAATCAATGCAGCGCTAAATACCAAGGACGCTGAACCGTTTGTCCTGAGCCGGAGCGAAGCCTATATCGGCGTGATGATTGATGACCTCATCAATAAATCTACCGACGAGCCGTACAGGATGTTTACGTCACGCGCAGAGCACCGCCTTCTATTACGGCAAGATAATGCAGACCGGCGGCTGATGCGGAAAGGGCATAAGCTAGGTCTGGTCTCGGATGATTTGTTGGCGACCTTAAACGCCAAAGAAGGGGCAATAATAATTGCGCTGGAATATCTTCAAAAGAAATTTGCCGCGCCACGAGAAGCAAACAAAATTCTGGATCGATTTAATTTGAGTCCCACTCAAGAACATGAGAGGCTCGCGCAGCTTCTTAAGAGGCCTTCAATTACTATCAACGAAATGATGCCTCTAATTGAAAGCGGCCAGGCTAGTCAGGCTTTGGATACCAAAGGAGTAAGAGAACAGGTCGAAATTGATGTGAAGTATGAGGGCTACATCAAAAGGGAGATCGAACAAATAAACAAATCTGCAAAGTTTGAGAGCTTTGAAATACCCGAGGACTTTGATTTTTCAACTATAAAGTCGTTAAGCACTGAAGGCAAAGAAAGGCTTAGAAAAGTGAAACCGGTTTCGATTGGGCAAGCCTCGAGGATTTCCGGAGTGACAGTATCAGATATTTCTGTTTTGTCTGTATTCCTCAAGAGATGACTGAATCCAAGATGTTTCACGTGGAACCTTAGCGGGAAAGAATTGAACGTTGACAAATGATGAGATTTGGCTTCGGTCTTTGGGTCAGAAAAATGACCTATCAATAACGGACATACAACTTCAGAAAATTAGCCGCTATGTTGAGCTTCTAAAAGATCGAAACAAGAGTATAAATCTAATTTCTCGAAAAGACGTAGACGGTATCTGGTCGAATCATATTTTGCTTTCAATAGCTTTCTTGTTCAAGGTTGAGCTCTCAGCCGGAGCAAAAATTCTCGACCTTGGAACCGGCGGGGGTTTGCCGGGAATACCTTTAAGCATTATTCGCACAGATGTCAGTTTTGTCCTCCTTGATTCAATCAAAAAAAAAATCAGGGCGGTTGAAGAAATGGTGGCTTCACTTGACTTGCCAAATACATCGGTTATTTGTTCCAGGGCCGAAGACCTTAATAAGGTGAGCAATTATCGGAACACTTTTGATGCCGTTATTGCAAGGGCGGTTTCTGGCTTGGAAAACCTGGTGGAATGGGGGATGCCATTTCTAAAAAAGGCTGCTGCTCCCAAAACTCTTTCTGTGAAGTCTGATAAAATAATTGTTTCAAATTCGCCGGCCATTATCACGATGAAGGGCGGGGATATCGAAGCCGAAATTGAAAAAACGGAGAGAAGATTTCCTACTGTGAACATCTATTCCACGAACCTGATTTTTAAAGGAAGCGAAATGCTCCACAACAGCGATAAGAGGCTTATCGTCGTTGAAAATGCTAAACGGTGACAATGAGCATCCAACCAACACTTTTTGACCGTTTGTCAAATTTGACGACGGAACAGAGAAATCCATTAACAATGGATATCGACACCCGGTCGATACATGAAATTCTAAAAATCATCAACGAAGAAGACAAACGAGTTGCTTTGGCTGTTGAAAATGAAATTATTTATATTGCCAAGGCAACTGAAATTATTGTTGACTCGTTTAAAAAAGGGGGAAGGCTAATCTATATAGGAGCCGGAACCAGTGGAAGGCTGGGGGTTCTTGACGCAGCAGAATGTCCCCCTACGTTCGGTGTTGCTTCAGAGATGGTGCAGGGAATAATCGCCGGGGGTGAAAAAGCCATGTTTCGAGCTCAGGAAGGTGCGGAAGATAATGAAGGTGGCGGGGGGGCGGATATCGACGAAAGGGGGGTTAATGAGAAAGACGTGGTTTGCGGAATTGCAGCAAGCTTACAGACGCCGTATGTCGTCGGAGCAACAAAACAGGCAAAAATCAGGGGTGCAAGAACGATTTATGTGACAACCAACCCGCGTGAAAAATTTTCTCTGCCGGAATTCAGCGAATTGGCTGCTGCAATAGACGTGGCTATTTGTCTGGAAGTTGGCCCAGAAGTCATTATGGGGTCGACGAGAATGAAATCGGGCACGGCGCAGAAAATGGTCCTCAACATGATCACCACCGCAGCAATGATTCGTCTCGGCAAGGTCTATGAAAACATGATGATAGACCTCCAGTTGACTAATCAGAAGCTCAAAGAAAGAGCGAAGCGGGTAATCATGACAATAACGGGCATAAATTATGAAGCCGCTGCTGATTATCTTGAAAGAGCCGACGGACAGGTTAAGACCGCTCTCGTTATGATAAAAGCCAAAGTCTCAAAACATGAGGCTTGGGAACGGCTGAGGAAGGCTGACGGGTTTGTTCGTTCCGCGATTGAAGACAATTCATCTAAACTAATTTAACTCAGGAGATGTCCCTTGAACATTCCTCCTATTGATGCTGATATTTATCCTCCATTCATCGGATTCCCAAATGAGTGTACAGACTTCCTTCGACGCCTGAAACGAAACAACAACCGATTATGGTTCGAGAAACATAAGGGTGAATACGAGTCCAACGTCAAGCTGCCGATGCAGTCGCTAATCGCCTCTTTGCAGCCCTATTTCGACTCCTTTGCTCCGGAATTTGACATCAACCCAAAGAGGTCGCTTTTCAGGATTTATCGCGACATCCGTTTCAGCAAAGACAAAACTCCCTATAAAACGCATGTTGCCGCCCATTTTGTCCTTCGGGGAAAACAAAAAGGGATTGAGGGATCGGGGTTCTATTTACATATCGAACCGGGAAGTGTTTTCTTGGGCGGCGGAATCTATATGCCCGACGGCGATCAACTGAAAAAAATCCGCAGGGTAATCGCCAGCCAGCCGAAGGCGTTCTTAAACATTGTTACCGACAAAAATTTCACAAAGAGATTCAAGAAAATTGATGGGGATAAGCTGCAGCGTGTTCCACGGGGTTTTGAACCAGATCATCCCATGGCCGAGTGGCTGAAACTCAAACAGTTTTTTGTGGG
>CAZXQG010000100.1:0-8645 GCA_964642725.1 uncultured Chitinophagaceae bacterium
AAAATGCCGGCAGAACGGACGCGAAAGATTCTCAGCCGCATCAGCGATTCGATTTTTATTCCCGATAATAAAATCGGATGGAGAGGGCCTGCGATTAAAAAAGCAACGGAGCTTCTTCGGAAGGAAAAATTCGACGCCATCTTCGCGACCGCACCGCCGCAAACCGATTTTCTTATCGGAAAGGCATTGAAAGAAAAATTCCATCTGCCGCTGATGATCGACTACCGCGATTCATGGCTCGATTATCCTTTTAAGTTCTATCCTACCCCCCTTCATAAATACGCGAACTATAGGTTGGAAAGAAGCGTCCTGCACGTCGCGGATGCGATTATCGTAACCAGCCGAAGGACGAAAGAGCTCCTCCTCCGACGGTATAAATTCCTGACGTACAACGATGTGCAGATCATTACTCAGGGCTTTGATCCAGAGGATATGAAAGTCAGCGCATCGGTGAAGTTGCCGCGGATAGAAAAAATGCGCATTACCTATTCGGGAGTTTTTTATGAAGACCGGACTCCGGAATATTTTCTCGAAGCGCTCCATCTCGTGTACAAGAACAATGCGAAGCTCCGGGGAAGAATCGAAGCCTGTTTTATCGGTGCGTTTCGTGAAGAGCATCAGAAAATTATCAGCCGGCTTGGGCTGCAAAACTCAGTGAACGTTCTCGGCTATATCGACCATGCCGAATGCATACGCTACCTGCTGGCTTCGGATGTCTTGTGGATGATGATGGGAGACGACAAGAGCTCGCCGGGGAAAATTTTCGAATACATAGGCGCCAAAAAGAAAATTCTCGCCTGTGTGCCTCAAGGCATGATGCGTTCGACAATTGAAGAAGCCGGAGGAATATGCGTTGAACCGCGCGACGTACCGAAGATTGCGGAGGCCATTGTATCGTTGTATGACCAATATGAACGCCGGCAACTGCGCGGCCCCCGTCCGGAAGTGGTCGACAAGTATAATCGGATAACTCTGGCGGGCGAAGTGGCAAAAACATTGTCTGCATTGATTGACTAAATCATGAATGTTCTTATCATCGGTTCCGGCGGACGAGAACACGCCCTCGCGTGGAAAATGAGGCAGAGCCCGAAAGTGCGCGAAATCTTTTGCGCCCCCGGCAACGCCGGAATCGAAAGCATCGCTACGATAGTGAAGGTGAACGCAGACGATCTCGACGGGTTGTTTCAGTTTGCTAAGAAGAAAAGGATCGACCTGACCGTTGTTGGTCCAGAAATCCCACTTGTGAAAGGAATTGTGGACCTGTTCGAAAAAGACGGCATGCGAATCTTCGGTCCGACCAAATACGCATCCCAGCTTGAAGGGAGCAAGGTCTTCGCCAAGAATTTCATGAAGAGGTATGGCATCCCGACGGCTTCGTACAAGACGTTCGGACGTTTGGAATATGCCGAAGCTCAACAGTTCGTTATGAAACATGCTGCACCATTAGTCCTCAAAGCAGACGGGCTTGCGGCAGGGAAGGGCGCTGTTGTATGTCAATCGACCGGTGAAGCTCTGAATACTCTCCGGGATTTCTTTGAAAAGAATGTTTTCGGAAATTCGGGAGACAATGTTGTTGTTGAAGAGTTTATGAAAGGAGAGGAAGCCTCGATATTCGTCATGACGGACGGGACAGATTATAGAGTTCTTCAGCCGGCCCAGGATCATAAACAAATTCTTGACGGCGACAAGGGAAAGAACACCGGCGGAATGGGGGCGTATGCACCTGCGCCGATCGTCACAAAGCTTCTGATGCAGCGGGTAGAAAAGGAAATTATTAAGCCGACGTTGGAGGGAATGCGTGCAGACGGAAAACCGTACAAAGGCTGTCTCTATGTCGGGCTGATGATGACTCCGGACGGGCCGAAAGTGGTTGAGTTCAACTGCAGGCTGGGGGACCCTGAAGCTCAGGTAGTCCTTCCGCTGTTGGAAACGGATCTGTTCGATCTATTATTTGCCTGTGCAACAGGAACTCTGCGGCCTGTCGAACTGCGCCACCATGCGGCTTCTGCAGTTTGTGTTGTCATGGCGTCGCGGGGTTATCCGGATTCCTATGAGACGGGCAAACCGATTTCCGGCCTTGATGCTGTCCGGGCGGAAAGCGGGGTTGTTGTTTTTCATTCAGGGACAAAAAAAGAACGTGAAAAGATTGTAACATCCGGAGGGCGCGTGCTGGGTGTAACCGCAATCGGTTACGGCCACGACCTCGAAGGAACCATCGGCGCTGCGTACAGCGCCGTTAAAACTATTTCGTTTGACGGGGCGTACTATCGAAGCGACATCGGACGAAAAGGCTTAAAGCACTGACTCCAAAACCTCCAAACAACAATAATCTAAAAACATCATGAATATTCTCGTAACCGGCGGCGCCGGATTTATTGGTTCGAACATTGTTGATGCCTATCTCAACGCTGGGCATACGGTTGTTATTGTCGACGATCTTTCTACGGGGAGGATTGAAAATGTTAACCCGAAAGCGAAATTCCACCGCATCGACCTTCGTGATCCGGCGGTCGAAACCGTATTCAAAGAAATCAAGATTGACGTCATCAATCATCACGCTGCGCAAATGGACGTGCGCAAGTCGGTCGCCGACCCGAAATTTGACGCCTCGGTAAACATTGTCGGCATGCTGAACGTGATGGAGTTTGGGCTAAAGTACGGAGTGAAGAAGGTTATTTTTTCATCAACCGGTGGAGCAATATACGGCGAGCAGGATTATTTTCCCGCCGACGAGCAGCATCCCCTCCGGCCGTTGTCGCCGTACGGAGTGGCAAAGCTCGCAACGGAGAAATATCTTTTCTACTATAAGGTGGTATACGGCCTTCAGCATGTTATCCTTCGGTACGCGAACATCTACGGGCCGAGACAAAATCCTCACGGCGAAGCAGGCGTCATCGCCATCTTTGCCGATAAAATGTTGAGGGGGGAACAACCGGTGATCAATGGAGACGGAAAACAAACCCGCGATTATGTCTATGTCAGCGACGTGGTGCGAGCCAACGTACTCGCATTAACTCATTCTTCTTCTGATATCTTTAATATCGGCACGGGCATAGAGAATGACGTCAATATGCTTTTCCGGACCATAAAAAAGTTCAGCGGTGCGGCATGTGAAGAGAAGCACGGCGAAGCAAAAATGGGCGAGCAGCTGCGAAGCGTGATCGACTATTCAAAGGCGAAAAGAATTCTCGGCTGGGAACCGACAATTATGCTCGATGAAGGATTGAGAAAAACGGTGGAGTTTTTCAGGGAAAAGTTGAAGCATCGTGGATGAGAGTGAGATCGTTTCTTAATTTTTGAGTGTTCTTTTTTGGGTCGAGGATGAAATACTCTTTTTCAATAGATCATCTTTTGCGCGGCGACAGAAGAACGATCGCCCGCGCAATTTCGTCCATCGAGAACGGCGATAGCAGCGCCGACGATATCCTATCTTCGATCTACCGTCACACGGGCAAAGCATATCGAGTCGGCATCACCGGCCCGCCGGGAGCGGGTAAGAGCACACTCACCGACAAACTTGCCCAATGGTACCGAAAGCAGAACGTGCGAGTCGGAATACTTGCGGTCGACCCGACCAGCCCTTTCACCGGCGGCGCACTGCTCGGCGACCGCATACGGATGACCGACGTTGAACTCGATGACGGTGTGTTCATCCGCAGCATGGCATCGCGGGGGAGTCTAGGCGGATTAAGCAAGAAGACGCGCGAAGCTGCGGACATTCTCGACGCGAGCGGCATTGAAATTATTCTCCTCGAAACAGTTGGTGTTGGACAGTCGGAATTGGATATCGCCGGAGCCGCCGATACGACCGTTGTCGTCCTGGTTCCTGAATCGGGAGACGGCATACAAGCGATGAAGGCAGGCTTGATGGAAATTGCCGACTTTTTTGTTCTCAACAAGGCCGACCGGCCCGGCGCGGAGCAGGCCGTGATGTCGATCAAAATGATCCTCGGGTTTCGTCCCCATGATGAAACCACCTGGCTCCCCGATGTGTTGAAAACAGTAGGAAGCGAGGGAAAGGGAGTGCAAGAAGTGGGAGAAATGATAGCGAGGCATCGTTCTCATCTCGAACAGAGCGGCAGTTTGAATACGAGGAGGTCGCAGCGTATGAAAAACCGGATTGAAGAAATTGTGCAAGACCGGATAAAAGGGGAGTTTTGGAATGCGAGCCGAACGCGGAAACTCTCGGATGAGCTCGATGCCGTCATGAACCTTCAGAAGACGCCGTATCAAGTCGCTAAGGAATTGATCGACACGTTGTAGGATGCGTTATGAACGGTTCCTGCAATATCTCACCAAACATGTGAGGAGGAAGTCTATGGAAGAAGCCGGCTTCGATGTACGCCCGACGGAGAGCATGCTTATGGTGCAGCAACTCGCCCGCGATTTTGCCGAGAAAGAGCTTCGCCCGCTCGTGATGAAATATGACGAGTCTCAGGAATTCCCGTTCGAGACGGCTTCGAAACTTGGCGCGCTCGGATTCCTCGGCGCAACTTTCCCTGAAGAATTCGGCGGTGCCGGTCTCTCTCCTCTTGATTTCAGCGTGCTCGTGGAAGAAATCTCCAAAGTCGACCCATCGGTTGGGCTTGGCGTGTGTGCACACAATGGATTGTGCGTCTCCCATATTTTTCTTTTCGGCAATGAAGACCAAAAGAAAAAGTATCTTCCCGATTTATGTTCCGGGAAAAAACTCGGAGGCTGGGGATTGACTGAATCGTCGTCGGGGAGCGACGCAGGCGGAATGAGGACGACTGCCGTCAAAGAGGGAGATGAGTGGATTATCAACGGCAGCAAGACATTCATTACACACGGGTCTGTCGGACAAACATTCGTTGTGCTTGCCGTGACCGATCCGTCGAAGCCACACGGTATCTCGGCGTTCATCCTTGAAAAGGGCATGCCCGGTTTCTCGGCGGGGAAAAAAGAAAACAAGCTCGGAATGCGGGCGAGCGATACCGCTTCGTTGATTTTTGATAACGTCCGCGTACCCGCGGAGAATCTTATCGGCAGTACCGGACAAGGATTTAAGCAGGCATTGCAGGTGCTTGACGGGGGACGAATTGGCATCGCAGCTTTGTCGGTCGGCCTTGCTCAGGGGGCGCTTGACGCGAGCGTAAAGTACGCCAAAGAACGGCGTCAATTCGGAAAGCCTTTGAGCGATTTTCAAGCGATTCAATTCAAACTTGCCGACATGGCACTGGAAATTGAGGCCGCGCGTTTGATGACGCGTAAAGCCGCATTTTTAAAGACGCAGGGAGAGAGTTTTACTCTCGCCGCCGCTCAGGCAAAATATTTTGCAAGCGAAGTCGCAACTCGTGTCGCAAACGAGGCGGTGCAAATCCATGGAGGATATGGATTCATTAAGGATTTTCCGGCAGAGAAATTTTATCGCGATGTCAAACTTCTGACGATCGGCGAAGGAACGTCGGAGGTGCAGAAGATGGTCATCGCGCGAAATCTCCTCAATGATTTTGCAAATACACGCTGATTGTTCGCAGATTGCAGAGTGCCGCAGAGACATTGAAATACTAGAAGCCAGCTCAAAAAAAATCTGTAAGCATTATTCTGGGTTGAATATGCAGCATGTGAAGGGATCCCGTTGTGTCGACGATCGGTTCTAAAATAGAGCACGACGAATCGTTCAAAAAGAATGAAGAAGCATCACGGGCTCAGACCCGTGTGCTCGCATCGAAAGCCACCAACGTTCAGCTTGGCGGCGGCTCTGACGCCATTGCTAAACACCATAAACGAAATAAGCTGACGGCTCGCGAGCGCATAGAAAAACTGATCGATCCGGCGACAGATTTTTTAGAAATCGGATTGTTCGCGGCATATGGAATGTACGAAAGTTACGGCAGCGCTCCTTCTGCCGGAGTGGTGTGCGGCATCGGTATTGTCCAGGGACGTGAAGCCGTGATCGTTGCCAACGACGCCACGGTTAAAGCGGGCGCGTGGTTTCCGATGACATGCAAAAAGAATCTTCGCGCGCAAGAAATTTCGATTGAGAACCGCCTTCCGATCATCTACCTCGTCGATTCTGCGGGAGTTTTCCTTCCTCTGCAGTCCGAAATTTTTCCAGACAAGGAACATTTCGGCAGAATATTCCGGAACAACGCGGTGATGTCCGCGATGGGCATCACGCAAATCGCCGCAATCATGGGACCCTGCGTTGCCGGCGGAGCATACCTTCCCATTATGAGCGATGAAGCGCTGATCGTCGATAAAACAGGAAGTGTGTTTCTTGCCGGCTCGCATCTTGTAAAGGCCGCCATCGGAGAGGAAATCGATAACGAGTCGCTTGGTGGTGCCATGGTCCATTGTGAGATCAGCGGTGTAACCGACCATAAGATGAAGAATGACGACGAGTGCTTAAAGAAAATTCGCAGCATCATCGGGAAACTCGGCCATTCTCCCCGGGCGGGGTTTGATCGCGCACAGCCCTCTGCGCCGAAATTTGATGAGAAAGAAATTCAAGGCATTCTGCCTGGCGAACGATCAAAGCCGTATGATATGTATCAAGTCCTTGCCCGCATTATTGACGACAGCGAATTGGACGAGTATAAATCGGGTTATGGAAAATCGATCATCACCGGCTACGCCCGGGTAGATGGCTGGGCCGTCGGCATCGTAGCCAACCGGCGCTCAATCGTAAAAACGGCGAAAGGGGAAATGCAGGTCGGCGGCGTAATCTACAGCGACAGTGCCGATAAAGCGGCCCGGTTTATCATGAACTGCAATCAGAAGAAAATTCCGCTGGTCTTTTTTCAGGACGTTACGGGTTTCATGGTTGGCAGCCGCGCCGAGCAGGGGGGGATCATTAAAGATGGCGCGAAGATGGTTAACGCTGTTGCAAATTCCGTCGTTCCAAAGTTCACCTTCATCGCCGGGAACAGCTACGGTGCGGGCAATTACGCAATGTGCGGCAAGGCGTATGATCCGAGATTGATCTTCGCATGGCCCTCTGCTCAGATCGCCGTAATGGGTGGAAAGCAAGCCAGTGAAACTCTTCTTGCGATAAAAGTTCAGGCGATGGAAAAAGGAGGCGCGCATATTTCTCCCGCCGAGCAGCAAACGTTGTTGAAAGATATCCAGGCCCGCTATGAACAGGAACTCGACCCGCTCTTTGCCGCTTCACAACTGTGGGTCGATGGCGTGGTCGGCCCGCTTGAGACTCGCTCGATTATTTCCCGCGGCATTGCAATGGCTGCAAACAATCCGACCATCCCGCAATTCAACCCCGGTGTCATACAGGCATAATCATGCGCTGCGCTGCACTGTGTGCTCTTTTCGTTTTTCAAGCCATTCTTTTCGGAACGTCTTGCACAGCCCAAGCACAGAGTCAGACTTCTTCGCACAATCCTGAACGCGTTGTTCGTTCAGAGCCGTCGGACTCTCTCTGCGATTGTGATTATTCGACGGAAGATTCATCCTTGATGAGCTTTCAGTATTTCCTTCCGGCAGTTTTCAGAGATGAGAGTGCGCTTAAGAGGTTCATTCGTGATCCTCGTTTTCAGCAGTTGCGCAGAACGTGCAGCGACACGATGGCAGTCGATGCCATCTTTGCGCGCGCTTATGATATCGCCGACGGCACGATGAGTCACGCGCTGCTGGTCGCGGCGCTCGCAACGTTCGATCATTTCCGGATAGGCGTAAAGGTCCCGCTGGTTGGCCCCATTTACCTGCCGCTGACAATTGTCGAATCGCGAAAAGAATTCGCTGACCGCTATGTTCACTTGCCGAGACATGTGCTGCCGGATTCCGTCGGGCAGCGGAAAAGAGACAGGGATAAGCTGCAGCATTTCTTCGGCTCTGCGTATCTCACCTACATCTTCAATTCCAAAGCTGTTGCGAACTTTTTCGGGGATTTTATTGAATGGGGGGAACCGCTGTTCATTGTCGGCGGGGATTTTGATGAGCGGGATAAATTTGCCAACCGCCTCGGACAGGAATTCGGCATGCGGTTGTTGGACGGCGAAGAGGTTATGCCATCCGACGTGTTATGGCGAAAATAGAAAGTGCGACTCACGGTCACAGCGAACCGCACGTTACGTGCAATCAGCGTACAATCTTGAAGTTGAAAGCCGGACTCTGAAAAGTTCCCATCAAACGAACCCATATCGGCATGAGCATTTCCGTTCCCCGCGCGCCCGTAATATCCCCTAGGTCTATTACGGTTTTCCATCCGAACCAACTCTTCAAAATGTCGACGACCTTGGCTTTTGCGCCCGAGTCGTTCCCGCAGATAAAAAGATCGTGGCTTGCCGGAAGGAGTGAGGGATTTACCATAATATTGCAGTTCACCGTATTCAGGGTCTTCACGACGTTCACTTGTGGATACGCCCGCTGAATTTGTTCTCCAAGTGAATCCGAATTGCAAACGGAAAGAGTCGGAGGCATCCCTTTCGAAAAGTCGAGCGGGTTTGAGATATCGATCAGGACTTTACCGCCCATGTTACTCGCGCCAGCGAGTGCTAATGCCTCGAGTGATACCACCCCCCGCGTGCAGTTGAAAAGAATTTCCCCGAATGCCGCCGCATCCGCGAATGTTCCCTGTGACGCGTTAGCACCGCTTGCTTTTACCCATTCTGCAGCTTTTTCGTTGTTTGCAGTTCGCGATCCCATTTTCACATTGTGCCCAAGCTGAA
>CAZXQG010000101.1:0-8429 GCA_964642725.1 uncultured Chitinophagaceae bacterium
GGACCCTTCACTTCAATCTCCATATATATTGGAGGGCTGTTTCCGCTGACATAGACGGAAACGCGGGCTCCGCTGTCCGGATATTGTGCCCCTTCGAAAATAGGAAAGGTTTTCGCAAACACAACTGTATCCGACCGGTCGGCATAAGCAATCCAACCTTTGTCCGGATCAGCAAAGATCTTCTGGTTATCCGCAGAGAACTGAACGCCGTACACTCCGGGCGCGATTGCCCCTTTCCATGCATTCGATTTGCCTTGAGGGAAGACGCCGCTTTGTCCGTAGCGGCTGTTTGGATTGATGGGAAAATACGCCCAGTAATTTTGGTAATCCGTTTTGCCGGGATGGTTGACGATAGACTGCGTTATACTCCACATACTCCAATGCGCCATTGTCGAGCCTTGGTTGATCATCGTCTCATCCATCTTCACTCGACTGGTTCCCGGGTACATCGTAGCCTTGCGCTCAAATTGGATGCCCGGTGCGTACCACTGCTCAGCAGAACTCGAAATATCAACGCTGACAGAATCGTTAGTCTGGGCAGTGTCGTCCACCGTGTACGCTCCATAATCTAGCGTAGGAGGCGGAGGCCAGCCGCCGGCATTCCACGCGGTTTGAGGAGCGGGCCACGTTTTGTATCCTCCCAAATTATACCAATTGCTGTTCAAAGCAGGCGTGTAAGTCTTCCCGAGCAGACTTGAGTTGACAAAAACGGATGGAAGGCTCCCTAAATCATATTGCATCACGCGACCGCCAATGGCCGGCACGGTCGCGATAGTGATAAGGCCGTTCTGCATGACAACTGCATCCCATCCCCATGCATTATAATTAGAAGCAGAGTGAACGGAAATGTTCGGAGTCTGGGCATGGAGAATCGCATAGCCTAAACCAATCATTAGAAAAATTGCTCTTCGCATATGTTATTCCTTGACAACTCTGTTGGCTTCATTGGGTTGATAGAATTGCATGCCGCCGGATTTACTCTTTAAGTAAGCACGAAGGCACTCCAAAATCAAGTAGAATCAAAAAGGGGTAGTGTTACCGTTTCACGCCTGACACCATTGCTTCAAACGTTTTCTCGCTTCCAATCTCCGATTGGGAACGAACTGTGTCACGTGATCGATATTTTCAGACGAAAAAACAAGTTAAGCAACTCGTTCCCAAACTGAGTTTCTGAACGAGAATGTAATTTCTCAAACTGTAATACCAACCAAAAAGACGTTAACAAGTAGATGGCGGACACCTATACTGAACTCGCGATTTGTCGAAGTATTCGGTGCAGTAAATCAACAAGATATCTAACATCGGTCCAACTTTCGATAGTGTCTCAGTTTGAATATTCAAAATCAAGAAGAAAGATGTCATGCCAGCGAAAGCTGGCATCCAGAACAGCTTTTATGGATTCCGGCTTTCGCCGGAATGACTCTTTGATGAAAATGAGACACTACCCAACTTTCCCTTGATTATGCTTCGGCCATGAGCTACATTTATCAAACCACACTTCAACCAAAACGGGGCACCAGGCCTTTCACTCCGCCCCGTTGCCGCACAACAGGAATAATTTCGGGTGAGGATAGCGATGTTTATTTTGTGGGTCGAGGCACCAAAGCAACATTTTAGATTTTGAAGATTGTCTATTAGGAGAAACTTCAATCGGCAAAAACAGTCATATAAAATCCTTCCGAACGATGTATGAGATGGTCTCTCATCTGAAAATCTTTTCTATTACAATAGCGTGTTTAGTTTTCGTCCAAACCGCATCCGCACAGCAAGCCGACAGTCTGCCGCAGGATTGGAATTTCCATTTCCAGCAAACCATCGTGGTTCAATACCATCCAGATTTTACGGCTAAGTATTCCGGGTCCAACAGCTTGAACACGAGCGAACCGGCTCAGACATCGCTTACGTCCACATTCTTCATCGGCAGAAGGCTTTGGAAAAACGCGGAGGCATATGTCAACCCGGAGTTGGCGGGAGGCAACGGACTAAGCGGCGCCACAGGTGTTGCGGGCTTTCCGAACGGCGAAACGTTCCGCATAGGCAATCCTGCTCCGCAGGTGACCATCGCCCGCCTTTTTATCATGCAGCGGTTCGATCTGTCGGAGACAAGAACAACGGTTGAGGATGACGAAAATCAACTCATGGAATCACGGCCCGATGCATACATCAACATCACCGCCGGAAAAATAAGCATGATCGATTACTTCGATAAGAACCGCTACAGCGATGACCCTCGCACGAAATTTCTGAACTGGGCATTAATGACGAACGGCTCCTGGGATTATCCTGCCAACACACATGGTTATACATGGGGACTTGTTGCGGAACTTGTAACACAACCGTGGGCGCTGCGAGCGTCGACTGCGATGGTTCCCACCGAAGCGAACAAATCTGTTATGGACATGAACCTCAGCCGGGCGCATTCTGAGACGATTGAAATCGAACACGACTACGCTGTCGGTATGCATCAAGGATCGGTGCGGCTTCTTGGCTTCCATACCATGGCGCGTATGGGGAACTACCAAGAAGCTCTGAATGCTCCTCCGGGAGATATTGATGTTGTCGCGACGCGCGCGTATGGACGGAGCAAATACGGGATGGGACTGAACATCGAACAAGAATTGAGCGACAATGTCGGCATGATGTTCAGAGCGGGATGGAACGACGGACACAATGAGACGTGGATGTTCACGGAAATTGACCAATCTGTGAGCGCAGCCATTGTGTGCAACGGAAAAGCGTGGAATCGTACAGGAGACAATTTCGGTATTGCTCTGCTTGCGAACGGAATCTCCGCGGACCACCGCGCATATCTCAAAGCCGGCGGTTACGGATTTCTTATTGGTGACGGAAATTTAAATTACGCTCCTGAGTCTATCGCCGAAGCGTTCTATTCCCTTTCACTTCCTTCGTATCACTTGCAGCTTGCCCCGGATTATCAATTCGTTCTTGACCCGGCCTATAACAAAGACCGCGGGCCTGTTCACGTAGTAGCCTTTCGAATCCACTCAGAGTTCTAAGCGCTACATCTGCCCTCGCTCGATGACACCGGCTTACTTTTGCCTTGAACGATTTACCGGAGCCGGTGCCGGCGTTTGCCTGACGGGCTGCTGCATCTGTGGACGAGGCTGAGGCTGCGCCATCTGAGGCCGTGGAGCCGGCTGCGGTTGAGGCCGTACTGTCGGTTGCGTTTGCTCCCAGATATTCCTCTGATACTCCTGTGCATTATGAATTGTATTAAACTTATATCCAGGCGATGATGCAGGCGGCCGAGTAAAGACTGGCTCTGGCGTCGGTTTGGAAACTCTTATCGGTTGCTCATTCGAAGGCGGCGGTACAGTCCTATGCTCCTCTATGGGACGCGGGGCCGGTTCCCTGGGATTCGTGACAACTTCATGGATTGGCACCGAAATTCGGATAGGGGGCTGTTTTTCGGGGCGCTCTATCACGGTCGGCAGATTTTGCTGAGTCTCTTCGACGGTGATCCGTTTTCTCGGCTCGGTATTCAGAGATGGAAACTTAGACGAATTATCCCGAATGTATTTATCCCGAATGGCTGGAGACACCTGCCTGCCGCCGTTTTGTTTCTGAACATCCCCGTCTAAGATCCCCACTTGTTTTATTACCTCGGGTCTACGAGTCCTGTTGGTTGTAAAGTCATTCGGTAAAAACTCTTTATGTTCGTGAACCCAGGTATGAACAATCGCAGAATTCCCGCCGCCCGATCTCTGCCGTCCGTAATAATGGTCTACGTACCCATTGCCCAAATTCGGATAGCGGCGCAGATGGTCGGGGTAATAGAAATACCAATTTGTAAAATAGCGTGACGGCGGACCTATGATCACAATCTGTCCTCGTCGATCATGGTAAAATCCGCAATCGAACCAATAAGGATACGGATACCAATAGCTGTATGGGTACCACGTCGGATAACCATACCAATATGGATACGGATAACAGGTGTAATTAGTAACATAGTCAGGGTCTGGCGGGGCGTTCACTTCCTCTTGGGTATATCCATTTTCCGTCGCGTAGTCATTAGCGGCATTTTTTAAATCTTCCGCTTCATCCGGATTTTGTTCAATGCTTTGTTTCCATGCTTCGGCATCCTCGGCGTTCTGCCGTGTTTCTGCAAGATTGAGAGAATCGGCCCTGTGTATCACTCCCTGCGGATTGCGTCTGTATCGATCGCCGACCCTCACTGTCAGACCAAGATGATCGTTGAGAAGGTTTATGATTTCAGGATATTGGATGAGAACTCTCAGGGCTTGCTGAGTTTCGGGAGGATAATCTGTAAGGATCGTGTCGAATTGAGCATCCGTTTTCACCTGAATTTCGTCCATCTTTTGAAGCGTGGCATAGTACCCCATCCCGTACTTCAATGCAGTTTCATGAATCTCAGCCGGATAATCCTTCAGAATGGCGCTAATCTGGTCTACGGATTCTTTTCCCTCCTGCACAAGCTTTGAAATCAAGCCGGGATACCTGCTCAAATTCCAGAAATCTTCCTGTTCATTTTTAGAATAAGTGCCGATCAAAGTGACGAATTCGTCGCTCGAACTTTTCTGCAAGCTTGCTATGCTCACTATCGCTGACGGATATTCGCAGGCTTCAAAAATATGAAGGCGAATAGTATCGGGATACATCACCAATGCATTGAGAGCCGCTGAATCTTCCTTCATCAAGTGCTTATGCGTTACAACCGGCTCTTGTGCAACGGCAATACTATGAACAAAACCGATGAGCATACCGCAGCTCATCACGATCAAAAGGTTCGTTTTCATATTCTTTCAATTGAATAGTGTCACAATCGGATTTTAACTGCTACTATATATACAATAGTACCTTAGAAAAGGATTAATAGCAAATGAGACTATTTTTTATAGACTGAGACATCTGAAAAATCGTCTCTCGCCAAGCCGCCAAGACGCAAAGAGTCTATTTTAAAATCATTGTGCGACTTTTCCCGAAGGAATGGCTTCGCCAGCGTCTTGGCGTGAGCCATACTTTTGGAATTATTCAGAAATCTCAGACTATTTATATAGAAGATATCAAAATGCCTCTAAAGCCATCCTGATCTCACTTCAGAATGTGTTCGGGCAATTTTTTTCCGAATTGTACCACTGTCGGAATTGATGTCATAGGATTCACTATTTTTATCTCCTTCCCAATTTCTCAGACTGTGTGAAAAGTCTCTTAAACGCCATCGCAAGGATCCTCGACGAGTCGGAAGGCGTGGCGATCTTGAAAAATAAAATTTGCGTGTAACTCATTTAATCTTTCACCCGCCACAGAATTGTTCAACGCCTGTTTAGGTTGAGCTTAAATAATAGCGCAAAAAAATTTGAATACGCCTATTGACATTAAATAAAATTTTCCCGAAGATTACCCCATGGGGCAGTCAGGGAAGCGCTCTATTTCTACTCTACTCTACTCTACTCTACTCTACTCTACTCTACCCCAAGCATTTAAGATTAAGCGCTCGGCTCTGTCAAAATCAGTCTTTACGATTTCTCGAATCCTTGAAAGTAATGAACCTAAAAATAGGTATACAAAAACGACATTGACCCTGTCATCGAGCATTGACAATTGAAAAGCAATATTTAAGAAAGATTGTATGACGAAATACATTTTTCTCGCGTTGTCGTTTCTTTGCATCTTTGCCGGTATGAGTTGCAAGAAAAATCCCGTTGCTCCGCCAACTTACCCTCTCCAACTCTCCGTTCAAGATGTGACATGCACTGAGGCATATCTCAAGCTTTCGCTCTCAGCAAACGAAACACAGAGAACTATCGTACTCAAACGTAGCGACTCGGCCATAGCCACAATAACATTAGCGCGTACTGATTCTTCTTTTGTTGACCAAGGGCTTTTACCAAAGAAAAGCTACACCTACACACTCACTGCCGGAACTCTGAGCGCATCTGCACAAGCGACGACACTGGATACATCTTCCCATAATTGGATGTTTCAAACTTTTACTTTCAACGGCGACGTAGGGAGCTGTGTTTTGAACGATGCGGCGATTATTAATGACACCCTTGCTTATGCAGTTGGAGAAATTTACTTGAAAGATTCGACGGGACAATTTGACCCTTTGCCGTACAACTTTGCGAGATGGAATGGGGTTTCATGGCAATTATTAAAAGTCACTGTACCATTCCGTGGGGTTAATATAACCCCCCCCCTAAGTGGAATATTTTCTCTTTCTCAAAACCGGATATGGCTCGTTGGCGGGTTAGCCATCAACGGAAACGGATATACATGGGTACCGTATGATGTACGCACAATAACTGGGTTTGACTCCCTCTCGTTCACGAAATGCTGGGGCAGCAGTTCAAGCGACATATTCTTCGTTGGATTAAATGGGTCTCTTGTTCATTACAACGGCAGCAGTTGGGCAAAGATCGGAAGCGGGACGACAACGGATATTCAGGATATTTGGGGTGGGACAGACGCAACGACTGGTGCAACGTACGCTTTGGCGACCGTCTCGACAGTCTATTACGGCGGAGTGAGCGAGCTATTGCGCATCAGAGGGACGCAACTCGATACGCTCAGTACGAACGGTCTTTCATGGAGCATACGGGGTGTTTGGTTCGACAGCAAAGATTATTATATCGTCGGTGATGGAATGTATTACAAAGAGTCGCTGGGGAACGGTCTCTGGCAGAGTTTCCAGCAGGGAGTAACCCATAATTATATAGATGCCATCAGAGGCAACGCCCGAAACGATATTATCGCAACAGGAGATTTCGGAACCGTTCTGCATTTCAACGGAGTAAGTTGGCATGATTACACGCAGGAACTGAACATAGGAAGTTATAATCTCGACGCTGTGAGTATACGAGGAAACCTTTTTGTTGCCGTCGGATGGAATAGCGACAGGGCGATTGCTGTGATTGGTAAACGATAAACGAAGAGGAGGTTTGTAACCGCACAAAATAAAACGAGCGGAGCGTTACGAGCGCTCCGCCCGCCGAAACGCAAATAGATAGGCTAAGAATTTTTTATTGCAAAGATCAGACATAGGAGTAGCGAGATGATAAAATACCTTATAGGGACGATAATAATACTCATTGTTTTTACTGATTGGGATTGTAGAAAGAACCCCGTCGGCCCGCCAACCAACCCTCTCCAACTCTCCATTCAAGATGTGACATGCACTGAGGCATATCTCAAGCTTTCGCTCTCGGCAAACGAAACGCAAAGAAACGTCACGCTCAAACGCAGCGACTCGACCATTGCCACAATAACATTGGCGGGTACTGATTCTTCTTTTGTTGACCAAGGACTTTTACCAAAGAAAAGCTACACCTACACACTCACTGCCGGAACTCTGAGCGCATCTGCACAAGCGACGACACTGGATACATCTTCCCATAATTGGATGTTTCAAACTTTTACTTTCAACGGCGACGTAGGGAGCTGTGTTTTGAACGATGCGGCGATTATTAATGACACCCTTGCTTATGCAGTTGGAGAAATTTATTTGAAAGATTCGACGGGGCAATTTGACCCTTTGCCGTACAACTTGGCGAGATGGAATGGGGTTTCATGGCAATTAACAAAAGTCACGGTACAAACAACATATGGACTTGTAACGGCGCCGTTCTATGGAATCTGCGCTTTTTCCTCTAGTGACATTTGGATATTATCGGGTTTACCAATTCACGGAGATGGGAAAAATTGGACACAATACGATTTGTACCGCATGGGAGTGTTAAGTCAGAGCGATGGCTACCTGACGAAAGCTTGGGGAAAAGATTCAAGCGACATTTACTTTGTCGGAACAACGGGCACCATTGTTCACTACAACGGCAGTAGTTGGACGAAGATCGGAAGCGGTACGACAACGGATATTCAGGATATTTGGGGTGGGACAGACCCAACAACAGGAACAACGTATGCATTAGCCACCGTCTCTACTGTCTATTACGGCGGAGTGAGCGAGCTATTGCGCATCAGAGGGACGCAACTCGATACGCTCAGTACGAACGGTCTTTCATGGAGCATACGGGGTGTTTGGTTCGACAGCAAAGATTATTATATCGTCGGCGACGAAGTGTATTACAAGAGGTCGTTACAGGATAATATGTGGCAGATTCTTCGGGTAGCGCCGACAAACCAATATGGTTACGTAGAAGCTATCCGCGCCAATGGGCGAAACGATATTGTTGTCGCTGGAGATTTTGGTACATTCTTGCATTTTAACGGTGTCAGTTGGCATAATTTTACACAAGAGATTAATTTACCAAGCACGGTTTTTTATTCGGTTGCGATCAAAGGCGATATTGCAATAGCTGTTGGATCGAATGGTGACAAGGCGATTGCGGTGATCGGTAAACGATAAACGAAGAGGAGGTTTGTAACCGCACAAAATAAAACGAGCGGAGCGTTACGAGCGCTCCGCCCGCCGAAAACGCAAATAG
>CAZXQG010000102.1:0-8173 GCA_964642725.1 uncultured Chitinophagaceae bacterium
GAAAGCAAAGGCGATTCGAAGTTCAAGAATATGACCGTTGTGGAAAAGAAGAAGGCCAAAGAAAGCAACACCGATTTGAAGAAGAAAACAAAGAAGGTTGCAGAGTTCAGGGACGCTGAGCCGGCGATGTCCGAACCTATTCTTCTCGGCATTACCGCCGCTTCGCTTTCAACCGACAGCTTTATTGCAGCGGCAGCGTTCCAAGAGACCACAAAGGTTTTGACCGATGCTGCAATCGAGGGAAAAGTTGACTACTTGCTTGGGTTAAAAGAAAACGTCATCATGGGCCACCTTATTCCTGCGGGCACGGGATTGAAAAAATTCCGGGATGTTCTCGTGACGTCAAAAGAAACGTCCTTGGTGGCTGAAAAACCCGTTGAAGAACCCGAGACAGCGACCGAGGAGGAGGAAGTGGTTGTCGTAAAGAAAACTCGCAAGAGAAGCAAGACAGTAGCGTGACCGGCTGAATTGGAGTGAGGAGCACGGCGGCCGAATTTACCGCAGAAAAATCTTGACTTGTTTTCGACATTTTTGTATATTGGTAAGCTAATTTTTTCTTTGAAGCACTGAAACAGTTATTTCGGAGCGAACTTTTGCCAACGATAAATCAGTTAGTCCGATTAGGCCGGAGAAGCATTTTGTTTAAGAGCAAAGCGCCCGCCCTTGCGGGTAATCCGCAGAAGCGTGGTGTGTGCACAAGAGTATACACAACCACTCCTAAAAAGCCTAATTCGGCGCTGCGTAAAGTCGCCCGTGTGCGATTAACGAACGGTATTGAAGTAACCGCCTACATCCCGGGCGAAGGTCATAATTTGCAGGAACACTCTATAGTAATGATCCGCGGCGGAAGAGTGAAAGATCTGCCAGGTGTTCGGTATCATATTATTCGAGGAACGCTCGATACCGCAGGGGTAAATGAGCGAAAACAAGGAAGGTCAAAGTACGGCGCAAAACGCCCGAAGTAATTTCCCTATGAGAAAAAAAAGAGCAGAAAAAAGATCGATTCTTAACGACCCGAAATTTAACGACCCTTTGGTGGCTCGTTTCATCAATAACATTATGAAGCAGGGCAAAAAGAACGTCGCCCAATCGATTTTTTACGATGCACTTGAAGTAATAGGTGACCGAACCAAGTCAAATGCCATTGATGTTTTCAAAAAAGCTGTAAACAATGTTGCCCCTGTGATCGAAGTGCGAGCTCGACGTGTTGGCGGGGCGACCTATCAGGTACCTACAGAAGTTCGTCCCGAACGGCGAACCGCTCTTGCAATCCGCTGGCTTATCAACTACTCGAAAGAACGTTCGGATAAAGCAATGTCGTTGAAGCTTGCTTCAGAGTTTATGGCGGCTGCGAACGGCGAAGGAAATGCCGTTAAGAAAAAAGAAGACACGCACCGCATGGCTGAAGCAAATAAGGCTTTCGCGCATTTCAAGTGGTAAAATAATGCGGTAACCCGCGTTACAGCATTCACACTGACTTAGAAGTACTCTCTGCGTTTCAGGATTTTTGGAGTGTTATGCCCAGAAAATATTCGCTCGAGCGAACACGAAATATAGGAATTATGGCGCATATCGATGCGGGTAAGACCACAACGACCGAGCGCATCCTGTACTATACGGGAGTTCTGCATCGAATGGGCGAAGTGCATGACGGCGCTGCAACCATGGACTGGATGGAACAGGAGAAGGAGCGGGGCATTACCATTACTTCGGCGGCGACGACCTGTTTTTGGAGAGACCATTACATCAACATTATTGATACGCCGGGGCATGTTGACTTTACGATTGAAGTCGAACGCTCACTGCGTGTTCTCGACGGCGCGGTCGCGTTATTCTGTTCGGTTGGCGGCGTTGAGCCGCAGTCCGAAACCGTGTGGCGTCAGGCGGACAAATACGGAGTTCCCCGAATTGCGTTTGTGAATAAAATGGACCGTGTCGGCGCGGATTTCCTCGGCGCAGTGCAAATGATGAAAGACCGGCTCGGTGCAAATGCCGTGCCTATTCATTTGCCCGTCGGCGAGGGAGACATCTTCACCGGCATTATCGATTTAATCTCGATGAAGGCGCGCATTTTCCATGAAGAGTCTAACGGCATGACGTGGGACGACATAGCCATACCGCACGACCTCCAGAAGCTTGCCGCAGAATATCGTACAAAAATGCTGGAAGCCGTCTCGGATGAAGACGACTCGCTCCTCGAGAAGTACCTCGAAGGTAAAGAGATCACGCCGCAAGAAATTACCGCGGTCCTGCGCAGGGCTTGTCTGAAAACGAGCATTGTTCCCGTTCTGTGCGGTTCCTCGTTCAAGAATAAAGGCGTTCAAATGCTGCTCGACGCCGTTGTTGATTTTCTTCCTTCGCCCCTCGACATCAACAAGGGAGAAATTTCCGGCCATCATCCGAACATGAAAGACGTGATCGTCCGCAAAGTGGCAGATGGTGAGAAGTTCACCGCGCTCGCATTCAAGATCATGACCGACCCGTTTGTCGGAAGGCTAACGTATTTTCGCATTTACACCGGAAGCGTCAAAGCCGGGTCGTATCTTTATAACTCGAGCAGCGACCGGAAAGAGCGTCTTGGACGTGTTCTTCGCATGCACGCCAATCATCGTGAAGATGTCGATGAGGGATTCTCCGGCGACATCCTCGCCGCCATCGGATTCAAGAATACACGTACCGGCGACACGCTCTGTGATGAAGATGATCCGATCATTTTAGAGAAGATGATATTCCCGGAACCCGTTATTCACCAGGCGATCGAGCCGAAGACAAAGGCCGACCAGGAGAAGATGGGCGAGGCGATGCAGAAGCTTTCTGAAGAAGATCCGACATTCCGCGTCTCGACAAATGAGGAAACGGGCCAAACAATTATCGGAGGAATGGGCGAGCTTCATCTCGAAATTATTGTCGACCGCATGAAGCGTGAATTCAAAGTCGAAGCCAACGTCGGACGTCCTCAGGTTGCCTATAAAGAAACGATCCGCAAGAAAGTCCAAGCGGAAGGCAAGTTCATCCGTCAATCCGGCGGCAAAGGACAATTTGGCCACGTCTGGATCGAACTCGAACCAAACGAAAAAGGCAAAGGATACGAATTCGAAGACGCGATCGTCGGCGGAACCGTGCCGCGGGAGTTTATTAAACCGGTGTCTGTTGGTATACAAGAAGCGATGAAAAACGGAATCCTCGCAGGTTATCCGGTTGAAGACGTGAAAGTGAAGCTGTTCGACGGCTCGTACCACGACGTCGATTCATCTGAAATGGCATTCAAGATTGCGGGTTCTATCGCGTTTCAAGCCGCCGCAAAAAAAGCAAGCCCCGTCATCCTCGAACCGATCATGGCGGTCGAAGTTGTAACACCGGAAGAATATCTCGGCGATGTGATGGGAGATTTGAATTCACGCCGGGGAAAAATCGAAGGGATTACTCCCCGCAAGGATGCTCATGTTGTCAAAGCAACCGTGCCGTTGTCCGAGATGTTCGGATACGCAACGACAATGCGCTCGATGACACAGGGGCGCGCGCTCTATACAATGCAGTTTTCACACTACGATGAGACGCCGAAATCAATTTCCGAGCAAATTATTGAGAAAGTAAAAGGCAAAGAAGCCGTTACTGCCTGATTGGCGACAGAGATTAAAAACACCTTGTTCACAATTATGTAAGGAGACATCCTCATGGCAAAAGAAAAATTTGACCGCAGCAAGCCGCATGTGAACGTCGGAACAATTGGCCACGTTGACCACGGCAAGACAACCTTGACCGCTGCCATTACAATGGTTCTTGCAAAAAAAGGCCTTTCGCAGATTCGAACGTTCGACAGCATTGACAATGCGCCTGAAGAAAAAGCGCGCGGCATAACCATTGCTACGGCACACGTGGAGTATTCGACTGAAAAGCGCCACTACGCTCACGTCGACTGCCCCGGCCATGCCGACTATGTGAAGAACATGATCACGGGCGCCGCACAAATGGACGGAGCCATAGTTGTCGTTGCGGGAACGGATGGACCGATGCCCCAGACACGCGAGCACATTATACTTGCACGTCAAGTCGGCGTGCCCCGTATCATCGTCTTTTTGAACAAAGTTGACGCCGTCGACGACCCCGAGTTGCTCGACCTCGTCGAGATGGAAATGCGCGACTTGTTGAAGGCGAATGAATTTCCGGGCGATGAGATCCCGATTATTCGCGGATCTGCATTGAAGGCGATGGAAGCCGCGTTGCGGCCGGATGTGAAAGCCGACGACCCCGCATTCAAGTGCATTATGGATCTGATGGATGCCATCGACTCGTATATTCCTCTTCCGCAGCGCGATATCGATAAGCCGTTTTTGATGCCGGTTGAAGACGTCTTCTCAATCACCGGCCGCGGTACAGTCGGCACGGGACGTGTCGACCGCGGTCGCGCCAAAGTCGGCGATGAAGTTGAGGTAATTGGTCTCGGTCAGCATAAGAAGACGGTTATCACCGGAGCGGAAATGTTCCGCAAAGAGCTTGAAGAAGTTGTTGCAGGCGACAACGCCGGACTCCTTCTGCGCGGAATTGAAAAAGACGACCTCGAACGCGGCATGGTTATCGCAAAGCCCGGTTCCATCACGCCGCATAAGAAATTTAATGCCCAGGTCTACGTGTTGAAGAAAGAAGAAGGCGGGCGGCATACACCGTTCTTGAACGGCTACCGTCCTCAATTCTACTTCCGGACAACAGATGTGACCGGTGTTGTAACTCTTCCGCAGGGCGTGGAAATGGTCATGCCGGGCGATAACGTCGACAACATGCAGATCGAACTGATCTCCACGATCGCGATGGAAGAAAAATTGCGGTTCGCTATTCGTGAAGGCGGACGTACAGTCGGTTCCGGTGTTGTTACAAAGATCATAGAATAAGGGCTGTTTAACTTTTGAGCCGCGTTCCGTTAAGAGCGAGACGCGGCTCGCACGGAGTTCCAAGTGGCTGGTCAAAAAATTCGCATCAAATTAAAATCGTACGATCATAACCTGATTGATAAATCGGCTGAAAAGATTATCAAGACAGTGAAGTCAACCGGTGCGGTTGTTTCGGGACCGATTCCGCTGCCGACGAAACGAACGCTCTATACCGTTCTGCGTTCGCCGCACGTCGACAAGAAATCGCGCGAACAATTCGAGACACGTTCTCACAAGCGCCTCATCGACATCCTCACTTCCGGCACAAAAACGGTCGACGCGTTGATGAAACTCGACCTTCCCGCCGGTGTCGATGTCGAAATCAAGGTGTAGCGGTCGATGAGATTGCAACCGGCCGTTTCACTAGAACAGGTCGTCAGTCAGCAAAAGATTTTTGGCTAACCGGTTTCTCAAAAGTGCAGATACCGAAGGAGTTTATACAGTGAGTGGTATACTAGGAAAAAAAGTCGGCATGACAAGCATCTTCGATGAAAACGGAGTTTCGATTCCGTGCACCGTCATTGAAGCCGGTCCTTGTTATGTAACTCAAATTCGAACAAAGGCAAAGGACGGCTATGAAGCCGTCCAGCTTGGTTTTGACGAAAAGCCCGACCGGCTTGTCAACAAACCCGCTAAAGGCCATTTTGCGAAAGCGAATGTAAAGGCGCTGCGCCTTCTGAAAGAATTCCGTGATTTTAAGGCGGGCGATATCGCGATCGGAAAAGAAGTGAAGGTCGACCTTTTTACAAAAGGCGACAAGGTGTCCGTCACGGCAAAATCGAAAGGCAAGGGGTTCCAGGGTGTTGTCCGCCGGCATCATTTCTCCGGCGTTGGCATGACGACACACGGCCAGTCGGACCGCGTCCGCGCACCGGGCTCCATTGGTTCTTCGTCGTATCCATCGCGCGTGTTCAAGGGAATGCGTATGGCCGGGCGGATGGGATTCAGAAACGTGACGGTGAAAAATTTAACGGTCGTGCAGGTGATCCTCGAATCGAATCTAATTCTCGTGAAAGGCTCCGTCCCGGGCGCGATCAACACGTACGTTGAGATTACGAAATAAATTTCACACGACGCCGCAAAAGAAAGTACAAGACAATGAAAGTTGATGTGTTAAAGAAAGATGGAACAAAGTCCGGCGAGACGGTGACGCTCGCGCCGGAAATCTTCGAAGTGACGCCGAACGACCATGCAATTTATATGGCGGTGCGTTCGTACATGGCGAATCAAAGGCAGGGCACACACCAGACAAAAGAACGCGGCGATGTCCGCGGCGGCGGCAAGAAGCCGTTTGCGCAAAAGAAAACAGGGCGCGCTCGCCAAGGAACAAGCCGATCTCCGTTAATGGCAGGCGGCGGAACCGTGTTCGGGCCGCACCCGCACGATTATGAGGTGAAACTGCCGGCAAAAGTAAAACGCATTGCCCGTAAATCGGCGCTGGCCTATAAGGCGAAAGAATCGGGAATCGTTGTCGTGGAAGATTTCAGTTTCAATGCACCGAAGACGAAGGAGATGGCGGGAGTGCTGAAGGCGCTCCAGGTCGCGTCGAAAAAAGTGTTGTTTCTCGTTCCGAAAAAGGACGATAACGTGTTGAAGTCGGGCAGGAACATTCCTAAACTTCATATCCTCGAGGCCGCCAAAGCGTCGACGTATGAAATTGTGGACAGCGCAGTTCTCGTCATACAAAAGAGTGCGGTTGATATTCTTCAAAAAACGTTTTCCAATTAAGACGAGCTACCGATGAGTGTAATTTTAAAACGACCCCTGATTACCGAGAAGATGACTGCGCTTGCCGAGAAACGCCAGTACGCGTTTGAAGTGGACATCAACGCAAACAAGATTGACATCGCCCGCGCCATTGAGAAAAAATTTAATGTAAATGTCGTGAGTATCCGGACGATCCGTTCGAAAGGAAAACACAAAGCGCAGATGACCAAGCGGGGAAGAATTCCCGGCAAACGGGCCGACTTCAAAAAAGCAATTGTGACGCTGAAGCAAGACCAGAAGATCGACTTCTTCGAAAACGTGTAACAGAGCGAAAGCAGAGTTATGGCATTACGAAAACTAAAACCGACTACAGCCGCGACCCGGTACTATACCATTTCAACCTTCGAAGAAATTACGAAGACGACGCCCGAAAAAGCGCTGCTTGGGCCGATAAAGAAATCCGGCGGACGGAACAGTTACGGGCGGGTCACGTCGCGTCATCGCGGCGGCGGGCATAAACGCAGATACCGCATTATCGATTTCAAAAGAGATAAGCGGGACATTTCGGCGAAAGTTATGTCGATTCAGTATGACCCGAATCGTGCCACGCGCATCGCGCTGGTGCAGTACACCGACGGTGAAAAACGATACATCCTTGCTCCGGAAGGGTTGAAAGTGAACGACCAGATTGTCGCGGGCAATGAAGTGGAGATTAAGATGGGGAACGCGATGCCGTTGAAGGCGATTCCGGTCAACACGCAGATACACAACATTGAAATGCGGGAAGGCAAGGGGGGACAGATCGCACGCAGCGCGGGCAACTTTGCGACCGTGCAGGCGAAAGAAGGCGATTTCGTTCTTCTCAAACTTCCCTCCGGCGAGGTTCGCAATATCCGCAATGGATGCTATGCCACGATCGGGATGCTCGGCAATATTGACCATGAGAAAATCAGCGTGGGAAAAGCGGGGCGTTCGCGCTGGCTCGGAATTCGTTCACACGTTCGCGGTGTCGCTATGAATCCTGTCGACCATCCGATGGGCGGCGGTGAAGGCAAGACATCCGGCGGCGGCCATCCGGTCAGCCCGTGGGGCCAGAAATCCAAAGGATTGAAAACGCGCAAAAAGAAAAAATCATCCAGTCAATACATTGTCAAACGCCGCAAGTAAAGAGTAGAAGCCTATGAGTCGATCAGTAAAAAAGGGACCGTTCATCGATCCCAAGTTGCAGGCAAAAGTCGAAGCCCTGAACAAGAGCAACAGGAAACAAGTGATCAAGACGTGGTCGCGTTCATCGACTATCGCGCCGGACTTTGTCGGACACACTTTTGCCGTCCATAACGGCAATAAATTTATCCCGGTGTATATTCAGGAATCGATGGTCGGCCACAAGCTCGGCGAGTTTGCGCCGACGAGAATTTTCCGGGCGCATCCCGGATTGAGGACGGAAGCGACAACGACGACACCGTCCGAATAAGAATATTTTGCGTACAGATTCTGGAGTTTTTCATGGAAGCAAAAGCAATTAACAGGTACATCGGAAC
>CAZXQG010000103.1:0-8147 GCA_964642725.1 uncultured Chitinophagaceae bacterium
TTGAATAGTTAATGCTGTTACCTTTCCCTTTTGCATGATGCCAACGATGCATTTCAGGGCCGTTGAGAAAATACTGGATCCGCCCGGAGCGGACATCAATGTTGGAATGGATGTACATTCCCCACACGGCATCCACAATCCCTTTTAAAAGAACAACTTCGGGGGCCGCCCCGAGAAGAATGATGGGAGTGAACTCAATGGTCTGGTTAATGAGAATTTCAAGCGAGTGCGAACGAGCGCCGGCCAACCAGTCAACGTCCCTGACTGAATGATGGGCTTCGTGAATCCTATACAGATATTTATTGTGATGCTGCCAGCGATGGAATAAATATATATACAAATCGTGCGTTACGAGGAAAAGCAGAAACTGCGCCCACACAGGCCAGGCAGAAATAATATGACACCGCGAAACCGATGTCTCCCCGTCCAGCCAGTAAATGAACCCGAAGATCACCCAGCTTAACAGATAACTCTGAAAAATCGTGTACATTCCGAGGTCGGTCCAAAATCCTTCTCTAAATAACGGCTGACCTTCCGTGTACGGAAATCTCCTTTCAAAGACAATAAGTATCAACGCCGACAGCGACACGATCATCGGTGATAGAATTTCCAGCCGCATACAAATCAGATCCTATTAACAATTTTGGCCTTTCTTTTCCCTGTGCTCGGCGGGATGGTATTTCCCTCCCCTGAGAGGGGAGAGACAAGGTTTGAGGTAATTTAGTAACAGCAGCACCTTTGTTTACGCCGTCATTTTTTCCCTGATTTGACGAAGTCGCTTGCGCGGACCAAGCTCACTTTCGTACACTTTTTTTATGCCGTCGCCGACTGCCTTCTCTATATCGCGAATGTTCTGAACAAGCCGGATCAACCCGCCAATCTCAACGGAGGCCGCTTGATCGCTTCCCCACATGGCTCTGTCGAGAGTAATGTGGCGTTCCACAAATGTAGCACCCATCGCCACGGCAGCCCACGTCGGCGCAAGTCCCGTTTCGTGGCCGGAATATCCGATAGGGCATTCCGGAAATTTTTGTTTCAGCGTTTGGATCATCCGCAGGTTTAATTCCTCTGCCGGACACGGATAGGTTGAAGTGGAGTGAGCGATCAAAACGTCTTCGCGGCCAAGAATGGACACTGCTGTATCAATCTCGTTCTCCGTCGACATTCCTGTTGAAATGATGAGAGGTTTGCCGGTCCGGCGTTTTTTTAACAGAAGTTCACTATTCGTCAACGCGGCCGACGAGATTTTGTAGCAGACTGGATTGAATTTTTCAAGGAAATTCACCGACTCCTCATCCCAGCACGAGGCAAACCACATAATTTTTCGATCTCCGCAATAGCGATCAATTTCGCCGTAATCTTTCTCGCCAAACTCCACCATATATCGGTATTCGAGATACGTCATTCGTCCCCACGGAGTATCCCTCACTACATCTTGTTGCTCTTTTGGCACGCATAATTCGGGTGTTCGTTTTTGAAATTTTACTGCATCGCATCCTGCCAGCACGGCGCCGTCGATTAATTTCTTCGCTGTATCGAGTGAACCGTTATGGTTGATACCAATCTCAGCAATGATGAAAATCGATTCGCCCTCGCCGACCAGCCTTTTGCCAATTTGGACTCTTGGTTTCTGCATAGTCCATCCCTTCCCTATCATGATGAGAAAATGATTTGCCTGTTCATGGCGCCCAAGACGCCAATTATTATTGCCGCCAAGTCACAGAGTCACGAAGAGAACAATCTTTTCAAAAATGACAAAACAAAATGAAGCTTATTTTAATAAATCGTTGTGCCTTGGTGCCTTCGTGGCAAGATTTTAACCCGTAGCATGCTCAATTACCAGTTATTACCACGCCGTCCACCCGCCGTCTACGACGAGATTGGTTCCCGTCATATACCTCGAAGCGTCGCTTGCTAAAAAGACCAGAGCCCCTTTGTAGTCCGACGGCTGCGCCATGCGGCCGAGCGGCGTTCGCGTTGAATAGTTCTTAATAAAATTTTCATCTTGCCCATTTTCTACGCCCCCGGGGGAAAGTGCATTGACCCGCACACCATTTTTTGCCCAGTATGTCGCGAGAAATCTTGTGAAAGCGATGACGGCCCCTTTGGTTGTCGGATATGAAGGCGACTTATAGAACGATTGCGTGCCATCTGCCCTGGAATACAACGATTGATCCGGTCCTACAATCCCGTACGTCGATGCGATATTGATGATGCTGCCGCTCCCCTGTTTCGCCATCATACCACCCATTACTTGTGAGCAGAGAAACGTGCCTGTAATATTCACATCAAGAGACTTTTGCCAAAGTTCAATCGGATAATTTTCAAACTTCGATTGGTCAGCAGCCGCGGCAGGGTTTTCGAAAGCATCATTGACAGCCGCATTGTTGACGAGAATTGCGATTGATCCATAGTTCTTTTTGACTTGGTCCTTCAATGTTTCGATTGAAAGGCGTCGAGTGATATCGACAGCGATACCAATTGGCTGAGTAGACGTAGCAACTCCTAGTTCATGTGCAAATGCTTCACACCGGTCTTCGTTCAAATCAGTCACAACAACGTTCGCTCCAGCTTCAGCCAAAGCGTAACAATGCTGCTTGCCGAGTAATCCGAGAGCGCCGGTTACCACTGCGACTTTGTTCTTTAAAGAGAAGAGATCGCTCATTTGAGAATTTGCTTCGGTTTCATGTTGAAATTGCTCGTCTTGCGGAACACCGGCTCTACCGGCTCACCACGAAGCAGCCGCCGCACGGTATTTTCATTTACAGCTTTTTTTATTATTGGAAGGATTTCCCTGTACGCTGATATCGTATAGTCGATATCTGCGTCCGAATGGGAGTAGCTGACCGTGTGAAAGCCGCCCCACAAAATTCCACGTTTGATCAATTCCTGTTGAACTAGGGATTTTATTTCGAGAGGATTCCCTGCACTTGCATCGAACGTCAGAATAGTGCGGAAGCCAAATCCGGAGCACTTCGTATAATTCATCCCGAGTCCCGCGGCAATGGTATTGTACCCTTCTTTCAGGGCATTACCGATCCGGTCGAGATACTCCGGAACTTCTTTGCCGCGCAATTCCTCGATAGTTGCTTTTGCCGCAGATAGGGAAAGCGCTTCGCCGCCAAACGTCGTGAAGAAAAATACTTCCTTCTCAAGCAACTGCATAACATCCTGCCGCCCGGTGAGAATGGAAAGCGGCATTCCGTTCGCTACCGCTTTCGAAAAACAGGCAAGGTCAGCCTTCACTCCGAAATATTCCTGCGCGCCGCCGAGTGCGAGACGAAACCCGGTCCACATTTCATCGAAAATGAGCAGCGTTCCGTTCCTCTGACAGATTTCTTTCACTTTATGGAGAAAATTTTCCTTGGGTGCTTCGAAAACTACCGGCTCAAGAATAACGCAGGCCGTGTCCATATCAATTGAATCGATGACTGATTGAATGTCGTTATAGTTGAAAGTGTAGGTGAGATCACGGGTAACTTGCGGAATACCTTTGTTGCGGTCGGTCACGGCAATATACCAATCGTGCCATCCATGGTACCCGCAGCAGAGAACTTTGTCGCGGCCGGTAAAAGCACGGGCGAGACGGACTGCCGCAGTGGTCACATCGCACCCGGTTTTGCTGAAACGCACCGATTCCGCGTTCGGAATCACCTCCCGTATCAGCTCGGCAACTTCAACTTCCAGCGGATGCATCATCGAAAAAGTAATGCCGTCCTCCAATTGTCTTTTTATTGCGGCATCGACTGCATCGTAACAGTATCCCAGCGAGAGCGGCCCGACACCCATTGTGTAGTCAAGATACTCGTTGCCGTCCACGTCCCATACATGCGCCCCTTTGCCGCGCAGCAGATATTTCGGCGCAACGCCTTTAATATATTGACCCGGACCTTTTGCCAGAGTCTGCGTCACTGCCGGAATCAACCCAACCGCGCGCGCGTACAGTTCATCCGACGCAGCAATCGACGGATATTGATCGTTGTTCCCGATAGAATTCATCATTCACCTTTTTTAATGGCTGTGATCTTCTACTGCGATTTCTAATTCGTCGGCCGATGAAATTCCTTTTCTATCCTCCAGCGTGATAAAAATACGTGAAGCAATCTGTCCCCCGGTAAACCCTTCATAGGATAGAACATCGTTCAGTAAAGCCGGCTTGAACCAGCGGCCGTCAAGCGCAAGAGGAAGAACTTTTGCCGTCTTTTCGTGCCGCACAAGAATTTCACTCACAATGGAATAGAGCCCGCCGATCAGGAAATGATCTTCTATCGTAACAAGGAGAGAACATTCTCTTGCTGCCGAGAGAATCGTCATCTCATCGATCGGTTTAAGAGTTCGGAAGTTAATAAACCGAACGGAGATTCCCTTCGACTCGAGAATTTCTTTTGCATTCCACGATTCTCTGTTCATAAAACCATACGTGAGCAATGCGACGTCCATGCCTTCCACAAGAGTCTCAGCTTTTCCGATCGTAAACTGATCGTAATGGTTCACCATAGGTTCCATAGCGGTGAAACGAATGTACCACGGCGATTTATCCCGGAGGATATGCGGAAGACCTGCCACAAGTTCGTCCTGATCCGCTGGACAAAACACATTCATGTTTGGAATGCCGCGCATGAGCGATATATCTTCGAGTGCCTGATGCGTCGGGCCGTTTGCCTCGGAGAGGAATCCTGGCACACCTCCGACGAGTTTGACGGGAAGGTTTGCGATACCAACATCCGTGCGGATAAATTCAAATGCCCGGAGAGTGAGAAATGCAGCGAGGGAGTGCACGACCGGTGTTTGACCCCGAAGCGCGAGCCCAGCCGCAGCGCCGATCATGGTCTGTTCTGCGATTCCGACATCGATGAATCTTTTTCCCAACGTTCGGGGAAGGTTTCGAATTGCCACCCGGTTTTCAGCCGTCATCACAACAATTCTGTCATCGAGCTCGGCTAATTCTCTTAACTTCTCTTCGTATGTCATCATTCGTGAATCTGACTCCTATCGAACCATGAGCGTTTCGGACGTCAATGCACTCTCCTGTCCGTTGTATAGTTCATCAAGAAGCATTTCGACTTCTTCGTGAGTGAAGTTAGCGAACCATCGGTCCGCACGGCGTTCGATGCTTGGCAAACCCTTTCCCCGAATAGTATCTGCAACAATCACCGAGGGGCGGTCGGCGCTCATCGGAATGCGCGAAAATGCTACCTCCATCTTATCGAAATTGTGTCCATTGATCCGGTTAACAGACCACCCGAATGCGGCAAATTTTTTATCCACCGATTCGAGCGGAATCAATTCTTCGGTCCGGACGTTCGCCTGAAATTCATTCCTGTCCACAATCGCAACGAGGTTGTCGAGTTTATAGGCGGCGGCGACGAGACAACCCTCCCAGATGGAACCTTCATTGAGCTCTCCATCGCCAAGAACTACAAAAACGCGGTTGTTGCCTCTGCGTATTTTTATGTCAAGGGCAACGCCAATAGCGACCGAAAGCAAATGGCCGAGCGAACCGGAATGAAATTCAATTCCCGGGATCGAGCTGTTCGGATGCCAGTAAATTGAATCGTTCGTTCTGAGATGATTCTCTAACCGGCTCTTATCCATGTATCCCAGTTCTGCAAGGGTTCCGTATAAAGCCGGAACGTCATGTCCTTTCGAAAGAAAAAAGTAATCACGGTTCTCATCCTTTAAGGTTCGAGGTGAAACCTTCAGAACTTTAGAATAGAGATAGACGATCAGGTCTGCACATGAAAGCGACGCTCCGATAAAACAGCCACCATCGGTCGCCATCGTTATGACGTGTTCCCGCACGCGAAGAGCGAGAAGCTCAAGTTCGATTCTTTCTTGATCAGTCACGAATTCACCGTTTGCCGTGTTTCAGTTTTTGAAATAGTTTTAAGCTGCCCGACATAGTGCCGGTACCAATTCACACCGATGTAGCGGGCGTTGATCGACCGGATCTCCGGCTTCTTCGCCATCAATTGCAGGATATCATACATTGTAAAGGCCGGGTGTTCAACGCTCCATAATTCTTCATAGACACGTTTGAGCAGTGTGTAATCTTCAGGATAATCGATGGTCCAGCGGTAGCTCATGGAATAATCTCGGCCGGATTCGCACAAGACGTTCCCAAGGATAAAACGATCCGGTTGTTCCCAAAGAAATGGAGTCGTATGTTCGCGCTCGTAATCCTTCGCAGCTTCGCGCCACGCAGTTTCCAAGGCTTCCATCGTCATGACCTCGACGTCGTTTCCGTCAGGATATGTTGCCGGATGGAGATTGCTGACATAGTGAAACAGCTTCGTCTTCGCGAGATAGAACTTTATTACACTGTCGATAACGACAGGATCGACCAGAGGGCAATCGGAGGGAATCTTCACAACCACGTCCGCCTTTTCTTGCACCGCAACGTGAAAATGGCGGTCCAGAAGATCGGCAGGATGTCCGCTGAAGCACCGGACACCGATGGACCTGCAGAGCGAACGAATCGTGTCGTCGCGGCTGTCTGTCGTTGTTGCTACCACAATCTCGTAGGAGCCTTCCGCCGCCCGCACACGTTCGATCATTCGCTGCAAAAGCGGGGCCCCGGCAAGAGGCATCAAGACTTTATTTGGGAATCTTGAAGAACCGGTCCGCGCCTGAATAACAATAAGAATTTTCATGCCGCCCTGGAGAATAGTCGTGCTAGTTTTTCCTTATAGTGGCGCTGCCACATTTTCGCAATTGTAGGCTCAGGATTATTCGTTTGAAAGACATGCTGAAGTTCCGCCGACAGCAATTCGCGGGCCACAGACGCAATATTGAAGGCAGCCGAGCCATTTTGTAGCGGAGTGAGTTTTTTCAATTCTTCTACCGGGAAGTTGGAATAGACCTCTTTACCAAGAGCCAATCCGACATAGACGGTGGACGAATATTGTGTTATAAGAACATCGCAATTAGCAATCATTTCTTCCGCATTGCCGGAGGCATAGATTAATGCACCCGGCGCCCACGCAGTGATTTCAAGCGTCGCGCGCTCGATATTTTCATTCGGATGCAATTTGAAAATGAGCTTGCGTCCGCCGGCAATCTTCACGGCATTACGAATGATTTTCTTTCGGTTCTCAAATTTAAAAGTTTCACGAGAGTCGGACGTGCACACAAGGACATAATTCTTATGCGGAAAGCGATTCTCGAGGAATTTCTTGCAGTTGTCAAAATTCGGGATCCCCGTAATAACTATTTTCTCAGGCGGGATTCCTTTTCTGATGAACAGATCACGGTATCCTTCGCTTGCAACGCACATCTTATCATAAGCATTGCTGAGGCTGAATGTTGACGTGCTGCCGACCCAGCGAGGGAGAAACGGAAATAGTTTGACGAGAAAATATCCAAAATTTTCAGGGTCGGTCATCCCCTCCTGGACCAAAATGATCTTCTTCCCAATAATGTTTTTCTGAATGACCAAATCTGCACAGGTAAAGACAAGGTCGTAATTGTTTTTCTCCCCCCGACAATCAATCTGCAAATGCCGGGCTTGGAGGTACTGCAAACACCGGCCGACCATCTTGCTCCCCATGATGGACATTTCCGTAAGGTTCATCCTGCGCAGGAATTCTTCCAAACCGGTAGCATAATAGGGCGTAAACCAGCAATCATGATCAATGACAAGTTCTTGGGCGATCTTGTGCAGTTGCGTTGTTTGGTTGCGCGATCCACAGATAAAGAGGATTTTCTTTTTCATACTATTTCCGGGGCAATATCCGAGGGCAGCGATTGCGCTTTCGTCTCTTCCGGCACGCTTGTTCCCTGCAGCCAGGTCAAGAACAGTCCAATGATGATCCAGAACAACTCTTTGCTTCGCTTGATTATCACAAATGCTGCACCCGCAGACACTACATTCGCAATACCAGCTGAACTGAAAGCCGAAAGATAGCTTGAATCCACCACTCCGAGACCTCCAGGGATCAAGAACGCGAGCGACCGAGTTAAGGAAACCACAGGCTCGAAAACCATTACTTGATACGGTAAGACCTTCAGACCAAGAGCCACAAGAATAAGATATGTTTCCAACATTTCTGTCAGCCATCCCCCGAAAAACAAGAGAGAGGCAAGGCCACCTTGCCGCTTTTTATGCAGGAAAAAATCTCTTAACTCAATGTCGGCCCGCTCAAAAA
>CAZXQG010000104.1:0-7902 GCA_964642725.1 uncultured Chitinophagaceae bacterium
AATTACTTGTAGATGCTTTTGACTCCAATTGGATCACAACGCTTGGTCCTCATGTCCAGGCATTTGAAAAGGAAATGTGTGAGTATCTCGGCGTCGGTTATGCCGTTGCTCTTTCGAGCGGGACGGCCGCTCTCCATCTCGCGCTGACTATGCTGGGAATCAAACAAGGAGACGACGTTATCTGTTCGGACCTCACTTTTGCTGCCACGGCAAACGCAATTCGATACTGCAGTGCAACGCCAGTCTTCATCGACAGCGACCGGACATCATGGAACATGGATCCTGAATTGCTGGAAGAGGAACTGGCCGATCGGGCAAGAAAAGGTAATCTCCCGAAAGCTGCTATCATTGTCGACCTTTACGGTCAGATCGCAGACTATAATCGTATTCTGCCGGTCCTTGCGAAGTATGGCATCCAGATGATCGAAGACGCGGCCGAAGCGCTCGGTGCAAAGTATGCCGGAAAGAGCGCAGGGAAATTCGGCCAGATGGCCGTCCTCTCTTTCAACGGGAACAAAATCATCACGACAAGCGGCGGAGGAATGCTTGTTTCGGATAACCCCGATTTCGTTACACAAGCCCGATACCTTGCCACACAGGCACGAGAACCCGTTCCCCATTACGAACACAAGAGCGTTGGCTACAATTATCGCCTCAGCAATCTGCTGGCGGCAGTGGGGAGAGGGCAGCTGCAAAATCTGACCAAGAAAGTGGACCGAAGGAGAGAGATCAACGCATATTACCGCCAGCACCTTGAAAATCTTCCGGGCATCAAATTTATGCCGGAGATCCCTAACGGGAGATCGACATTCTGGCTCACTTGTATCACGATCGATCCTGCGAGTTTCGGTTCTACAAACGAAGATATACGTCTGCTTTTTGAAAAGCACGACATCGAGTCACGCCACTTGTGGAAGCCAATGCATCTGCAGCCTGTTTTCAGGAATTTCCCATTCCGAGGCGCCGGAGTCTCTGCGAAATTTTTTGAGTCCGGCCTTTGCCTGCCGTCGGGCAGCGCGCTCACAGAATCCGATCTTGAGCGAATTGTAGGGATATTCAAAAGTGCGATGAAGGCGTAGTCACACCAGTAGCCGGGGAAAATTTCGATTTTGGCCAGGGATCCACTTTTCTCGAATAGCATTAAGAAGACTGTGAAATTTCAGAAAGAATTACTGACTATCCAGCCGCACGAGGTGATCGCATCGATCACTGATTCTATCAAGGCACAGGTCGGCGGAATTCTTCGCAAACGAGGTGTTGTTGTGGCCGTGTCCGGCGGTGTCGACAGTGCGGTCTGCGCCGCTCTGTGTGCACAAGCGCTGGGGAAAGATCGCGTCTTAGCACTGATGCTTCCGGAGAAAACGTCATCGCCGGATTCACTGAGCCTAGGGAAATTGCTTGTCGATTTTCTGGGCGTACCGTCGCTCGTTCAGGACATTACTTCTATCCTTGAGGCGGCAGGATGCTACCGGTTTCAATCGGAAGCTTTGCGGTCTATAGTGCCGGACTACGATGACGCATGGAAGTACAAGATCGTCATCCCTTCAATCCTCGAAGCGGACCGGCTGAATATTTCACGATTGGTCTTTGAAACTCCTTCCGGGGAAACGAAGTCGGTGAGAATGTCGAGTTCGGCATACCAACAAATCATAGCAGCGACAAATTTCAAACAGCGCACACGCAGAATGGTCGAGTATTTTCACGCCGACCGGCTGAACTATGCTGTCTGCGGAACACCGAATCGCCTCGAGTATGATCAGGGATTTTTTGTTAAGCTCGGAGATGGAAGCGCCGATTTCAAGCCGATCGCGCATCTGTACAAAACTCAGGTTTATATGCTTGCGGAGGCTTTGGGATTACCCGTTGAAATCCGGAGCAAAGCTCCTACGACCGATACTTTTTCCTTAGCACAAACCCAGGAGGAATTCTATTTTTCCCTCCCGTACGGCACGATGGATATTTGTTTGTTCGCATACAACCACAATTTTCCCGCTGAGGCTATCACAGAGGTGACCGGTTTGTCCAAGGAACAGGTCGCCAGGGTCTACCGTGACATTGAATCCAAACGGCGGGCAACATTGCCTCTCCACCTCCCTCCTTTGCTTGCGCAAGACGTTCCGGAAATTACTCTCTTGAAACAATCAATCATTTCTCACCAGCGACTTCCTTAAAGACATCTTTCCCAGACCGACTCCTTTTACCGCATTCAGACACCATAAGAATGACATGAACCTAAAGAAGCAATCAACTGGAGAAATTGGAAGTGTTACCTTCTCACGCTTGAGACTATTACACCAGACAAAATCTCGTTCCCAATCTCCGATTGGGAACGAAGTGTGTCACGTGATCAACATTTTCAGACGAAGAAACAAATCAACAAACTCGTTCCCAAACTGAGTTTGGGAACGAGAGTGAAATTTCTCAAACTGTACCACTACCGAGAAATTATGGGTTGAGGAAAAATGCATCAGGGGGTGTGAACACGAAGGACCGCTCGAAGTGTTTTAAATCTTAACAAAGGCATTAGTTCGCAATGTGCGGGATAGCAGGCATTATTCATACTGACGATCGGCACGCTCCGCCATCCGCGGAATTGCTGCATGAGATGATCGGAGCAATCCGTTATCGCGGGCCGGATGAATTCGGTATTTACCGGGACCAACATGCAGGACTCGTACATGCCCGGCTATCCATTATTGATCTGCTCGGGGGACAGCAGCCGATGTCCAACGAAGATGGATCTCTGTGGATTGTTTTCAACGGGGAGATATTCAACTACATCGAGTTGCGGAATGAACTCCGATCTCTCGGCCATCGTTTTCAGACCCAATCGGATACGGAGGTTATCGTCCATGCGTATGAAGCATGGGGGAATGAATGTTTCCTCAAGTTTAACGGACAATGGGCTTTCGCTCTGTGGGATGCCCAGAAAAGAAAGCTCATATTGTCGCGCGATAGGATCGGCGTGCGCCCGCTCTTCGTGCGACAAGCTCAGGGAAAAATTTGGTTTGCCAGCGAAGTCAAAGCAATTTTTTCGGACCCCGAGGTGCCCCGATCGATAAATTCGCAGGGGCTTGATCAGACGTTCACCTACTGGGCATCGATCGCCCCCGTTTCCGTTTTTGATGGAATTGAAGAAATCCTCCCCGGATCCGTGCGCATCTACGACAGCGATGGTGCGCACCGTGAATGGCTCTACTGGCAGCCGCTGTATGCCGACCCGCGGGAACCGTATCAGCTCCCGATCGCCGATGCGACCGAAGTATTGCGCGAAAAATTGATGCGTGCAACAGAACTCCGGATGCTGCGCGCCGACGTTCCGGTTGGAAGTTATCTTTCCGGCGGGCTTGACAGTTCTCTCGTCGCCTGGATGGGGCGGCAAGCGAAGGAAGGAAGTTTTCAAACATTCTCCCTTCGCTTTGACGATGCGGAATTTGACGAAACGGTCTTTCAACAGCTTATGGCTTCGCAGCTCGACAGCACGCATCATGACATCGTCGTTTCGCGGCACGACATAGCCCGTGTGTTTCCCGAAGTTGTATGGCATGCGGAAAGACCCATTTTGCGGACGGCCCCTGCGCCGCTGTATCTCCTCTCGCAGCGGGTCCGGCAATCGGGGATCAAAGCCGTTCTCACGGGCGAAGGGGCGGATGAAATGCTCGCAGGCTACGATCTCTTTCGGGAAGCTAAAATTCGCCAATTCTGGTCGCGTCAGCCGGAATCAAAAATCAGACCGCGGTTGTTCGAACGGCTCTATCCGTATCTCGGCAGATCCCCCAATCAGACAAAAGGAATGGCGCTTCAATTCTGGAAACAGGGCATTGAAAAGGCCAATCTCCCCGGTTTTTCTCACGGACCGCGATGGTCGACGACTTCTGCCTTGAAGAGATTTTTTTCCGCCGACATCCGCCAGAGCATTGCTGCCCATCCTGCACCGGACGTGCTCTCATCGCTCCCCAAAGATTTTGGCAGATGGGATCCACTCGGTCAGGCACAATATCTTGAAGTCGTAACGCTGCTCTCGGGCTATCTCATTTCATCGCAAGGGGACAGAATGCTGATGGCGCATTCGGTCGAAGGACGGTTTCCATTTCTTGATTCCGATGTTATGGAATTCTGTAACGGGCTTCCTGCAGATTACAAGCTTCGGATTCTTGACGAAAAACATATTCTCAAACGAGTGGCTCGAGGCGTGATACCCGATCAGATTGTTCGACGACAAAAACAGCCGTACCGTGCTCCGGATGCAATTTCATTCGTTGGTAAGGATGCACCGGATTATATCAGGGAATTGCTCTCTGAGAAAGCACTTAAAGAAAGCGGATTGTTCGATAGTGCGGCTGTCTCCAAATTTTATCAAAAATGTCTGGCCAAAGGAAAGAACGCGATCACTTCAGCAACGTTCAGTAATTCCGACAACATGGCTCTTGTCGGCATTCTTTCAACGCAGCTTTTGGATAATCTCTTTGTGAGAGAAAATCGTCATTCCTCCGGAGATCGGATTTCATTCGTAACCGACATCGACCGTGTGTCTAATCACGCACAACACGCCACCCAGGAAAACAGTTTATGAAGATCACCCAGGAAGAAATCGGACTGAAAGTCAAAAGTTTTATTCAGGACAATTTTGTTTTTAACGGGCAAGACATCGATTCAGAAGTGTCGCTTCTGGGCTCAGGAACGATCGATTCAACAGGCATACTCGAAGTGATCAGCTTTCTCGAGGAGACATTTGGCGTCCGGTTCGATGACAAAGAACTCATAGCAGAGAATTTTGATTCGATCGCAAAAATTCAATCGTTTATGTTTCACAAACTTGGCGATGCAGGGAGCTGAAACGAAGATTCACGACCACTTGAATAGAATAGGCGTCATGTGCTCCGGAGGATCTCGGTTCCCCCGGATTGAAAGATACTGCCGGGTGTTGTAGCGTCGTGTGTTTCATTCTGGTTAAATAATGTAAATAGAAGCTCCTGAAAAAAATGACAATGATCATGCCTTGTCCTTTTAGAATGGCGGTATTACGTGATACAACATGTCATCCCAGTCCCGCCGCTGTGTGGCGGGAGAGAGATTTTGGACACGAAGGCTTCGCGACCTTTGGGAGATGCCTTTCCGAAGGAACCCCTTGGGTCGGCATTCGTCGCTCATCAGGATGACATTACAAAGGGATTCTTCAGAAGCCTCAAATTAATTTCTATCGCAGGCAATATGATTTATTGTTTATCCGACCTTCTCTTGCAGCACCGCAACGACAGAGCATCGCACATTGCGCTCATCGATGGGCAACACCGGTTAAGCTATGCAGAGCTGATTCGTCAGACCGAACGATGTGGAGTGCAGCTGCAGGCCGCGGGCGTGCAACGAGGCGACCATGTCGCCATTTACTTGCAGCGGTCCGTTGAAAGCGTTGTCGCTCTTTTTGCTGTGTGGTCTCTTGGCGCTGTTGTCGTTATTATCAACGACGTTTTGAAAAATCGTCAGGTCAATTATATTATCGATCATTCAGAAGCTTCCTTTCTCATTACCGATAACCGTCTTCGCACCTCGCTGACTGAATGCCCTTTGAGTCCCGACCGCATCCTCATTGTTGATTCTGGAGAACTAGCCGGCGAGAAATTTACTCCTTCTCGAGTTATAGGCGCCGATCTTGCTCTGATCATCTACACATCGGGGTCTACCGGCATGCCAAAGGGAATTATGCTGTCGCATAACAATCTCATTTCCGGCGCCCGCATCGTAACAGACTATCTTCATCTCACGCGTGACGAGATCATTGTCAGCCTCCTGCCGTTTAGTTTCGACTACGGGCTCAATCAATTGTTAACAGCGTTGCTCATCGGCGGGACGTTGGTTATACAGCGCTCATTGCTTCCTGCCGATATCTGTAATACCCTGAATCGTGAGCGGATCACGGGTATGGGAGCTGTGCCGATGGTCTGGCAGCAGTTGGCAGGCGACCGGTCGCCGTTCACCAAAACGCAGTTTCCTCATCTCCGCTATATTACGAACACTGGCGGCCGTATGCCGGAGAGCATCACAAAACTCTTCCGGCAAGTTCATCCGCACGTCCAAATCTATTTAATGTTCGGCCTCACGGAGGCATTTCGTTCTACATTCCTTCCGCCTGATCAAGTCGATGTTCGTCCAGGTTCAATTGGAAAAGCAATTCCGAATGTTGAGCTCCTGGTGCTCAATGAGCGGGGTGAATTGTGTAAGCCGGGGGAAGAGGGAGAACTTGTCCATCGCGGCGCTAACATCGCGATCGGGTACTGGCGGGATCCTGAAAATACCGCCCAAAGATTCCGGCCGGCTCCATTCCAGCAAGGGAAAGGAGGACAAACGGAGATTGCCGTGTACTCGGGCGACTATGTGAAAACAGATGAAGAAGGGTTCATCTACTTCATCGGCCGCAAAGATCAAATGATTAAGTCGCACGGTATGCGTGTGAGTCCGGAAGAAATCGAAGATTGCATTTTTGCATCCCGCATGGTTCTGCACGCTGTAGCATTTGCTGTTCCTTTCGATGAAGTGAGAAGCACTATCGTCATCGCTCTTGTGCCTTCTGATCATAAGTCATTCTCACAGAAGGAATTATCTCTCTACTGTAAGGCGAACATGCCAGAATATTTGCGTCCGGACGTTGTCTGGCAGTTAGAGAGTTTTCCGTTGACGTCCTCCGGAAAGCCCGACCGTGTCCGTCTGAAAGAAATGTATACGGAACAAAACCAAAAATTCTGAAGAACATCGTCAGAATGAAACCCGAAATACCTTTCTCTCGATAGTCAATGTCAAACGATATGCGATCAGACCCTCTTTACAACATGCTCTTAGATCGTCTGACCGCTTCATGGATTGCAAAGCCTGACAAGCCTGAGGAAACACCGGAATCGACATTGAAGGCTCTTTGCTTTTTCGCTGCGGGTCTTCCTATTTCGGTTCGGAAAGCTTCAGGCGAAAATATTCCGGAGCTGGATGATCGTTCGCGCGCTCAACTCCGGACTCTTGTTGAGAAACGTCTTGCCGGTGTACCTCTTGCTCATATCACCGGACGGCAGCAATTTTTGGGGATGGAATTCCTGGCGGGGCCTGAAGCTTTGATACCGCGGGTTGAAACTGAGATCCTCGGCTTTGCGGCGCTTGCAATTGCAAAATCCATTACCGATGCCCGAGGAGCCGTTACAGTTCTGGATGTATGCAGTGGTTCCGGCAATGTTGCGCTCGGAATCGCGTCGCACGAGCCCCGTTCGAAAGTATTCGGATCAGACCTTTCCGAAGAAGCGGTTATCCTTGCGCGAAAGAATGCACAACATTTAGATTTGGAGAGCCGGGTCGAATTCAGGCGGAGTGATCTGTTTGCTGCGTTTGAGTCGGATGAGTTTTACAAGAAAATGGATCTCGTGACTTGTAACCCTCCGTATATCCCGTCATCGAAAGTCGGCAATATGGATCCGGAAATCTCTCTGCGCGAGCCTCGCTTGGCGTTTGATGGAGGCTCCCTCGGGATTACCATCCTCACGCGGCTGATAAGGGAAGCTCCGAAATACCTCAAGCCAAATTCTTATCTCTGTTTCGAGATTGGTCTGGGACAGGGGAAGGCAATGGAGCAAAGGCTCAAGAAAGAGAGTGTCTTCAGCAACATTCAGTCTTATGCCGACGCGGCCAATAACGTGCGAGCCTTGTCTGCGCAAGTCGCGTAGTCCATCTTTCTGATGTATTGTCCAGCGCTTTTGTGCGTGAAACTGCTGACGTTGTTAGAGGATGTTATATCCTGCCTATGTTCCACTAGCCTCTGATTTGTAGATTACCCTAGATATGCTATTATAGAGCCAGGCGACTAAAGCGCCAAACAGGAAACCCCCGACAAGGCCCCATATCAACCCTACGATCGCCCCGCCGAAA
>CAZXQG010000105.1:0-7564 GCA_964642725.1 uncultured Chitinophagaceae bacterium
TCGAGCGAAATGGAATACAAGATCACCTTGGTTTTGTAGACGAAGCCGATCCCCTCTTTGATACTTTCGATCACGTTAATTTTTTCTTGTATCCCGGGCACCGGCCTGTCGCCGATTCTTGAATACAAATAAAAGGCGGCAACGACAAGAGCTACCACGACAAGAAGCGTATTGGAAAATCCAATCCACGCATACGAAAATCCGGAGATCACCGGGCCGATAACCGCCCCTATCTGCCAGGCCGAACTGCTCCAGGTTGCAGCACTTTCATAGTGCTCGAAGGGAACGAGAAATGCGCGCAGCGATGTCGCCGTTGGAGACTGGAACGCTCTGCAAAGACCGATGACAAAGATCGTCGCATAAATGGTGAGCAGCAATACCGCCGGAGCGAGAGAGTTTTGTTTCCGTGAAATGAACTGGAGGATCGTTGAACAGAGTGCGATGCAAGCGACACTCCATAAAAGAATTTTTCGTTTGCTGTAACGGTCCGCGATGTGGCCGCCAAACAGCGAAAAAGAAATGAACGGAACTGCTTCTACAAGTCCGATCAAACCCAACGCGAGCGGGTCGTGGGTAATTCTGTACAGCTCATACCCGATCGCGACTTCCTGCATCATCAGTGCAATCGTAAGCAAGAACGACGAAAGTACAAGGTCGCGAAATTCGCTGAAGCGTAATGCTGCGTATGGATCGCGGTGTCGTTCTGTCATGTCCTTGTTAGGTAATTTATTGCTATGCTTCTTTGATGCCCGGGGGAACGCCTGGATAAATGCGGGGGGAAAGTCGACCATTCATCCATGTATGGCGAGGTGGTTGGGGGGGCAAAACTCCTACAGAGAATCGAAAACATGGCTCAAATCTCATTCCGACACAAAAGCCATCTCCAGTTTCTCTTCTTGAGTCAGAAAAAATATACTTATCAACGTTGTTAGAAGCAAACCGTCGAGAGAAAAAACGAAAGTGCTGCTGCGAGCGGCTATTTTGACACGTCCCAATTTTCCAAGGCCTTATCCATCGCTTTCAATGCGTCGTCCGTCTTTTGCTCTAGAAAGGCCGCCTGGCGCTGCGCCGCAACATTGCTTTTCACTTGTTGCACAACGTCTGTTTTCGTAATGACTGCCAGGGCATACATGATCTTATTATCCTTATCCTGCCACACTTCTTGAATCTGGCACCCGCTCAGCGCCGCCTGGCTGACGGTCCGTGAGACCGAACGGGTAAATTCGACTGATGTCGAAGAGGCCGGGTTAATCATATCCTGATGCTCCTGCATGAACGCATCCATCATATTTTTTACGCGCGTATCCATAACCTTTGCGATGTCCTGCCGCGCTGCATCTTCAGCCTTTTGACGTGCAAGGACAACGTTGGCCCCTACATTTGCCACTCCGACTCCATAGATTGCGTTGGAATCTCTCGGCGTTTTTGTAACCCACGCGGGCGCAAGCGGCGCCTGCGGTGCGGCCGTTTGCTGCGACGAACCGCATCCGATGATCATGACACCGGCAACAAAAGCAATCAATCCGACAGCAAGAATATTTTTCATATAACCTCCCAGGTGGATAATTTGAATTGAGACTTCTGAAAAATTATTTATCACCAAGCAGCAAAGAGTCTTTAGTTCTTTGCCTTTTCGAGAAGTGAAACAAGTTCGGATTCGCCGAGTTTCACGCTGTGCGCCGATTTTTGAAGCGCACCATCCTGCGTTATTCCAACTCCCTGCGATTTGCCGATAACCGAACCGAGTGTTCTGTTCGATTCTTTGTCAATGAGGACGATTGTGATTTCGGTTGAAACGCTGTAGAGCGTCCCGTCGACGCCTTCGATTGTCGTCGGCGGTGCGGTTTGAAACTCCACCCTCAACATGAACCGGGACATGTCCACGATATGGTAGCCGATGTTCGTTACTGCATCGGCGACAACGGAACGGAGAACATCATTTACTCCGGACGGCCGCACCTCCACTTTCAGGCTAAACGCGACATCGGCGTCGAGAACAGAGCAATCGAACGCGACGGAAGAAGCATTGAGGTCCGAAAAAAACTCGCTGCCCAATCCCTGCTGGGAAAGCCTGGCGCGGATTTGACGCCCGATGCTTCCCCTCGCCTGCATTGAACATTCGGCAACACCTTTCGCGTCGGTAATGCCTTCACCAAACTGGTCGCCGGACGAATTCAAAAACACAATGACGGCGCCGACAACAGGCACAACATTGTTCTCTTCGCCGACAGTCGCCCGCACAACAAACGGCAGGGAAAATTTTTCTCCTATCTTCCCTTTTTGCTTGTCCCCGCTTATTTTTTCAATCCGGACGCTGGAAAGTGCTTCACGAATACCGGAAGTTATTGCCAGAGGGCCCATTGAGGGTTCAACGCGTAATGGCGTACGGGAAAGCGCGTCGTGGAGCGCTTGTTTCGGAAGAAGCTCCATCACCGCCGCCCGCGCTTCGGCGAGATTTTCAACCGCTTCCGTAAGCTTTCCCTGGCGAAGAAATTCTTTTGCCTGGCGCTGAAGTTCTTTCGGCTGCTCCCAGCGCTGCGACAATTCGGCGGCAATTGCGTCGGAAAATTTTTCTTTGTTCAATGCCGCCAGGGCATACGTTATGCCCGTCGACGGATCAACCGCCATCTCGACTATCGCCGCACCGATGAGTTCTTCATCCACCACCGATGTCGATTTGATTTTAAAGTCTGCGTACGATTCTTGATTCTGATTCAGCTCGTATGTCTGCTGAACATTTTTGATTTCCGTCTGCACTTTCACTCGAACCTGAGCTGCGATATCCGATTGCGCGAGACGTTTGGCAGTTTCATCAGCTTTGTCACCCGTGCCATATCCGACCCCGAGAATGAATTCGCCGGCAGGATAGTTCGCGTGTTTGTGGGAAACCGCCCACTCCGGCACCTGCGGATAAACCGGAAGGACTGCCGCAATGAGCAGGATCGCAACGCTGTACGAAGTCCAGGATTTCACTCTTATCAGCTTCCAGTGGTAAAGGAATACGTGTACGGATATTTAACGGCAGTACCATTCGCGCCGCGCAAAGCCGTCGAAACTGTTACAGTGTACGTCGTATTCGGCGCTAACGAGGATTGTGGAGTAAAAGTTATCGTGGAACTGTTTGCCTGAAGAGATCCATTGACAGACGGACTTATCGAAAATGCAGATGCAAGCGACGCCGGATCAATCAAAAAATTGCAATACATGGATAGATTGGAGCTTATGCTGACTCCGCTCCCACTGGGATACGATGCCGAAACAATGTATGGCGCCGTAGAAAAGGAAAACGAATATGGCGATGGAAGCGCGTGTCTATTAATGTCTTTGATCGTCGTGCCGATTGTTACCGTGTACATTGTTTCGGATGCCAGCATTGCGCCCGATGGCAGCGACCAGGACAGTCCCCAGGAACCATAATAATAGATGGCCGCACTCCCTCCGACAGGAGGCGAAAGCGTCAATGAAGATCTGGCGCTGGATGTGTCAATAATCGCATTGAAGCGAACCGTGATGTACGGATAAACCGGCGAGATGGAAGTATCGTTGTTCAGCGGGTACGTATCGGTCACGCGAAAATAGGGCTCGGGAGTGAAGACAAAACTGGCCGGTCCCGCAAAGGAATCTCCATAGATATCGTGTGCGCTGGAATCAATGGTAATGGTATATGCCTGTCCCACTATAAAAGAGGAGTAATATATTTGATAGTAAGGAGGAAAACGGGAATTAATAGTCGCATCGGAAAATCCGATCATCCAAACAGGCGTGGGGGTGAGTGGGAAAGCGAACGTTGTCCCTTCCACCGGCGTCGCTGTGTTCGTGTCGATATACACACTCTCGTTCGACGGTGAAAGGGTGACTGCGTGGATAACCGAGCGCGTATCCATCAGCGTGCTGAACCGGATTCTCACGGTATTGTTCGGCGACATGATGTTTGGACCGACTGCGCCGGGAACCGGGTCCGTCCAAACAACGGTTGGAGCATAGGAAGTAGAATTAACGTTCGTCGTATCCACACCGGCGTTCGAGCCGCAGCCTTCAAGAAAAACAATGAGGAGAAAAAGAAAACCATACGCCCGCATAAAAACCTCCATAGAAACTAGAAATTATCTCAGCAACCCACCGTACGGTCATCCTGAACCCGCCGCATTGGGGCGGGTGAATGAGAGTGATGCTGCATCGTTTATTCAGAATGTCGTTACTCGGAGTTTTTTGAGATGGTTTCTAAACTCACTCTGCATGATCACGGAGAGGCTGAATTATTCTACTGCCACCATCATCAGTTTTCGATTTGCACTCACCTTTCTCAACTTACCCTGCGCGAAGTTTTGTGCAAACTCTTTTTTTAGCGCCACGAAGAACAATGACGGGTTTTGGTAGTCCTGATTCGTGACCCAGACGAGATAGTCCATCGTTTTGTCGCTCACAACATTTTCTTTCACCCGGTTGCAGAGTTTTTTCAATGAAAGAAGTGCAGCCGGAGAAAGATCGTCCTTTGTATCCGCGTCAAACTTTCCAGTAATCGTGAAAACGACTTTATACTGGACGCCGTTTTTCATATCGTCCGCCCAATAGCTGTTGATGCGGGCCATGACGTTGTTCAACGCGTTGGTGATAGCCGCTTCGATGAGCGCATCCTGCGGGGCGGCAGATTCTTCGCTGTAGCCGGTTTCCGTTCCGAGCAAGCGGGCGGTCGTCGTTTCGTACGCACGGACGGACACCGATGCTTTGTGGACATCGGAAGACCCGACACTTCTGGTTTCCATATCGATGGTATACGTGATGTAGACGTCGCTGCCGACCGAAAGTGCGATCGCATACGACATATCCTCATCCGTTCCCTTTAACGTCATTTGTCCCTTTTGCTGCTGGTAAATCTGCGCCGCCTGGTCGGGAGCGATGACATCATATTTTTTTGCCGTGAGGTACGATTCGATGGTCGCTGCCCCCTGTTTAAGCAATGGATCCCTCTGGAGCATATCGAGCGGACTTTCGCCCGGCTTGACGGCGGGGAGCGCCATCAATGTTGGCAGGCCGATTTCTTCCGCCACTTCCTGCACCGATGCGATTATTCCGCGCTGGATAAGCGCATCTTTGATCGCCTTGACGTTGACGCGAAACTGCTTCTCGACTTTCAATTTTTCTCCCCCCGCCATTTTTACGCGGCTGTCGAAGCCCGACGCTTCCCACGAAATAAATTTCGGGACATTATCGTTTGTAAAGAATTCATTTTGATACGGCTGAAATTTGCTCTTCTCCTCGTCCGTTCGAAGAATGCCGTCCAGTCCGGCGCCGCCGTACAACACAAAATACACCGCTGATTTACGCGCATCGGCTTCGGCAAGCTTCAGCGATTCTTCCTCTTTGAATCCGAACAATCCGCTTGCGCCGCCGATCCCTTTCGCTTTCACCAATACTTCGGCCGAGCCGTTCGCTTCAACAAACGTCGCTTCACGCGATTCAGGAAGATTCCCCTGAGCAAAAGCTGCGCTGCTAAAAAAGAAAATCGAAACCGCAGCAGCGTACAATACGCATTGCATAATTCTAAACATAATTTTTCTCCGTGGAATTTGAATAAATAATCTGCACAAACCCTACCGTAATGAGGGAATAGAATAATTCACCCAGCAGTATATTCCAAGGCCGGAATATTTCACGGCCGGCCCTGCTGCGCTGCCGTTCTTTGTATCTTTGTTATCGCTATCGGTTACGACGGCACTCCACGTGCTGCTCGTGCCGAACACGTTGTACTCCGCCGACGCGCCGACGGAAAAAACCGGCGTCACGTAAATTTCAATCCCAGCCCTGCCGTCCAACCCCAAATTTCCATTCGTCAATTTGTAGGTATTCCCGTCGCTTCCTGACACGGACAAATGCATCAATGCATATTTCACATCCGCCTGAAGCAGGAATCCGACTCTTCTGAAATAGAATTTCTTTACAAGTCCGAGATTGACATAACCGGTAAGAGCCTGGCCGATGTCGGTGCTGTCCGTAGGGTTGTCGTACGGATAAACGATTTGCCCGTCGATCGACGTCACGCCGATTGCTCCGCCGACATGCGCCCAAAATTCGGGGATTTTCGCTGCGTTTGCAAGGTCGGTTTGAAACGACAACGCGAGACCATACGCAGACTTGTTTTCCGAATTAATCTTGACAGAGAAATCATGTTCCGACATACCGAATCCGCCGGTCGCCGTGTTGTCAAATGGCGACACGATGGCCGGAAAGGTCCCTGCAGCGATAAGTCCGTTGATGCCGAGAAGCGGGAGTTCGGTCACCGAAAGCCCTTGCGAATAGTTTGAGCCGGTAATTGTCTGCGCATAGGAAGTCGCGGTCTCATCCCGTTTGTTGTCGCCGATTTGCCTGATCTTCACAAAGCCCCTTTTGTTTTTCACGATTTCACCGGAAGAGGATTCTTCAAACTCTTCCACCCAATACGTATCGTCAAGTCCGACACCTTCCCGGCTGCCAAGGTTTAACGTGACGCCGAAAAGCGTCGCTTCGACCACTTCGCCGGAAAGCTTGAATGCCTCGATTTTTTTTGTTTCAGATTGGATGTTGAAACAGCTTGCGTCGACCGCGCTTTTAAAAGCACTGAAGTCTTCCGTCCCGTCATCTTCTATCCTTTGCCCCTCGAACGTTTCGTCTTCATGGATGCCGCTCCGGACGATCGGTTCATCCTTCCATCCTTGCGCCGTGCCGATAAAAACAACGCTTGCAGTATTATTCTGGTCGACGTTCAGTCTATACCAGAGCAATCCGAGTTGGAGTGCATGAATGTACTCCGTCAGCGGAATTCGCCGGATGACTTTGCCGTTATCATTTTTTACTTCACGGTGGCGCCTCTCGACTCTGAGGTTGTATGAATCAACGTACGGAATATAAAAGAATCCGGAGTTGAGAATTGCCTCAAGCTGCGACGCCGATAAGCCGGCGGCCTGGGCTTTTGTGGCAAGAAATGTGTTACGGTCTTCTTCGCTCAAATTCTGTTTGCTCAACAATTCTTTGTTGAGGTCGAGAATCTGAAGCAGTTGCGGCGCCAATCTCCTGTTAAGAACCGGCGTGATGTTCTCGGAAGAAAAACTGGAAAGAGCACCGGCCTCTGCCCCAAATGAGGCAGTAACATTCTCCGGCAGAGGAGAGTAGTTGAACCGCGCAAAGTTGATGTTGCGTGCAATCGACTTTTTAATATACTCCGCCTGTTCCGGTGTCAGAGCGATGCCGCCGGGCACAAGAACTTTGTCTACGTACGAAACAACTTTCTTTTTATATGGATTCCCCGATTGCGCTTGCGTAGTCAGCGCGGCAGCGCAGAGTAAAAAAAAACAAACGCCAAATCTCAGGGCATAGGACGCACAACGTCCGGCGGTTGTTTCGTTGTACGGGTGAAGAAATTTTGGGAGGAATGAAAAAGCTCGGGGCCCGATTATGCGGGAAGGTGAGGGCCGACATTGAACGATTACCATAAACAACCCCGGGCAAACAACTAAATAGAATGCAAAAAAAGTAGTGGACGCTGTAGGGCTCGAACCTACGACCTCCCCGTCTCGCTTTCAGCGAGACG
>CAZXQG010000106.1:0-7308 GCA_964642725.1 uncultured Chitinophagaceae bacterium
CTCATGCCCGATGAGGCGATAACATCTACCATGTCACGGATTATTTTCTCGTTAAAGTTTCCGGCAAACGTGTTGTAGGTATTCCAGCCCATTGGCGGAGTCAGGGCAAGGCCGTCGAATTTTTGTGCATAACAACTCATTGAAACAACGAAGGCAAAAAGAAACCCGAATTTTTTCATATCATTAATCCTTAAGCTTTTTTAAAAAATGTCCACTAAGTTCATGGATGGCACAAAGGGAATATTTTTCTGCAGGCCGTTCACTGTCGAATCCCTTGTGAAGGAATACATTAATTCCTATAAAGTGAATTTTACGCTTTGTGCTTCCTCGTGTTCTTGGTGGATTATTATTACGTTTACCAGAAAATTATATTGAGAATGACAACCAAAACAAGTGAAATCAATGCGATAAATTCGGGCCGTTTCATAAAGCGAATATTTTTATCGACCGTGCTTTCTGTCAATCCTTTCACTAATCCGACCAACTCTTGTTTCGGACGCTTCTCTGTTACCAGACTGACTGTCACTGTCACCGCTGCACAGATGACGCCGGCCCACCATGCGCGCCAGAAATTTGCCGCCATCTCGCTTTTCACATTCGACATAGTAATAATACTTTCGTTATACCAATTAAATTTTCCTCCCATCCACATAAGGAACGATGAAGCCATTCCCGTCACTAAACCCCAAAAAGCTCCGTTCGGGGTAATCCACCAGACAAACATTCCGAGAAACATCGTAGCGAAAAGGGGAGCGTTCACCCAGGAAAAAATCGCCTGCATATAATCCATAATGCTCGGAAAACTTTTTGCCCAGTATGCGGTTCCGAGAGAAAGTATCACACCGACTATTGTCGAAGCGCGGCCCATCCACAGCAAATGAGTGTCGGAGGCTTTTCTATTCAGCACCGATTTATAGATATCGTAAGTCCAAACAGTGTTGAAGGCGCTGATATTACCGGCTTGACCGGCCATGAACCCGGCGAGCAGCGCGGTAACGCCAAGCCCGACTAACCCTTGCGGATAATAGCGTTGTATCAGCAGCGGCAATGCCGAATCGTAATTAATTTGGCCCCCATCCTGCAGAAGTTTAAACCCGCTTTTGGGGTCGCTTGAAAGCGCGATGGCAATTAACCCGGCGAGTATGACGATGAACGGCAGCGCCATCTTAAAGAACGAAGCAAGGATCGGAGCCATTCTTGCCGAACGTAAATCTTTTGCTGTGAAAGCGCGCTGAACGACCAAAAAATCGGTCGTCCAATATCCGAACGACGATACAAACCCAAGACCGAGGACGATCCCGCCCCAATTCACCAGCATTCCGTTCTTCATCGGATCGCCCGAGGTAGACCAGAGCGTGTTCATTGATTCGGGCAGCCGATGGAGGATTTGGCTGACGCTTCCGATCTCGATAATTCCCATGACCGATACGAGGAACAGGCCGAACCAGATCAAAAAGAACTGGATGATTTCCGTAAAGATCGCCGACATCAGGCCGCTTAACCCGACATAGATGGCCACCGTAATTGCCGAGGCCCACATACTCACATCCCAATTCCACCCCAAAAAAGTATGAAGCACCAGAGCCATCGCGTAGAGGTTGATGCCGGAAACAAGGAGCGTCATAATAGCAAAGGATATTCCGTTTAGAACCCTTGTTTTTTCGTCGAATCGCAGCTTGAGATAGCCCGGGACGGAATTAATCTTGCCGCTGTAATAAAACGGCATCATGTAAATTCCCAAGAAAAGCATCGCCGGAATTGCACCGATCCAATAAAAGTGTGCAACGTACATCCCGTATTTGAACGTATTGCCCGTCATACCGAGAAGTTCAAGTGCGCCCATATTTGCGGAGAGGAACGCTAACCCGGCAACCCATTGCGAATTCTTTCTGCCCGCGAGAAAAAATTCTTCCTGGCTCTTTGTGTATCTTCGTAAATAGTAACCGATGCCTAAAACAAATCCGAAATAAATGAGAATGATCAGCCAATCGAGATGCGTTAAACCTATTGACGACATAATGTATTCCTGTTGACGTTGTGAGTATGGTAATTAGAAAACTTCTTTATGCCGGCTCGCTGCGCAAACGGCCGGGCAAATAAAACCCTTGCCTACTTTGTTGAACCCCGGATAATTAATTCCGCCTCCAACGTAACCGTAGCGATGGTCTCGTTCCCATTCTCCTTCCCGATGATTCCCAGTAAAATTTCGGCAGCCTTCTTTCCCATAGCATAAAAAGGCTGATTGATCGTTGTAAGCGGAGGGCTTACGACACTTGTAATCTGATTATTCGAAAAGCCTATCAGGCCGATATCGTTTGGAATGTTCAATTCCTCTTCTTTAATTCTCTGCAGCGCTCCGATGGCGACCGGGTCGTTGACGGCTAAAATTGCGTCGGGGATGGTGTGTTCTTTGATCAGAGAATCCATGGAATTGTACCCGTCTTTTTCGTACATGCCTCCAAAACGAATAAGATCGTCATCAACGGGAATACCCGATTGTTTAAGAGCCATTACATATCCATCGAGTCTTCTTCGGCACACTCCTAATTGTTTTGGTCCGGCAAAATGAGCGATCGCCGTATATCCTCTTTCAATCAAATGGCGAACAGCGTTGAAAGCGCTCGTCGTGTCATCGATGACGACTTTATTGGCGCGGATATCTTCGCAAACACGGTCAAAAAAAACAATGGGAATTCCATAATCGATCAGCTTCTGGAAATGATCGCTGTTGTTTGTATCCTGAGAAATCGAAACAATGATACCCGCAACTCGCTGCTTCAACAGCATATTCGAGTTGACAACTTCTCTTTCGTAATTTTCGTTGGATTGGCAAAGCAGGGTCGTGTAACCGGCATGGTAAGCGATTTCTTCGATCCCGCTCACCGCTTTGGCAAATGAGTCGTGAGCAATTTCTGGAATAATGACTCCGATGGTTGTCGTTCGACGGTTTCTCAGGCTGTCCGAAATCGCATTAGGCGTATACCGTGAATCTCGTGCAAGTTTTTTTACTCGTTTTTTGGTCTCTTCACTGATATCCGGATGATCTCTCAACGCCCTGGATACAGTTGAGGGAGCCATACCTAACTTTTTAGCTATGTCGGTTATTGTTATAAGTTTCATCGTAGGCACTTTCACCGCAAACGTTTGCAATATAGCGTAGAATGATCTTACTGTCAATCGCCCGCCTTTAAAAAACAAGGTCAAACAGGATTTTTATGCCTAAAAAAGAGGTGGAAAAGATGATGTGAAGGAAGAACTTGGCGGGAGATCAGCAACAATTTGCACGCAGCAAAGTTGTTGCTGCCTGCCTGAGAGATGTTCGTTGCGGCTGCAGTTGAACTACATGTACGTCATTGTCGGAGTGTGAATCATATTCAACAATTATGATCGCCCATGTCGAATATTTTTACTTGTTCCGCCCCAAGTCTTGTTTGAGATACCGTTCCATGACCCGTTTTATAAATTCATCCTTGTTTATCGTCATCAAGATTTCTGCGTTTGGTTCTTTGGAATCATCTATCATGGTGAAGCCCGAATCGTCAACATGGACATTCGATTTCCGGCTCGTAAAAAGATCGGGCCAAAGGACGTAGCCAACGGCGACGACATCATATAATGTCGGATCGGGATTTGCAAAGCTTTCATACAGCCATAATGAATATAAACCGCACAGTGCATTGGTAAGGGGAGATTGCCGCATTAAGAGACGATTGCGGTTAGCCTCGTCTAATTTTACAAATGTCGTTACGTCCAAACCCGCGTAGACGATATTCGCATTGCCTGAAACAAACATTTTTGACGCTTCGATATCGGCTCTTACATTCCATTCCGCATCGGGAACCGGACCGCCGTTATAGCCCATGTGAAACGACCCGAACATTGAAACGATTTTTTTTGCGAGCTTTAAGACATTTTTATCTTTTATCATCACTTCTTTTATGTTGCAGACGGGTCCAACAGTAAACAGGATGACCTCGTTCGGATACTTTCTCAAATTGCCGATGATAAAATCTGCGGCGTCAGCGTTCGACGGTTTTATTTTATCGAACCCGTCGGACCAATAAAACTGGCTGGAACGTCCGGCAATTTCTTTGTCAACGCCGACAACCGTAGGAGTAGGTTCTCCTACGATGACCGGGATATCTTCTTTGCCGACTTCGTAGAGCATCTTCAAAAGAGTTCTTGCGCGAAGAGGCGTGTTGCCGTGATCCATCACAAAACCGAGAACATCAAACTCGGGACTGTTAAGGACAAGCGCCACTGCAAATGCATCGTCAATATCGCCGCCGAAATCGCAATCGAGGATAATCTTTTGCTTCTCTTTTGCGGAAACGAAAAGGGGGAACAAGAATATGAATAAAAACAAAAGCCGTTTTTTCATTTTGATACCTGTGTTATTCATTTACCGATTTTCGCTCGACGAACCACTTTCACACAAGATTGCGTCATCCACCCGAAAACTCAAAAGCCCTCATCATCATTCGAGTCTGAAGGTTTTCTTTTCTCTGATTGATTTTCTTCATGTTCTTCAGTGCTTCCTCACCGCGGGAATGTAGCGGTAATCGACGGGAGATTCAAGAAAAAAAAGCCCGGCGTTGGGGGGGAACGCCGGGCCTGACCCTTTCTAGGTGCAATAATGAGGGGAGGCATCATTGCACAGGTCGACGGAAATTTAAAAAATTGAGAAGTGTGTGTCAAGTTATTTTTGCTTCAAGAGAGGCTGAAAAAGGCCGTTGTTGAAGGGGGCTGCCGGGCCGGCGTAAATCTGAACGAAACACCGGTTCGCAATTCACCGGGGAGATACTTTTCTTATTTCATTTTTATGATATCGGCGTAGCTGACAAGTTTTACCCCCTTGTCACGCAAAGCCCGTATTACTTTTTCGTTTGTGAAAATATCGGTCACGGCCTGCCGGTCGACTGCGAGACTATTATTTAGTTCAAAGAGTGCCGCATGCATTTCGGAATTATCTAATCCGGGATGGTCAACAAAAACATACGTTCCCGGCGTCAAGCCTTTTATAGCAGAAATAGACTGACCAATCTTTTCTTCTAGGGGTTTGTTGTTGTCCCAGCCGCGGAGGTCTTTTATGCCTGGAATATTTTCGGTGCGCAATTTAAATTCACGGGCCAATCGGTCGACGAGTTCGGTCACCTTTGGATCCATGGTGCTGCAGCCCATATGAGCGCTCAGATGTGAAATGCGGGGAAGGTATTTCAACGCCAATTCTATTTGTGCCCGCAATTCTTTTTCAACTTCTTCAATTTTCCAATTGGCTTTAAGCAGATAATTATTTGCGGAAGTATCGTTCCCGCCCCAAATGAACGGATAGAAATAACCGTCCTTATCAACAATGCTTGGAACATAGGTGAGCGGCCGCCATCGCACGCCCTCCCATTCGCTTGTTAATACCAAATGGATTCCGACGTCGATCGACGGATTCTCATTCAACATTTTTACCGCCTCGGGAAACCACGGACAAGGAACCATTATTTCAACGCTTCGCGCGATCCCCTCGTTGCACGCTTTGATGCACGCGACGTTTGCATCGTGGAACGATGCCATATCATCGGCTCTCACGATCAAATAGATACCGTTTGTGTCCTGAGCCTGGCTTCGAGCAGATGCGAAGAAGAACACGGCAGCCAGCAATACGTTTTTCACATCACAGGCTTTCTAAAAAGTTATCGTGGAAAATCTCAATTTTGATACATGGATTCAAACACATATTCTCCCGATTGGGCCTCGAACTCAGCATAATTGCCCTTATACTCTTTGAACTTCAATCCTGCAGATTGAAATGCCGGCTTACCGGTTTCCCAAATTTGTTTATTGGGAAGCGACGGAATGTAAATCGTCGCTTTAGTATTTGCAGGGATAGAAACGTGCAAAGTGAAATGTGTTCCTTCGATTTTCCAATCACTCACTATCCTGCCGACGACGGCATCATAATATCCCTTCGCCCAGGTAAGGTTGCCGGCCGGCTGCGGTTTGATTTCAAACTGTGCGAATCCGGGCGCCAAGGCATTAATGCCAAGAATGGATTTATAGAACCATTCCGATACGGAGCCGAACATAGGATGATTTTGTGAATTGACCGTGTCGGGATATTTCCAGCTTTCATAGAGCGTCGTCGCGCCATGCGCAAGCATATTTCCATACCCTGGAAAGTCCCTCTGATTGGCGACAGAGTACGCAACGTCGTTCCGGTTTTCCCGCCGCAATACATCAAACAAGAATTTTGTGCCGAAGATACCGGTTGAAAGATGCCCATGGTGTTTGTTGTAAATCTCCGTTAAAAGCTGATTCATTGCCGCATTCTTTTCGCTGTCCGGGACGAGGTCATAATACAAAGGGATGAGCTGTGCGGCTTGTGTGCCGGAATCGAATACGCCGGTTCCCTGTTTCAGGAATCTATTTACGAACGCGCCCTTGATTTCACCGGCCAGCGCATCGTAGCTCCCGGCATCCGCATTCCTTCTGAGAAGGTGTGCAAATTCAGCGAGGATTTTCACATGATGGTAGTAGAAGGCTGTCGCTGAAAGAGAAACTGGTTTTGGGTCGAGGCTTTCATGATCGCTGATATCTCGTTTGACAATATTGTCGGGAGTTACGGAGTGCATGAACTCGACTTGTTTCTTCAAAACGCCATAGTATTTTTCAACACTTTGCAGGTCGCCGTAGTAATCGTACAGTATTTTCAATCCAAACGGAAACGCGAGCTGCCAGCCGGGGGGACCGGTTCCGTCTCCCATTCCTTCAATGGCAATTCCGGTCGAAGGAGCGATCTCCGTCATTCCTCCATTGGGCCGGGCATCGTTTGCAAAATCATGAATCACTTTTCTGTAAAAATTACTCATATCGTAATTGTAGCAGAATGCTTCAGCGGTCGCCACAATATCTCCGCCATAACCGAATTTTTCCCGTCCGGGGCAGTCGCTCTGGATGCTGAACACGTTGCTCAAAAAAGTCCATTGTACCATCTCTTGAACTTTGTTGAACATTTCATTGGAACATTCGAAATTTCCGTTTTGCTGCAGATCGGCATTCATTCGCAGGCCTGCCACGGTATTCGAATCCGGCGTTCCGGGAAATCCGGTGAGTTCGACATATCTGAAAGAATGAAACGTAAAGCGCGGTGAATAAACTTCCTCTCCGTTTCCTTTTAGAATGTATGTGATCGTACTGACCGGAGGCCGCGGTGCGCCTTTTCCCGGATCCATATTCCAGATATCTTTGAGCTGCGCAACCAGGTTGGTAAAATAATTTAACGAGCTGTCGGCGTGAACATCTTCACCGCAGCGAATT
>CAZXQG010000107.1:0-7252 GCA_964642725.1 uncultured Chitinophagaceae bacterium
TTGATGTCCCGGTGGACGATTCCCTTCTCGTGCGCGGCGGCAAGTCCCTCGGCTATCTGTATCGCATAATCGATCGCCTGCTTTTGTGTGATTGTTGATTTCTTTTCCTGGAGAGTTTGTCCGTCGATGAATTCCATGACGATGAACATTTGCTTATCCCCTTGGGAGCTTTCGTGTTCCTGGATATCGATGATGGAGCAAACGTTAGGATGGTTCAAAGCAGCTGCTGATTTCGCTTCCTGGATGAATCTCGCTTTATCTTGCTCCGATGCAGCAAGATGTGCTGGAAGGAATTTGAGGGCAACGAACCGGTCGAGCTTGGTGTCCTGGGCTTGGTAGACAACGCCCATGCCGCCCTCGCCGAGCTTCTCAAGAATCTTATAATGTGATATCGTTTGTCCGATCATTCATCGACCTGTTCAAATCCGATTTCTTAATGAAAATTCTGAATCAACATAATGTCGCTCTCGGTCCGATCCACTTGGGTGAATAATAGCGAATGACCGTCGGGAGAAGCAGCGAACGCGCCGGAATACGGGTAGATTGTTTTTTCGGTTGCCGCAATCTGATTTATTTGTCGGCTGCTGAAACTGTAAAAGTAGATATGACCTTTCTGACCGGTATCAGGTTTCGCAAAATAGATTCCCTTATCCGTCAATTCCCAATCACCCCAAGAAAGACCGCTCAACCTTTTGTCAACCGATTGTTCTTCGCCGCCAGCAAACGATAGTTTAAAAATTTCGGTATTGTTCGGTTTCTGAACAAAATAAAGATCTTTGCCGTCATAGGATTCAAACGCATCGAATCCGCCATTTTTCGTCAGCTGAATGGCTTCCCCTCCGTCCACAGGAATTTTCCAAACCTGGAAGACTCCCGAGCGGTTGGAGCTGAAATAGATCCATCGCCCGTCTCTCGACCAACTCGGAATGTTATTCTCAAAATTGCCCGATGTCAACTGACGGGGTGTCCCTCCGTTGACGCTGATGACGTAAATATTTCCATTTCCCTTCTCCCGCGAATCAAAAGCTATAAAGCGGCTGTCCGGCGACCACCGCGGTGTTCCTGACGGCGGTCCTCCGAAAAAAGTTAATTGTACAGGGTTGCTCCCGTCGTTATGACAAGCCCAGATTTCAACACTCCCTGAGCGATTGGATGTGAACGCAATATATTTGCCGTCGGGTGAATACTGAGGTTCAACCTGTGATTGAGTCGACGATACGAGTTCAGTCGGTGGTTTTCGAGCAGACGCGGACACACCAAGATCCATACGCCAAATGTCCATATTGACCGCTTCACGGCTATACGCAAGGTTATTCCCTTTTTTTCCGATGGCGAGACTCGTAACATTCTCTCCGGAATTTGGGATTGGCGTTGGAGAACCCCCGTCCGAAGATATTCTCCACAACGTCAAATTTCCTCCTCGATTGGATGAAAAAACAATCTCCCGTCCATCTGCAGTCCATGCCTCGTTTTCGACGGCAAGGTTATCAAAAGTTAATCGTTTTTCTTCCCCGCCGCCCGATGGAACCGTATAGAGTTCTGATCTGCCAATGCTGAAAGATTTTGTGTATGCAACAAGGCTCCCGTCTGGAGAAAATTTTGGCCGAGTGTCACCATAAAACCCATTCTTATTCGGAGATGTTAATTTCTTCTTTTGACCGCTTTCAATTGATACCAGCACCAGGTGATTCGGCTCTCCGGGGTCATCGGAGGCAGCGACTACTAGCGATTTGCCGTCCGGCGACCAATCAATACCATATCCGGAGGATTTCACGTCGGTTATTTTACGTTCATTCCCGCCTAAGGATGGAATAATGAAATAGGAGGCACCCTCACCCACCGACCGGTCGAACGCAATATAACGGCCATCCGGCGACCATGCCGGATCGGCTTCATATGCGGGATCATTCGTAAGTCGAAGCGGCGAGCCGGCGTCGATCAGCTTTATATAGATATCGAAATTGTTCCCCTGGTCGCCGTTCCAGGCGAAAGCGATCGAATTCCCTTCCGGTGAAAATGCCGGCGCGACTGCGTAGCCTCGATAACTTGTGAAAGCAATTGTCTTCATCGGAGGTAACGATGAAGCGGAATTTTTACCAACGATGAAATAGGTTAGAGCCGCCAGAACTACCAATGCAGCAACCGCGCCCAATCCCAGCCACAATTTTTTCTTCGATGATTGAGCTTTTATTTGGCCGGCAACCACTTCCCGGCGTGATGCCATTTGATGCATGGCCGACGTTCGAACAACGCGCGTCGAATCTTTTTTCGCTCTCCGCAGATCGATCGCCATTTCTTTAACCGTCTGGTATCTCTCCTCGGGATTTTTCTCCAGCGCCCGGTTCAGAATGTGATCAAGTTCTGACGAGATGTCGTCTCGATATTTTTGTATCGGCTGAGGGTCTTCGTTAATGATGGAGTACATCATTGCCGCTTCATGTTCCCCGCGAAACGGAAGATGCCCTGAAAGCATTTCATAAAACAGAACTCCCAGCGCAAAAATATCGGAACGAGGATCGACACCCCCCCCTTGAATTTGTTCCGGCGCCATATACGCCAATGTTCCGACTGTGCTCGATGTCCGCGTTAGCTTCAACGAACCCTTTAATTTCGCCAGGCCGAAATCCATCACTTTTATCTGGTTGCCGGAATTAATCATGATGTTGTCGGCTTTGATATCGCGATGCACGATTCCTTTGCCGTGGGCTTCTTCCAGTGCTTCAGCAATTTGGATCGCGTACCCGACCGCGGTATCGATCTTCATCGGTCCTTGCTGGATCGTCTCGCGGATCGTTTTCCCCTCAACAAATTCCATCACGATAAATTGTTTTCCTTCTTCCTCGCGCACATCGTGAATGACGCAGATATGCGGATGATTGAGCACCGCAGCCGCCTGCGCTTCCTGCAGGAAGCGCGATTGTTCCACAGTTCCTTTTTCGAGATGATGCGGAAGAAACTTGAGAGCAACGATCCTATTCAGTTTGGTGTCTTGGGCTTTATAGACTACGCCCATTCCGCCTTCGCCGAGTTTTTCAATGATTCGATAATGAGAAATTGTCTGGCCGATCATCGCGGTTACCTCATTTCTCCGACAAGCGCAATAAATTCCGGGTCACTTTTCAGTGAAAGAAGGTCAGGGTCTGCTTTGACCCATTCCCTCATATTTTTGTATCCGCTTCGAATTGCATTTTTAAGACACGCGAGCGCTTCTTTCGTATCTCCCAACACCGCGTATGTGCAAGCGCAGTTGTACTGCGCAAGCCCGTCGGTCGGGTCAAGCTCTGTGATCCTCTTAAGAATGCCGTAGGCTTTTTCCTTCTCGCCGAAATGGGCGTACGCCCCGACGATCCGGCTGAGGACGATAATGTCGTCCGGATTCACCTCAATCTTTCGCTCGCCGACCTCGATCATTTTCCGCATCGCATTCTCCGACGACTGGGCGTCGTTTTTCCTCATATGCGTCATGTAGGTGTGCATCCATGATTCTTCGCTGTACGGCTTCAGCTCTGCGCACTTTTTATAGTAATCGAGCGCGTCGTCGTAATCTCCGGTAACGTCCGACAACGCCCCCAGCCAGCGGTACGCATCATAGAAATCGGGTTTTTGCCGGATGACGTCTTTCCATATTCGCTGCGCCTCGTCAAATTGTTTCTGATGAAAGTAGACCATCCCGATCCCGAAGGAGGCTTCGACCGAATCGCGGTCCAGGTCGAGCGCCTTTTGATTGTTCTCGATCGTCTTCCCCAGCCATTTCTGGTCGCCGTCATACCATGCATACATGTACGAGCATGCCTCGCCGAGCGCGGAGTAGGCGGAAGAAAATTTCGGGTCGATCGAAATGGCATTCTGGAACATCTGGATCGCTGCCTCGGTGTTCTTTTTGCCGCGGCGAAAGACAAATTCCTTCCCCCTTAAATAGAGGTCGTAAGCCCGCAGGTCGTCCGTCGGCTTTTTCTCCAGCGATTCCTTCTCTGATTTCGTGAGAGAAATTTTAAGTGCTTCGGCGATCTTCTGTGCAACCTCCGTTTGCACGTCGAAGATGTCCTCGAGGAGCCGGTCGTATCGGTCGGCCCAGAGATGGAAGCCGTTTCGGACATCGATCAGCTGCGCCGTGATCCTCATCTTGTTCCCGGCTTTGCGGACACTCCCCTCCAGCATATAGTTGACACGGAGCGTCTGTCCGATGAGCCGCGAATTGATCTCCTTGCCCCGAAATGCCAGCATGTCCGTCCGGGAGACAACCTTCAGATGTTTGATCTTCGACAGATCCGTGATGATGTCCTCCGTCATCCCCGCACAGAAATATTCACTCTCCTTTTCGGAGCTCATGTTTTCGAAGTAGAGGACCGCGATGGATTTTTCCTCTTCCTCTGCCGGGGCCGCACTCGGCGTTTGCCGAAGATGTTCGATCACTTCGGGGGCAGCGGATGTCCTTTTGCTCTGGTCTTTCTGGAGCAGTCCGGTGATGACGGCGTCAAGGCCTGCGCCGATGTCCTTCCGCTTCGTGCTTGCCGGCGACGGATCCACGTTCAGGATCTCGTACATCATCGCCGCCTGGTGCTCTGCCCGGAATGGAAGCTCTCCTGTGGCGACCTCATACAGCACGATGCCGAATGCCCAGAGGTCGGTCCGGCGGTCGACATCAAGTCCCTGGATCTGCTCCGGCGACATGTAGGCAAATGTCCCGACGGCGGTTCCGGCGTTCGTCAGCATCGGCCCCTCGCGAAGCTTCGCTACTCCGAAATCCATGATCTTGACCCTTCCGTTCCCCGTCACCATGATGTTCTCGGATTTGATGTCGCGGTGGACCACTCCTTGTTCGTGCGCGGCGGCGAGTCCTTCAGCGATTTGAATTCCGTACCCGATCACCTGCTTTGGTGTCAGCGTTCCTTTCTTTTCACGAAGCGTCTCTCCGTCGACAAATTCCATCACGATGAAGAGCTGGCCATCGTTTTCCTGGATGTCGTGGATCGTGCAGATGTTCGGATGATTAAGTGCAGAAGCAGATTTCGCTTCTTGGATGAATCTCGCTTTGTCCTGTTCGGATGCGGCGAGATGCGGCGGAAGAAATTTCAGCGCAACAAAGCGGTCGAGCTTTGTGTCCAGCGCTTTGTAAACAACGCCCATGCCGCCTTCGCCCAATTTTTCAAGAATTTTATAGTGTGATATTGTCTGTCCGATCATTTCTTCTTTATCTCCGCCGTCCAATGGAGGATGACCATGATAGGTTTCGCATTTATTCCTTCAACAGAAGTATTGATGAGAAATCGTCTCCCGTCCTTAGAAACAACAAATCTGTTGATCGATACGTAACTGTCAACGTCGGTAGTAAACAATGGTTTCGGGATGCCTTGTTCAAATGAAGTCCCGGTGGATGTAACATCAACCGACATTAACTTCTTATCTGGAGCTAAATAGAATATTTCTTTGCCGTTTTTATTCCAGACGGGGTGCGCTCCGCCGCCGGTCGATACCTGCCATTTTCCCTGTTTGGTGGGGAACGCTTGTACGTAGACTTCATATTTTCCTGATTCATTCGATGCATAGGCAATCCACCGTCCATCGGGAGAAAACATGCCCGAAATTTCTGATGCATCGGATTGAAGATAGGGGAATGGTTTCTGCTCGCCTGTGAGCGGAAGGATCCAAAGATCTTCATTTGTTCGTGGGTCGGTATTAACAACTAACAAGTAGCGTCCATCCGGTGAGCAGTCGACAGGAATGCATGAAACCGAAGTCTTTAAAAGAAGTTCTTCGCTGCCAACACCCGACGCAGGCTTGCGGTGGACATTTGGTATCCCATCGGGATTAGAATCAAAATAAATTGTTCTGCCGTCGGGTGACCAGACCGGGTCGTCGTCAATCGCCGGCCGGAAAGTAAACCGCGATTCTGTTTGCCGGAGCAGGTCAATAAGCCAGAGATCCTGGTTGCGCGTTTGCGCATCAAGCCGGCGAATTGCCACTCTCTTTTCATCGGGAGAGAGCGAAAAATCAAACTGGTTTGCCGCAGAACCCACTTCTCCCAGCGGCTTCCCGCTTCGATCGAACCAGATGAGACGTCTGTTTCCTGTTGAGTTCGAACCCACGCCAAGCGCAATAACGCCGTTCGTCGATGCCGAAAAAAGTCCAACCGAATAATTCGGGTCATAGCCGACATTTTCGGTAATTGGAAATGCCTGGCCGGTTACTTTGCCGCTGCCGGCGTCGAATGCCTGAGCCATTAGAGATTGCTCACGAACAAAGAGCAGATATCCTGGCGAAGCGAATACGGCATTAGATTTTGACGGAAGAAGAAGAGAGGTCTCTTTGGAATCAATTGACCCGAGAAAAAGACTCGTTTTTTCATCCTCCACACTTCGGCGCAGATAGATAAAGTGATGTCCATCAGGAAGAAAGCTTGGCCATCGATGCGAGTTCTCTTTCCGTGTACTGTCGAGAGTAGTTATTTGCGTCGGCGTTCCGCCCGATTCAGAAACCTGTTGAAGTCCGACTTCATAATTTGGCGCAAAGACGATAATGCCGGCGCTGCTCCACGTCCCTCCTCTCCCTTCGGGAGCATCGGCAATTGTTTGTGTCGGTCCCCCTGTGGCTTCTACTTTTTTGAGTTTACTGTTTTGGAAAAATGCAATAAAACGGCTGTCGGGAGACCAAAATGGGAAGGTTGCTTCTTCCGTTCCTTTAATTTGAATGGCATCCAGCGTGGCCAAAGGCCTTGTCCAGATGCACGATTTGCCCGACGAATCGTATGCGACAAAAGCCAATTTGAGTCCATCCGGTGAAATAATCGGCGGCTGAACCTGGAATGAGCCTTTGTCCGGAGCCACGATTGTAAAGCGCACCGGGCTCTCCTCGTTTGAATTGCCACGCCAATACAAAAAAGCGAGGACGAGAACCGCGAGGAAAAATATTGCAGATAAAGAGATGAAGATCGGCAATCGATTTCCTGTCGGCCGTTCAGAAGACCTCAATTCTGTAGGAGGAAAAACGCCCGATGACTGGTTCGCAGGCAGGGCAGTTATCATGCGGCTCACGCGGGAGCGGCTCGACTCCCGCCGGTACCGCTTCAGGTCGACTGCAACTTGTTTAACTGATTGCGTTCGTTCATCGGGATCTTTCGCAAGGCATTCTAGCACGATCGCGTCAAGTCCCGGATCGATTTCCGGCTTGATTGATGACATAGGCGGCACATCGACATTGACGATCTCATACAATATTGCGCTCTCATGGGCCCCGTTGAACGGAGATCTTCCTG
>CAZXQG010000108.1:0-7245 GCA_964642725.1 uncultured Chitinophagaceae bacterium
TTACATATTACGGCATAGAGAGTCAAGACGGAGGGATGACAGGTAGTGTTACAGTTTGAGAAATTTCACTCTCGTTCCCAAACTCAGTTTGGGAACGAGTTGCTTAACTTGTTTTTTCGTCTGAAAATATTGATCACTTGACTCACTTCGTTCCCAATCGGAGATTGGGAACGAGAAAGCGCTTGAAGCAATAGAGTCTAGCGTGAACCTGTAACACCACCGGATGACAGGCATGAATGAAAGAAAGTCCTTTCGCCGTTAGCGCCCTATTAATTAAGAAAGCAATGACTTCACTTGGTTTCAGGCTTATCGTTCGCCTTCTCCGGTGCGGGAGGCTCATTCGGCGGTTGAAAGGAGAGTATCGTAGCGTGAGCCTGCTTCAGGATTTCCCGAACGTGGTTGCTGTTGCGGCTGCTTACCTTTGCTTTCACGATGATGTTGCCGTCCTCGTAAATTCTTTCTTCGATTTCAGCAAGGTCGTGAAGCGCGGAGAGCAATTTGTGTTCGGTGTGACCAATTGAAAACGTGAGGTTGATCCGCGAGTGGTGGATCGTCTGCAGCAGCATCTCTTTCAATCCGAGAAGGTTGATTCCCCGATCTGCAGAAATGAACACCGACGGGGTGAACTGGTGCTGCAGTTCCTGCAAATGCTCCCGGTCCTGCAGCGCATCAATTTTATTGAAGACGTAGAGCGTCGGTTTGCCGGCTACTCCCAATTCCTCGAGCGTCGTGTTGACGACGCGGATCTGCTCGTCGAACTTCGGATGGCAGACGTCTATGACGTGAAGAAGGATGTCGGCTTCCACAACTTCCTCGAGCGTCCCTTTGAACGACGCAACAAGATGGTGCGGCAGTTTCCGGATGAAGCCGACCGTGTCGGAGAGAAGAATTTTGGTCGAAGGAGAAAGGACTGCCGTTCGCGTGGTAGTGTCGAGCGTTGCAAAGAGGCGGTTTTCCACGAACACGTTTGAATCCGTCAGCGCGTTGAGAAGCGTGGATTTTCCGGCGTTCGTGTAGCCGACGAGCGATACGTTGACGAAGTCCTTCCTTCCGCTCCGGCGTGTTTCTCGCTGGCGCCCGATTTTCTCGAGTTTTTCTTCGAGATGAGAAATACGCTGGCGGATCATCCGCCGGTCCGTTTCGATCTGCGTTTCACCCGGCCCTTTCGTTCCGATTCCGCCGAATTGTTTCGACAAGTGCGTCCATGCGCGGGTGAGGCGCGGGAGCAGGTACTGGAGTTGTGCAAGCTCGACCTGCGTGCGTGCCTCGTTCGTCTTCGCCCGGCTCGCGAAAATGTCGAGGATCAATCCGCTCCGGTCCAGAATTTTCCGGTTGATGCTCGTTTCCAGGTTCCGCACCTGCGCGGGAGAAAGGTCGTCGTCGAATATCACGCTTGCGATATCGTCGTCTTCCGCAATCTTTGCGATCTCCTCGACTTTTCCTTTTCCGATATAGAATGCGGGGTCGACCTTGTTCCGCTCCTGCATGATTCTGTGGATGACCGTGGCTCCGGCGGTATCGGCGAGGAGCGTCAGCTCGTCGAGGTACTCTTCTGCCTGTTTTTTATGAATGCTCCTGGTCACCACTCCCACAACGATGGCGCGTTCTTTTTGCTCTTTGATGAGATCGATCATACGAGTTCCGCCTCCGCCTTGAATAGACCCAACGCTACGCTCCTTCTTGTTTTGATTCGCGTGCAACCGCCATCTCAATCAACACGGCAATCAGAGCCGCAATGAGAAAATATTTCCACAGCTCGACGCCGAACCTGCTCTGCAAGACAACCGAGCTGAGCGATTCAGGATTTGTCACGATTGAAACGGCGCTGCCTTCGAGCCCGTACCGCCGGGCCATTTCCATAACCTCGCCGGACGCTGCCCGTTTGGCGATTGATTCAACAGGGTCCACGTTCACGGGTATCTGCACGAGCGTGTCTTTTCCCCGTGTAACGGAATAAACGCCCGGCAGCGATGAGTTGTCGATTGAAATTCCTGCGGACGAAGCGGTACCGGACGGTTGGACCGAATTCGGCTGCACCAGCGTTTCTTTTCCTTCCGGGTCGAAAATTCGGACGGTCGGGGATATGGTCTGCTGCGAGCCGATGTTTCTTTTCCTGAGTTGTGAAAGCGGAATGTCGATTCGCTCTCCCACAATGGCGGACGGGGAAGCAATCAGCAAACTTCCACCCGATGCGGCATAGAGTATTGTCTGGTACAGCAGCGGGACAAAAATTCCCTTCACCGGGAAATCCGACCATTCGGAATTTGCAGCGACGGCAAACCCAAGCATGCGGGGAGCGACCGGCCCGCCGGCAGACGGGTTGGAAATTCTTTCCCACAAGAACGGAGTTCCGTCGGAGAGCGAAATGATCGCACGTATTTCCTTCTCCGAAGCAAAACGGATCGACGTAAAAACTTTTGGAGATTCGACGCCGTTCTTTTCTTTCACCGCGCTTGCCGCCGCTTCGAACATTCCCTGAAACACCGGATGGCCGAAATCAATTTTCTCGAATGAACGGTACGCCTCCGGCGTTTTCTGCCGTTCCACCGGCATGAGCGGAGGCAGTCCGAGTTTCGGCAGCAGCAGGGCATTGTACTGATCGACGTTCAGCAAACTGCCGGGGATGAGAATGATTCCGCCTCCTTGCGAAGCGAACTGATTGAGCTGATCCGCCTGCAGCGGCGACAGGGAAGCGACGTTCGAGAGAATCACGACATCCGCCCGGACCAGCGCCGAGTATGTCAGTTGCTGCGGCGACAGCTCCGTCAACGCGATCGCTGTCGACGCTTCGTCTTCGTTATGCGCCGTGAGCGCCAGGAGAACGTATGTCGAGCTTTTCGGGTCGGATGACGATAAGAGCACGTTGACCCGTTCGGGAATGTTTACGGTGAAATAGCGGTCGTTGTCGCCGTCGAATGTGTCTTCTTCTAGTTCGACACGGCCCGAAAGAAAGCCGGCATGCTGCGGCGTTGCGATGAATTCTACAAACGAGTGCCGTCCTCCCTCAATCGTCACGCTTTTCTGCATGACCCTCGCTCCGTCCAGGAACAGATTGACAAGATGGTTTTGCACGGCCGCAATCCCGTAATTCCTCACGTCGGCCCGCACGGTAAACGGTTTTCCTTTTTGAAAGAGCGTCGGCGGGATTTCTACTTTTTCGATTCCGATGTTTTCGAACGGCTGGTCGGAAAGGGGAATGAAAAAGAGCCTGACGTTGGAATCGAAGAGTTTTTCCGTCCGGTCCGCACTTTCCGCGGCGCGCGGGTTGACGACGGTCGTTTTCTGGTTGTCGGTGAAGACGTAAATTTCTTTGTTGAAATTTTTTGACTGTTGAAGCAGGCGCGATGAAAGGCGGAGCGCGTCTTCGACGGTGCGATGTTTGTCGCTCGCTTCAGTCCTGCGGATGGCGTCGCGAAGCTGCTGAACGTCATGAGTCGGCTCGCCGATCGTAGCACGGGGAAGGTCGGAGAGCCTGATGAACAGCGCGTCGTCTCCTTCCTTCAGCATGTCGGTCAGGCTGAGGGCGGACGATTGCGCCTGCTTTAAGAACGAGCCGCGCTCGTTCCGGAGCGACATGCTGCGCGTATCGTCGAGAATGATGACGGCTGTCGTTTTGGCGTGCGTTCCGAGGCTTGCGAGCGTTCCTTTCAATGCCGGGCGCGAGAACGCAATAACGATGAACACAACGATGAGCGTTCGGAGAATCAGCAGCAGCCATTGGCGGATTTTCACCCTCCGCATTTTGCTCTTCTGCAATTCCTTGAGAAAGGTCAGGGTGCTGAATTCTATCGTCCGAAGCTTTCGAATATTCAGCAGGTGAAGAACAAGGGGAATGGCCGCCGCTGCGAGGCCGAAAAGCACAAAGGGATTAAGGAAGGTCATCGTGTCCGTTACTCATAGAAGCAGAGTGCCGAGAGGGGGATTCGAACCCCCAATGCCTTACGGCGCTAGCTCCTAAGGCTAGTGTGTCTGCCAATTCCACCATCTCGGCAAAGAGTTTCTTCACTAAAAATACGGAAATCTTGAACGAATATCAATTTCGGGTAGTGGGGTCTTTTGCTTCTCATCGTAAAAACTGATGTTCACCCTGATCCCGCCGAAAAGCGGCGGGACGCGACGGTCTCCTTCTGAGCCATAGGCTCATGCGCCTCAGGCGCAGACGCGCTTCGCTTGCTAAGGATGAGCCGTCGCGGCGGAGTCGAAGGGACCAGATTAGCATCGCTTGGTCTCCACATTCATTCAAAAGACCCCACTACCAAATTTCGCTGTTGTGCTCCATAGACCCTCCCGAGGGATGCCTTTGGCATTCGCTCCGCTCAAGGTGACCGTACGGAAGAGAAGTGGCATCAATAAAAAAAGGGACGCTCATCGCGTCCCTTTTGAAATCCGCTCGAAGTGCGAAACGGCTATAACCCCGATTGCCAAAGAGTGTTGAAATTCTTCCAGGCCTTGTAGGGAATTGCCGAAAGGTTTTTATCGCCGGCTGATTTGCCCAGCACTTGCACCGTTGGGAGTCCCGGCAAATTATTGATATTGACATACGGCACGTGCATGCCGAACGAAGCATTCATTGTTTTGATATATTGATTCGCGAGGATCCCGTATCCTTTTGAAGTGGGATGCACGCCGTCCAGGCTGAACAATCCGCCTGAAACGTAGTCGGTCTTAAACGTCTCACCGTTCACGGTTACGCCGTATAGTTTTACGTTATTAAAGAACGCATTGAAATCTACGACAGCTGCATTATTTGCGGCAGCAGTTGCGGCGATCGTGCTGTTGAAGGCGGAAATGGCTTGCTCAGTTGTCGCTTGCTCTGCAGAGTCGAGCACAAGTGCATCCGGAAATGGATTCTGGGGATGGAATCCGAACGGCTTCGTCGTGTCGATCCCTGCCGCCTTATAGCTTCCATAGAGGGCCGCGAACGGTATTCCCTGAGATGCTGCGAGATCCCGATACCATTGACCTGTTTGTTGACCAAGCAACGCTGCGTATGGTCCTCCTTCTAGGGTGATCAGAGGATCGGACTGCGGATGCGTGAAGTTCGTGTATGATGACGCTACGACCTCACCGCTTTTTTCATAGAAGAGTCCGACGACCAACGGACTGGCAGCCATTGCGCCTTTGACGCCTGCTGCGACCTTTGGTCCGATTGTGGTGAAGAAGGGAATGGCTTTGACATCAGGAATATTTCCTAAAAGGATCTTTGCATTCGGTAACGCAGTGCGCAGCGTACCCACGGCCTGGCCGTACATGCCTTGAAATACTGATGCAGGAGTTGGTCCGACAGAACCGACAATATTCTTTGATGTTCCACCGCTTGTCGCATAACCGAGCACATCGTTGTTGCCGAGCCAGAATGTTACGAGGTCGGGGTGAAGCGCGCTTGCTTGTGCGAGAATGCTAGAACCAAATGCGCTGCTTCGAAGAACCAAGCCGAAGAATGCGTTATTGCGGGGCGCACCAGCTTTCGATCCAAAATTCGTTGTGTCGAGAAAATCATAGATAATAGCACCGGGAACTCCGAGGTTGTCGTACGGCCGCGGTAGTGCCAAATTTTCCGGCGTGCCTGCCGCCGCACCGGTCGGACCGATGATTGGCCCGACGAGGTTTATGAGCTGGTACTGTGCGGCCTTGCCCGTCAGCGGGTCTGGATTGCCAGGGTCGGAGTAAAGAGGCTGCTGAAAATCTCCGAGATTTGCGCCGGCTGCTTTGAGTTGATCTGAGATCAGTTTGGGGTAGCTGTATATCTGTGAGGAATGGTACAACGCATTCGATTGGTACCCCGCCGTCAAACTATTACCGATGGCAACGTACTTCGTCACGGTCACGCTCCCGAGGCTGGCCGACGGCCCGGAGGGGGCCGAATCGGTGCACCCGTTTGACAACAGAGCGCCAATGACGACCAACGCCGCAAAGATGAAGGTGTTCGCTTTCATTGTTCAATACTCCATACTAGTTGGACATTCATAAACTCATGATTTAGAACGTATAGCCCACGCTCACACCGATCAGGTTTGCAAGTGCGTTGTAGGTCCCATCAAATTTGGTGACGGTGTTGACAGCCTGGCGCTGGTCAAATTTCAGGAACAAGTACGAGACATCGGCGGAAATATTTTTCGTGAACTGGTAGCCGAGCCCAATGTTCACTCCGTTCCGGTTTGCATCCGGAAGGATCGGATCGACATACGCCGAGGCCACGGGTGAGTGATCGTATAAATATCCCGCGCGGATCTTGAGCGCATCCATCGTGTACTCTCCGCCAATGCGTATTATATATGTGTCGCTGTAATCTTTCGGCGAAATAACGTTCTTCGTCGGGTCGTTCTTAAAGTCAATTTCCAACTGCTTGTAGGATGACCATCCGATGTACTGGTAGTCCGCTTCAACTTCCAATTTCGGCGATACTTTGTAGGCCAGGCCGGCGAATCCTGTTGCAGGGAGCGTTAACGACGAGGTCACATTGTCGTTCACGACGTTCACGAGCGGCATCGGCGGGTTGAATGTTGCCGACCCCGATGCGCTGAGTTTTACCGATGAACGGTACGAAACGCCGGCGCTGATGTCGGGAGTGATTTTATACAGGATGCCCGCATTAAACCCGTATGCTGCTTTTGAAGTCATGTCAATTCCCACCTGCGTATCCGTGTTGATCACATTTTCCTCTTGCTGCAGTTTCACGGTCCCCGTTACGATGCTCAATCCCACGCCGATCGAAAGCTGGTCGCTGATTTTATAGGCGACGGTCGGTGTGTAATAAAATGATTGAAGGTCTACTTTCGTCGTAATGTATTTTCCGACCCAGTTCGACGGCCATTCTGTGCCAAGGCCGTACGGGTTCATGACGCCAAAGCCGACATGGAGGTTGTCCGTCACGGGATACGTTGCGTACATGCCGATAGGCGTGAATGTCTGATTAACCATTTTCGTTTCGTTTTTTATCGCGGGGTCGTTCGCATCGGCGACGGGTCCGTAAAAGGAAACTTGCGGCATGATGAACGTCGTTCCGAGATAGATCTCTGCCTGCGATTGAAACCCAAGTCCCGCGGGATTGAAATAGATTGCGGAAGGATCCGACGCGCGGGCTGCAAACGCGCCGCCTTGTGCCATCGCTCTTGAGCCAAACTCGTTCAACTGAAACCCTCCTGCAAAAGCAATTGCATTTCCCAGGATCGCAGCGACGCACAGACAGGCTGTGTGAAGGGTCATTCTTTTCAAGGTAACCTCCTTCTGAAAATATGTCTCGTT
>CAZXQG010000109.1:0-7164 GCA_964642725.1 uncultured Chitinophagaceae bacterium
CGGTTCCGCTTAACGGAGAGAACGAGGCGATCGTAGGAGGAACTTGAGAATAGACGAAAGAAGCAACAGAGAAAATAAAGAGTATTGATGATAATGGGCGTTTCAACTAATCCTCTGAATTCTCAGTCGTAGTCCTAGTTGCAGACATTTTCGGCGACTTCTTGCGCTAACAGATGGTCAACAGTAGTTGGCATGATTAGTCCTCGGGAAAAGCGACTTTGCATTACTAAATCCTTCAGAATAACCGGAAGGGCAGAAAGTTTTACGACTTGCACCCATCCATTGACCTTGAATTCGGAATTTAACAACAAGAACCCCGCTTTTTGGGCGGGGTTTCTTGTTTTGTTCTGATCACTTAATTTATTCTACCGAGCCCGTAGCTATGACCACTTTATAAGTACCATAAACGGGATGAGTGACTGAAACCACCAGAGCAGACGGCTGCAACGGGTTATTAATAGTCGTTGGCGCAGCGTCCTGGAGTACGACGGTGAAGTTTGTCAATCCAGCTCCTCCCGCCTGAGTGTCAGGCATCGTAACGTTTGCATCTCCCGAAACGTTGCAACCATCTGCGGCTACAGTGATAGTTGTTCCTGGAGACATCGGGTGCCCAAATTCGTCCACTACGGTGAAAGTGAATGGCCCAGCGGTTCCACCATTTAATACGGTAAAAGGTGAAGGACCACCTGTTCTTGTGATTATTGGTGCGCCAGTCCAGAGAATCTGGATCGAATCCATAACACGGGCACTGTCCTTCCCAATAGTCCGTGCATAGACACGAGAAAATCCAGATGTCAAGCCGGAAAGAACGTTTGGGGCAACTGGAAACGGATTCGCAGAATAGAGAATCTTTGAAACAAATCCATTGGCATCCGTCAATCCGGCATCTCCTCCTCCAGTTTGGACACTGCCATTTGCAGTATTGAAATAAACTGCAGTTCCCTCTTGGACGGGATTGCTGTATCTGTCCACAACCTGCACAGTCACGACATCCTGCACGTAGGCCTTATCCAAACCCGGAAAGTTAAGTTGCGCGGCCGCGACAGTGAAGTGGGTCTGATCGGCAAAACCTGCGTGGACTGTAATGCGAACTGGTTGAGAAACTATATTTTTAATCCCTGATTGCATTTGGGCAATAACCTGAACAACGCCTGCTTCCGTTCCGCTCTGGATGGACACGCGCAACTTGCCAGAATCGTCAGTGCTGTCCGCTGAAGGAATAAGCGTCGGGATTGTTCCGCCACCGGTCAAAGTGTTTGGAAAGAACTGGAGTCCGAAGGTGGCGTACGATCGGTTGGCCTTGTCAATCGGTTGACCAAGGGAATCGAGTACTTGGTAGGTTATGACGGTGTTTTCCGTCGCACCAACTCCAGAGACAAAAATATCGTTGCTCGTGATGGAACTAAAAGCAATTTGAGCCGGTTGCCGCGCTGAAGGAGCAACAACAATATCGCCGGGGGCAAAGAGAATTCCAGGTATTGTTTTCGTGAGTCCGCTTGGAGCCGACTCTCCTGTGACAGTTATGGCGAACAACAGATCTCCGTGCGTTCCGCCATTGGCGATCCTATCAGTAGCCTTGAACGAATATTGCGTTCGGGTTGTCACAGCAGAGATATCGCCAGTTAAATTAATATCCGAAGATCCAGTTCCGGTGACAGTTACGGTAACAGCGTTCCCGGCAGAAATCGGATTCCCGTTGGCATCCGTAATCTTGAACGGCACACTAACAAATCCTCCGTCGAAGATGTCAAGTGTGTCGGGCACTCCCAAGAGCGTAATCACGGGTATGCTTGAGACGACAAGTGATACAGAATCGCTCACCTGAACTCCACCTTGCCCCACCGTCCGCGCTTTTACCCATATGGTCCCCGATGGAGGAATCGGCTTTACGATTTGTAAAATTTGTGACGCATTTCCATTCCCGTCTGTGTATCCCTGTGCACCAATGACTCCGCCTGTCGAGGAAAAATAGATCGCGGTACCTGCATTTACCGGGTTACTGTATTTGTCACCCGCCACGACCGATATCTTTACTCCAGCTGGCGGGGGCGTGACAGCTGAGACGTTCGACAAAGCTGTTGTCACTGTGAAGTGAGCCTGATCCGCAAACCCGCTGTGGATGACAATTGGGACTGGAGAAGACGAGATTGTGGCCGAGGCGTTCTGAGCAACGACCTGCAAAACGGTTGCCTTAGTGCCAGAAGTCAGTGTCGTCGTTACTCGTCCCGTAAATGGATCTGTAATCCGAGAAGCAGGAGAAACAATTTCACCGGAGCCTGGTCCACCCTGAATCTGGAAAAATATCTGTGTTTGATTCGCAAAATCAAGCGCGTTGCCAAGCGCATCGCGCGGTTCGAATGTGATGAGGGCATTTTCTATGCCGCCGACCCCTTTCACCGAAAGTTCTTTATTATCGATGGAGATCAAAGCTATCGATGCAAGTGGCCCTGTTTTTACGTACACCGGGACATCGGGAGAAATAACGGTCGCAGTCCCAACAAGAACTTTTGCGGCTACTTTCATCAATCCGGAACGGACGCCGCTATTGACGACGGTTCTCACGGTTCCATTGGCGTCACTCGTCGCGTTTGGAGGAGTTATATATTCGCTTGCATTCAATCCAAGCGAGAAAAAGAATTGAACCGGAATATTCTTCACAGACTGCTTGTTATTGTCCAGAACAACAAATGACAGCGTATCCGTTGCGATAGCCCCGGCTCCGGCAACTGCAATTGTGTCATTCGAAGATCTTAATAGGGAGATACTTGCCACCGTCGCAGCATTTCCGGTATCAATCACTCCGGTCCGAAAAAGTGTTCCGTTCAACGTTCGTCCAACATTTCCGTTAGGACTCGTCACAAGGATGGAAAGACTGAAATTCTCATTCTGCGATGGTCCGATGGCGTTAGTGTCCTTTGCGTAAACAGTGAAACTTGTAAAACTTTTGTCCTTCGTATCCGGGATTACTTTGTCAACATCACCTGTCAAAGTAATGTCGGATGCTCCTGACCCTGAAGTTGTCACCTTCACTTCACTGCTTGCGGAAAGCGGGTTCCCAAACTTGTCAGCTACTGTGAAATTAAACTGTTTCTGTCCTCCAACAAGAACGTTAAGCGATGTATCAGGTACGAATATCTGGCTGTTTCCTGAGAAAACGACATCAACGGAACTAAAAAATATTCCAGCACCAGAACTACCGACTGCAGATCCTCCATTATTTGCTGCATCGCTCTTTTGAGTTGCTTTTTGTGTCGATTTGGAAGAACTCTGGGCAACGCCTTCTGGAAATATGCCGCCGGTGTGGCTTTGTGAAATACTATGATTGGTCCCATTTGCCACATCTAGAAACTTTATGACCGTCCTTTTATTATTAAAGGCCTTCTCGGCTTTTGATAGTCGCTTCATTTTTTGGGAGAAATTTTTCCCGTTTAGTTTTTGCACATCACTGGAAGAACTCTTCGTTGTTCCTGGAAGAAAGGCCAATTGATTTGAGCCACTCAAAGCAGTAGTCAACTGAGCAGTAACCGTTACAATTCCACCTGCGGGAATTGGATTACCTGAGATGAGATTTACTTGGGCCGTCCCGTCGGTGCCGGTTGCAACAGCGGCCGGATTAACTATTCCTCCATTCGTGGTAAAGTACACTATGGTTCCCGGTTGAGCGGGGTTGCCAAATTTGTCTCCGATAAGAGCAGTGATTTGAGTTTGAATACCAGCCTGAACTGCTCCGGGAATATTCACTTTTGCCGCACTCATGGAGAAGTGCGCACTATCGGGAAAACCCCCATAGATCGGAATCGAAACTACTGAGGACATTATCGTGTCAACTTTTGTCGTGTCCGCAGCACGTTTTACCGGTGCGTAAGCTTGCACAGAAGCAATACCTGCCCGTAAACCTGAACCTAACTGAACAGTAACCGTGCCACTTGAATTTGTCTTGGCGCTCGAGATGCTTAATTGAGTAAAGGTATCGGGTGGTGTAGTTGCAAATCTGAAATAAACAAGCGTTTGGTTTGTGGTGTCAACAGGATTACCTAATGAATCCTTCACTTCAAAAGTAAGTGTCGCCGCATCTGCTCCTCCAGCACCGTAAATGGAAAGATTCGGAACGCTTGAACCAACATAAGTAATCGCGCCGGCACGGCGAGATGCGTGCCCGGCGGTCAAGGTGTCCTGAGCCCGGGTGAGCCCGCTCAGCACCACCGCGTGAAGGTTAATTGCGTTCGCCGATGAACTGTAAGCAAAAGGCACCGTCAAGTTATAGAAACCGGGGCGCGAAAAGGTCACGGAATCGTTAACGGTCGATTTGTCCTGAGCCTGGAAACTAATAGAGAATGTCCCGTTGGACTTTGCCGTGTCTTTAGAAAAAGGAATCCAGACAACGATGGTAACACTGTCTAATGCCGTGGTTGCCTTGTTTATGACAGTACCGCTGAGAGTGACGGTATACTGCGAACCCGACGGCGACGCGGGGTTAGCACATGAAAACAAGCCGGCGAACACCAGGATGATAAGGTATGTGATATATTGTCGATGTTTCATAAACTCCCTCGCGGATATTCGTTTCAAACCCAGCTCAAGTATTCAAAAGTAATTGAGATTAGAATTCTTGCGTGTCTTTTATGGTTGGGGCCGGCATGCTCCTGTCTTCTTATTTATTGAAAATACGCTTTTCGTGAGGATCTAGGATATGGGAGAGAACGTATTCTCAAAAATACGGTAATTCACCTGTCGTCAATACCACACCAGGAATGACCGTAAGCTTCTGCAAATCCCTCTGCACGAAAAACACCGGTTGCAAAATGCGATGAGACACTGCAATCTCTGTTTTGTTTTAGACGAAATGGTTGACGGCAATCACAATGCCGGTTCACTCGAGCCTTTGCTTCGGCTTCCGTTTCGCCATATCTTCTTCAAATTGTTTCTGTGTCTTTTCAAGCAGGTTCTCGTTCTTCTTCAGCTTGTCGGCAAGGCGCTCCTCGATCGTAGGAATAACTTCGGCCTTCAAAAGTATGATCAGCTCGTTCTTGGCATCGGCTTTAACCTCAGAACCAAAAATATATCGCAGCCCAAATACATACCAGGGCAGGTCCCTGAGGTAGGGAATTCCGGCACGAGTGCTTGTTTCTGTGATGGAATAAAGGCCTCCCAGAAGAGTCTCTTCTCCGTCATTAAGGACCAAATAGGTGTCAATAGAAGATTTGTCGATGTTTGCCCCGTTTTGTTTACTATTTTCGACGTGAGTATCAAGGTTAATGAAACGCACACCCTTTACCTCATACAATGTTGGAGTTACCCCGACAATGATACCCGTGGCTATCCTTTGTTGGATCGTGTTGCCGGCAAAATCTTTTGTCGTAACAAAGATATCCGTTCCGATCTGTATCTGCCCTTTTTTCCCCGAGGAAACGATTATCTGCGGACTCGAGATGACGTCACCCAGCCCGTTCCCCTCGAGAAACGACACAAAACCGGTAAGAGTGCCGAAACTCAATTTTGGAATTATTCTCGCAATAAAAGCGTCCGGTTGAGTCGACTGGCCTGAACTACTTGCACTCGCCGCACCCGATGCGGCGGCAGCCGCTGCCAGATCAGGATTCTCCAAATTGCTCTTCAGCTGGCCGCCATAAACCGATCCGTTCGACGTGCTGTCCTTTAAATTCCAATTAATACCCGTGTTGAGCGTTTTTGAAACATCAATAGAAAAGAACACCGTCGAGATCTTGATATCTCGCGAAAGAAACATGCCCTTTGAAGACGAATCCTTCGACGCAGACGCACTTCCTGCACCCCCGCCCGCTCCACCCGCTGCGAATTTTGCCGAATCCTGCGACGACGTGATCTGGAAATACTCCTCTTTCTCCTCGTACCATAACGAATTTGCCCGAAGTACTGTTTCGAACGCCTGCAGCCAGTACATGTTCTCGATGTCGACGCCGATCTCCTTCTTGTTGTTCATCGGGTCGACGATAATTTTGTTCAAATATTTTTTGCTGAAATCGGTGAACAAGCCCACCGCTTTGTCGAACGGCAAAGTCTTGGACATTGAAATCAACTCTTCCGGCGAAACGTAATCATTCAATATCAGGCGCCGTTCTCGGTTGTTCTGCGCGCTCATACACTGCAGCCCGAACATCAGAGCTGCGCAGAGCAAGAGAAAATTTCTCCCGAACGCGGACGACTCACGGCTGAGCCGTTGGCCGGATCGTCGGGAATGGATAGCAAGAGTTTTCATGGGGTGATCCCTTGTAATTTTTTTTCAAAGACAATCTGTTTGCTCACCGTCTCAACAATGCCTCCATTATTGAGCGTAAACTCAACGATACCCTCTTGAGGACGCGCTGCCGTCATTTTGCCAAGATATACTTCGTCGCCAACCTGGAGCGTGATAAGCCTTCCCGTCGGATCCATAACCAGCGCCTTTCCCGACGACACCGCTTTCACATTAATCGACGCGACGTCAAGGAGGTTGCGAACATTTTGCGGGGAGAGTTTTAAGATGTTCGGAAGAAACGGATTCGATGTAATCGGCTGGGGGATTGAATCCGGTTTCATCACGGGCTTGCCAAGCGAAGTCTCCGACGTGAAGTATGCATCCAATTCCATCTCATACCTCAGGGCTATGGTCGGATATTCTTCCGTTGATTTTGTCTGTTCGTCCGCGTGCAGCGTCACATTGCTGATTTTATACAACCGCCGCCCGTTTTCAAGCAGCCAGATGAACCGGAAGATATTCGGAAACTCGGCGAGGCCGGTAAGCTTGTATGTGTTGTATCCGTACTTCGCTGCCGATTTCACTCCCGAGAATGTCATGTTCAAACGAAGCTGTCCGCTTTCATCGATAATATCGCTCAAGTAGCCGTACGTCTGCGAGGAAATATCCGATTCGCCGATTTCCTTCGTCCTGTTATTCCATCGGTGTACGGTCTCGCGAAGTTTTTCCTGCATGCCGGTAATCGCGCTCGTCTGCAGCGTGTTGTCTTTTAACTGCGATTCAATCGCTTTGGCCTCTTTCTTATATTTGTTTATCTTTCCCGGCTGGTAAATAAACGAAATATACCCGCCGATCCCTATGACAAGCAAAAGAAGAACACCAAGCGCAATTGAATTTCGAATTTTATATGACACGAAAAACCCTTTTCAGTCGGAATCCAGTTTTTGAAT
>CAZXQG010000110.1:0-6962 GCA_964642725.1 uncultured Chitinophagaceae bacterium
CAATAATATGAATGCCAGCAAACCAATCGGTGTTTTTGATTCGGGGATCGGCGGACTGACCGTTGTTCATGCTCTCTTGCGCCGCCTGCCCGGGGAAAACATCGTCTATTTCGGCGACACGGCCCGTGTTCCATACGGACCGAAATCGCCGCAAGTCGTCCGCGAATACGCCGAAGAGGATACGGAATTTCTTCTCTCAAAAAATGTGAAGATGATCGTCGTCGCATGCAACACCGTGTCCGCGGTTGCTCTTGATGTCGTGCAAAAACATGCGAAGATTCCGGTGGTCGGTGTCATTTTCCCCGGTGCAAAAGCGGCGACCGCTGCGTCGAAGAAAAAAAGAATCGGTGTCATCGGAACGATAGGCACAATTTCAAGCAATGCGTACGCGAATGCCATTAGACAGATAGACGAAACCGCCGCGGTCTTCAGCCGGCCGTGCCCGCTTTTCGTGCCGCTTGTCGAAGAAGGATGGGTCGGCCATAAAGCGACGGAAATGATTGCTAGGGAATATTTATTTCCGTTCTCGCAGGAAAAAATAGATACGCTTGTGCTGGGCTGCACCCATTATCCGCTCCTCAAGGATGTCATCTCGAACGCGTTGAAAGGAAGCGCGGTGCTGATTGATTCCGGGGAAGCGGCTGCAATCGATGTGGAAACCGTGTTGAATGAGCACCGCTTAAGGAACATGAGCAAGGAAAAACCGAACCTGCAGTTTTATGTGAGCGACATCCCGTCAAGGTTTACGGAGATCGGCGAGAGATTTCTCGGTGCGAAAATGGGAGTTGTGAAAAAGGTAGGGGTGGGAAGACAGTAATACGTCGGACTCAAAAACATTAGTATGCTTTTGCGAGTTTCCTTTCTAGTTCGCGCTTCACTTCATTCCATTCTGAATCGATAATACTGAAGTAGACAGAATGGCGGATACGCCCGCCCGGTACAATCATATGGTTGCGAAAAACGCCCTCTTCTTTCGCCCCAATACGCATCAGGGCGTTTCGCGATCGGCTATTTGTTGAATCTGTTTTGAATTCAACACGCATGCACCCAAGCGTGTCAAATGCATGGGAGAGCAAAAGGTATTTTGCTTCTGTATTGACAAAGGTGCGCTGCCATTGTCTTGCTATCCACGTCCATCCTATTTCCACCCGTCGATGTGCCGCGTCAATATTGCCGAACCGGGTGCTTCCGACGGCCTTGTTTGAAGATTTTTCGATGATCGCAAACGGCAGAGCTTTACCGTCCGCAAAGTCCTTCAGCGCCGTGTCGATATACTTTTTCATATCCCCCGGTGTGCGGATAATGGTTGTGGTCAATCTCCACAACTCTTCGTCGAATCCGGCTTCACACAATTGAGCGTGATGAGCTTGCGTTAACGGCTCAAGCCTGACGCCCTTTCCGTCTAATGTAACAGGATGGATGTTCATGATTGAAAATTTTTTGAAGAAATCTCGTTACGCGTTCCTATGACTCTTTTTACTATTGAAAATACTCGGTGTCTAACTGTTATCGGTATCAGGTTGGAATTGGGCTGCCTTTCTAAAAGATATAAAAGTAGCATGCAAAATTCCAATAGTTACTTTCATTGAGCAATGTCCTCATTTGGGCAGTGAATATCTCAAAATGTTTTGTACAGTCTACTGAGCCCGCTTTACAGCGGGATAGATTCCGCGAAGGATCCGCCAAACTGAAGTTTTGCAGAGTGACGATACTTTGTCATCATGGATTCTCCCGAAGTGAGGAATAACGTTACTCAGAAATTCTTACACGATTACTCGGATCAGGACACTGCCCTCCATTGCATAGTGCAGTGTTGAGTGATGGCGTCGATTGGCTGCCGTATTGTAACTCATCGTTGAAAGTGATATATTTTTACAAATGAATCAGGAAGGAAGAGACTGTATGAGCGAGAAGTTTTGCAACTCCGTGCTGGTTATGGTGATGGTAACGTTGTTGGCAGGATGCTCTTCGCAAAAGGAGGTCCAGCTTCAAAAAAAACAAAGCGGAGCCGAAGAACAAGCACACAATGACCAAAAGTCAATTGCGCTGCAGCATTTTATCGACGGGTCGTTGTTCGAGAGCAAGAACCAGTATGCAGAGGCGATCATTGAGTTTCAGGACGCATTGCGGTATGACAAAGACCCCGCAATTTACTATGCGCTGGCGAAAGATTACTCAGCATTGAACAAGCCCGCCCTGGCAGCCGAAGTAGCGAACGAAGCCGTTAAGCTCGACTCAACCAACGTTACCTATCGCGAAACACTTGCCGATATTTACATCAAAGCGCTTCAAGTTGATTCGGCGATCGCGCAATACAGGGAGATTCTGAAGATCGATTCCACGCACGTGCAAAGCATGTTCAACATCGCGCAATTGGTGGCGCCGAAAAACCCGCAGCAGGCGTTGGAAATGTACGACAAGATTCTTCAGCGCAACGGTCCGGAGTGGGAAGTGCTTTTCAAGGTCGCGGAACTGAATTCAATTCTCCATCGGTACGATAAAGCCGCCGTCGCGTTTGAACAGATGGTGAAAATCGACCCGAGCAACATGTCGCTCAAACAAAATCTCGGTGAGATGTACATTCGGTCGGCGCAATTCGACAAAGCGTTGGCGCTCTTTACCGACTTGCTGGAATCGGACCCGCACAACGTAGAATTGCGCGGTGCCATGGCAGAAATCTATTTGCAGCAAGACAAGTGGGATAAAGCTCGCGAACAGTTTGAGACGGTCCTGAAGAGCGACTCGCTTGCAGCGGACGTTCGCTTCAGGATTGCCGTAGCATATCTTGCGCAGAGCCAGAAGGATTCGACGCTGCTCGCAAACGCAAAAGCGCAGTTCACGGTATTTCTCAACCAGTATCCCGACGATTGGCGCCCGATGTTCTATCTCGGCCGGCTCGCGATTGTGGAAAAAAATGACAGTGCCGCATTCCAGTACTTCGACAAGGTAACAAAAGTTGCCGGATGGAACGCCGAAGCATGGTGGTACTTGGGATCGATCCTGTTCGACAAAAAAGACTTCAACCAGGCCATCGCGGTTCTCGAAAAAGCCCGCCAGATGGTGCCGAACGACGGCGGAATAAATTTTTTGCTCGGTTACGGGTACACACGGGTGGACCGCAACGAAGATGCCATCGTACCGCTGCAGCGTGCTATCGAAATAAACCCGAAAGACATCAACGCACTTTCATCGCTCGCCTCGACATACGATGCGTTGAAACGGTACAGCGAGGCTGATAAAACGTTCGAAGCCTCGTTGAAGGTGGACTCGGCCAACGCGATGGTGCTCAATAATTACGCATACAGTTTGGCGGAACGCGGCGAACAGCTTGACCGTGCGTTCGTGATGTCGAAGGAGTCATTGGCGAAAGATTCCCTTAATGCATCGTATCTCGACACTTTTGGCTGGATCTATTTCAAGCTCGGCAACTATATCGAAGCGGAAAAGTACGTCAAGAAAGCGATCGATGGCGGAGAAGTCAGCGCCGTCGTGTATGAGCATCTGGGCGACATCTATTCACGGCTGAGCCAGATCGACAAAGCGAAAGAGTATTGGGCGAAAGCGCTGGAGAGAGATTCAAAAAATACACAACTGAAAGAAAAGTTAGCACGCGGCTCATTATGAAACGAGCGCTCATCTTCTGTTCGATGATTGCGCTCTCGGGTTGTGCTCCGACCAAAGAACTTTACAAACCTCTGGTTCATCATTCCGCACAAGAGGTGATCGACGCTGTGAACTCCCGCAGGCATGATGTTACAACCCTCGAAGCAAAAGGGTCCATTTCCGTCGAGTCCCCCTCATTCGTTAATTCAGGTTCCTTTGAGCTCCGGCTGAAAAGGCCGGACTCTGTTCTTGTTGAGATCGGAGGTCCGTTTGGAATTCATGTTGCATCGGCGCTGTTTGCAAAAGGACATTACGTATTCTACAGCAGCTTTAATAACGAGGTGATGGATGGAGATGTTGATGGTAACAATCTGCCCGCATTCATGAATATTCGCATCGACCCGGCCGACGTTGTGGACGCTTTCTGCGGCACACGGGCGTTTCTGCCGTCGGAGGTTTTGCCGGACAGTTTTTTCATACGAGATGATTCGTATATTCTTTTTTTTCATCACGACAGAGGGGCGACGCGGTACAGCGTTGACGGCCGGGCGTTGTGCATTACCGGTATCGAACACATCGATTCCGCCGGAGAAGTCTCGAGCGAAGAACGCTTTGAGTACGACCGGCGCGGCGATGAAACGGCAGTGTTGCAGTCAATTCGTTTGACCCAACCTGAGATGGAATCCTCGGTAGCGCTTTTTTACGATGATATTCATATCAATACCCCCGTCGGTTCGTTGTCGCTCCAGGTTCCGCGCGACGCACGGCACGTCACGAAAAAGTAGTTTCTCGAATCCTCATTTCCACAGACATGTCATGAAACGCTTATCGATACTCGTTCTGCTTGCCGCGCTTTCGTGCCCCGTGGTGAACGGCGGCGAGCAGGACATCAAGAAAAAGGAGCGCGCACTCGATCAACTTCGGAAAGAAATTGATGCGTATGAACAACGCATCCAGGAGAGCGAAAAGAAAGAGAAAGTGACGCTCGAGCGGCTCGACAATTACGAGAAGCAAAGCAACCTTGTTCACTCGCTCCTTTCCGAACTTATGGATGAAGAAGAACAGCTTCAATCGTCGATAGCCCTGGCGTCGGACAACATTACTTTTTTGGAAAAGCAGCTTTCCTTCCTCAAGCTCCACTATGCAAAATATGTTACTGCGGTATACAAGTTCGGGAGGGTGTATGACTTGGAAACGCTCCTCTCCTCGAACTCCATCAACCAGCTCTACATCCGGATCGAATACCTGAAACGGTTCTCGGAACAGCGCAAGAAAGATCTGGAGAAAATCCAGGATAAACGGCTCATTCTTGAGTCCGAGAAAGCCGAACTCCAGGAGAAACTCAACGAGCAGCAGGACGTGATATCGAACAAAGAAAAGGAAGAACAATTCCTGCAAAACAAAAAACACAAACGGGCCCAGGCGCTGAAAGAAATCCGAAAAGACAAAGCGGCGATGAAAAAAGAACTGGTGAGGAAAACACAGGCTGCCCAGGAACTTGAAGACATTATCACCGACCTTGTGGAGAAAGAGCGTATTCGAAAGGAACATGAAGCGATCCGGGCGCGGGAACGTGCGGCTGAACGGGGGCGGCTAAAATTGAAAGAAGTGGAAGAGCCGCCGGCTGAAACGGGAACGCCGTTTGAATCGTTAAAAGGGAGATTGCACTGGCCTGTTTCGGCGGGGGCAGTCGTCGCACATTTCGGCAACCATGTACATCCCGTGATGAAGACAGTAACGCAGAACACCGGAATCGATATCTCGATCGAAAGCGGGTCGCCGGTGAAATCGGTCGCCGACGGGGAAGTGGCGATGATTCACTGGCTGCCGTCCTACGGTAATCTTGTCATTCTCAAGCACGCCGGCGGGTACCATACCGTTTACACACATCTGTCGGATATCACAGTGTCCGAAGGACAACAGGTATCGGACGGCACGGTGATAGCGAGAAGCGGCGATTCTGTTTCCGGCAGCATTCTTCATTTTGAAGTCTGGAAAGAAAAAGAGAAACAAAACCCCGAAGCATGGCTTTCGAAGCGCCGCCGCTGACATTTCCTACATCCCGTTCCCGAACATCCATCCTCATGAGCTGACACTCCGTGGTAAGTTCAATATGTTACGTCCGATCGAAAAAACCGGAACGCTGACGTACAGCTGCCGTCGGTTACGGATTTTGTTCCGTTGAATTCCGTGACAACGGGAGAAATTCTCCGTATCGCGGCGCTCAGTGAATTGAAAACCAAGCATTCGATCGCCGAGATACGTTGGATGGCTGTTATTGGAGAGGATGGTATCACTTCGCTGCAGATGGGAGTTTTCCCGCAAAAGCTGGTTATAGAAAATCCCCTCTGAGCGTGAGCAAGCGAAGGAGTCTGGTTTTTCAAAGACCCTCAAGGTTTCGAAAGTCTTGCAAGGTCTTATCGTTGCAATTAGCCGATGTTTTTTCTACCTTTTTTCGGGAAAGGGAGGGGAGCAAATCTATACCCCCGATAAACAAACAGCATGAACACAACTCGAAGCTCCGCGAAATCCACGATCGGGAAGCTGGTACATTTCTTCGAACAGAATATCCATCAGTTCAAATCTCCGTCTTTTAACGAAACCCAAGCACGCCAACAGCTGATCGACCCGTTCTTCGAGTCATTGGGCTGGGATATCACCAACCGCGGAATGAAACCGCTCTATTTGCAGGAAGTTATTCCCGAGGGGCGCGTGAAAACGAACATCGGGAAAGAAGTGCGCGAGCAAACGGTGATGTTCGACCCGAAGCAAACACTCGGGAAAGAATACAAAGAGTACGCTTCAATTCTCGACTACATCGCAGAAGATGAATACAAAGCGAGTGTCAAAGAAGCGACAAAAAAACCCGACTACCGTTTCCGCATCAAGGGCCAAACAAGATTTTTCGTCGAGGCCAAGAAACCTTTTGTTGACCTTTCGAAAAATCAGGATGCGATTTTTCAAGTGAAACGCTACGGGTTCTCGGGCAGAGTGCCGGTTTCCATTCTTACGGATTTTGAGCAGTTCCGTGTTTTCGACTGCACGCACAAACCGCTCTACGAAAAACCGAAACTCGGCATCGTCAAAGAATTCGACCTGACCTATGTACAGTATCTTGACGAATTCGACCATCTCTACGATACGTTTTCGCGCGAAGCAGTGGAGTCCGGTTCGCTCGACACACTTACCAAAAAGCTTCTCCAGAAGAAAACGGGCGATTTTGCGCTCGACAAAACATTTCTTGACGACCTTTCCAAATGGCGCGAAGAGCTTGCGCGCGATATTGCAAAACATCCCCGCAACCGCCGGCAGTTGAACGACTATACGCTCAACGAAAGCGTGCAGCGCATTCTCGACCG
>CAZXQG010000111.1:0-3195 GCA_964642725.1 uncultured Chitinophagaceae bacterium
TCGATGCGTTCGCTCCGCTCACTTACTCAGGATGAACATGGTCTGTTCACCCTGAGCAAGTCCCCCGAAGGGGGACGCGTCGAAGGGTCGATTAAACAAAGTAGCCCGCTACCCTTTCCCATGACAGCCGGATCTTCGGTGCGATGTGCAACAACCATACTGTTTTGCCCAGCGGATTTGTCATAATGTGCGGCCGAATTCAGGTATCACATCAAACATCTATCATTTAAGTTGAATGATTTGACCCATATTCCGGAAATTCCTAACTTTATCGTTATCCGATTTTTGATCGCGGGTTGGTCGCAAATTCTGATTCTACCTGAGAGAGGAATTCATTTGCAGACAACGGACCTGAAACAAAGAACAATCCATAATAAACTTTAACACCATGGCTGACCCGGTATGTCACGCGACCCAAGGCGCATTAATGATGGTCGCTCCCTTTATTTCCCGCGTGCGTAAGAGAGTAATCCTCTGGGCGCTGATTGTTGTCGGTGCAGTACTTGGAGATCTCCCGGATCTCTTAGGCGGGTATGGGTTTTATGTCAAATCCGATCGTGGAATTCTGTACGAGAGCGCCCATTTAGGCCCTATCAGTAAGGTGCTGGTGTTTATTCCAATGTATGGCCTCCACCTCTGCCTCGATTCAATCATGCACGAGTATGAAAGAGAATCGGGATTGTACCATGAATGGCTGTGGCTCGAAGTGGCCATGTGGATAGTAAATATTGTGTTGATATTTGCGTTCATTAGGATTTGGAAAAAAAATGTGCGCACTCCGTGACCGATAAGTTCACGGTCGCAACCATGCCCCGCGACTTGCCCAACCGTTGCACCACTCGCTGAACTTCAAAAATTGTCGGAACAGTTATTGCACGTGACTACTTAATCTTTTTCTAGAACCTATCTCAAAAATGGTCTTGCGTTGGCCCTTCTCCCGAAGGGATGGCTTAGCCAGACGCTCCCGTTCCGCTTCTGCGGAACGGGATTGCTCAGGGTGAACAAATCACCCGTTCATCCTGTCCCTTCGGGACCTTCGGGAGAAGGATAAAGTGACATGTTTTTGAGATAGGCTCTATATAGAAAGAGAGTACTTGCGCTAAGTGGAAGGATAACGATCGAAGTGAATGAGGATGAAAACCGCGCGTGGTATGAACTCAGTATCCGAAACATCTGAAAAATAGTATCACGCGAAGACGCAAAGACGCATAAGCTTAATTTTTAATATACTTTGCACCTTAGCGACTTTGCGCGAGGCAAGCTTTCCTGATTATTCAGAAGTCTCTATTCATTAATGTTTCTTCTCCACAATTCAAATGTCAACCACCAGTTTACCTCGGTAGCAAAAGCTTTGTTGCCGGCATAATACGCGTTAATATACTTTGAGGCTTTTTGGTAGTTGTACGCCGCACATTCAAGGACATTTTTCGAATTCAATGAATCAAGAATAAACTCTCTCATGAGTTCTAGAAATAAATGTGTTGAATCGTCGTTGTAATGGTAACCGATCTTGCTTTTAGCCTTTGTGTATAACCATGCGGGTACTGTCGATAAGAAAAAAGGATAGGTGACATTGTTTTTGACCAGCGGATATCGTGCCAGCTTCGGGAAGTGTTCCGCTATAATCCTCCGAAACAAAGCTCCATTTTTTCTGAATTGTGCGGGTATGTTGAAAACACTGTTAATGACACTCGGCTGCGCGAACGGCATGTAATTTAGAATGATAGAATCCAAGCGCGCTTGTTCATCGCTTCCAAGATTCGGTATTCGCGTTCTGACTGCCCACAGATCTAAGAAATTACCCATGCCATAGTCTTTTAGGCTGGGCATTGTATCCAGCATATACGCAATCTCTTTTCTGATCCCGCCTTCCATTTGCTGCGTTATTTCGGCGTTAAAAAAATCTGCTCTTGAATGTCGCAAATATCGTAGGACTCCTTCAATGTTTTTTCCTTCGAGTTCTCTTCTTCCTTTGAGCCCCAGTCTGTTCAGATATTGGCGGCGGCCGATTTCGCCGAAGCCTCCATCAACCATCAGTAGTCGCAATGCATCAAGAGCTTGATAATGCTGCAATCTCAAAACGGTTGAAGCCGGTTCAACCAGATTGGTGTCTGCAACGTAGTCGCTGGAAAGGCGCAGCATGTCTTTCGCTGCCGGAAGGGGAGCATCAAACGAAAGGTGATAAATATTGTTGTCTCTTGAGATTCTTTCCGCAACAGAAACATCCGGATCCTTGCTGCTTCCAAAAGTGTGCGTCTGGAAAGATTTGTTATTTGAAGAAAGCAGCAATGAAAGCAAGACTCGTGAATCCAATCCGCCGGAAAGGCCCAGGGTTATGTGCGATTTTTCTTTGAGGTCCGGATTGACAAACTGCTGCAATAATTGGACAATTTCATCCGGCGAATACTCTTGCCTGACAATTGGTTCATAGAGTTTATGAGAATGATTGACGCCGTCTCGGTTGATGATCAGCTTCCCCGAAGGACCAAGTCTTTGGATTCCGTTAACAAGACTATCATATGAAAGTTGATTAAACATCAACCATCGCGATCCTAGACTTTCGAAGTTGATTGTGCACCCTCGCACATATTTGGCTACCCAATCAATCTTGGAACTGACTATCGTTTCATTGTTCGTTTGTGCCCAATACAGGGTTCGAAGTCCCAATTGATCCGTGTAAACCTCATATTGTCCGCGTTCATACGACAAAAAAACATAATGTCCGTTTAAATCTTGCAGCTGGTATTTATGGCTGTTGACGTTAGACCAATCATCGGAAGTTAGTATGATCCCTGTCGCGCGACCATTTTTTAACGCACAACCCAGTGCAATCCAAAAGGAATCAATTTCGTTGTTATTGTTGGTTGTTTTGCTCGACAGACAAGTAGGGTTGAATCCACCTGCGGCAAAATAGAATTCGCGTTCCTTATAATAAGTATGGAGCGGCACAGTGTGTATTGAGCGGGATTGCGAGAAAGTTTTTTGCGCAACGGTTTTGCCGATAACGCCGAACAACCAACTCATATTCGTCCCAAAGATTGTGAACGGAGGGAAAATCTCTGTTCCACGGTATATAAAAAAAAATGCTAAAGCAAGATTTAACTTAGACCATCTTTTATCCAAATCAAGCTGAAGTATTCGAGGCTAGAGGAATCGAATTAGTTGTGTGGCAGGATGAGGGAGATAAGTAGAAGC
>CAZXQG010000111.1:3295-6759 GCA_964642725.1 uncultured Chitinophagaceae bacterium
GAAGGGCAAACGCAAGACCATTTTTGAGATAGGTTCTAATAACTCTTGGTTCTGGATCGGGCAGTGCGGAGCTGCACCGCGTGCATCCAAAACAAAAAAGAGAAGGCCAGTCTGGTGGCAAGGCGGCCTCCTGAATATCTTAATGAAAACCAGATGGTACAGTTATTTCAGCAAAATCAATTTCTTTGTGTCTACGTAACTCCCCGCCTGCATCCGGTAAAAATAGACACCGGATGCAAATCCGGAAGCGTCGAAAGTGACGTTGTAAACACCGGATTCCTTGTCCGCGTCTACAAGTTCGGCTACTTTCTGTCCAAGCGTATTGAAGACTGAGAGTGCTATATGTGAAGGATTCGGGATGGAATAGCGGATTGTGGTTGTCGGATTGAAAGGATTAGGATAATTCTGGTTCAATGCGAACACTTTGGGTGATTCAACAGTGACTTCAACTTCTTCCGAATACTTGAACATGCCATTTCGGTCGATCTGCTTTAAACGGTATGTATATCTTCCGGTTACCTCGGTGTTGTCTGTATAAGAATAACTATGGGGAATGTTGCTTGTGCCAGCTCCGGCTACTGATCCAATTCTTGTCCATTCGCGCCGGCCTGCCACTCGTCGTTCGATGTCAAATCCACTGTTGCCGCTTTCCGTAGCCGTTGTCCATCGCAATACCGTATTCAATCCGTTCGTCGTTGCCGACCACGATGAAAGCTCCACCGGCAACGGCACGGACGAGACGCTGACCTCGATATGTTCTCTGACGGACCCGATGGGGTAGTAATAAACAGTCATAAAGTAGTCTCCAGGAGTAATGTTGTTCATGGGCCCCACTGCAACACCGCCATCTACGGTGCACACAGCAACGGTATTGTGTGGCTGCATTACGACCGAGACGCGCGAAGCATCATACCGGCTGACGGTAAGGCTATGAGCAGCGTTTACGGATGTTGATTGATCGGTGATGCAGTAAAACTGAGAGGTGAATGATTTGGGAGTAGAGTACCATAGCATGGAAGCACCGCAGAGGATTCCGTCCGAATAATTCCAGAACACATTTTTCACTGTATCTTGTTCGTACATGATGGAGAGAAAGTAAGGAGATTCGCTTCCGTTCAATGCATAGAAGTTGTCCGGCGAAGAAGTCCTGGTTCCGTTTACAGTAACAAAGAGAGAGACACACCCATGGACACCCGGAGGGATTCGGGCGGTAATGACCGTGTCGTTCCAACTTCTTATGGATGCCGCCACGGTATCGAGCTTGACCGTGCTTGCTCCCTGAGTTTGTCCGAAATTCGACCCAACAACAGTAACTATTGAATCGGTGGTATTGTTGTTTGGTGCAACCGAAAGTATCGACGGCATGTAATTCTTGTAGTTCTGAAGGAGAAACACTCCACCTCCATAGGTCCCGGCGAAAAGATCGGAGCCGCGGATTGCAAGAGCATAGACAGAAGAGTTGGTCAATCCGGAATTGAGACCAGTCCAGACCGACCCATTGAGGTTTGAATACACAAAGCCGCCGGGTGAAGTTCCAGCGAGAAGATTGGGGCCGTTGACGGCGAGGCACCGGTCATATTTGCCCGTCGATCCATTGGTGACTCCTGTCCAATGCGTGCCGTTGAGATTCCTTCGGCATATCCCGTTATCGGTTCCCACAAAGAGATTATTGCCGCTCACGACGAGAGCCCGGGTGTTTTTACTCGTTAAACCCGAGCTGTCTACAACCCATCCCCCGCTATTGATTGAGGAGCGAAAGACCCCCGTGCCGTACGTCCCGGCAAAGATATTCGTATCACTCGTTGCGAGTGCCATGACCATTTTGTTCGCCAAGCCGGATGTGTCGGCCGTCCAATTGTTGCCGTTATCTGTGGATACAAAAACCCCCGCGAGGCCTCCCGCGTAGAGCCTGGGACCCGCAACGGCAAATGAGTAAACATTCGTGCTTGTCATGCCGGCATTGGAAGAGTTCCAAGTATTGCCGTTATTGGTGGAAACAAAGACCCCCGCTCCGGATCCGGCAAAAAGACTGGCACCGACCAAAGCCAACGACGCAATACTGGTATTCGTCAGGCCGGTGTTGGAGGCAGTCCAATTGCTGCCGTTGTCTGTAGATACAAAAACACCCGCAGATGTCCCGGCAAATAGAGTGGTCCCCTTGACGGCAAGCGCTCGAACGTTAGTATTTGTCAGCCCTGAATTGATTTGTGCCCATTGAGCTGGAGATTCAGTCGCTGTAAAAAATAACAATCCGAATATCAATGCGTATGAGAAGAGAATTGTTTTCATATGTTTCTTCATTCCATAAAAAGGTAATGATGCGCATTCATCTATTTTTTATATTTAACAGTATTGGAGTTTCTTCCCGGGACATCATGGGACCGCAAGAGGGGGAAGTGAGCGCGACATAAAAAAACCTCTTTCATCGCGCGAAACGAATTCAGAGGTTATTCATCCCAAACCGTATCTCCAACAATTCCCCGAACTCGCTAACTTTACCTGCTCGAAGGTAGCGCAATTTAATAGGGGAATCAAGGAATAAAGTCCGAATGTGACATGGAGCAATGACCATCAACCCTTGAGATTTGCTCTTTCACCACGACCAATTCCCTCTTCTGCTCAAAATTGCTGACCTCCAAACGATAGAAGTAATCTCCGCTGGCGAAGGCCGATGCGTACGTTTGCCGAATACAAATTCCAGCCTGCAATTCTCCAAAGACAATTGTTGGCACTTCTCGTCCTTACATATCGAAGACTTTTAATGATACAGCCGACCGTGATGGAAAAGTGAATCTCATTATTGTAGTTGGATTAACCGGGTTCGGACAATTTTGAGTTAGAAAGAACGAACTTGGCTGATGAGATTTTTTATGGACCGATGTTAGCAGACTGTCATTCAAGCCAGCGGCATAAAACTGTCTTGCAGAAGTTCAAAGCCATCGTAAGGGCCGCAGGTCTGTCCGACAGAATTCATCTTCAATCGTTGCGGCATTCTTACGCATCATGGCTCGTTCAGTCCTCAGTCCCTCTGCTGAGGTCCAGAAGATCCTGGGCCATGCGTCCGTTGTAACGACGCAAATCTATGCACACCTTGAATATCAAAATTTGCGCAACGCCGTAGAAACAATTCAGTTGACCGATTCCGCCTCAACGCGCTCCCCGAATAACTGTCGCCCCTCTCTTGTTTGCTAATCCGTAGTTTTGTAAATTATTCACGCAACCGAGACATTCAAATCGCTATCAATCAAAAGTTCTTTAACTTGTTCCTCCTGCGTTGCACCGTCAGGCGAGCGGGATGTCTAGGAGGATATATCGTTGGTAGAAGTGAAATTGCTAACTAATTGCTAACTGATGTTGGCAATTTGAAGCATCAAAAGGAAGAATAACCGCGAAAATGATATAATTTAAAACGGGGTGTAGCTCAGCCTGGCTAGAGCGTCCCGCTCTTTGAGCGGGAAAGTCAG
>CAZXQG010000112.1:0-6732 GCA_964642725.1 uncultured Chitinophagaceae bacterium
ATTATTTCAACAGCAAAAGTTTCTTCGTCTCGCTATATGTACCAGCCTGCAGACGATAAAAATATACGCCACTCGAAATGTCGGTCGCATTCCATTGCCGTGTATACCTTCCTGCCTGTAATTCTCCGGAGACAATCGTCGACACTTCCCTTCCTAACAGATCAAAAACCTTCAACGATACAACCGATCGCGATGGAATGTCAAATGAAATCGACGTCGTCGGATTGAACGGGTTCGGATAGTTCTGATACACTGCATAGCTCTTTGGAGCATCCACCGTGACTGAAAGCATCGTCAGGTCTTCCGTCGTCCCAGTCACATCGACGCTTTGTATTTTGTATTGATACGTTGAACCTAAATTGACTTTCGAATCCGTGTAACTGTAGCCCCTGCCGGAACTGCTCGTCCCCATGCCCTTCAAGTTGCCATTGTTTGCATAACCTGCGATGAGTGTGAACATGATTACACCCGGGTCTTTACGCAGAATGTTGAATCCTGCAATGTTCACTTCACTCTGTGTCTTCCACGAGAGTCTTATTGATCCGACATCTGCCTTTGCAATGAAGTCTGTTGCCTGGACCGGAAGCGTGCCATCTTTCAAGCCGCCCCATGCCGGGCTATTTACAAGCGTCAAATCGAAATGACTGTCCGACGAATCTGCGGCAGTCGAGCCCGAGCCTTCATCAAAATGGTATAATGCAATCGTATTGCCGTCTTTCGTGAAAGGCGCAGCCGGCGGCGTGAAACCCGATGGATACCTTACAACATTCGAAAAGCGCACTTCGTCGATCCAGCCGTTGAAGCATTCGGTATTTGGATTGCCCCCAGCCAAGAAATCCCCGCTGGGAGAAACTGCTGTGAAACCCGCTTCGTATTTGTCAACTCCGTTTATGTAGAGTGTCCAATTGCCGCTGCCATCGGATGTCAATGCAACATGCGTCCATAATCCTACCGGCAACGCGCAACTTGAATTTGCCATGTACGGTCCCACGTGTATGCACAGATACGAGGTGGATTTTTCAATGTAAAGACCATAGCCGCTGGAATTTGTAGTTCCATTATAGAGAATGCATCCGTACGGGGCCCCGCCAGGATTACCATTCCATTTTACCCAGCCTTCAAGCGTAATGTTAGCAGTACTTGTCGTCAGCACATTTCCGTAATGAGCATACTGCATCGAGCCATTGAAGCCGAGTGCGTTTCCCCACATGGCATTTGCCGAAAGAAGAGTCGTGAAACTTTGTTCATCGCTGACAAAGTAGTTTGCCGGCGAAGTGCTCCTGCCGGATATGCGGTAGTAATATGTCGTTCCATGAGTAAGACCGCTCAACGCAGCGGAAAGAGACGTCGTTGTGTCTCCGTTTGCTGTGCCCGGAGTTGCTCTTATGCTGTCGGTATAAACTCCGGAAGCTGTTCCATATAAGAACCGCACTGACGTGCTTACATTGTAAGGAGATACAGTGCCGCTGAGCGTCGCTGATGTTCTGAGGATATTCGTTGCCGGACCGGCGGCGGCGTTAGGCGTAAGAGTCGTGAAGCTCATCTCATCGCCAAGCATGTAATTCCCTCCGCTCAACGTTGCGATCCGATAGTAGTAAGTTCTTCCGATGACGAGGTGCGTCAACATGGCTGAGTCGGGGACTGGATTGCTGCCAGTGACAGTGTGAGGCGAAGCATTCATGCTGTCGGTATAGACGCCGGATGTTGTCCCGAACAAGAACCTGGCATTAATGCTTGAGCCCATAGGATATACCATTCCATGGACTATCGCCGATGTCGATAAGACGCTGCTCGCCGCTAACGTCGAGCCATAAGGCCGGGGCACAAAACTGAAAGTTAGGCCGCTGGACGGCGGCGTGTTCAGTGTATCACTTTCAGAAGTCGAACTGACGGTCGCTGATGTGCTGAGCGTGTTGATCGAAATGAAATTCCCGCTGAGATCAACGAGTCCCGCGCATAAACCGCTGCCGTTCGGATTATTGAAGGTCGTTGCCGCATCCGGACCAGGAGTATATACAAACTTAATTTCACCGCTTCCCTCATACAGGACAACCTGGAATGAAAGGGAATTCGCGTTGATCTCTATGGTTCCGTCACCGTATTTGTAGTCTGCCGCGACATTATTCCATTCAACTGTGAATGTCCTGTTTGGAGCGATTCCATTAGTCCGGTAATAAATGTTACCGTTTAGATAAAGATCGCCGAACAAGGGAGTAATAAATGGATCTATATCAGTGGCAGCCGCGAGATCATTGGGAGTATCGTAGCCATTTGCACTGCTTGTTGATGTCGAATCGAACGAGAGCCAGCCGTTGCTGCAGGCGGCAACTTTAGTGTATGAAGTCCCGTGATAACTAAAAGCGAAACCGATCGGAATGTTGTCCCACGTTTTATCATCTGCACCAAGCGGACCAGTGTCGACGGAATCTCCGGTTGCAGAGATCGAGTTAAACGTGCCAATGGAAGCCGAAAAGCCGAAACCGCCGGGGATGTCAGCATCTTTCATCAGCCGATGAGTACTGATCGTTGTGCGAACTGATTTTAGACTACGTTTCTGCTGTTTGCCTTTGATTGCTTTGATTGATCTGACTTTCGGCGTCGAAAATATGTTGTTCGATGTTTGCGCAAGTGCTGCTTCAGACATTCCAGCGTAGAGAACCGGAATTGTCACCGACAACAGGAACGATAAGATGATTTTGAATCGTATAATATTATTCATGAGATTCTCCAAATAAGAATTCAAAAAACACACTCCGTCATGACAGCACCGGACTACAAAAAAAATCAGCAAAGAATCGCACGAAACGAAGTACGGCTGTCATCGCCCTGCATGGTTGTGTGCTCGTGTGCGAAATTGCAACTTTTGGTCACAGAGTTTCTAAGGAGACGGAGAAAAATCGAGGTAGTAGGTATGATTCCGCTTGCCCCGTTGATTTAAAGTTAGAATTTTCGGAGGGAAAAAACAACTCGCACAATACGTCGGCGCCATGGTAACGGACGAGAAAGATTAGCTGCCCGAGGAAATTCTGGAGCATGTGGAGGAGTGCTTGGTGTGCAAAACATCTCAATCGGTCTTTTGTTTTACAAATATTGCATCAGAACTGGTTGGGAAATCAGCCATCAATGCTGGTCTCACAACAAGAAAGCCAAATAAAATAGAACGGTTTTCTTGTACGATGGTCCAGACAAATAGAAACGTACCGTCAAGAAAAAAATATCCCGTTGAGAGCGAAACACTTTTTCGCTGGCTTGCCCCCAATTTATATGCCTCTGCGTAGTATAGTTTTTTCCTTCAAGCACTGGCAAGCGGAAGGAGGTAGAATCTCTCCGGCGCCGGTGGTCTGTAGTTCAATGACATGACTCGCTTCCCTTTTTTGATGACTTCCGGTATAGGATATTGGATCATTTTTTGGGGGCAGATCCAATTCGAGATACAAAAAAGGCTATTCTGCCGGTTCTCGACAAAAAGCGGAAACCCTTGTAATTCGTCTTCGCACCTTCTATGGCAATCAGTATTCAATGTTGTAAGTTCGTTAAACTAAGCCCATCATGAATTATTTGCCACCATGCAGCTTCCAAAACAACACCGGCCCAGTATTAAATCCACCAAATTAATTGAGTCGATCTTTGCCAGCGTGAAACTCAGAACCAATGCTGCTAACTGTATTCCTTCGCGGAAGTCCGCTCTGTCAGCTTGTTATTGCTCAACAAAGACGGCTACGACCAATCGATGGGCACATACTTTTACTGAGTCCTTTGAACAACTTAAACAAAAAAAATCACCCAGCTTGCAGCGCCTCGATTGATTCCTTCTTACACAACCTTTGACATTAACTCTTGAGCGCTCTTTAGAGCAGTTTATAGTTGCAATAAGGAACTTTGTTTGCTCGATTTACGTTTTATGTTGGTGCAATTGTTCTTGCCGGAAGAATTGCACGCCCAGGGCAGAGTAGTCTTCGCAACACTATGTTGAAACAAGAACACAAGGGCTTCGCATATTATTTTCTGTTGTTACGAGCTGTCTTCAGCAACCAGCGCCCGTCGACATTTCATTTCATCTATTGTTCTTGGATTCTCGATCAACCAGTGTTTACCAAATGACTGTAAAAAAAGCTACAAAAGATATTGCCGTTCAGCCCAAAAACTAATTCTGCTTCATAAAGAGAATTCACCAGCATTTATGGAAAGAGCCGTATGAAAGGAAGAACTAATCTCTTGGTTAGAAGTGCCATTGTATTTTTTGCTGTACTTACATGTGCAGCAAAGGCGAAAGCCGATGACAATTGGCCCATTCCAACTGTGGTTTTGTATGATTGCAACTATCTTTCTGCAACGACAAATTCTTCTAACCCTGACTCGATTCTTTCAACCGCCTCCGGCTTTGTGTATCGGCAAGTGCTGAGCGATACCTCCTTCAAACACATTTTCCTTTTGAATTACGGCACTGCGGACACGCTATCGATCGATTCCGTCTATTCAGGGAAGGTAGGATCGGTGCCCGACACTGCCGGCATTGCCTTCGGAGACTTCATTGTCGAGAGCGCGATTACCGGCGTACCGGGAAGTTATAAACTCACCGTGTCTCTTCTCGATGCGAGAACTCGGACTCAGGTTGCGAGCGGATCCGCAAATTTCAGTTCTGCGACCGTGCCCAATGTGGAAGGAGCTACCGGTAATGCGACTGCAGGCATTCTTCCGATCATCGCAAAAATAAGGAATTACCAGATCCAACTGAGAGCTTCTAATCCGGGGGAATGTATCGCGCCGACAGCAACCATTAGTCCATCTATGCCTTACGTTCCGTTACATGGCTCGGTGCCGGTGACGGTGAACGTAACAGACTGTGACGGCTCTCCTTTAAGCGGCGTGTCGGTTCAGCTTTCCGGGGGTAATGGGCAATTCGCCGCTCAAAGTGCCCAGACGGATGGACAGGGAAATGCGACAGTGAATTTCAACGCCGGAGATTCGCCTGCAATTACAGTTATCGCAGCCGACATCTCAAATTTGATCACAGTCATGAAAGATACCGTCAACATCGGCGCCCAGAGTTTGTTGACTGTAGGAACTCCGGATACTTCATCGATCTGGCGACTGGATTTCTTGTGGACGATCAGAAAGTCATCCTACTCCGACGCGATCAATTCCACGGGCGCCAGAAACTGCATAGATTCAGCGGAATCCTACACAATGAAGGGAACCGCGATTGGTTACGGCTTTGTGAATGGTTCGACGTTTGATTTCACATCGGACAGCGGGGCTCTGTCGGGGAAAAGTTTCGCGCATTACTTCGGGTATCGTACGGGGTTCGGTGACTGTCTCGATATTCAGATGAACGGGACAACCATTAATGGCAAAGTTGCCACAACTTTTCCGTTACTGGCCGGCCTGGCCTTCTTGTATTACGACCCTGGCAACAATCTGAGCGAGTTCAGTACAGGTTCAAATTTCAAAGGTTTGAAATCGTCGTACATGTGGTCGGAGACGCCGAGCCCTGCAGAGGGGGGAGGGTGCCAGTACGATCCTCAACACTCAGAAAGTTACGCACCCGTCCAAAGCGGCAAAAGCATCTCCTTCGCTTCACCGGACCCGCATGGCCAGATAACGCCGACCCAATACGGATACCTCGTCACATATAATAATACCGACATTGAATCGGACAACACGTTGTCTTCTGAAGAGACAAGTTCATCGCTTTCCATCACCGTGACCAGCTACATCGGCAAGATTACCCCCTTTAATCCTGTAACGGCAGTGAAGAATCTTCAGGATGAGATACCCAATTCGTATCAACTTTCACAGAATTATCCAAATCCGTTTAATCCGTCAACCATCATTAACTACCAATTGGCGTCAGCAGGTAAAGTGAGCATAAAAATTTACGATGTCTTGGGGAGGGAAGTGAAGACGCTTGTTGATGCTCATCAAAATCCAGGAAAATATTCTGTGAAATTTGATGCAAGCAATGTTCCGAGCGGAATTTATTTTTATCGTATTGACGCTCAAGGGAAAAACGGACAGAGGTTTATCTCAACGAAAAGGCTTGCGCTCATTAAATAGTGCACTGCTAAAAAAAGAACCAGCAAAATACTGCCGCAGGCGGCTAAATCCGCGACCACGAAAAAAAGGCATCCCTATGAATATGGATGCCTTTTTGTTTGCAAAGAGTTCTATCAGTTAATCCAGCCTAATTTTTGCTTGGCGCTTTCGCCTATCATGACCGAATATCAGCGGGGTTGCCACACAATGTCCTCGTCCGCGTTGATTTGACGCCAGTTTATATGCCAGAACGAAGTTTAGTCCATTTTTTTCAGAAGTAGAAGGTCTCTGGTATCAACGCATATCACGGCGAAAACCAATTGAAGGAGCATCCCGAATCGTTGGCCCGACGGCTATTTTCGTCAGTGAGTGTCAGAGGCACCATCCGCTTTAGCGTGACTTGTCGAACGCTATTTGTGAGACCCCGCGCATTCCAGCGGGGAGCGGCAGGTAAGGCCGCACACCTGCGAGGCTTGAACTCTATTTGCGTTTAACCAATCGGACATGTGCTGCCGCCTCAGAAGCTATGAACTCTGTATATTCATATCTTTGGGACACTTCTTCAGTTCCGTCAAAAAGACGTTCGCCAGCTCCAAGCAACTTGGGCGTTATGACGAGGTGTAGTTCGTCAATGAGTCCAGCTCGCAAGTATTGCCTCACGACGGTTGCACCACCGCCAATCCGCACGTCCTTTCC
>CAZXQG010000113.1:0-6552 GCA_964642725.1 uncultured Chitinophagaceae bacterium
CTGAAGCATTTCAGTGAGAAAAACCGCTTGCAATTATCGGCACCATTTTTTAGATTGCAGGCGGTTTTTTATTTGATGCCATTAATCGTTCACCTTTCTCCCGGTCTGCCAATGGACTTTCTCCTACGGAAATCGTCCCAAAAAATTTTATTATGCCTTACCGCCGCTGTGATCTTTCTTACCCCGATCGCAACTCATTCTCAGATCAACACCTACATCCGAGCGATCCATTACGGCGAGGCAAAGGAGGGGGCGCCTCTTCGCGTCGCGGTAGAGCTGGCTAAATCGACAGAACTTGGCCGGGTGGTATTGTATTACCGTCAATTCGGTCAATCTGAATTTCGCATACTTGAAATGCAGATCACGAGCGATACGGCGACGGTAACGATCGCTGAGGATGAGGTGACGCCGCCGTTTATGGAAGTCTATGTGCAGGCGCAAACATCGACCGGCGCAATTGAAACCTATCCGTTTCAAAATCCAACGGCAGCGCCAACGCGAATTCCGGTGGGGGTGAAATCAGCAAAAGACCAAGAGATACTTTTCCTTAGTCCCGATAAATCGGAGAGACTGCTTCCGGAGGATATCTATATTTCAATTTCTTTCGTTTACGCTCCCGACAAAGTCGATAGAAAAAGGACAAAAGTATATATAGACAATATTGACCTTTCAGCGATGAAGGTGACGGCAGGCGATCTGACGATCGTGTCCCCCGACGCCCTCCCCAAGAACATGTCGAACGGGGTACATACGCTGCGTGTCGACGTATACGATAAAACGGGAGCGCCATACCATACAATCGAGCGGACATTCACGGTTATCACAAACGGGCAGGCGCAGGCGTTGGAAGATCAGGTTCAGTATTCCGGAAATGCCCAGGCGGAAGGGCGCAATGAAGACATTAAGGGAGCCGAAACGCCGTACCGGCGTTTGAACACAAATGCTAATGCCTCATACGGCATTTTGAAAGCAACGGGCAATATCTATCTCACTTCGGAAGAGGATCCAACGCGGCAGCCGCAAGATCGATATTTTCTCGGGCTCGATGCAAAATACGCACAACTGGGGATTGGCGACGTATACCCCCGATTCCCCTCAACCGTATTGGATGGAAAGCGCATCCGCGGAGTATCCGCGGACCTGCTCCTCGGCGCCTTTAATTTAGATTTTGCGTCCGGTGAGGTGGTTCGAAGAGTCGACATCGATTCAAGCCAGCAGATCTTAACGCCGACGCTGAAGCGCAACCTCACAGTTGTCCGCCCGAGCTTTGGCTCTGGTGAAAATTTCCAGCTCGGCTTCTCGTATTTGAAATCAAAGGATCAGTACGGTGCGGCGGACACACTCGTCAAACCGCAGGAAAATGTTGTCGCGGGAAGCGACTTGGTTATCGCGTTTGACAACCATCACTTCGAATTTACCGGGCAGGCGTCGTACAGTTTGAACAACATCGACATATCGGCACCCGAATTCACCGACGCAAGCATCGATACTTCACAACTGAGCAGCAGCACAAAAGACCTTCTGAAGAAATACGGCACAAAGTACCTTTCAAAGGTCATCACACTGAATGAAAACCTTCAACCACTTCCCCCCGGACTTTCGGCATTAGTCTATGAGACCGGGCTTGCAGTCAATTATTTCGGAAACTATCTCAAGGGGACGTACATTTATCATGGTGCAGATTATACCTCGGAAGGCACCTCGGCATTGAGGAAGGATGTCAAAGGCTTTAATGTTTTTGACAGACTGCGGCTAGTCGGGAACAGCGTCTTCCTGACTGGGAGCTACGAACGGCTGCAAAACAACACAGGTGGACAGGACACGATTCTGACCTCAAAGGGAGAAGTCGCGCTGACGACAACATACGCATCGTTCAACACATCGGTTTCATACTACCCGACTTCGAACATGCCCAACTTTACCATCGGATTCGGCAACAATGACAACTCCAATCCAATCGACCCGCTCGACCAAGACAGCGTGGTGGCAGAGCGAGCGATTAACGATGTGACGAACCATTACTTCGTACAATCGACGTACGACTTTTCATACTGGGGAAGACACAACGCCACGCTGAGCCTCGACTTCTCAAATAAAACGGACAACACCGCGAATAAACAAGACGTCAAAGGCTTCAACGCATTCCTGTTGATCAATACCGTTCATACATTCCCGCTCGAGTCCTCGATCGGGTATACGGTAAGTTTGAACACCATTCCGATGGCCGCGGTAGATTCAACCGGAGGAGTTTTGAAAACAGTGATTTCCTCGACATCGCTGAACTATACAACCATCACGCTCAACGGGCGGTACAAGATTTATCAAGATATGCTGAAGCTGTCCGGCACAATTGCCCCGACGTTCGGGGATTTTAAACGCACCGTGCTGGAACTTGGTTTGCTCTATGCCATCGCGCATAATCAGAGCGCGGCGTTCGATTACGAATATATCATCAACTCAGGTGTGAAGAACGATTCATACGTCAGCCTGATTTACCGCATCAACTTCTAACACTATGGCCGGGCCACTCTTCAAACGTTTGATGCCGTGGCTTATTCGAATTTCCCTCAGCGTGGGTATTGCGTTGCTTGTAATCGTTTTTGTGCAGGACGCAGTATTTGAGTTCCACTTCTTCGACAGGCTGAAGCTTTCCTTTATCGATAAATCGTTCGCAAAGCGCGGTCCGCTCCCCTATTTAGAGGACTCCCTCGACGTCGTAATTGTGACAGTCTCTGAAAAATCCGACGCGACTGTTCCGGAACACTTCCCTTTTCCCCGAAGCTATTATGCCCGTGCAATCCGCAATCTCAACAGAGCCGGCGTACGCGCGATCGGAATCGACTTTTCCTTTGAGGATCCCGACGGACACGGCCTGCAGCACGATAACGAACTCCGGGATGCCATCAAGAAATACCGAAACGTTGTCGTTGCCGGCAAGACCGAAATTCGAAGCGAAAACGTATCAATCAAGCGCAAGAACGAGAATTACCACAGCATTTTTTATTCGGCGGACAGTTCAGTCGGCGTTGTCTATGTTCCAAACGATGAAGACGGGCTGTACCGGCGCTACAAAGCGCTCGCAAAAGATCCGGGAGAAGACACATACCTCCCGACATTTGCTTTCGCCCTGATGAACAAGTATTTGAACCTTCCGTCGACAGCCGTCTGCAGGGACGACGGTAAATACTTTGTTCTCGGAGATCGGCGGATTCCAAAATACGACGATGTATCGATCCTCATAAACTATCACGGTCTCGCCGGCAAGACATTTAAGCATTTCGACATTGCCGATATCCTCGACGATAAAACGTTCACAACAAACGAGGAGGCAAAGCTCCATACGGAAATCAACACCTTTGACGACCCCGATTACGGATACCTGCAATCCGGGATCTTTAAGAATAAAATTGTTTTAATCGGTCCGACGTTTCCTGAATCGAAGGATATTTTCCCCGTCTCCATTGCCGACCGTGACAACCCTGATAACAATTTGATGTACGGCGTTGAAATTCATGCGAACGCGCTGCAAACGCTGATCCATCAAAATTTCATCGAGCGGCCGGCATTGTGGCTCGAATTGTCATACACGCTGGCGTTGTCACTCCTTAGTTTTCTTGTTGTGTCTGCGTTGAAACAAATCAAATCGAAGGTTGAATTTGTTTTCGAAATCATCGCGCTCCTTTTTATTGGCGGGGAAGTGTACGCCGTCATCGCCCTTTCGGATTACGCATTCGCGCGGCACAATTTGCTCATTCCGGTCGTCCCCCCAGTTGCGGCAGTCTTTGCGAATTACGTCGGCAGCGCCGTCTACCAATATCTGACGGAACGCAAACAGAAGGTGATGATCAAAGGAATGTTCAGCCAGTACCTGAACCCTCACGTGGTCAACGAGCTGATTGCACACCCCGAAAAATTGAAGCTTGGCGGCGAACGGAAAGAACTCAGCGTGCTCTTCAGCGACATCGCCGGCTTTACGACGTTTTCCGAAAAGCTGCCGCCGGAAGAACTTGTGCTGGTTCTGAACGAATACCTGAGCGCCATGACGGAAATTGTTTTCAAGCACGACGGCACACTCGACAAATACGAAGGAGACGCCGTAATGGCGTTCTGGGGCGCTCCCGTTGAACTCGACAACAACGCTCTTCACGCCTGCAACGCCGCGCTGGAGATGCAAGAAAAGCTGGTGGAGATAAGGGAAAAATGGAGAGCGGAAGGAAAACCCAACGTCCATGTTCGCATCGGACTGAACACCGGAGAGATGGTCGTCGGCAACATGGGCGGTTTTGGGAAATTCGATTACACCGTCATCGGCGACAGCGTTAACCTGGGGTCAAGACTCGAAGGGGCAAACAAAGAGTACGGAACGTACATCATGGCAAGCGAGCGGACGCAGGAATTGGTGAAAGATTATTTCGCTTTCCGCGAACTGGACCTGCTCGTCGTGAAGGGAAAGACGATGCCGATTAAAGTCTTTGAACTTCTTGGAAGGAAGGATGACGGCGTGCCGAAGACAAAAACTGCAGCAGTCGAAAAATATCTCAGCGGACTTGAATTATACCGGCACAAAAAATTTCAAGACGCAATTCAGAAGTTCAACGAGGCTCTTGCCGTCGACCCCGCCGACGCTCCGTCAAAGCTGTACATCGAGCGATCGCAGCTCTATCTCAACACTCCGCCGCCCGATGATTGGAACGGCGTCTTCGTTCTGAAAACAAAGTAGCTCCAGCCCCGCCTCAAATTGATTTTTTATACCCAACGCCAAAAACCTTTTTGCCACTTCGCAGACCGCATTGTGTTTGTATCAGTTACTCTGCTTTTATCAGCGAATTGACCAAGGCCATTTGCGCCTCAGCCGCTGAAGATAATGGAAGGGACTCGCTGTTTTGACGCAGCTCGACTTCATAGATTTTTGATTTGGCGCGAAATACAACGACACGCCTGAGAAGCGATCTCTCGGAATAAATGTAAACGCAGAATTCTTTTCCATTTCCGCTGACCGAGGGAGGCTGCACGATTCTTCGTTCATCGCTGTCTGTTCCAAGTTTACTCTGCATTGAAATATTTCCGAGCACACATACACCTTCTTCGGTCAACGTGTTCTTGGCGGCTGTCGCGGGTTTCAGCTCCTTCAGAATCATTGCAGCGTCGCCGTCATTTTTCGTGAGGATGAGCTGCGGGGAGGCCGATCTTCCTGCTTCCGGCACGGCGCTCCATCCAGCGGGGATAACCATTTTTTCTGCGTGGTAGGTAATGTGTGCCGGCGGACGTTCTGCCGCCGTTTCATGGTGAGACGAACAGGAAAGAGAAAAGACAGAGCAAGCAATAATGGCCATCGAAGAAACGAACCGCCCGAAACCATCAGCAGCGGTTCGCATCGCTCCGATCACTCTGCCCCTCGTTTGTATTTGTCTTCTTGAATAATCAGCCGAAGTGAGATGCGGTGCGAATTCCCGAGCTGGTCTTCGCCGTTGAATTTGGCGAACGAATAATCGATATCGAGCTTCCGAAGATGAACGCCGGCCCCCAGCGTTAAATTCTTCACGTTGTCGTAGCCGACGCGAAGCGCAACGGTTTTCTTGTAGTCAAATTCGATGCCGCCGTGCGGGTCGAAACTCATGGGCCCGAGGTACGCAATTGAGGAGAACTTTCTTCCTTCAAACCGGATGTCGGTATCGAACGACGGACCAAGGCGTCCGCCAAAGATCTCGAAAAGATACGCTCCGCCGACCTTGAGCGTCGGAGATATAAGCTCGTTGGTTCCGGTATTCCATGCTATCAGCGTCGTGGTGATATCTTGAACGTTTGCGCCGAGAGAAAAATTTTCCGTCGGCTGGTAGATTCCACCCAGGTCAAACCCGATACCGGTAGCGTGATACTCTCCGATGTCTCGCCGGATAAGTTTGAGATTCGCTCCGTAAAAAAGATGCTCCGAATACTGTTTCGCGTAAGAAAAATATATAGCCCAGTCAGCGGAGTTAAAAAAGGTAATCTGAGAATAATCAGGACGGCCGTCCAGGTCGTTGAACACTCCGTCGCCGTTGGTATCTAATGCACGGGTATCCGGAATCCCGTCGATGCCGAGCCGCATGACACTGATCCCGAATGCCGCCGCGTTGTAATTCACGACCGGCCGGATTGTGCCATCTTCGCCGGCAACGGTTTCGGCGGTCGTATCGTTCGCTCCATACGGAAAAGCAACGGCGGCATAATCGAAGTTTTCAAGGCTGCCGAACTGCTCATCGTGCATCAAAGAGAATTCGGGGTAATTGATGCGCGCAAGGCCCGCAGGGTTCCAATAGCCGGCTGTGACGTCGTTGGCAATCGCAACGTACGCGCCGCCGAGTCCAAGCGCCCGGCCGCCGACACCGATTGACATAAACTCGCCGGCGTATTTTGCAACATACGTGTCGCCGGCATTTGCAGAAGCGGCACAAACACACCAAGCGATAATTGTCACGGATATTTTTGATATGAGTTTCATCGCATCACTTTAGAAATAAAAAAACCGAATCTCCTCTCGCGGATGAAATTCGGTTATCATTGTTAGAGAGG
>CAZXQG010000114.1:0-6246 GCA_964642725.1 uncultured Chitinophagaceae bacterium
ATAGAAATCGGATGAACGATACATAATTGCTGCGTAACAAAGTTGCTAAGAGCCGGAGGGTTGAAGGGAAGAAACTCGAACAAATGCGGTGACAGGAAGTTGGCTCTTGAAACCAGATCTCGACAATGAGGCGGTTGAGAGTTTACTGAAAGCAGCGTATCCGGCACAAAAAGCTTGGCATTTCTTTGTGGCATGGAAGCCTCATTGATCTTGTCAATGAGGCCGATATCCAACGCTTTATCCGTCGGTTCTTACGAATGTTCTTTTGTTTCCATCCGCTGGCTTATTGTCTTGCCTTTCTGCGGTATTTCGTGCGGTGAGGTCGCGCACGTCGATATGAACTGTGGCGCCTTCTTCTCCGGAATATTGCGGAACAATTTTCTTTAGGAAGTGATATACGGCTCCCGTATTTCCGGATTTCGCCGATCCGATAAGGTGTTGAATACTTCGGTTCACCGAATCTGGCCCTTTGCTCTCATCGATTAGTGAATCGAAAAGATTCTCTAACGCTTGATAGTCATTTCTGCACACAAATATATTCTCATGCTCAGATCTCTCTGGTATCTCCGTTTCGTAGAAGAGTTCTTCATGCATCTTCTCCCCTTTTTGCAGCCCCGTAAATTCAATTTCAATGTCCTTTCCTTCTAACAATCCGTTGAGCCGCAGCATATCTCTGGCAATGTCCAGGATCCTTCTCGGTTTTCCCATATCCAGCACCAAGGTTTCTCCACCGCGCCCTATCGTACCGGCTTGAAGGACGAGCTGGACTGCTTCCGGGATTGTCATAAAGAATCGCGTAACATCAGGGTGTGTGACCTTTATTGGACCGCCATTTTCAATTTGACGCTGGAAGATTGGAACGACGCTTCCATTGCTGCCGAGCACATTGCCAAATCTTACGACGACAAAGTTTTTGCCGGTGCGGTGAGCGGCCTCGCCGACGACTAGTTCGGCTATGCGTTTCGTTACACCCATGACGCTCGTCGGATTTACCGCTTTGTCCGATGATATCATGACAAGGCGTTCAACGCCATACCGATCGGCCAGATCGACAAGGATTTGCGTGCCGAGCACATTGTTCGTGACAGCATCAATCACATTCTTTTCCATGAGGCCGACGTGTTTGTGGGCTGCTGCATGGAACACGATCGTCGGCTTGTGGAGCCTGAATACCTGGTCCATCCGGTCTTTATCCCGAAGATCTGCGATCACCGGATGAACGATTACCGGTTCATTGATGATGCCTCCGCGGTTTGTAAGTTCTCTCGCAATATGGAAAATTGAATCCTCCCCGTGTCCCAGAAGCACAATTTCTTGCGGCCGTAAAGCCGTTAGCTGCCTGCAAAGCTCGCTTCCAATGGACCCGCCTGCTCCGGTTACGAGAACGCGCGCACCATGGAGAAGTTTTGCGACATTTTTTGAATCAATCTTTACAGTGCCGCGCCGGAGTAGGTCTTCAATCCTGATGTCGCGAAGCTGTGCTACGGCTGAGCCGGCGAGGATTTCATGGATGCTGGGAATAGTTCTGCTCTTTACGTTTACGGTCTTGCATGCTTGGACAATTTCCTCGATGACTTTTCCGGGGGCTGTCGGCATTGCGACGATCACTTCTTCGATTGCTTTTTGCTCTATGATCGAAACCATTTCATGTATAGTTCCCACGACATCAACACCGTGTATGCGCACGTGCTGCTTGGCAGGGTCATCATCAACAAATGCTACGGGAGCCAAACCGAGCTGCGGATTTGCGCGAAGTTCCTTGACGATCATGGAGCCGGCAAGTCCGGCGCCAACGATCAACACATTCTTGCCTTCATGATCCTTGCCTTTCCCCATCCGTTCATTAAAGACATACGCAATTCTGATCGCAAACCGCACACTGCCTATGGTCAACATCGTCACAATACAATCCAACATCGGCACGACGATTGGAAAGTTCTGGGGAAGCAAGCCGATCGGTTTCAGAATTCCGAAGAAAGAACCAATGGTGAATACCCATGATACCAAGCTTACCTCGAGCAGCGAGATGATCTCATCCACGCTTGCATAGCTCCAGTAACGGCTGTAGAAATTGAAATAGAGAAATACACACTCTTTTATAAGGAGGGAGCACAGCGTATAGATTGCCAGCGGCACGGCGAACTGGCTCAGCAATGCAGACCAATCGTGTACAAGACATAGCGCGGGCATCAAGCATATCCCGGGAATAATCGAAAACGCGATTACATCGAACAGCATTAGATGGCGGTTCCGCAGTTTCAGGAGAAGCGCAAAGGCGCGCTTTTTTACGGACCTGTTCCCGTTTTGCAGATGATCGTTGATTTTTGTCAGTGTCATTTCTTAACCCTCTTCTCCTGTTGAAATACAATATGCACTCGGCAGGGATGCGCTAATCCATCCGGTCTTTGCAATGTCATTTTTTTCAGATAATACGTATAGGTTACAATTCTTACGGCAACATGAATCTAGAAGTGGCTTTCAACTGCTCAGACTGTCATGAATCCATTTTTTCTTTGTGAATCTGTACCAACGATTCAATCTCGGACTTCAAAGATGAATGCTGCGGTGAACCGCTCGTGTCGCTTGTAAGCATTTCCTTCATGGCGTTGGTAAGTCTCAGTATTAACGCAACAACTGACGCAATCAATCGGTATTCCCGTTCAATTTCTTCAAAAGCTCCCCGAATTTTCATTTGTGTCTCCTCCTTCACGTCGGCAGCCAGGGCCTCAGAGTGTTCCCGAATATTGAGTGCCACAAGAGCGAGAGAGTTGTTGGCGACGTGCGAAAGCGAATCGATGGAATTCTGGTAAGACTCCAGCGACGTAATCACCTTTTCACGATCTCTCAGCAACCGGAGACGCTGCTCTTTTTCTGTTTGAAAGAGGTGCCGCTCGTTTGTCCCTCTCAAAAGGATGTCGAGATGTCCGATGTCGATCAGATCTTTTTGCACGTAGTCGTAGGCGCCCAGTTTCATGGCCTCTACGGCAACATGCTCTCTGCCGGCTCCTGTTAACATGATGACGGGAGTATCGTTCTTCTGTTCGTGCATCCACTGAAGAACGTTAAGGCCGTTTATTCCAGGCATCATATAATCAAGGAGAACGACATCAAATTTCTGGTGAACATTTCCTATCGCTTCAATAGCCTCGCTGCCGGAGAACACGGTTGTCGTCTCATATCCGTAGTTTTCTTTAAGCCGCAAGGCCATGCCCAGGGCAAATGACTCTTCGTCATCAACTAACAGGATACGCAAAGCGTTGTCACTCATTTGAGGTCACTCCGAATAAAATGCATGTGAAGAGAAGGTCACATTCCAATCTGTTTTATCTCTTAGTATTTTGGCTGCGGGCATCAGCAGACAGGAAAAACGCAAAACCGTTTAAAATTCGCCAGATCTATTCTCTTTGTTCCTTATCAGTCTATGGTTTATGAGCTCCATAATCAATTTAGAAAGTTCCAATTCCAATTAGAAAATTCTAACAATGTGGCAATTTGAAAAGATTCCACATTACGGAGTAGCTGAAACGTAAGACCGTTATGGGCTAAAAAAGAAAGGGTGAACAATCAATCAAAACTTAAAAAGGTACAACCTAAGCAGCTAAGAAAGCTTGACGAAAATCACATCATGTGAATTGGCCAGGAGGATCGTCCGGCGGATTCAAACGTTTGAGGGAAGTGCCGAGGGGAAGCGAAGGGAGAATGTTGTGCCTGCGCCGACTTTGCTTTCAACTGAAATCGACCCGCCATGCAGGTCCACGATAAGCTTGACAAGCGCCAGACCGAGGCCCGTTCCGCTGTTGTTGCGTGTGGAATCATTCCCGCGCATAAACGGCTCGAAAATATCGGGAAGAAGATCGGCGGGGATTCCGTTTCCAGAATCCGCAAACTTGATGAGCACATTATGCTCTTGCTGTTCGTAGCTAAGGTGGATTTGATGATTCTCCGGCGTGTTTTTCACGGCATTATCCAGAAGATTGAAAAACACTTGGCGAAGTCTGGCGGCGTCCCCGGATATATATAGTTCAGGACTATACCCCAGCACCATTGCAATATTCTTGGGCCGCGTGAGGAAGAGCGCTTCATCATAAAAATCTTTGAAGAACTGTTGAACCGGAATGGTTTCCATATTCAAGACAAATGTTCCGGCCTGCATCGTGCTGAGATTGAGAAGGCATTCGACGGTATTATTGAGACGCAGCATATCGTCGTATACTCCTCCGACCAGTTTTTGGAGAATCCGCGGCGGAATATCCGCTGAGAGCGCGTCTTCGAGCTGGTTTTGTATTATCGTTAACGGTGTTCGGAGTTCATGGGACGCAAATGAAGAAAAATTAAGAGCATGGTTCCTCGCAGCATGGAGTTGTTCAACCATGTTCAATGTCGTTTCGATTCCCTTTTCTTTTCCATCGTTGGCGGGCGGTGCCGTCTTCATCGGCACCGACGGCGATGAATGGTGCAAGAGATCGCTGAGATGCCGGTTGAGTGCATGAACAGGCCGGACAAAAAATCCATAAATGAAAAATCCTGTAAGTGCCGCGACGAGTAAAAACAACATAATCAAATATCGGTTATCTGAAATATCCTTCGAAACAAGATCGCTTAATGCAGGCTCGGGATATCCAGCAAAAACGGTAAAGCTATCTACCTTCTTTTGGAAAATTCGAAATGACTGACGTTCATCAACGGACACCGCGCGAATTTCGCTGTTCGCACTATCTCCTAATTTGACGGACGACAGCTGTGGATTGAACCCGGGGGACCGGAAAAAGGATTTTTCGTGCGGGTCGACAACTTCGATCGAGAGTCTGCTGTCATTCTGATTTGCCAGCGTTTCGAGGTCTGAGAGGATTTCGTCCGCGGACGCGTGCTGGGTTTCTATGAAGCGCACTAGGTGTGTTGCGGATGTCACCTCCTGAACGAGGGCACGATCGGTCTGTTCTATGAGAGAGGATTGCGCAAGCTTCAAATGAAGGATTTGAAGGGAGACAATACCGGCAATTGACAGTGAAACGTACCAGATCAGAATTTTCTTCAAGAAAAAATTGGGACGCATCGCGCTTATTGATCTCTGAGAATGAAACCTTCGCCACGAACTGTTTCTATGAGTTTCGGAGAAAAGCCTTCGTCGATAGACTCTCTCAGATAACTTATGTAGACGTCGACAATATTCGTACCCGTGTCGAATTTGTACCCCCACACCTGTTCGGCAAGACGCCTTCGTGTCAAAATAGTATTTTTGTTCCTGAGGAAGAATTCCAACAGTGCAAACTCCGTTTGAGTGAGGTTAATCGTCTGATCGGCTCTCCTGACGATTCTCTTTACGACATCCATGGTCAGATCGGCGCTTTGTAAAACCGAACTGCTCTTCGCACCTGAGCGCCGCAGAATTGCCTGTATTCGGGCGAGCAGCTCTGCAGAATCGAAAGGTTTGGTAAGGTAGTCGTCTGCACCGATCTCAAATCCTTTAACTTTATCCTGAATCGTATCTCTTGCAGTGAGAAACAAGACCGGCGTGCTGTAAGAAGAGGATCGAATGTACTGAAGGACTTCAATACCGGATTTTACTGGCAGGTTAATGTCGAGAATCATGAGATGCAGTTCCTGGCGGGTAACGGCATCGATTGCGGATTGTCCGTCAAACGCGAGAATCACTTCATACCCTGCGCGGATGAGCAGTCGTTCAAGCGAATGCGCAAGCCTCTTTTCATCCTCGACGAGAATGATCTTAATTTTTTCATTAGCCTTGCTCTCCGGAGCTTTCGCCAAAAAATTTGTCATGGTTTGCAGCAGCTCTCAAGAGGAATTGTGGTAAGGCAAGAATGCATAGTTACAATATTGCAAATCTAAGGCCGATATTATCTCCTTAGTGCCGCAGAACGGCAGCCTAACAAGTATCAAGAGATATCCCAGCGAGCCCAAAAATGGATTCTTTCTTAAAGAAGCCGCCCGCGTTATTTCCCGGAAACATCGAGGAAAATTGAAAATCATCGAGGACTCGTCGGATCAAAACGGATCCCATGAAGTGATGTCACTCGCCCCTTCGTCATTCCTGTTCTTGAAACTCCTTAGGGCGGGATCCCCTCCCGACAAATATACGTCTGATATAATGTAGAGGTTGTGAATATTAATTGCAAGAACGGACTTTCCCAGGTAGTGGGCTATTTTGATTCAAAAAGCAGCGACATCGTCCTTCGATGCGTTCGCTCCGCTCACTTACTCAGGATGAACATGGTCTGTTCACCCTGA
>CAZXQG010000115.1:0-6227 GCA_964642725.1 uncultured Chitinophagaceae bacterium
AGCATGACATTTACAAATGTAATCTACATCGAAACCATTTTTGAGATGGCTTCTAGTAAATCAAACTATCAACACTATAGAGACCGCCGCCAAGAAGTACGAGAACAAGCGAAATGACGGCCAGCGTCAGGCTGAATTCATATCCCTGTCCTTTTCCGTCGCCTTTGCCGCTCAAAAAGAATCCCATCGGAAGATGGACTTTTACCGTTGCCACAAGCATCATGATGAAAATTCCGAGGGCAGCAAATTTTGTGAAGGCGCCTAATAGCAATGCAATGCCGCCGACGAATTCAACGAACGGGCCGAGGTATGCCAAAACGGTAGGAACATGGACGACGTTCTTGAAATAGCCGACTGTCCCTGATAGGCCGTACCCGCCGAACCATCCGAATACTTTTTGAGCGCCGTGGGCAAAGAAGACAGCGCCGAGGATGATGCGCAATAAAAAGAGGCCGACCGAAAGATGATCGAATGTAAAGTTCATGATTTTTCTCCTTGTAGTGTTATGGTTGATTGTTAATTGCTAATTGGTTTATTCAAAATGTTTGTTTGTTCAATCTCGGCTATCGCAGATGGAACATCCCAGGTATTGTCAAACACAAACTCCGGGAGCGGCTTTCGGACTCTGGGCGCCAATTCCCTTTCAAGCAAAGGCTTCGGCAAGAATTCTGCGCCCCCTTCGTACCCCACCGCAATAACAGCAACTGGTTCATATTCAGCAGGAATGTTGAACGCTGCCTTCGCCCGGTCGGCATGAAACCCACCCATCATATGAGTAGCGAGGCCCACGGATGTTGCTTGAAGAACCAGATTCTCTGTTGCCAGGCCGACGTCGTGGAACGCAAACCTGTTGACCTTTCGGCTGGCCGGATCGGTTACCTGTGCAACGGAGAGAATGAGAACGGGCGCTTTTGCCGCCCAGGTTTTGTTTCCGTCAACCAAGAGACTCACCATCCGCTCGCGGTCTTCCCTCCGGTCTTTTGCGGCGACGATGAACCGCCACGGCTGGATGTTGTTGGCAGACGGCGCCCACCGTGCAGCTTCGAGAATGCTCCGCAGTTTCTCCGGCTCAACAGGTTGTTCGGAAAATGCCCGGGGACTCCTCCGGACACTTATGAGAGGATGGAGCGGGTAGTGCCGGTGCGCGGCGTCCTCGCGGGAAACGATGTTTTCTTCGGTTTCAGTTTTCATTGGCAATCCTCATTAAACTATAAGTTTCAATCTATAATATTCAAATTTGAAGTATCAGGTCAAAAAAAATTAGAACTGTTCTTGCAAAGCCATGCCGAGTTTTTTCAACAGCGCAGAAAGCTGGATTTGCTCTTCCTCGTTGAGCACCGAGGCTACCTTCGTGACGAATTGCGCGTGCTTGGAAAATATGTCGTTGAAGAGTTTTTCTCCTTTGGACGTTAACCGGACAGTCGTCGCGCGGCGGTCTTCTGGGAACGGGATGCGCTCGACCAAACCGTCCTTCTCCAAATTATCGATGACGACGGTGATATTTCCCCCGCTCGTCAGCATTTTCGAACAGAAATTCCCCATTTTCATCGGTCCCAGGTGCCCCAGCGCCTCGATCACGGAAAACTGCGGCTGGGTGAGCCCGTACCGCTGAATATCCAGGTTTGTCAGCCTGCCGAAGGTGGAACTTGCCCGTGCAAGCTTTACCCAAAGACTTAAAGCGAGGTCGGCTTTCTTTCCGTATTTTTTCGTCGTTTTCAAAGGTATTTATTTTAAATTTAAACTATTTAAATTTAATACATATTTTGCTTCTTGTCAAGTACTTTTTTAGAAATATTTCACCGCGCAGACCGCGGCAACGCGGTCTTTCTCTGTGGAACTCAGCGCACCTCCGTGCCACTCTGTGAAACAGCTTTTTGTCACAAAGAGCCACAGAGCCTTTCACGCGATGAGGACTTCTTTTTCCATTACTGTGCAGCGAACAGACGAATCGCATCCGGTAAGTATTCTCTGGATCCGTTCCGCGTCGCCGTAAAATACCATGCACAAATTGCGGTCATCGAATACTTCATCGACAACCTTCTTGGCGCTGGTCTCCGTCACCGCGTCGATGCGGCTGTTGTATGCTTCCTTCTCGAGAATCGGTATGCCGTAACGGTCTCTGCTCACCCGGCTTGAAAGCCTGAATCTCAAGTCCAACTGGTACGCAAATCGATTCTTGAAGGTTGCATTTCTCTGGCCTAACCGTTCCCGAAATCCTTTCTCTTCCGGAAAAACGCGGAGGAGCCGGAGCAACTCAGGAATTAAATCCTTCGACGTTTCAAGCGACGGGTCAGCATACGCACCGATGCGCCCCGGGCGCGTTGTCGCCGGGACGACAAATGCGTACGCGCCGTAGCACCATCCTTTCTTGTTGCGGAGCTCGTCGAACAAAAATCCTTCGAAGCTCCCGAGAGCGTCGATAATAAGGTTGAGGTCGAAACGCCGGTCGTCGGTCGCACCTATGCCCTTCTGTGTCCAGAGAAGGCGGTCGTTTTTTGCGTTCGGAGATTGAACAATGAAAGCGTTCCGGCCGTTGACCTCTTTGAACGAAACTTCCGGCTTTAACTCAAATCCCTTCATGTTCCTTCCTGCCGTAAAACGCCTTGTCTGTTCTCCAATCTCGTCATTTGTCAGATCTGAAGTTGACGTAAAGTACAGCACCGCGGCGGCGCGAACATTTGAGAAGAATTGAACAACATCTTCGCGCACGATATCGGCAATTCCATTCTTTGAACCCATCCTTCCAGCCTTCTTCCCGTCGTAGAGAACGAATTGATTGGCCGCCGAAAGGACTCGTTCAGGATCTTGCAGCGCGGCTTCAAGTTGATTGAGTTCAGCTTTTTTCAGCAGGTCTAGTTCGTGCTGCGGAAAATTCGCTTCTCGAATTATCAGCGACACAAGATCCAACACCACGCTCAAATTCTTTGTGAAGCAGGAAATCGCAACGACGAAATCAGTCTCCGAAACGTTAGCGTTGATTTCCGCTCCAAGCAGTTCGAATTGTTTAGAAATCGCTTCCCTGCTTAATGCGCGCGTTCCCCGAAAAAGCATTTTTGCCGCGATCCGTGCAAGCCCTGTTTTTTTTTCGTCCTCTTGTTGAATCCCGGCACCGTGAAAAACAAGCGTAAGATGAGTCATCGGCACCCGCAGATCCTGCTCAAAATAGAGTTGGTGGTTTACGATAGGCATGTGTACGCTACGCTTCCTTCTCTGGAATCAATTTCACCGTTGTGGCCTTCCCGTCCAGAAGATACTGTTTGACGACCCGTTGAATATCTCCCCCTTGAACGTCTTCAATCCGCTTCATCGCCTGTATCTGAAACGACAGATTGCCGGTATTGATGAAACTGTCTCCGAGCAGGCGCGCAAGCTGCGCCGGAACGGTCGCCGCCCGGTACAGTTCCCGCTGCAGATGATTCTTTACGATTTGTATTTGCTCGCCGCTGATTTTTCCTTCCGCAAGTTCTCCGATAGCCGAATAAAAAATGCTTTCGATTGATTCGAACGATTCCCCCGCCGCACACTGAACAAACAGCTCAAACGTTCCCACGTCGCGCGACAGGTATGCATCGGAAAAAACTTCCGTCGCTTTCGCCGTGTTGAGAAGGCGTTCATTCAACACAGCGGATTTTCCGGTCGTTAGTAATTTTCCCACATAGGCAAGAGCGGGATAATCGGCGTGAAGCATGTTTGGTATATGCCAGGCTTTAGCGAGCATCCGCCGCGTAGCCTTCGGATGGGTAATCGTCGCCTGGCGCAACTCGTGCTGGACCGGTTCAGCCGTAACCGTGCGCTTGTGCATTTCGGACGGCTTCAGCATGCCGTACTTTTCATCAATCAATTGAATGACAGATTCAGGAACAACGTCGCCGGCGACGATAATCAATGAGTTGTTCGGAGAGTAATACTGTGTGTAGAAGTTTTGCGCTTCTGCAACGGTAAAATTTTCGATCGAGGATATTTCGCCGATCGTTGAGTACCGGTACGGGTGTTCGGTATATGCCAGGGCATACACAGTTTCCCACAGCAACCTGTTCGGATCGTCGAGTCCCCGGTTTTTCTCAGTGAGGACGGCCCCTTTCTCGGTTTCAAACGTTTCATCGTCAACGACAAGATTTACCATGCGGTCGGCTTCCAGGTCGGCGGCAAGTTCTACCTTATCGTTCGGGAAAGTAAAAAAGTAAACCGTCTGGTCGCGCGAAGTGTACGCGTTGATGCCGGTTCCGCCGTTGTTGTTCACGATGCGCTCGAATTCCCCCATCCCCCGCGAAGCTGTCTTACGGAACATCATATGTTCGAACAAATGCGCAAGCCCCTGGCGGCCGGCAGGTTCATCCGCCGACCCGACGTTAAACCATGTTTGATACGTAAAGATCGGCGTCGTCGGATCAACGACAATCGCAACAAGCAAACCGTTTGCCAGCTGAAATTGGTTAACGGCAAGGTTCCCAAGCAGGGGAATGTCTTGCAGGCGGCGGTATTTTTCAAGTGATGCCATGACTTCCGTTATTTCAAATAGAGACTGATGAATAATCCTAAGGAGCGGCTCTTGCAAAGCCGCAATTCGATTTTTAAAAAAACTTTGCGCCTTCGCGGCTTAGCGCGAATAAAGTCTCCGGATATTTGTCCGTGGATCGATCTTCTCTTTTAATGTCGAGCAGCTTGCTTATCCTTCCCGGCTGCGCCCAATTGCACGTCCCTTCCATGTGCTGGGACGACAAATACAACTGGACCACAGGCTCGCGAAGCCGGTTCAGAATTTGGATGGCCGCGGCGCGCTCATCAATCGGTATGTACGCATGGAGAGATTGATTCCCCTGCCACTTTCCGGGAAATATTTTTGGCAGGTACGTATTTTTTCCGTATGCCTCCCAAACTATTTTGTGCGCCGCAAATGAATATTTCCCGGCCCCCAGAAGCGCCCACCAATAGCCTCTTGAAATCCACGCGTTGATAAACGTTCCTTTTCGTTTCTGAAGAATTGATTTCTGAGAAAGCAAATACTTGTGAAGTACAGGCGCCGACTTTATCTCTGCTTCCTCGAGCGGCTTACCCGTCGAGACATTGTACGGAAGAAGAACGAACCGCTGAGGAACAGGTTCGGCCTGAACAAAGTTATCTTTTGTCACCAATGGAAACAGATATTTCGACGGGAGGGTAATGTTCTTGTGTACCGCGTTGCTCACGCATGCCGTTTCGTCGTTGAGAGCGGCAATTGAGTTGAAGATAAAAACGCTGTTCGCGCCGCACGTATTCACTCCTTGCCGCGGTTTCGATTCTGTCGGCACTTCAATCTTTGAAAATGATGCAAAGGCGCGAAGCGAGTTCTCGTCTTGACCTTCAATACTGAGCGGATCGTCAGGCTGAAAGGCCGGTTGTGCGCGCCTTTGGGTCCAATGTCCCGATTCAAAAACATGATATGGAATCGGGAACGCCTGCTTCTTGTCCCGCTGAAACGCAACCAGCCCGTACCTTGTCGTTACCCCGCTGAAAATCGGATTGTTTTTGAAATCGTGCACTTGCGTAACGGCAAATTCGGTTTCGCCGAGCCGGTAGCGGCGAAACGATTTGTGGGCCGAGTCGTTCAACAAGATTGAAAGCGGCATAAAGAAATACGCCGTGCCGTTTTCTTTGAGGTTCTCAACCAGGCATTTTGCGATGACGAGCGCGGCAATATCGATGCGCGATCCCCCCAGCAGCAGTTCCTGGGTGTTAGGAATAAGATGATAACGGAAATAATACGGCTTCAATGTTTCTTTATAGCGCGGCGGTAAATCGTTGAAATTCTGCCATGGCGGATTCCCCGCGACGATGTCGGCTTTTATCCCGTTTTTCGAAAGAATATAGTCTCCGCACATGAAATTCTTTTGGGGAAAGTCGACATGGTACAACCGCTTCATCTTGAGAAAAAAATTTTCCGTAAACCTCTTTTCTTTCTCAACGCCGGTTAAGCGCTTCACCATTGCATCCGTAACCGGAATATTGCGGTCAACTGCAACCGCGACGAACGCTTCGAGGAAATTCCCTTCTCCGGCCGTCGGGTCGAATACCACCGCGCCGTCGAGCCATCGATCGAAAAGATTATTCTCGGCAACAACCCACTTCGCCCATCGCAACGGGGTGAAGAAGGCGGCGAGCGGTGTGCTTGGTATCGCAGACAGTCTGTTCATAGCGAGTGAAGAGTCATACGGTTTACGTTGTACGTTTTACGTTATACGTTTTACGTT
>CAZXQG010000116.1:0-6106 GCA_964642725.1 uncultured Chitinophagaceae bacterium
TCGGCATTCACTCCGCTTCGCTCCGTTCAGAATGACAATGATGTAGCATGGTTTGTTCAGAATGATATTGCAACTTGTTTCACCGTGTCATCCTGATCCCGACGAAGTCGGGAGAAGGATCCATGACATTGCTCCTCGTTATATTCCCGAGGCGCTGTTGACACGTGGATTCTCGAAAAGGGATGCCTTCGGCATTCACTACGTCCCGCTTCGGCGGTCGAAGACTCGACTTGGCGAGGACTCCGTTCAGGATGGGAGATAACAGAAGGTTTTTAAATAAACCTATGTATTTCCCTTCAAATGGATCCTATGAAAGGATTTGTCAAATTTTTCCTGACGATAACAGCATATCGCAGATCTCCCGTACGCATCCTCCGCCCCCGTTTTTCTTCGTGATGTAATGAGCGACTTTCTTGTTTTGATCGGTTCCGTCTGCGGGAGTTGCTGCAAAGCCGACGCGTTTCATCACCTCAAGGTCGTTAACATCATCGCCGATATACGCGACTTCTTCCCATGTCAGCGAATGGCGTTTCATCAACATCTCCATCGAACTCACCTTATCGCGCGCTCCTTGAACAAGGTCTGTGATCTTTAGCTTTGCGGCGCGCCGCTCGACGATCTTTGTATCTTCGCTGGTGACGATTGCAATTTTGTACCCCGCCTTTCGGAGAAGCACCAGGCCCATCCCGTCCCGAGTGCTGAATCTTTTCAACTCATCCCCGAGTTCTGAATAGTACATTCCCGAATCGGTCAACACTCCGTCGACATCGGTCGCGAGCATTTTGATTTTCTTAAGGCGGGGGAGGAGCGATTTTTTCATACAGATCTCTAACGTGATTGTTAAATCGTTATTCGGCGATTGATTTTACAATATAGTCCTGGACATCTTCACGCAAATATGGATGCATCGGCACACTGAAAATGGAATCCGCGATTCGTTCGCTCACCGGGAAGTCTCCTCGCTGGTAGCCGAGGCTGCTGAACGCCTCCTGCAAGTGGAGCGGTTTTGGATAATACACTGCCGTCGGCACCCCGCGGGATTTTAATCTATTAATCATCTCGTCGCGCTGTTGAACAAGCACCGAATACTGCGCCCATACGCTTACATAGTCTTTTGGCACAAAAGGCGTCGTGACAGAATGTTGTAGCTTTTGCGTATACCGGGCGGCAATGGAATTGCGCAGATGTACCTCTTCATCAAAGATTTCCATCTTTGCAAGCAGCACCGCCGCCTGCATCGTATCCAGCCGGCCGTTGATTCCGATGCGAACGTTGTTGTATTTGTCGCTTCCTTGTCCGTGCACCCGGATCGATCGGAGTTTTTGCATCATCTCGTCGTTGTTGCAGAAGATCGCACCGCCGTCGCCGTAACAGCCGAGCGGTTTAGCCGGGAAGAACGATGTGGCGGCGACATTTCCCATGCTTCCGGCTTTTCTTCCTTTGTACGTCGCACCGAACGATTGCGCCGCATCCTGAAGAACAAAGAGGTTGTATTTTTTTGCTACGGCTTCAATCGGATCATAGTCCGCCGTTTGGCCAAAAAGGTCGACCGGGATAATCCCTCTTGCTTTCCTTCCTGAATTATTTTTCAGAAATTTCTGAATTTCTTCTTCAAGTTTGATCGGGTCGATGTTGTACGTTCGCGGGTCGATGTCGACAAAAACGGCAGTTGCTCCGAGCAGCGCGACAACCTCTGCGGTTGCGATGAAGGTGAAGGGCGAGGTAAAAACCGCATCGCCCGGCTTGATGCCGTATGCCATGAGGGGCATGAGAAGCGCGTCGGTCCCGCTTCCACAAACAATGCAGTGCTTGACGCCGACATAGTGTGCCAGTTTTTCCTCAAGCTCTGCAATTTCCGGCCCCATGATGTATGCGCCGTGGTCCATCACTTTTTTGATCCGCTGCTCGAGCGAATCACGGATACGTTTCTGCTGCGTTTTCAGGTCGATGAAATCGATTCTTCTAAATTCCGTAGCGTCCATAAAATATTTTCCTCAAGATAACTAATTCTCACCGCTCACCCCCTCTTAATCTCCCCCTTGAAGGGGGAGAGAGTGTCTACCCTCCCCTTTAAGGGGAGGGTAGGGTGGGGTCGCCCGTCCTAGTCCAATCCGGAAAGGAAATCCGCAATCGAATTGACACGCTCGCTCCAGCTGTTGAGCCTCGCTACTTCTTTTCTCTTTTTTATCATCTCCGTCGATGTCATGGTGAGAGCTTTCTCAATTCCCTTCAGGAAGGTTTCTTTCGTTGTCGCGTTGAGAACGATGAAATCTTCCAGATTCCTCGGCCCGACGGTCGAAACAACCGGCTTTCCTGCCGCCAAATACTCATAAAATTTTAGCGGAGCGGCATAGTACGTCGACACTTCTTCCAGGGTATACGGTAAGATGCAAACATCGAATTGATTGATGTACAGGGGCACCTCGTCGGATGCTATCGCGCCGAGGAAGTACACGTTGGTCTTTTTCTTCAACTCCTCAACTTTTTCATAATACCGCTTGTCGCTTTCCGTCACCGGACCAACGATGACGATCGACCAATCAGGATGCGCTGTGGCAACGAAGTCAAGCAGGTCAAGGTCGATGATGTGGCGGACGACTCCGGAATATCCAATTACCGGCTTATGTATTCTTTTGAATTCTTGGGGAACCGGGCCGGAGAGGGGAGAGTTTTCGAATAACTGATAATCGACGCCGTGGTGAATGGTGGTGATCTTTTTGGCAAAAGGTGATTTTTCCTCCGTCAACTTTTCGGAGACCGTAATGACGGCGTCCACTTTCTTTATCAGTCTTTGTTCCAATGCCGCCACTTTTTGCCGCAGTGATTCCTGTTTGTACAATTTATCAAAAGCGTCATTGCAGAAATAGACCGAAATCTTTTCACCCATATGTCCGACCAGCGAATCTGCGTTGTACGCAAAGATGAGGAGCACGATGTCGTGGAAACCGAGTTTCTTCATCGCGCGTTTCATGAAAATTCGCGCGACGCTCCAGTTCATCCGGCTCACGAACGAGCTGAACTCTCCGAACGGCAGGAAAGGGATAACCGAAAGAAGGAAAAGATTCTTTGTCACTTCTCTCGGACTCTGTAAGAAGCGGAATAATTTTGAGAAATCGGGTTTTTTGAGAAACTTTGAAATTGTATAAAAACCCTCTATAAAAAGGACCCGGTTTCCCTGTTTTGTCAATTCAACGGCGAGGTGGTGGCGAATCCGGCGGGGCCCCTCCCATTCCGAAAGCGTGACGATGACGATGTCCCTATTATTGAAGAAACCTTTTGAGCCGCTCTTCATACGAGGCGTACATAAGTCATGTGGTGCTCTTGCATGCGTCAATGAGTGCACCGGCAATGTATTCTACCTGGGCATCGGTGAGTTCAGGGTAGAGGGGAATGCTGAGGAGCTGTGATGCATACCGTTCGGCAACGGGAAAGTCGCCCGCGCGGTGGTTGAGGTACCGGTATGCGGGCTGCAAATGCAGCGGAATCGGGTAATGAATTCCCGTTGCGATACCTTTTTGTTTCAAAATGTTCCGCACTTTTTCCCGCGCATCGACACGGACAACGTAAAGGTGGTACACATGAGTCGAATTCTTGCGGACTGCCGGAGTTTTGATGTTGTCGTGACCGTTCAGCAGGTTGTCAAAATGTGAGGCATGGAGTTGCCGCCGCTTGATCCACTCATCGAGATGGCGAAGTTTGACGCTGAGTATCGCCGCCTGCAGCGTGTCGAGCCTGCTGTTGTATCCTTCGATTTTGTGTTCATACTTTTCGAGCCTGCCGTGATTAGCAAGCATGCGAACACGTTCAGCGAACTGCTCATCGTTTGTTGCGACAGCTCCCGCGTCGCCGTACGCACCAAGATTCTTGCCGGGATAAAAACTAAACGTCGCCGCTTTCCCGAAACTACCGATTTTCATTCCATTGTACAAAGCGCCGTGAGCCTGCGCCGCATCTTCAATGACGATCAGGTTATGCTTTTCAGCAATCTGCTGGATTGCCGTCATGTCCGCCGGCTGCCCGTAGAGATGGATGGGAATGATTGCTTTTGTCTTTGAAGTAATCCTTTCTTCAATCTTCGTTACATCAATCGTATAGGTCGAGGGGTCGTTATCAACGAAGACTACCTTTGCGCCTGCCGCCGTGATGGCTTCCGACGTTGCAATAAATATGTTTACGGCGGTAATTACTTCATCGCCGCTGCCGATGCCGCAGGCGCGAAGCGCGAGATGGATAGCATCCGTTCCGTTCGCCACGCCGACGACATGACGAATGCCGGAAAAATCTGCGAAAGATTTTTCAAACGTTTTGATTGCGCTCCCGCCGATGAAGTCGGTCTGATTCAGGACACTCTGTATGGCGCCGTCAATTTCATTTTTGATCGAGAGATACTGGCTCTTTAAATCAACGAGAGGAATATTCATTCTTTTTTCTTATAGGGGAGGCTGGCAATTGAGTTGATAATTCTGGCAGGGTTCCCTGCGGCCACTTTGTTGGGCGGGACGTCTTTTGTTACGACTGCTCCCGCGCCGACCAAAGAATTTTCACCGACGGTAATACCCGGGAGTAATGTCGCATTTGCACCGACCTTTGCATTTTTTTTAACGATCGCGCCGCGCAGTTCTTTCTTTACGTTTGGCGAAAGCGGATAGAGTGCATTTGTAATGACGACATGAGGTCCCAGCCAGCACCCGTCTTCGAGAACTGACGTTTCCGGGACAAACGCGTTTGTGTGGATGCGAACATTCGAACCGATTGTCACATGGTGTTCGACGACCGAGGAAGTTCCGATGCTGACATTGTTACCGATTTTGTTTTCCTCACGGATCATCACATGATGGCCTGTCTGGAAATTATCCCCGATCGTATTCCCCGCGTAGATAACCGTGTGAGACCGGATCACTGCACCGTCTCCGATCGTTGTCGGCAATTCGCCGGACTTTTTGCCTCGCGGCGGAACTCCGATGATGACAAAATCCTCGATCACCGCATTCCGGCCGATCGTGACATTCGGGTGGAGCCTGTAATTAATGATTTTACGTTTCGTTCTTGGCACTTTGGGCGTAGATTTTTTCGATGATCTCAACGGTTTTCATTCCTTCAAATCCGCCGGTTGCGATCGGCGCGTTTTTCGAGAGGACGTCAATGACATTCGCGTACACCTTATCATGATTGGACATCGAGCCTTGATAAAATCCATATTCATTGGCAGGGGCGGATTGCGGAACATCCTTTATTTCGTAGCCGTCGATCGATTGATATTCCAGCACGTTTAAATACTGTCCGCCGACTTTGATTGTTCCCTTTTCGCCGAAAAGAGTAATGGAGCCTTCCATGTTCTTTTTAAAGCTGTTCACAGTATAATTGACCGTCCCGATCGCCCCGTTCTGAAATCGAAGAAGTACCACTCCGGTGTCTTCGAACTGTACGGTTCCTGGATGCGCAAAGTTCTTCGTTATCGCCTGAACGCTCGCAACCTCTCCGACCATCCAATAGAGCAAATCAATAAAATGACTGAACTGGGTATACAACGTGCCGCCGTCCAGTGCCTTTTTCCCTTTCCAATCGGATTCCTCGTAATAGCGGTCATTCCTGTTCCAAAAGCAATTCAGCTGGACGCTATAAATTTTTCCCAGTTTGCCCTGGTCAATTGCCTTCTTCATCTCGACAATCGGCGGATTGAAGCGGTTTTGTTTGACGATGAAGAGATTCTTGTTTGCTTTTTCAGCCGCCTCAATCATTTTTCTGCAATCGCCGACGGTAATTGCCATCGGCTTTTCGCACAGGACATGTTTGCCGGCATTGAGTGCTTTGATCGTATGTTCTGCGTGGAATGCGTTCGGCGTGCAAATAGAGATGACGTCAATATTCTTTTCGGCGGAAAGCAACTCATCGATATTGTTGTAGGCATTGCATGAATACTTCGCACTGAGCTCTTTTGCTCTTGCCGGCTTTGTGTCGCATACAGCACTCAATTGTGCCATTGTGCTGATGTGTTCAGCATGCCGTTGGGCAATTCTGCCGCAGCCGATTATTCCAAAAGTTATTTTTTGCATATAAAACTTTTCATTAGATCAATAAAAACCGCGAAACGTATAATAGCCTACCC
>CAZXQG010000117.1:0-6060 GCA_964642725.1 uncultured Chitinophagaceae bacterium
CGCTTTCATTATTATGAAGGCTATACGATGCAGCAGATCACGTTCCCCGTCCGCGTGATGAAATTTTTGGGTGTGGACACGCTGCTCGTTTCCAACGCTGCCGGCGGAATGAATCCGTTCTTCTCCCGCGGCGATGTCATGCTTATCACCGATCATATTAACTTGCTCGGCGATAATCCGCTGATCGGCCCGAACGACGAAGAGCTTGGCCCTCGTTTTCCGGACATGTCCGAGCCGTACAATTTGCGCTTGATAGCGCTGGCCGAAAAAATTGCATCCGAGTCAAAAATCAAAGTTCAAAAGGGAATTTTTGTCGCTGTTCCCGGACCAAATCTTGAGACCCGGGCAGAGTATCGTTTTCTCCGCGGCATCGGAGCGGATGTTGTTGGAATGTCCACGGTGCCCGAATGCATCGTCGCCGTTCACATGTCGATGCGTGTGCTGGGGTTTTCAATTATTACAGACGAGTGTTTTCCCGACACGCTGAAGCCGGCGAAGCTGGATGAAATTGTCGCGACGGCGATGGCAGCAGAGCCGAAGCTCACGGCGATCATGAAAGAAGTAGTAAATCAATTATGAATTAATAATTAAGAATTAAGAATTGGTATTTTAGAGGTGCTTTCTGAATTGCCATTTTTTAATTATTCATTCATAATTCTAAATTTTTAATTGTTCCTTATGTTTAAAGAGCTTACCGATAAAATAAATTATTCCGGCGTCGAAAAAGAGGTTCTCGCGTTTTGGGAAGCGAACAAGATTTTTGAGCAAAGTATTTCTTTGCGGGAAGGGATGCCGCAGTTTACGTTTTACGAAGGCCCGCCGACGGCAAACGGGCGTCCCGGCATTCATCATGTGATGGCCCGTGCGCTGAAAGACATCGTGTGCCGCTATAAAACAATGTCCGGTTTCCAGGTTCATCGCAAAGCGGGATGGGATACACACGGCCTTCCGGTCGAGATTGAAGTCGAAAAAATGCTCGGCATAAAGCACAAAGACGACATTATTGCATACGGGGTCGAGAAGTTCAACGAAGAATGCAGAAAATCGGTCTGGAAGTACAAGACCGAGTGGGAAACGATGACGCGCGAGATGGGGTACTGGGTCGACCTTTCCGACCCCTATATCACGTTTACCAACGATTACATGGAATCGGTGTGGTGGGCGCTGAAACGATACTTTGACGCGGGGATGATCTATAAAGGCTACAAAATTCAGCCGTATTGTCCGCGTTGCGAAACGCCGCTGTCATCCCACGAAGTTGCGCTTGGATACAAGGATGTGAAAGATCCGAGCGTGTATGTAAAAATGAAAGTGAAGGGGGAGACGAATACCTATTTTCTCGTGTGGACCACGACTCCATGGACACTCATTTCCAATGTGGCCCTTGCAATCCACTCGAAGATCGAATACGTCAAAGTTGAATTGATGAGGGGCGAAGACGATGCGCTCGCCGGGACGGGAGAATTTCTCATCCTCGCAAAAGCGCGGCTCGGAGTGTTGAAAGAGAAATACAAAATCATTTCGGAGTTTGCCGGTAGAGAACTGGCCGGGAAGGAATACGAACGCCTCTTTAACTATCATCAGACAAAAGAAAAAGGATGGTATGTCGTCGAGGCTGATTTCGTCACGACTGAAGACGGCTCCGGTATCGTTCACATGGCGCCTGCGTACGGCGAAGACGATTACCAAACGGCGCGAAAGTACGGGCTCCCGACAATTCATCCGGTGAACAAGTCGGGAGAATTTGACGAGACTGTGACCGACTACAAAGGGAAGTTTGTGAAAGACGCCGATGCAGAGATAATACAGGATTTAAAGTCGCGTAACATTCTGTATAAGAAAGAAGTATATCTTCACAGCTACCCGCATTGCTGGCGGTGTTCATCGCCGTTGTTGTATTATGCGCGCGAGTCGTGGTACATCAGCACAACGAAGTACGCTCGGAGAATGATTGAACTGAACAAGCAGATTAACTGGATACCCGCAGAAACCGGCTCCGGCCGGTTCGGCAACTGGCTTGAGGAAAATAAAGATTGGGCATTATCGCGCGACCGGTACTGGGGGACGCCGCTCCCGATCTGGGTGTGCGAGAAATGCGGTCATCTGAAATGCGTCGGCAGCATCGAAGAACTGAAGCAGGGCAAGAATTTTCCGCACCCGCTCGATTTGCACAAGCCGTCCGTTGACCCGGTAACATTCGTGTGCGAGAAATGCAGCGGCACAATGAAACGAACGCCGGAGCTTATCGACGTCTGGTTCGATTCGGGGGCAATGCCGTTTGCTCAATGGCATTATCCATTTGAGAACAAAGAAACGTTCAATAAGGCGTATCCTGCAGATTTTATTTCTGAAGGCATTGACCAGACGCGCGGTTGGTTTTACACGCTTCATTCCATCGGAACATTTCTTTTCGACAAGCCCGCGTTCAAGAATTGTCTGGTCAACGACCTGATCCTCGACAAGCAGGGACAGAAAATGTCCAAGTCGAAGGGGAATACTGTCGACCCGTTTGAGCTGATGAACAAATACGGAGCCGATGCGACGCGCTGGTATCTTGTGTCCAACAGCCCGGTGTGGCGGCCGACGTTGTTCGATGAAGAAGGGATCGCGGAAGTCCAGCGGAAGTTCTTCAGTACGCTGGTCAACAGCTATTCCTTCTTCGCGCTGTACGCCAACATCGACAAGTTTACCTATGGCGAAGGACGCATTCCTGTAGCAGAACGGGCCGAAATCGACCGATGGATTCTTTCATCGCTGAACTCGCTCATCCAGTCTTATGTTCAATTCATGGATGAGTATGATATCATGAAAGCTGCACGCGCCGTGAGCGACTTCACAATAGATCAACTTTCCAATTGGTATGTTAGAAGAAACAGACGGCGGTTTTGGAAGAGCGAAAAGGGAAAAGATAAGACAGCCGCCTATCAAACATTGTATGAATGCCTTGTCGCGGTAAGCAAAATGATGGCTCCGTTTGCTCCGTTTCTTGCGGACGAATTGTATCGGGGCCTGAATTCCGTGACAAAGAGTGAACATTTTGCTTCCGTTCACCTTTCAACGCTTCCGGCCGTTGAAACTGACGTGATTGACCGTGAGCTTGAAGATCGGATGGATCATGCGGTGCGGATTGTAAGCCTCGTACGGGCGATGAGGATGAAGTCGAACCTTAAAGTACGTCAGCCGTTGAAAAAAATCATCGTGCCGATTTCAAATGAGGAGCAGAAACAATCCATTATGAAAATGGAAAGCGTTATTCTGGACGAAATTAACGTGAAAACAATCGAGTTCGTCCACGACGAATCCGACATCGTCATCAAAAAAGCCAAACCCAATTTTAGATCGCTTGGTCAGAAATATGGTAAACAGGTTCAGGCTGTCGCGGCGAAGGTTCGAGAAATGACGTCGCAAGAGATTACGTCGCTTCAAAGAACGGGTATGTTTACAATTCCAGTAAACGGCGATACGTTTTCCATCTCCAGGGAGGACGTTGAAGTGCTCCACGAAGACCTGCACGGATGGCTGGTGGAAGCAGACGGCGGCTTGACTGTGGCACTCGATACGGAGATCACGCCCGAGCTGCGGAACGAAGGGTTTGCGCGCGAATTCGTCAACAGGGTTCAAAACATGCGGAAGGATGCCGGCTTCGACGTGACGGACAGAATTTCGATCTATTATTCCGGAACCGTTGCTCTGAATGCAGCTCTGGAATCTATGAAAGAGTACATTGCCCATGAAACGCTCGCCGTCGAAGTCAATTCCACGGTGCACGCCGGAGAAATTTCTTCCAAGGAAAACATCAACGGCGAATCTTGCGACATCAGCATAGAACGGGCGAGGTAAGCACCCGAAGAATCTAATTCATTTTCTATCCATTTTGAGGAACATCCATGGCAAAAGCAGTTGCGGCAAAAAAGAAGGTCGTCGGAGTTAAAAAAGGAGCGGGAAGTATGGCTGCGAAGACGAAACGGAAAAAAGTTGCCCCGAAAGCGGCGGATAAGAATATGGCAAAAGCGACGCTTGAGAAACGCCCCGTGAAAGTGAAAGGGTACGGAGTGAAGGATTTGGAGCACTTCAAAGTCATTATCCTGGAAAAGAGGAAGGAGATTCTTGAGGAACTGCAGATTCTCAAAGAGAGCATGATGGATGTTACGACGGGCGAATATGCGAACGAGAATTCTACATATTCGATGCACATGGAGCAGGGGACGGATGCGATGGAGAGGGAGAAAACATTTTTGTTCGCGTCGCGGGAAGGAAAATTCTTGAACTATCTTGAAGATGCGTTGAAGCGAATCGAAAAAGGAACCTACGGATTCTGCACCGACTGCGGAAAGCTGATTGAAAAAGAACGGTTGGAGGCGGTCCCTCATGCGCAACTTTGTATCCGTTGCAAAGTAAAAAAGGGCAGGTAGCATTATTCGGCACAATCTGCAGGAAGATGTGAAGTGAGAATATTATACGTAACATTGTTTGTCGTTCTGGGAGACCAGGCGACAAAGCTATTCATCAAAGGCTTTTCCATTCCGGCGCTCGGTATTCACGTCCAAGGAGTGCCGATCGGATCCACAATTCCGGTCTTCGGGAATTTTGGGCGTCTCACATACATCGAAAACCCAGGAATGGCGTTTGGGATCGACGTCGGCGGAAAGCTGTTTTTCTCACTCTTCTCCGTTATTGCCAGCATCGGCATTTTGGCTTATCTCTACAAGATGAGAAATGAGCGGTTGTTGTTTCGTTTTTCACTCGCGCTGATTCTCGGCGGAGCGATCGGCAACCTCATCGACAGGGTCTTCTACGGCGTGTTGTTCAACGAGGGGGCGTTGTTTTACGGAAAGGTGGTAGACTTCATCGATATTGATTTTTTTAATGTTAACGTTCTCGGTTACCATCTCTCTCGCTGGCCTATTTTCAATATCGCCGATTCTTCGGTGACCGTCGGAGTTTTAATCTTGCTGATTTTTCACCGAAGCTTCGCAAACGGAGGAGAAGACCCGGGGAAGCCTTCGCTTGAATCGGTGGCGTCATCTCCGGAAACTCCGCAGAAAATCAGTTCTTAACCCTCCTAATTTTTCTGCTTTGATATGTCTATGCGCGCGCCGATCCGTCAATGAAACGCCAGTTCGATATCGTTGTCCCTGCCGGACAGAAGAAAGAACGGCTCGACGTGTACCTCACGTCCCACGTTGAAAATGCGACACGCACGAAGGTGCAAGAGGCAATCCGCAGCGGTGAAGTTGTTGTGAATGGCAAGGTGGTGAAGGCGAGCTACGCGATACTTCCAGGCGATCTCATCCACGTCGAACTTTCCAGGCCCGAACCTCCGGAAGTCCTTCCCGAAAACATTCCTCTTGATATCGTGTACGAAGACGAGTATCTCCTCGTCGTGAATAAACCTGCCGGCATGGTGACACATCCCGCCTACAAGAACTATTCAGGCACGCTTGTCAATGCGCTGCTTTATCATTCACAGTCTCTCTCTCAACCGCATCCGCTTCGTCCGGGCATCGTTCACAGGCTGGATAAGGATACTTCGGGATTGCTCGTTGTTGCGAAGGATGAAACGACTCACCAAAAACTTGCGCGCCAGTTTGCGAACAAGACAACCGAAAGAGAATACCGGGCAATTGTCTGGGGCGTGTTCAAAGTCCGGGAAGGGACTATCGAGGCGCCGCTTGGCCGGAGTAAAAGCGACAGGAAAAAAGTCGCAGTGGTAACAGAAGGGAAATTTGCAGCGACCGAATACGAAGTTATGCAGCAGTTCAAGTATCTCGCACTTCTGCGGCTCCACTTGCGGACCGGCCGCACGCACCAGATACGTGTTCATCTTGCGCACATCCACCATCCGGTGTTTGGCGATGAAACATACGGCGGAAGAAAAATTGCGATGGGGGGAATGGATGGGAAAAAGAAAGCCGAGGCGGCAAATCTGTTGGAGAAAATGCCGCGTCAGGCTCTTCACGCAAAGCAATTAGGGTTCATGCATCCGGCGATGAAGAAATTCATGCGGTTCGATTCCGATCTGCCGGATGATATGAAACGGGTGCTGGAGTTCTTGGAGAA
>CAZXQG010000118.1:0-5959 GCA_964642725.1 uncultured Chitinophagaceae bacterium
TTATCTCAAAAATTCCCAAAAAATGTCATTCTGTCCCAAAGGGATCCCTTCGGGAGAATCCATGACAATCATGCATTGTGAATCTACGAGGCTTCAATGTCGTGGATGCTTCTCCCGCCAAAATGCGGCGGGATCAGCATGACATCTACAAATGCATTCTGCATCGAAACCATTTTTGAGATAGCTTCTATTTATAGAGAGGGCAAGTCAAAAATCCTCGGTGAGGACAGTTTGAACATATCGAAGGATCCTAACAAGCAAAATAGCATGGATCCTCATCAAGACATTGCAGAGCTTTCTTCAAAATACTCTCTGACAAGTTCCTATTTAAGAAAGTCTGTTCTGTGATAAAGCAGAGATGAGCCTTCGCGTGTTTTCGTATCCTACGTGGATACAATGCGCCTCACCGTAAAGCTTTCATTCACTGTTGTGCCGGACTTTTGCCGGGCCTTCAATTTCCTCAATGCCGGCCGTCCCCTTCCTGTAAACTCTCCCGCACTTCCCGCATTCAAATTTTTCACCGCTAAGTTTTGTTGTGAAGTCCTTTATAGACACCAGGACAGGACCACAGGCGCAGACAAACCCGGAAAGGCGCGCCGGATTTCCAATCACGACACCGTACGGAGGAACATCGTGGGTCACAACGCTTCCCATGCCGATCATCGCGAAATTACCGATCGTTATTCCGGGACCGATGGTAACGTTCGCACCCGTCGTCACCCCTATGCCGACGTGCGTCAAGAGGGTTTCTTCATTAGGGTCACTGCTTGCGAGACCATCGAGTACCCGGTCAAAGGCTCTTGGAAACCGGTCATTCGTAAAGACGGTATGTGCAGCGAGCATCACATAATCGCTAATAGTTACTCCTGCACAGATGTACACGCTCGCATTCAGCTTGCAGTAGTTGCCGATGACGACGTCATACGCAATATACGTTTTCTCACCGACAATGCAGTCACGGCCGATTTTTGCGCCATGACGGATATGCACACTGTCCCACACGGATGTATGTTCACCCAGTGCGACTCCCTCTTCAATCAATGCGGTGGGATGAATACGACACCCGGGAAATCGTTCTTGATTCATTTCGACACTTTTTCCCACTGGTCGTGATTGGCACTCCGGTATGCTGATTGCACGACCATGACTGATTGAATGGCATCCTCCGGAGTAATTAATGGACGATCTTCACCGTTGATCGTGCGTATAAAATTGTGCAACTGGGATCCGACCGCTTGAAATTTATCATATCCTGTGCCGAAATTGACCCAATCCAGTTTCTCGCTCTGTCTGTAGCGGGCATTTTTCCATCCGATTTCCAACGTTCCTGCCGTTCCGTACACATGAATAAAATACGGGTTCTCTTTGTGGATCGACCAGGAGAGATCGATTGATGCCATCGTCCCGTCAAGGCAGCGCACATAAAGCTGGCATGTATCTTCCACTTCGAGCTGTTGCCATTTCTTTCCGCGAATTGCGTGCAGGTCAACGATTGGGCCTAAAAGGTACCGAACAATATCAACGCTATGGCTCCCGTTGTCGATCAGGACTCCGCCGCCGGCCACTTCCGATTTAGCATTCCACCGGTTCTTCATGTCAACGCGCGAGCAGAATTCATTTTCAAACAGAATCACCTCGCCAAGAATTCCGCTTTCCATCAGATTCTTCGCGCGTATGATATCCTGCACATATCTGAATTTGGATGCCATCATCAGCACCTTATTGGCGCGCTTTGCAGCGGCATTGATGGCTTCCGCCTCATCAACGGACAGCGCCAGCGGCTTCTCACACAAAACGTTGATCCCTGCATTCAGCGCTAATTCGCTCAACGTACGATGAGTATTCGGAGGCGTACAAATAACAACAGCATCGAGTTTCATTTCATTGAACATCTGGCCCGGATCCTGGAATCCTTTGACTCCAAATGCTTCTGCAGTACTTGACACGGCCTTTTTGTCCGTATCAGCAACAGAAACCAGTTTTGCAAGCGGTTCTTTTGTCAAGCATTGAAGATGTACCTGACTGATCCTGCCGCAGCCGACAAGACCGAACTTGAGTGTCGTTTCAGAAGTACTCATTGTGCGACCTCCGCTCCAACGGAAGCGTGGAGCCGATCGGCAATGTATTCAACATGCTCGTCAGTGTAGAATTCATTCCACGGAATCACCAGGACTTGCGATAGTGCCTTGATAGAACCGGGAAAGTTCTTCCGATCGTAATCCACTGGGGGCAGTCCTGTACGGCTTGCATCTGTGTAAGGCCAGCTGCTGTTGCCAAATGTCACCTTATCCCTGAAGATCTGACATTCGAAGGCCGGTTTGCCAATGTACCTCGGGGCTGTGAAAATGCCCGCGGCTTTCATTCTTGCTGCAATTTCAGTGAGGCCGACGCCGGTTTTCGATTCATCGATATTTACGCAGTATCTCCAGAACACCGGATTACTATCGGCCGGCCGTTTTTGAGGAGTGATGCCGGGGATGCCTGATATTTTTTCAGTAAACTTTGCGGCTGAAGCTCGTCTTCTGGTAACGACACCGCTCAACTTGGCAAATTGAGCAAGAGCGACCGCACCTATGATCTCACTGATTCGATAGTTCGGAGCGAGAAAGTAATGGTCGGGGTTCTTGTCTCCGTATCCCCACGCCTTGTTGATGAACAGAAACATCCTCCGTGCGAGGTCTGCATCGTTCGTCGTGACCATTCCACCTTCACCCGTCGTCATGTGTTTCCCCTGCTGGAAACTGTAGCATGCGATCTTCCCCATCGTTCCGACAAACTTCCCTTTGTATGTTGCATCGAATGCCTGGGCGCAGTCTTCGATCACCGGAATTCCTCGCGACCTGCTCAATTCCATGATTGCATCCATTTCACACGGAACACCGAACAGGTGAGTGACAATGATCGCTTTCGTCCGGGGTGTAATCCGCGGTTCGATTGTTTGGGCAGTAACATTGTAGCTGTCGGGATCGACATCGCAGAAAACCGGAATGGCTCCCTGGTAGAGGATCGCCGTCAGTGCACCCATATCGGTAATCGAAGTCGTGATAATCTCGTCGCCGGGATTCGGATTGATGGCGGCGATGGCACAATGAACGGCAGCCGAACCGCTGCTGCACGCGTGTGCGTGAGCCATGTTGTAACGGGCAGCGAACTCTCGTTCGAGCCGCGCGACATATTTCCCTTTCGGGCTGAAAAGCGTTCCGGTTTCAAGAACTTGACGGACAAGTTCGAGTTCTTCTGCGCCAAGATCACGACCACTTCGGTCGCCGTCGCTTGGCAGATTGATAGTTGTATTCATGAGATTGGTCCTTCTTATTTATGATTTTCGGTTTCCTGAAAAGTTTGAATTATACTAACTTGACGATTTACATTTCGTGCTCGTAACCATACGACATGCAAGAGGTAGCGCAGATGAGAAAGACCCACCTGAATAGTTCTCAAATGGCTTTGGCCGAATCGGCGGCGCGTGAGCAGTGCCGGCACTTCTGCAACTCTGGCTCCGCCCAGAATTGCCGAAACCAAAAGCTGCGCAACAGACAAAAATCCATCATCGGGCGCATCGAGCTGCAAAAGCACCTCACGCCGGTAGGCGCGAAAACAGCTCGTATATGTATAGAGCCGCACTGGGAGAATTGCCCAATACAACCGGGAGAGAAGCATGCTGATGAAGAGACGCCAGCGGACAACGCCTACCACACTCCCTTTGGGGTGGTACGGGCTCCCCGTCACAACATCGTTTCCCGCGCGAAGTGCTCTTACAAGTTCCAACGCCTGGATCGGGTCATAGGTACAGTCGCTGTCCAACGTGACAACCTCTTCGCCGTCACATTCGTGAAAGCCGGTTCGCAGTGCGGCTCCCAACCCGCGGTTCGTCGGATGCGTTAGAATTCGATACGGCAATGCACTTGCCAGACGACGAATGACATCCGCACTGCCGTCAGTCGACCCGTCATCCACAAACAGCACTTCCACACCGCCATTTCTGCTCAGAGTATCAACGAGCGAAGTCAATTTCTGGCAGAGCTGGGGAATGCCCTCCGCTTCGTTGTAACACGGAATCACGAGCGAAGTCCGTATTGGGGATTTGATATCACTATGTGTGATCAAGAGGCTTGCGCTTTCTTGGTTGAAGCAGAATTTTTTTTCCGGGTGTAACGCTTTTAAGGATTACAGCTGCCATGTACTTCTTGCTCCTCCCCGTCAGTCAGGCTGCTAAAACATTAGCAGAGAAAAGTAAAAACGCATTTACACAAATATAGGACTATTTTTGAGAAACAGCACTCGTGGGTACTGGCTATTTTGATTAAGAAAGGAGCAACATCATCGTCCTTCGATGCGTTCTCCCGCTCTTCGAGCGGGATCACTTACTCAGGATGAACATGGCCTGTTCACCCTGAGCAAGTCCCGATGTTTTTTATCGGGAAGCGTCGAAGGGACGGAACAGGCAAAGCAATCCACGACCCACTAGTGAATAGATCCTGTCAACCTTTCACTCACTTGCCACAGTCTTTCTTGATTGACTTCAATATACGATTCTTTTGAAGACGGAATCGCTTTGCATTCGTAAAAGTACTTGCCGCTCACCCCCTCCGCTTCCGGAGATACTGCAAGAAAAACGACTGTTTTCGCCCCTTCTTGGGGAGAAAGCATTTCCCGCTTCAGCAGATTCCGCATTTTCGTCCTCAACCAGCTATTGTTGCTGCCGAGATTTGTCGCGACGATGCCCGGGTGAAGCGCGTTGACGGTGACGCGTGTGCCTTCCAGTCGGCGCGCAAGGGCATACATGAAAAGAACATTCGCGAATTTTGACCGCGCGTAGGCACTTTCAAGAGTGTAATTTTTTCCCATCTGTAAATCGTTAAAATGAATCGTCCCATTTACATGTGCCCCCGAAGATACAACCACTATCCTACCGGAGTTACTCTTCTTTATCCGATCGAGAAGCAAAGTGGTCAGCAGGAAGTAGGCCATGTGGTTGAGCGCAAAATTCATTTCAAGTCCATCGACACTGACCTCGCGCTTTCCGAAATATGCGCCCGCATTGTTGATCAAAATATCAAGCCGAGAATAGCGTACGGCGAACTCCGACGCCAGCCGTCTCACTTGCTGTTGAGACGAAAGATCCGCTGTTAAATAATCGACATGAGCGGCGGGTACTTCCCGCTTGATCTTGTTGACCTGCTGGATGCATTTGCGAACCTTGCGGCCGACGATAACAACGGCTGCGCCGGTACGAGCAATTTCCAACGCAGCTGCGGCACCTATGCCGGAGGTACCGCCGGTAATCAGGCAGACTTTTGCCGAACTCTCAAACATGAAAGCTCAATCCTTCTTTGCTGCGCAGCACTTTCGTCTTGAGAAAAAGATCGACAATTGCCGGGAGGAGTAACTCCTTCAACCTATGCTCATCCTCTGTCAAAGAGAGTGCAACCGTCGATCTCTGTCTTCGGCCAAAACTTCGTTTCTCGATTCTCATTCGATACGGGTTGAATCCCAGCCTCAGGAAGCTCGCCAACGAGTTTACATTCTGCTCGGGGATCATTCCCAAAATACTTTTGACGCCCGATTGGGAAGCTATTTCTATAATCTTTCCAAAGGCAGCCGCCAATACTCCAGTTCCTCTGTACTTAGGAAGTACATAGCCCGATTCCATCAGGCCATCGCCCGCCGAGAGCGTCGGGTACCAGTCTCCGTAATGCGCCCGGAGATTCTCATTCTCGGCGGGAAGCATTAGCCATTGCAGAAAGCGAACGTTCCCATCAGAATCTTCCACAACGTAGCATGTTTTAATTCCGGCGGCCAACATCGCCAGGCGGCGAACAAGTTCGAGTCTCTCTGAAGAGGGAAGCGCCGAGTCTGAAAGCATAGATTTCAGAATGGCGACGTCGCTATCCCGAATGGGGCGAGCGGTGAGATTCAATCGCGATGAACCGATGGGTCGGAATTTCTCGACGTCCAA
>CAZXQG010000119.1:0-5836 GCA_964642725.1 uncultured Chitinophagaceae bacterium
ATTTGCAGTATTGTCTTATTTGTGCGAAATGGCCCTCAGAATAGCATCGTTGAGAGCCGCGGAGATTTTAGAAATCTATTCCAATTGTCTTCAATTGAACAGTACTAACGGTAAAAATCATTTCAATGTATTGAATATTGCGTACAAATAAAAGCGGGGAAAGGATTAGGTAATGGGGTCTTTTGAATGAATGTGGAGACCAAGCGATGCTAAACTGGTCCCTTCGACTCCGCCGCGACGGCTCATCCTGAGCAAGCGGAGCGCGTCTGCGCCGGAGGCGCATGAGCCTATGGCTTAGAAGGAGACCGTCGCGTCCCGCCGCTTTTCGGCGGGATCAGGGTGAACATCAGTTTTTACGATGAGAAGCAAAAGACCCCACTACTGAGGATTAGTGTTACAGTTTGAGAATGCGCTTGAAGTAATAGTGTCTAGCGTGAAACTGTAACACTTCCAGAGGATTGGAAGGGTCCTAGTTTGAGGAGGAACCGTCTCAAAACTGCTTTGTGTTGCCGTCCCGATCATCGCTGAGCCGTCTGCTTGGATTCTACGAATCCGTGGATTCGTGGAACGACCCTGCGGTGAACGACTCAACTCGTTAAGAATGACGTGACGGGGTGAATATATTTAATCCCTTTTAAAAAACCGAAAGACAGATTTCGTCTATCCAGCGAGAATAGGAAGAAAAATTTTTGGATAACAGCCGAAAGGATTGAGAAATGAAACGTTGCTTGTGTAACGACGAACCAGGTGAAACAATAAAAAGGACAGGGCTCTTCATTTTGTTTCTGACTTTAATACTGAACTGCGGCCAGTCGCTTGGTCAATTAGCGCAAACTCCGTTCAGGGTTGAAACAAAGACCCTGTTGGTTTCTGTTAATCCAACAGTCTGCCGCTGGTCTGCCGAAGTCAAAGGGACGGAGATGCAGCTAAATGACGTGTATTTTCTTCCCGGTGACGATCCTTCAGGCTGGACGGTGACGAGTTCCGTCAATAACGATGATTCGAATAACCTTGCGTCGTTTGTCACAGTGACGCTGCACGGGACAAAGCCCGGACAGCTCGATTTTGACTACCAGATCTCCGTCAGTAAAACCGGGAATGACATTCTTGTGAGCCTGGGCCGCTCGAACAACACCGTTAAGGCGGTTGACGTTGGCGACATGGACTATTTCGTTTCAGCAGATGCGCGCCTTGGCGGAACTGTCGATAAGTGGATCACACTGGGAACACAATCCCGCAATCGCGACCTGTACGAGCTTTGGTCCGTGATCAACCTGATCACTCCAAAAACTTATGCTGTGAATCACGTGATAAAAAGTTCGGAGACGGGGAACAGCCTGTTGATGGGGCATGTGACGGCTTTGAAGGGAGCCTCGAGGTTCGATGTGAGGTCGGGCTGGACGGGAAAGATTCCCGACCGGATGCAGGTTCGGGGATACTGCAGCTACAAAGTGACAGTGCCTCCTGGAAAAAGTTTTGCCGGAGAAAAGCTGCTTATCTATTTCAATACAGATGCACTACGGGCAATGGAACACCAGGCCGACCTGATTGCGATTGCTCATGATGTGCGTTTGAAACAACGGCGGCCGATCGACCTCAACGACCGTGAACTGGTTGCGAACGACTACAGCCGCTTTCATGGATGGATGTCCGGCGGCTCCGATTCCAACGCGCGAAAGTTTTTCGAGGATAACGGGCTTGTCGATTTCTATTGGGGGCTCGGAGGTCCGGGCCCGCAGGGAGGCTTCGGAATATACGGCATGGGGGGAAGCACGCAGGGGCGGCCGTCCCGGGTTAATTTTCCGGCGGAGTGCTTTCTTCCGATCCACACCGTCAAGTACGACGGCGAAAGAGTAATCGATTTTTCTAATCCTCTCACTGTTAAACTGGAGCGCGAGCGTATTCTCAAGTGGGTGACCGGTCAGGAAAAAAATACGGGCCGGGCTGAGATGGACTTTGCAGACTGGTGGGATGTGTGGCCGGGACAGTTCGATCCTTTTATGAGTGCGTTGGAGACTTATCGTGCAGCGGGACTTCCGTGGCGCGAGGCGATCGATCAGAAAGCGCCCCGCATGGTCATCCGCTCGAACATGCAGCCTGTCGATCATTCCTACGGCATTGTCGACATCCTACGCGTTTCGGAGGATGCCGATCAGGGATATGAGGAGCCGGGGTCGTCGCTGGAGGGGAAAGAATTTACAGGATTGTTTACGGAGACGGTATTAGGTTCGGCCAATCGTTTTTTTTACAACGGCCGCGTGTTTTGGAACGACTGCGACGGTTTCCATATCTATAAATACAGGGCGCCGGATAAACAAGACTTCAACTATAACCAGGGAAAGGTCGATGCAAACTTCCATGCAATAGCCGGGAACACGCTCTTCGTTTCAGAAGCTTTCAGTGTGCCGTATCCGCCCGACCGGGTTGAACTCCTGAAACGGATCAGCCCCCCGACGATGGATGTGGCCTATCCAGTGGACTTATTCGTTCGCAGGCCGGCTCAGGTGTGGAATATGCCCATCGAACGTTCGTTTGGAAAATGGTCGATTGTAGCAGTATTCAATTACACGAAGAAATCCGGCCAGGGAAATTATGAGTTTGCTACCCAGCTGAATGCGGCAAAGGATCTCCGCCTTGATTCCACGAAAGAGTATATTGTTTATGAATTCTGGACGAAGAAACTTATCGGTACATTCAAAGGAACATTTGCCACCCGTCCGCTGAACCCGTATGATTGCGACATCTACAGCATCGTCGAGAAGCAGAATAGGCCGGGGTTAATTTCCACCAGCAGGCATATCCGGCAGATGGCGTTTGACATCAAAGATCTCGTATATGATGAGCAGCAGCGAATGCTGCGAGGAGTTTCTCGCGCGGTCGCGGGAGATCCCTACCAGCTGCGCATCTATGTTCCAGATGGTTTCACTGTGAAGCGTGTGGAATTGTCCGATGGTCTTTTAGCAACTATGAAGACGGACGGGAATCTGCTCACAGTTGACTATAACTCGGCAACCGGCAAGGATGTAGAATGGAAGGTTTCCTTCTAAGATAGTGAATGAAAACAAAGCGGCGCGGGTCGTGCGTGAACTTCTGTTTCCTTTGTTGTGATAAAGAGACGATACAACTTATTATTTCTGCAAAAACTCTTTAGTCTTTAGAAAAAGTTATTTCCTAACAATTTTTCTTACTTCTACACTATTGCCCTCTCCCTGTAAGACAGGGCAACCCTTTGCAAATTCGACCGCTTCGTCAACAGAATTTGCTTTAACAATAATGAATCCGCCGATCGTTTCTTTGATGCCGCCAAACGGCCCGTTGGTAACTGCGTTATTCGGCCTCACAACCCTGGCATCTTCGAAAGGTAAACCAGCGCTTCCGCGGAATCTGTTTTGGGCGGCAATACCGTCGATCCAGTTCATTGTTTGCTTCATCCAGATTTCTATTTGTTCCGGTGAAGCGACTTTATGGCCATCTTCGTGTCTCATAATTAATGCGAATTCTTCCATACGGCAAACCCTCCTGTTTTGTTTTTAATCCTCAAACATTTTTTCGAATTGCATCTTCATAACATATGAGATCGATGAAATTGGGCACCATAGAAAAGATCTGATTCCAAGAAATTCTTCACCGAACCGGGGCAAGCCGTATGGCGCAGCCGCCGCCCGGCGCCAGTTTCAATTTTAACACCGTCTGTGCATTCACGCGGCGCTTCTCGACAATTGATTCCTTCGGCTGTGTTGCCGCATTAGGTCCGTCGGCGTAGATCTCAGCCTCATAATCGCCGACTCCCAGAAAGTTTAACGGCAGATCGAGTTGGCGTGCATCCCAATCTGTTATGCTTCCGACGAACCATTCATTCCTGATGCGCCTCGCAATGGTGATGTACTTCGGCGGCACACCGTTGAGAACACGGGTCTCGTCCCAGCTTGCGGGGACCGCCTTCAGAAACTCGAGCTCTTTCTGTCCAGCATAGGCGTCGGGTGAATCCGCGACTATCTGCAATTCGCTTTCGAAGACTACAAACAGTGCAGTCTGATGAGCGCGCGTTCCCATGACCGTGAGCGTTTTGTTGCCCGGCTTGAAATTCTCGCGGGTCACGTTTTCGAACCCGCCGGGAGTGTAGTCCATCGGTCCCGCCAGCATGCGGGTAAAGGCAAGCGCCACGTTGTGCTTGGGAGTAATTCGTGCGCTCCACCTGTTATACTCAGCTCCCATAACGCCTTCTCGTGTCAACACATTAGGGTAGGTGCGTCTCATTCCGTCGGGTTTGAATGCACCATGGAAGTCGAGCATGAGATGATGTTCGGCTGCCTTCTTTGCAACTGTTCGGTACCAGTTCACCATCCATTGATCCGAACGATCGAGGAAATCAATTTTCACCCCCGCAATGCCCCATTTTTCGTACTGCGTGAAAGCGGCATCCATCTGGTCGTTCACGTCCCGGAAATGGGCCCATAGCCAGATGCGAATGTTCTTCGACTTCGCATACGCGACCAACATCGGAATGTCTATCGCAGGAACGGACTCGGTGATGTCCATTCGTCCGCGCCAGGAATAGCCGATCTCGCCCGCCTTGGCGGGTGCACTTACCACCGACCAGCCGCCATCTATGAGCATGTACTCAAATTTGTTCCGCGCGCAAAAGTCGATGCAGTATTTTACCGTTTCATTGTTCTTGCCGTTGTTCTCGCCGGGATTTTTGACGCTCTTTTCCTGGCTGGCGTTCCACCAATCCCACGAAGTTTTTCCGGGTTTAATCCAGGAAATGTCTCCGATTGCATTTGGAGGATTTAAATTAACTACGATGTTCGATTCCACCAAGCGTCCCGGTTGATCTGCAATCATCAACACTCGCCAGGCCGATCGTACCGGTGTTTGTGCTATCACGGATAGCTTCGAGGCATCTGCTTTCGGGTCGAAGGATGGCGCAACATCCGCGCTTGTATTAATGTCCTCAACGCGAGGAGCCAGCCGTGCCGCCAGTGTCCGGCTGCCCGACACAGTAACAAACAAGTTGGAATAATCTTCGATGTCTGCTTCCGTTAAACCAACCCAGGCGATTCCAGGAACTTCAATAAGGAGCGGGAGATTGACAAGATACTCCGGATGCAGGCCGCCGATCGTCAGTTCGTGATAATCGTCCTCGTTGCTGGTCTGGAAGCCCCGTGAGATGAGAGGAAAAGTGCTGGCGTCTTTGGAGAAGCGGAACTCGGTGGACTCATTTAAAACATGCAATTCCTTAACAGAAGCCTGTTCCGGAACAATGTATCGGAAAGCCACGCCGTCATCGTAGGCGCGGGCTTCCACGACGAGATGTCTTCCGTTTGCAGCTGTCTCAACCGTTTGTATCGCGACGGCGTTGTAATGATTGCGTATGGGATTGGCCTTGCCCTGCACGGAAGTCCAGGTTTCGTCCTGGCTGGATGCCCGAGATGATTCTATGCGAACGGCTGTTCCGAGTGCTGGCGAGTTCTCTATCATCAGGCCGAGGTTCGACCACTCGAGCACAGGCTGTCCGTGAAAAGAGACGCAATACGAGAGCTGGCCTGTTGCCTGCACAGACTGGCCTTGAAGTGTTGCGATAGAAATCTCAAGCGTGCTGTCCGGTGATTTGAGCACCACCGCTCCTGTTTGGGCTGCGGCCGTGTACATGCTCAACAGAACAAATATAAAGAACAAAGCAACTATGAGTTTGTGATACACACATCCTCCCGCATTCACCGAATAGATTGCTGCTATCATTTTACTTTTTCTATTCTCGCAGCCCAGCCGCCGCCCGGCGAAAGTTGAATCGTCAACTTGTCAGCCGATGAGATTTTGACCACTTCCTTTTTGT
>CAZXQG010000120.1:0-5628 GCA_964642725.1 uncultured Chitinophagaceae bacterium
CTGATTCATCCTCTTAAACATCTCATTCAACTCTTCGCGCGATGCCCGGCTCGAATGCGCAGCGAAACCGTACGGGATTTCCAGACTCCCTTTCTTTAGTTGATCCACAACGGCATCGGCGAACTCGTCCAGGGGAGTGCCTGTCGTATGGAGCCCCTTTCCGCCAAGGTCGGTATTCACTGCGGGGGGAATAATTTCGATGACGGAGATCGGTGTTGCAGAAAGCTGGTGCCGGAGCGATAGCGTAAATGAACGGAGCGCGGCTTTCGTCGCGCAATACACCGGCGCATTTGCCATCGGCGCAAACGCCAGTCCGGATGTAATGTTGAGAATTGCGGGATGTTCTTGCTTAAGTAGATGCGGAATAAAGAGCGTCGACAAATGGATTGGCGCGTCGAGATTGATCGCAAGTTCTTCTTCGATCTTTTCCCAACTCGAATCTTGTGCGATTTGAAAGCGCCTTTGAATTCCGGCATTGTTCACCAGAATATTCAGCTTGGGGAACTGACGCGTTACCCATTCGAACAGGGAGATCCGTTCTGCTGAGCGGGAAACATCGCAGACGCGAATATGCAGATTGGGATATTTGACTTGCGCTTCGCGCAGCTTCTCTTCGCGGCGGCCGCATACGATCACTTCGCTGCCGGCACTGAGAAAACGCTCGGCAAGGGCGAACCCGATTCCCGAAGCGCCCCCGGTAATAAGAACTGTGTTCGAATTCAGATCCACAAAAACCTCCCGTATTGTCCTTGAAATATCATTATCATGTTGTGGGTTGCAGCAGATAGTGAAAAATATTTCGTCATGAGGATTGAACTAACGTGACCGTGAAGTTGAACAACGAGGTACCGCCTGTTACTCGCCCTGACCGGCCTTCTTAAACGACGGCCGTTTTTTCTTTGGCTTTCGCCTCTGTTATTTCCATCAGTGCGATGAATTTTGCAAAGAGGTAGTCGCTGTCGTGAGGGCCGGGTGACGCTTCGGGATGATACTGAACGCAAAAGAGGGGCAATTGCCTGTGCTGGAATCCTTCGACGGTATTGTCGTTAAGATTGACGTGAGTCAGCTCGACCTTCGATTCATCCATCGATTTCCAGTCGACAGCAAAGCCGTGGTTTTGTGATGTAATCTCAATTTCATTGGTCTGAAGATTTTTCACAGGATGGTTGGCACCGCGATGGCCGAATTTCAGCTTGTAGGTCTTGCCCCCAAGTGCCAGGGCAAGCAATTGATGTCCGAGACAAATCCCGAACATCGGTTTCGTCCCGATAAGTTTTTTTAAATTCATTATTGCGTATTTTACAGCATCCGGATCGCCGGGGCCGTTGGAGAGAAAAATGCCGTCCGGCTTTAATGCGAGCACCTGCTCAGCAGAATAGGAAGCAGGAACGACGGTCAGGCTGCAGCCGTACCGCGTCAAGCGGCGGAGAATATTTTGTTTCACGCCGTAATCGTAGACCACCACTTTAAATCGTTCCCCGTTACGATGAACCTGCGGGCTTTGCGGAGCGAGGGCAAAAATTGTTCGGTCGATTTCGTCCCACGTATACGGCGAGCTGCACGTTACTTTTTTCGCCAGATCCAGCCCGTTCATATCCGGCGACGCTTTAGCTTTTTTCACCAGGCTCGCATCGTCGAGGTCCTTCGTTGACAGAACGCCGCGCAATGCGCCGAGAGTACGGATCATCTTCGTCAACATCCTGGTATCGATCCCCTGAATGGCGATAATGTTGTTTTTTTTCAGCCAGTCGCCAAGGCTCGAAGTCGCCCGCCAGTTGCTGTAAAAATCAAAATATTCACGCACGACAAAGCCGGAAACCTGCGGCTTGACGGACTCAACGTCGGCTGGATTGACGCCGTAGTTTCCGATCAGCGGATACGTCATGGTGACGATCTGTCCGGCATAGGACGGATCGGTGAGAATTTCCTGGTAGCCGGTGATGCTCGTATTGAAAACGACCTCGCCGGTAATTTCTCCTTCGGCGCCAAAATTCTCGCCGGTGAAAACTTTTCCGTTCTCGAGTGCAAGCTTAACGATCATTGATGGCAGACTTCCCTTTTTATTCTGGATTAAAAATACGAAAATAGCGGAGGAGAGTCAACGGATGAAGAGAAGAGAAATTTTTCCTCAGGGATAAGATTCTTGTATGCTCTATTGAAAACATTCCTTACTCTAATTATCTTGTCAAAGCAAACCGGATAACAATTGGCTTTGTTAACAGCGCCGCTTTCCGCGAATGAGAATAGTTCGAAAGCAATTTGGACAACCTGGAATTACGGGAGATGCACATCGAGGTCTATGTCTTTTTGTGATTTCATTCAAAATAGAGGAGTGATATGAAAACCGTCGGGCTGCTTACGATATCGAATATTTTCATGACATTTGCATGGTACGGTCATTTAAAATTCAGAGAAGTCTCCTTGTGGAAGGTGGTTCTCGTCAGCTGGCTCATTGCGTTCTTCGAGTACTGTTTTCAGGTGCCTGCGAACAGGATAGGCTCATACCAGTTTTCCGGCGCACAATTAAAAACAATCCAGGAAGTTATCACACTCGTTGTTTTCAGCGTCTTCTCCGTGGTGTATCTTAAGGAAGAATTACGGTGGAATTACGTTGTCGGTTTTCTTTTGCTCATCGCCGCGGCATTTTTTGTTTTCAAAAAATGGTAGGCCGTGTTCCCTCCCCTCATAGGGGAGGGTTAGGGTGGGGTTGGGAACAAGCGAACAAAGTAAAGTTATCTAGTAAATCAATTTCATGAAACCGCCTATTTCCATCATCGAGGGTGATATCACCCAGCAGAACGTCGACGCGATCGTCAATGCTGCGAACAGTTCACTCCTCGGCGGGGGCGGCGTCGACGGCGCCATCCATCGTGCGGCCGGGCCACAGCTTCTCGAAGAGTGCCGGAGATTGAACGGCTGCGAAACTGGCCAGGCGAAAATCACGAAAGGATACAATCTTCCAGCACACTGGATAATTCACACCGTCGGCCCCGTCTGGCACGGCGGAAACAATCGCGAAGACGAATTGCTGACGCAGTGCTACACCAACAGCCTTGCGCTGGCGACGGAACATCGAGTGGAGAGAATTGCTTTCCCTTCAATCAGCACCGGCGCGTACGGCTTTCCAGTTGAACGGGCATCACGAATTGCTTTGAAGGCTGTCGCGTCGTATCTTTCTACTGCTGTTTTTCCAAAAACAATGCTTATCGTTTGTTTTTCGCGCAGCGATTACCAAACATATACCGCCTCTCTAAAGGAATTGACCGATGCCAGTTGATGACCGAAGACCGCTCCATGTTGAACTGCCGTTTCAGCCAAAAACCTACGATATTGATTTCGCCGGGCATGTCAGTAACATCGTATATATCCGGTGGCTTGAAGACCTTCGCATGATGGTGCTCGATAGATATCTTCCCCTCACCATATTGATGGAAAGAGGAATTGTGCCGGTGGTGATGCGGACGACGATCGATTACAAGAAACCTGTGAAGCTGTTCGACTCAGTGAACGGAGCGATGTGGGCAAGCGAAATGGGAAATGTGAAAGGGATTCTTTCAGCCGAATTTACTGTTAATGGAAGTGTCGTCGCGGCGGCCGAGCAGGTTGGCCTCTTCGTGAAGATGAACAGCGGAAGACCGGTTGCTTTTCCCGAAGAGTTCAGGCGGCAGTTTGAAACATTCCGGAAATAGATCTTTACCAACAACAGCACGGAGAAAAGACCTTGAAAAAGATACTTCGGTGGATCGGAATATTTGTGCCGGCGGTTTTTATACTAATACAATTGGGCCAGCCCAACAGATCGAATCCTCCCGTCGATCAATCGATGACTGTCGAAGCCCAAACTGTATTCACACCCCCCGTATCCGCTTTAGTCAAAACGGCATGCTTTGACTGTCACTCGAACGAAACCCGCTGGCCCTGGTACAGCTATGTCGCTCCTGTTTCCTGGCTTGTTGCCGACGATGTAGAAAACGGACGCCGTCATCTTAATTTCTCCGAATGGGGAAAATATCCTAAGAGCAAACGCGTGTTGAAGCTGGGGCAGATCTACGAGCAGGTCTCAAAAGATGAAATGCCGATACAAAAATATCTTTATATGCACTCCGATGCAAGACTCACTGCCGCTGAAAGGGATTCAATAACGGACTGGACGGAACGGGAACGGGACAGGTTGATGGAGGAGAAGAATAATTAAGAATTAAGAATTAAGAATTACGAATTAAGAAATAAGAATTATGAATTTAAAGTGAAAGGCTAGAAGGGTTTGACCGAGCGATTTTAACTTTTAATTTTCATCGCTTTGAGCACTTCTATTGCATTCAAAACCGCCATCGCACGATGGCTAATCTTGTTTTTTTCTTCCATCGTCATTTCTGCGTACGTTTTCTTTAAGCCGCTCGGGATGAAAAGCGGGTCGTAACCGAATCCGCCGGAACCGCGCGGTGACTCCGCGATATCGCCTTCAACCTTCCCTTCAACCACTTTTTCAATGTCTTTGCCGACAATTGCTACGACGGTCCGAAAACGGGCATTGCGGCGGCGCGGGGGAACTCCTTTCAGAGTGTTCAAAAGTTTTACATTATTCTCAGCGTAGGTGGCGTTCTCGCCGGAATAACGGGCGGAAACAACGCCCGGCTTCAATTCAAGATAATAACATTCCAGCCCAGTATCGTCGGCAAGCGAAAGCAAACCAGTGGCGTTAAACGCCTCGCGCGCTTTCTTCAAAGCGTTTCCTTCCAGCGTCGGCTGGTCTTCGATTGTTTTTGGAAGATCGGGAAAATCGATAAGGCTTTTTACCGTAAAACCCTGAGGAGAAATCATGCTCCATATTTCTTCGACTTTATTTCGATTATTTGTAGCAATAAGAATATCCATCAGTTGAACGAAACCTCTAAGTGTGGATTAATAGTGAATTTTATCCTGCGACTTTTTCCATTCCTCGAAAGCGACAAACGCTTCTTCACGCATCATCTGAATCATCGGAATTTTTCGATCGGTGATTGGAAGTGCTATTTCCTTGTAGATAAAAAAATCGTCGAACCCAATGTTCGCGGCATCAATATGTGTATTTGCATAGTAGATTGTATCGGGGCGGGCCCAATAGATTGCGCCGAGACACATCGGGCACGGCTCGCACGATGTGTAAATGTCGCATCCGGTCAGTTGAAAGGTTTGCAGTGTGCGGCATGCTTCACGGATCGCAACAACTTCGGCGTGTGCCGTCGGGTCATTGGTCGATGTAACGAGATTGGTGCCGCGTGCAATGATTTTCTGTTCTCTCACGACAACCGCTGCAAACGGTCCTCCTTTCCCGTCGCGGATGTTTTTCCGCGAAAGCTCAATGGCTTCTTGCATGAAAGCGTTGCTTGCCATGAAGTGAACAATTAATAATTAAGAATTAAGAATTAATAATTTTAGTCGTGAAATTAAGAGGATTGTCCGTTTTTCCAAATTCTTAATTCTTAATTATTAATTTTTAATTTCTCTTCACCCTACCAATTCTTTTATCGCCTGAACGATGGTTTCCACCCCGACGATGGAAATCCCGTTCGCGTTCTTCAAATGTTTGAGGTTGTTTTTTGGAACGACAATTTTTTTAAACCCGAGTTTCGCCGCTTCCTGCACACG
>CAZXQG010000121.1:0-5376 GCA_964642725.1 uncultured Chitinophagaceae bacterium
TCGAACCAGCGGGCGGCAATATCGCCGCTCCATGTTGCAGCCGGATACCGCTGCTGCCCGGCAAACGCAGAACGCGTCAGGATAAAGACGCGCTGGTCGGGATTGGTGCTGCGCTGTCCTTCATAGACCGCCTGGGTATTCACGAGAGAAAATGTATTGGCGTACCGCGCACCGCTTCCTAACGCTGTCGGACCCTGGCGCAGAATCGTCTCGGTTCTCGACAGATTTGACTGAATGTCAGGTTCTGTGCAATCCAGCCACCATGCATCAAATCCCTTAGAGAACAATTTCTCGTTGATTTGCTTCCAGAAAAGTTTCCGCGCTCCTTCGCTGTACGGATCGTAAAATGTTGAAACGTAGCCCGGGCCGACCCAGTCCTTTTGCCCCTTCTCCACGTTGCGCATGTACAACCAACCGCTATCTTTAAATGCCTCGTAATGTTTTGTGCCGACATAGAACTTGGGCCATACCGAAATCATGATGTGTGTATGCAGATCGTTGTGCAGTTCTTTCACCATGACCGCCGGGTCCGGATACCGTGCTGAATCAAATTCGTGGCTCCCCCACTGGTCTTCTTTCCAGTAGAACCAATCCTGAACGATATTATCAAGGGGAATCTGACGTTTCCGAAATTCCCTGACGACCGAAAGCAATTCCTCCTGCGTTTTGTAGCGCTCGCGGCATTGCCACAAACCCATCGCCCACTTGGGCATCATCGGAGCCTTGCCCGTAATTTCGCGGTATCCCTGAATGACCTGATCGGTATTATCTCCGCGAACAAAGTAGTAGTCAATTTGATCGGCGATTTCGGAATAGAGCGAAACGGTATTCTTGTCTGCATTCGGATCGGGACCGAGATACTTCAGCCCGATATAGCCGCCGGTATGCACCCATTCGATTTTTATTTGATACCGCTTCCCCGCTTCCATCTCCAGACTAAGAAGATGCGTCCACGGCAGCCAGTTTTGCCGCCAGGCATCGACAACGAGCTTTCCGTTAAGCCACATTTTTGTGTATCCGCAGGCGTACAGTCTGAACTTATGGAGGCCGGTTTCACGGCTTTCAATTTCTCCGCTCCAGCGCACGGCAGCGACATTCTCACTAAACCCCGCGGGGTATTCGTCATTCACATCGCTGAACTCGTGTTCGATCCGTGGTTCAATTCTAGAAGTGAACAAGGAATCAAAACCCGCGTCTTTGAAATACTCGGCCGTCAGCCCCCCTGCTGCCCCGTTCTTGCCGTAAAGCTTGAGGTTTGAGAGGGATTGATAATCCCGGATGTCTCCGAATTTAGTATGGGAATTATTGTCCCACAGAATTCCGTAATTATTGCTCGAGACCAGAAATGGATTCACGTCGACGATATTGTATTGCCACAAATCGATATCGCGTCCTTTGTAGTTCATGACTGCATTTTGATATTCGCCCAGGCCGTAGAACGCTTCGTCGTCGGGGGAGTTGAAAAGCTGCTGGATGTGAGAGGTTTTTTCTCCCAACACTTCCGCCGGCGTAATAATTTTGCCGCCGGCAGCTTTTTCCTGAAGAAGCGGACGGCCGTCCGGGCTGTAGAATGCGACTGCCCCGTTCTTCGGGTTTACGCGCACCGTTACTCTGGATGTTGAGACCTCTACCCAATCGCTTTTTTCCGCGACGGTCCAGCGCACCGGCTCCCAGCCGGCCTTATCAACCATCAAACTCGCGCGTGTCGAAAAAGATTTCTCTGCCGTGGACAGCACACGAATAATATTGTCGGTGCAAACCTGAATTTTCACCCATTGAGGGTCTGTTGTTTTTTGCTTATTGATCTCAAAGAGAACGCCGTCGGCTTGTTTTTCATAAGCAAAAGAATACCGGAGGCCGAGAAGAAGAAATGCGGCGATGAACGGGCTGGTCAAGCGATGTTTCAGTCGCATGGAACGTCCTTTCGATGAACTCTTTTCATAGAAAAATCATTGTCGACAGACCCGGTAAGGTGGCGGTTTTCGATCGGTGCTTTCAGGAGTGCTCCTGAGAAATAAAGGGGCAGGAAACAGAATTTAACTCATAGCCTTTTCTTCCGAAACCTGTGTTTAATTTGTCTGCACTGTTAGATTTCTGTTTTTGATAACGCTGTCAGCTTTCCAAGGTGATGGTTCACGAGCTTCCGAAAGCCGGAACCGGCTCTGCGGGAAAAAGTCCGCTAATGAATGTATGAATTCAGAATGTTCTCCAGCATTTCCTGACGGCCGCTTTTCAACACGGGCGTTTCTTCCTTGAGAATCCACTTCTCCAATTCTTCAAGTCCGATTTTTCCCGACATAATCCTGGCCCCAACCCCGGAATCAAAGCTGGAGTATCGCTCTTCGACAAAACTGCTGAGTGCTTTATCCTTAATAATTTGGTGAGCGATGAGGAGCCCTCGCGCAAATGTGTCCATTCCGCCTATATGAGCGTAGAAAAGGTCCATCGGGTCGTTCGAACTGCGGCGTACCTTTGCATCGAAGTTAAGTCCCCCTTTACCCAACCCGTTTTGGTTAAGGATGATCATCATCGCCAGTGTTGCGCTGTAAATATCTGTGGGAAACTGATCGGTGTCCCAGCCGAGCAGCATATCTCCTCTGTTGGCATCAACGCTCCCTAATTTTCCGGCGGCCGACGCAATTCCCAATTCGTGTTCGAATGTATGACCCGCGAGAGTGGCGTGGTTCGCTTCGATATTCAATTTAAAATGGTCGAGCAGATCATACTCCTTCAGGAAATAGAGTGTTGTTGCGGAATCGAAATCGTATTGATGTTTCGTCGGTTCGGCCGGTTTGGGCTCGATAAGAAACTGTCCTTTGAAGCCTATCTTCTTTTTATAGTCGACAGCCATATGAAGAAAGCGCGCCATTTGCTCTTGCTCTTTCTTCAAATTTGTGTTGAGCAATGTCTCGTAGCCTTCCCTCCCGCCCCAGAAGACATAATTCTCACCGCCGAGTTCCTTTGTTGCATCGATGGCATTTTTTATTTGTGCGGCGGCATACGCCATGACATGTGCGTTCGGGCTTGTGGCCGCTCCTTGAGAATATATGGAATTATCAAACAACTTCGCCGTCCCCCAAAGAAGCTTTACGCCGGTTTCCTTCTGCAAATTTTTTGCAAATTTTACCATGGTCTCCAAATTCCTGCACGACTCGGAGAAATCTTTTCCTTCCGGGGCAATGTCCCGGTCGTGAAAGCAATAGTAATCGACTCCAAGTTTTTGAAAGAATTCAAACGCAGCTTGCATCGTTTCTTTGGCGCGGGCTATTGGATCCTTGGCCGCATGCCATTCTCTTATGAAACTCGGCCCGCCGAACATGTCGGTGCCATTCCCCATCATCGTGTGCCAGTAGGCGACGGAAAAACGCAGATGTTCACCCATAGACTTGCCGCCGACTTTCTGGTGCTTGTCGTAGTATTTGAAAGCGAGAGGATTCTTCGAGTCTTTGCCTTCGTAAGGAATTTGCTTTTCTACTGTGGGGAAATAATTGTTTGACATGTTGTTCCTCTATTCTCGTTATAGTCTAAGTTGGGAAAGCCCTTAATGCAAAGCGACACAAAATTGGGCGAGCATTTTCGCAGCAAATAAACGGTCAATCCTTTGCTTGTTCAAATAGAATTGAACCGATTCAATCTTATGAATAAAACTTCAATAAGTCAAGTAAAATAATAGCGAATCAATTTTCCAAAAGCCTCTGCAGGCTCTTTTTCCACACACCATACACGGAGCCGTATTTTTCAACCAGCTCGGGTTTCGTGTCGACTTTTTCTATCATTTTCAATCCTGGAAAGGCGTTGTCGCTGGAGGAATAATATCCAATCCCGAGGCCGGCTCCCCGTGCCGCTCCTTGCGAGCCGTCGGTGTTATAGATTTCGATACCGACATTGCACGTATTTGTAAAAGCTTCCCGGAAAACCTTGCTCTGGAACAAATTGGAGTACCCCGCTTTTATTACTTTGAACTCCATCCCTATGCTTTTCATAACATCCAAACCATACCTGAACGAAAAGGCAATCCCCTCTTGAGCTGCCCGTATCATGTGCCCCTTCCCGTGGATATTGAAATTGATGCCGGAAAAATGTCCGCGAACATCCTTGTTCATCAGGCTTCTTTCAGCACCGTTGCCGAAAGGATAACACATCATCCCCTCCGATCCGATCGAAACTTTTGCCGCAAAGTCGTTCATCTCCTCATAGGAATATTTGTTATCCATGATGTTTTGCTTGAGCCAGCTGTACTGAATGCCCGTTCCGTTAATGCAAAGCAGCACTCCGTTGTTCGGCTGTTGTTCCGAATAGTTGACATGGGCAAATGTATTGACCCTGCCTTGGGGGTCAAAAATATTTTCGTCTGTAACGCCGTAAATGACTCCCGACGTTCCCGCAGTTGCCGCGATTTCACCCGGATGCAGCACATGCAGTGAAAAAGCATTATTCGGCTGATCGCCTGCCCTGTACGAAATTGGAATTCCGGGTTTCAGCCCCAGCTCCGCCGCCGCTTTGGAAGTTAGCATCCCTTGAAGGCCAAATGCCGGCACAAGATCCGCGATAACACTCTTATCGATCCCGTAGTATCGAAGCAATTCATCGGCGATGTTCTTCTTGCCAAAATTCCAGAGGACTCCCTCGCTCAATCCGGAAACTGTCGTGCGAATTTCACCGGTCATTCTCATCGCCACATAATCTCCGGGGAGCATTATTTTGAACACGGTTGAATATAAATCCGGCCTGTTGTCCTTCACCCATTTGAGCTTTGACGCAGTAAAATTTCCCGGCGAGTTTAAACAACTGCCAAGACAATACTCCGATCCTAATTCGGAAAAGGCTTTGTTCCCGATCTCGACCGCCCTGCTGTCGCACCAGATGATTGAAGGATAAATTACTTGATGCTGTTTGTCAACCATAACCAAGCCGTGCATCTGGTACGATACGCCGATCGCGGCTATCTCATTCGATTGCAATTCCTTTTTTAAAAGCAATTTTTTTGTCGCGGCGACAACATGCTGCCACCACGTTTCAGGATGTTGTTCGGCCCAGCCCGGCTGCGGCGAATCTATTTTCATTTCCTGTTCCGGTGAAATTCCCGAGGCAACCAATGCTCCCGTATCGGCATCGATTAATGAGGCTTTAATGGATGAACTTCCAATATCATAACCGAGAAGCAATTTCTGTTTCATCGAGATCTCCTGTCTGATAAAATTGAATCCGATTTCTCAAGGATTGTAATCTTTTCCTTTTAGTGATTAACACAACGTTTTCGAAAATATATCTAGAACCTATCTCAAAAACATGTCACTTGATCCTTCTCCCGAAGGGATGGCTTCGCCAGATGCGCTCTCCCGCTCTTCGAGCGGGATCGCTTACTTCCCAAAGGGA
>CAZXQG010000122.1:0-5156 GCA_964642725.1 uncultured Chitinophagaceae bacterium
TGATAATGATCGGTGTATCATTGTTTCCTCGTATTATGGGTGTGTGCGGCTTTGCTCTTCCAAAAGAGCTGTATACTCAAGACGACCTTCCGGAGTAAGAATTGCATCCGTGAGAAGGCGGAAGGACGCATCCAGCGTTTTCATTAGATCGATATTCCTTTCCTTCTTCCAGATCTCGCCTTCCCGGTCTATTCGCGTCATCAGCGTTGTCGCGTTTGACCAGATAATAATCGCTATGTCGACAGGATTGATATCATTCCTGATCTTCTTTTCCCTCACACCTCGATTAAATAGGCCAATAATCTGTTCCCAGTTTTTCTGACTTTCAGCAGTGTATGTTCTTCTCATTTCCTCCGAAACTTCTTTGTGGACATTGGGACGATAGGCAGAGTCCAGCATGCGGAAGTAGTTCCTCTGTGTGTTGAAAAACTCTGTGTATGCTCCCTCCATCTGATGGAGAATTTTGACGACCGACGTTTCACTGGAAATTATTTCATTGAACATCGTATAGAGAAGCCGAAGCCCCCGCATCATCAAGGCGATATAGATATCCTCTTTACTTTCGAAGTAGAGATAGAGAGTTCCTTTGCTCAATTCAGCCGCAACTGCTATGTCATCAACTGTGGCGGTCGTAAGCCCTTTCTCGACAAATACTCTTTGGGCTGCATCGAGAATTTCTTCCTTCCTGCGCTCTTTTTCTCTCTCTTTGCGTTCTTGAATGCCCATAGACTCTCCGAGTACAAATTATACTAATAGTCATTTATTGTAACGATAATATACGAAAAAAATTGCAGTATTGTTGCAGAATTCTTGTTAATTTTTCTTCATTCGCCTAGTTTCCACGGAATCCGGCTTATCGCACACATGAAGGGTATATGAAAGCACAAAGTTTAGCGACAATAACGGAATTAAATTTGATAATACCGCAGATTCCTTGAAAAAGCCAAACAAGGGTGATCCAGGATTACTCTAAAAGATTCGATTCTGTACTTTGTTTCCGGGATCCTCTAGTTGCTGTGTTCCTCTGTGAAATACTCTTTTCATTGCACAGAGATCCGGGATACAGCCGATTCTACGGAATGATTCAGAAACGGGGGGAAGAATTATCGTGGTCTGAGCTTGACTCACTCAGCTTGAACATCTATCTTCTGTCCTATATCACTTAAATTTATCTGGAGTAAGACATGCGGAAATTGCCTGATGCCAACTTCTATGACAAGAGAATCTGGCTTTCTATGCTCTTTGTATTTTTGGTAATTCTCTTCTCGAATTCAACAGCAAACGCAGGTGATTATGCTGCTGCATTCGGCAAGAAGACGGCATGTTTCCTTGCCGATGGTTTTCCAACTGTTGATGCACCGAGGATCGACCCGAACATGTTAAAAGAATCGCTGAAAGAATTTGATGTCGAATATTTTAAAAACATTGATTCAGTTAACGCCAATCTGACTACCGGCAACTTCAGTGCATTACTCCTTCCCTACGGCAGTGCTTTTCCAGTTGATGCGTGGGAGACAATCTATAATTTCATTTTGCACGGCGGCAACTTAGTCATTCTCGGCGGGTATCCGTTCCACCAGCCAGTGATTAAGGATCATGGAAATTGGATATTAGGAACCCCACAGCCGACATATGCCCACCGCCTCTTGATTGGCCCGGCAGATACGATCGTTTTCAACTCTTCGCAGTTCTACAGTAAGAATTCACGGATGATGTCGCCCGAAGGCTCAAACTTCGATGCCGGAACATTCACCTTCCCGACAAAAGTTTACGAGCTTACTGTCAGGTTCACGACCAGGAATGATTTTACGGGCGAAATCGGAAGTGCCGGCCCTCGCGACGCCGTCTTATTGCCGCTGCTTCAAGTTGTCAATGACGACGGTTTGCCTATTGCTTGTCCCCTGCTTGAAATCGATAGGCTGCGCGGGAGCGAAGCCGGCGGACGATGGATTTTTGAACCCTCCGATGCTGCGCTCAAACCTTCGACGATAAAATATTGCGTTGAACGAGCACTCGAAGGCTCCGCAAGAATCGAAGCCTTCCCGGTTCACTCGTCCGTCGAAGAGGACGAAATTCCCGTAGTGAGAGTCAATCGGTTTCGTCCCTGCCCAGATGAAGATGATCGAAGCTCCTCTCGCGCCGACCTCGTTGTCTTCAATACATCCGGAAAACCTGTTTTCACATCCTCATTGAATCTCCTCGGCACGGGACAATTCATCTCCGGAGAAATTGAAATCAAAACAGAGCGACCGCTTCAACCGGGTTTCTACAAAGTAGAAGTAAAAAATGCCAATACGACATGGCAGCCCAATTCGTTCATCTCGGGATTTTGGGTAATGGACAAAAAGCTTCTCGGCTCCGGTCCGCACCTCTCCGTTTCGAAAGATTGGCTGTTGAAAAATGGAAAGGTTTTCCCGGTTATCGGCACCAGTTATATGGGAGGCGATGCCGGCAGAAAATTCTTATTAGAACCCAATCCGTACCTGTGGGAAAAAGACTTTTCTCAAATGGAAAAGCAGGGAATCAATTTTGTCCGTACCGGCTTCTGGGCGGGATGGCAAAGGACCATGCTCGACCCCGGGGCGATTGACGAAGGATTTCTCCGTTCATTGGACGCGCTCCTTCTCACTGCTGCCAGGCACAACATCGTCCTTTGCTTCAACCTGTTTGCATTTTTGCCCCCCGCGAACGGCGGTACAAACCCGTACCTCGACCCGCGCGCAATTGAATGGCAGGATACATTTGCGGCGTTGATCGCTTCACGGTACAAAAATATCGGATGGATCAACTATGACCTGATTAATGAACCGTCCTATTCAACGCAGGATAAAATCTGGACACAAACTCCAATCGGGGACGACTATGAACGCGCTGAATGGAAAAAGTGGGTTCTGCAAAATCACTCAAAAGGTCTGGCCGAAGTGCTTGACGACTGGCGCGACGGAAGCAACGATATTTTTTCCTTGCCCGCTGCGGACGAGTTGTCGTACCAACGAATCCGGGAAAACCGGCGGCCAAGAAAAGCTCTCGATTTTGAGCTTTTTTCACAGGATGTGCTCACAAGATGGGCAGGAGGACTGCGCGACATTATTCATTCTGCCGGCGGAAACGAGTTAGTGACACTTGGCCAGGATGAAGGAGGCATGTCCCTCCGTTCATCCCAGCAATTTCATTACACCGCCGTCGATTATACATCGATCCACACATGGTGGCTCATCGACAATTTGCTCTGGGATGTTGTGTCTACAAAAGTACCGGAGAAGCCGAGCTTAATATCTGAAACCGGCCTTATGCGCCTCGAAAACATTGACGGCGAGCCGTGGCGTTCACCAGTCGAAGCGGAGAAACTTCTCGAAAGGAAATTTGCCTATGCGTTTCAGGGAAGAGGCGCCGGAGTCGTTGAATGGTGCTGGAACATCAACGAATACCAGTCTACAGACAACGAAGTCGGCATCGGCCTTACGCGCGCCGACGGGACGATGAAGATTGAAACGCAAGTCATTAAACAATTTGCAGACTTTTTCAGAAGGGCTGCGCCCTATCTCAGCGACTACAAGAAAAATCCCGTCGTTCTTGTCATTCCGGATTCCAAACTCTTTTCCGGAACATCGAACTCGATGGCCGGAACACAAACAATTGTCAGAGTGTTAGCCGACAACTTCGGCATAGTTCCGGCTATGATTTCGGAGTTTAAGTTGTCGGGTGAACGATTGAAAGGTGTAAAACTGATTATTGTCCCGGACCCGAAGATGATTTCCGATTCAGCGGCATTGGAACTTTTTGCAGCTTCGCGGAATGGAACAAAAGTTTTATTCACCGGGGCAGTGGAAGGAAACCAATACGGAAAACTCACCGATCAATTCCGAATGCTAGGACTTAATACCAAAGCTGTGGCCGTTTGCCGCTATGAACCGACAAATTGGCCTTCGGGCAAAAAGGGCTCCGAACGCATTGTAACGTTTGAATCAGGAATGAGCGAATACGAACTGAAAAACGATTCGCCATTTCTCGATACATTGCGAGGAAATATCCTGAACGAGCCGCTGCCGATTGAGATTGCTGTTGAGAAAGAACCGTTAGTTGCGATGCTCAGTGCCGTTCTAAAATATTCGGAACTCAAGCCGGAAATTTCTGATACGCCCATTGCGTCGGGGATATTAGAAACTGAGACCGCTGCATTGATTGTCTGTGTCAACGAGTCATCGGCTAACCTGACGAGAGAGGTCTCCCTTGACGGCCGCAAATTTCAGATCCCGGTTGAAGCCGGACGATCGAGGCTCGTCCTCGTCGATCGCGCCGACGGTAAAATAATTGTTGCGACAGAGGGTAAGGCTGTGATGGTTCAGTGAGACCGATGGTAGTAACAACTTGATCTTTGTCGGAACTGGCTTAGACCGCAGAGATAGATTCGGAGAAGATGCTAGCCTCGTCTACTTTCGGCAACCGCGAAGAAGCCGGTGAACGGCATCAAAAAACCCACCGTTCGACAAGCTCTTTGCCGTGTTTCAGCTCTTTGTCTAAGGCCCGATATTCCTGACAATGTGCTTCCACCAATTTCCAGTATTTTTTCGAATGATTCATTTCGACGGTGTGGCAAAGCTCGTGAATCATGAGATATTCCACCAGTTCCGGACGAAGAAAGACTAATGTTCGATTAAGATTGATGTTCTTTTTTGCAGAACAACTTCCCCACCGAGTCCGTTGGAGCCGTATCCCGGCTTTGTTGTACGTAAAACCGTGTTCTTTGCCGACTCTTTTGAGCCAAGGCAAAAGAATTTCAATCGCCTTTTCATGGAGCCATTGTCTGAGGAGTGTGAATGGAATCTTCTTCCCGCGAGGATCAAAAAACAATCTCAGAGAGTTGTTATCTTCAATGAAATAGTTTTTGCGTGACGAATTGTGCTCAATCACGACATTCGTGATTCGGCCAATACTCTGCAAATTTACCAGAACAGGAATTTCCGGCGTTGGTCTGCCCCATTGGACTTTTTCGATGGAACGTCTTATCCACTCTTCCTTTTGAGCAATTATTGCCGGAACACGTGATGTCTCAAATCCAAGAGGGACAACTACGACAACACCGGAATGCTGAGAAACCGATAACCGAACGTTTCGAGCTCGTGCGCTTGTGCGGATTGTGTATTCAATCATCTGAA
>CAZXQG010000123.1:0-5142 GCA_964642725.1 uncultured Chitinophagaceae bacterium
CCGAAAGTTTTACAGAACTTTTCACTCCGTATTCCGAAGATTCGAAATGATAGGCATTCCCTTGCAGCGTCACCGTGCAGAGAATAATTCTCTCAACGCCGATTTTCGATGAGACCTGCTGCAGGCAGGAGAGTGTGGAACACCCGGCAAGAGTGTTTTTATCAGCGGGGCTCAATTCTTTCATCAGATCGCTCTTCAAAGAAACAGAGAGCATCTCATACTGGGAAACTTTTTTCTGCAGTGTTGTAAAGAACAGCTCCGATTGACCTTTGGATAACCCTTTGACGGCCGAATCGATCAAAACAACCTTCATTACCTGCTTGGTCTGAGCATGGAGTGGGGCCTGGATGGCAAATAAAACAAACGCCAGAAGAACCACAGCTACCAGCCCGCGGTGATGAATTCCGTAGTGATCCATAGGTATTTCCTTATTTAAAGTTAGTGGCCATTTCAAAAATGTTTTCTATTGTCATTCTGAACCCCGTCGTTTCTCAGACGGGGTGAAGAATCCATGACAACATAGCATTGTAGTTTCACGTAGGTTCAGTGTCATGGACCCTTCGCTCCGCTCAGGGTGACAAGCGAAAAGCAGGGCCTATGCCATTCTGAACGGAGCGAAGCGGAGTGAAGAATCTGGACAGCGCGGGGAGAGTCAAAGGACGAAAATTCAGTTACACAAATCCCTCGCACAATCCAGACCCTTCTCCCGCCAAACAACGGCGGGATTAGGGTGACAAATGAAAAACGGTTCATATCATTCTAATCCTACCGGTCACCGGCAAGGTATCAGAGTGACAAACGAAAAGCAAAGTCTATGTCGTTCTGAGGATCCCGACGTTCTTCGGCGGTAGACGAAGAATCTATCCCGCTGTGAAGCGGGACTCAAGGTGACATTGTTCCGGTCAGCTTGAACGAATTCTCACATACATGATACTGGAAACTATCTCAAAAATGGTTTCTGTGCAGAAAACAGCCGTAAATGTCATGCTGATCCCGACGGAGTCGGGAGAAGCATCCATGACATGGAAGCTTTGCAGATTCAAGGTGTTTTAATGTCATGGATTCTTCACTCCGCTTCGCTTCGTTCAGAATGACGATAATCCAGTTATCTTGTTTCAAAAGGACATAATCCAGAGTTTTTGAGGTAGCTTCTATTTGATCAACAACATTTTCTTGGTGTTGTTGTAGTTCGTTCCCCCTCCTGAAATGACTACTCGATAAAAATAGACGCCCGATGAATACCCCCTCGCGTCGAAGCTCACTTCGTAGAAGCCAGGTCCCTTTTCGTCCTTCACAAGAGTTTGCACCTCTTGCCCCAGCACATTGTACACCTTCAGATCGACCCTAAAACGGCTCCCCGAATTTGGTACTGCATACCGAATCGTTGTTGCGGGATTAAATGGATTGGGATAGTTTGGATACAACTGGGGATCATTCGGCAATAACGCAATTCCGTTCAGATTTTTTTCCACGAATGCTTTAGTCCCGATCAACACGCGGTAATTTCTGAATCCTTCCTTTCCTGTCACAACGTCAATGGAATTCTGGTTTTTAAGGTCGTAGGCTAACCCTTTCACTGCATCAAGAAGACAAACTGTGAAATTCGTATTGGGAATTTTTTCAACAGCATCAAAGCGCAGTGTCGCTTTTGCATTCGCGTCGCCCGTTGTTACCGTCAGATCCCATGCATCGCCGTCATTGCTGACCGGCCGCATATCTTTTAACAATGGCCCTGCGTCACTGCTAAAACCTACAGAAATACTTCGGCTTCCTATAAATGGAGGGTTCAACCGGTCATTTTTGTTATATCCTTTTGCCGATTCGGAATTCATGCCGATCTCGGCTCCGGTGTACGACATGTGAATGTCGCTTCTCGACGCGCTTATCTGAAGCGTCCACTCTTTCGTTGTGTCGGTATTCGATATTGTCTTTTCTTCATGAACGCTCCGTTTCGCTGAGGGGGGTATCGAGGCGTTCGGGAAATTAATTTTCATCGTGCAGGCGCTGTCCATGTTGATTGCCCAGCCCTGCCATGCCCGCAACGTGTCGACGTCGGCGCCCGAACTCTCCCATCCTCCTTGAGGGCCAGTTCCCGAGTAGTAATAGCGGACCAGAGGATTTCCCCCGACAAACGATAAGCGATCAAAAGGTATGTTGACCAAGAAGGGGTTACCCAGAAGATTCCATCCTTTGTTCAGCGGAACTCCCTGCGTTGACATCACATCCGACCTGACCAATTGGGCGTTCGAAACGACAATCGACTTTTGCGGATCTCTTGAGATAAGAAAGAATGCCGATCCCGGAACCACGACAGGAGAATCTTTGAATGTATCATAGTCCGCCCACGTGGTATCGACAAGCCGCTGCATCCTCCATCGGACATTCGCCGTTCCATTTTCGGCATTGCTTCCGAAGCTTGTCTCCATAAAGCTGCTCGGTTTTTTATTATCCAGATCGTATGGCATGGAGAATATGCGATACGCCTTGACCTCCTGGGCTGCCGGTAAAGCCGAAGCAGAAGGGATGGCGAGCTGATTCGTGACAGCGGCGCCGGGCGCAAGCCTCATGATGAAAGAATAGAAAACGGATACTGAAGTGTTGCCCGCGCTGTCACTCGACTGGATCTGGTAATCAACGCCAATGGTCGTCCCCCCGCTTTTAAAAGCAGATACCGGCAGAGTAAGGGACGAACTATTAAAGCCGGGGAAATTTAACGACGACGAACTGACGTCATTTATTTTTCGATAGTTCAATTGCATCGACGCGACGCCGGCTTGATTCGATGGTTTGACTGCGCTTGCAGTAATGGGAGGAACGGTGCTGATGCTGCCGTCTTGTTGGACGACTACGGTATCGGGCTTCGTTGCATCATATTGTATCGTCGGAGCCGTCGTATCGAAGCGCGCAACGACAGAACCCGTCGAATCAGGATTTTTATTGCCGAGAGAATCTTCAAGGAAAAAATAAATCGTATGCATTCCAACTTTATTCATTGCAAACATAAAACTATTATTGACGACTGGCTGGCTGAGTAGCGTGCTTGCAAGCCGCGGCAGAGTATCAAGAGAATACCAAACACGAGGCGTCGATAACATTCCCGCCTGAGCAATGTTCCATGTAATGGTGTCCGCCGTCATGTTTGTCCAATGGTTGGGCGAAATAGATGCCGATTGCGGTCTCCCCGGCTTTGAATACAGCTTTGCTGCAATGGGGACTTTTAAGAGGGGGGTCGCGGAATTATTTCTAAGGTACAGCGTATCGGCAAACGCACCCACGTTTTTCGAGTAACAAAGGATGAGACCGCTCAAGGAATCAGCGATCGTTGCGTTGTGAATTGAAACGGCAAAAATAGGGTTTGTTGTATAGATGCTGTCAATCCTCAATTTGTTTATCGATGCATTTCTGAATACCACTCCTTGATAATTTGAATCGTTGGCAGCAACAAGCCCGAAATTAATCGCCGACTTGTTCACGCTGATCGCCGGATAGGGCGATGTTCCGCTTAACGGTACTTTAATGACGCCTGCGTCTGAGATGACAGTCATGGTATCGATGGCCGCTCCAAACAACGCCGGCTTAAAGACCAATCGCAATGCCACGCTGTCACCGGCCGAAATGCCCGCTGTTTTCGGCGATACGGTGAAAACGCTGCTTGCCGTGGTGATGTTGGTTATTGTCAGAGGAACGACTGAAGCGTTCCGCGCAGACACCGTGATAACGGCTGAATCCTGAAGAGCCCGGTCGGGGAAAGTTATTCCGCTTGAGGATGCTATGATCAACGGCGAGGGGCAGTTCCCGGTCAACGGTATCTTCACTATTGCCGATACTGAGTTGTTTCTAAGGTACAGCGTATCGGTAAACGACGCCACGACAATGGGGGAAAACGTTACGGCAATACTATCAACGGTTGCAACGGAAATATTTGTCCTGGAAACTTTGAACACTGACGATCTTGTATAGAGCGAATCTACCGTCAAGATGTTGACGGTTGAATTAGAAATTTGCAGCATCAGCTGTTTTGAGGAATCGCGACCGACGTTTCCGAAATTGAGCGATGAGTGATTAAGGCCCAAAGTCGGAGTCGGCGATGTCCCGGACAATGGAACTTTTATTAAAACCGAAGTCGAATTATTCCGGAGATATAATGTATCTATAAAACTCCCAAAGACTGCCGGTGTAAACGTTATGACAACACTGTCACTCGTAATGACAGAATCTTTTGTTCTATTGACAGCAAAGAGCGATGTCTTCGTATATATAGAATCGACTATCAACGTGTTGATTGATGAGTTTGTTATCTGAATCGTTAGAAGCTTTGGAACATTGCGCACTACATTTCCGAAATTAAGCGACGGCTGATTGACGGCGATGGTCGGATACGGCGACGTTCCGGACAATGGAACTTTTATCAAAGGCGAAGCCGAATTATTCCGGAGATACAGCGTATCGGTGAAACTTCCAAAAGCGGCAGGCGTCAATGTTATCACAACGCTGTCACTCGCAGCGACAGAGTCTTTCGTTTTGTTGACAGCAAAGAGTGACGTCTTTGTATAGATAGAATCGACTATCAGCGTGTTGATTGAGGAGTTTGTAATTTTAATCGTCAGAGGTTTCGAAGCACTCCGGACAACATTTCCGAAATTAAGCGATGGCTGATTGACAGCAATTGTCGGATACGGCGACGTTCCCGTAAGTTTAATTGTGTCCGGTCCTAACGGGTCATTGCTCTTGACAACGATACTCCCTTTGTACGTTCCGAATGACAGAGGTGTAAAACGAATGGACTCCGTAAAGATTGAATCGTACGCTATATTTTTTTGTGAAAGCGCTGGTGTAAGAGTAAACGCATTGTTCGTTAAGGTGTCCCCCGTAATTTTTAAGGTATCCCCCCCTTCATTTGTCATTGATACGACAGTGTCCTTAAATTGGCCTAGTTTATATCCGCCAAAATCAATTTGGTTCACATTCGAAGAGAACGCCACTAAGGGCGTCGATCCATTTTCAAAGCCGGTTGCAGCATGAAATGCCGCTAAGCTATTATAGTTCACTCCGTTCAATGTGAAACGGTCGCCCGTTCCATTATAGTGGTTGTTTGTTGATGTAATACCGGACACGGAGTAGTTAATAAAATTCCTGGCGGGA
>CAZXQG010000124.1:0-5114 GCA_964642725.1 uncultured Chitinophagaceae bacterium
TTTTTTTCGCACCGAATAAAGCCGGCTCGTCCCAAACCATGAAAACGATTTAACAACGGTCAGTCATCCATCTTAGGAGGGAATAACACCATGGACCAGCACCAAGATACTTCCCCAGTCGCCGAAACATTTGCGCGCCGGAATATTTTATCTCGGCTCGGCCAAGCCATACTGATTGCAATGGCCGCCGTCAGCTTTCAAAAAGTGTTTGCGTTGGGCAAGGGAGTCTCACAGGTAAAAAACATCAAACCTCTCGGCACAAAAGAAGTCACAACGATAAACCCATATCTCGGTGAGATCATACCGTGGCCCATAGGTTTTGCACCGAAGGGATGGGCATTCTGTAGCGGGCAAGCATTATCGATCAGCCAGAATCAAGCCCTGTTTGCCCTTCTTGGCACAACGTATGGCGGCGATGGAATCAGGACATTTAACCTCCCCGACCTGCGCGGGCGGATGCCGGTGCACGCAGGGAACGGTTATGTCGGGGGTCAGACAGCCGGGGAAGAATCCCATACACTCATTCTCAATGAATTGCCGTCTCACACGCATAACGTAAAAGCATCGAACGGCGTCGGATCTTCGAATGCTCCGCTTAATAATATTCCGGCCGTGAGCTCTGAAGGTGTGCGCCAGTATGGTACATCAATCGATCAATCGATGGGACCGACCGGAGTTTCTAACACGGGCGGAAGTCAACCTCACGATAATATGCCTCCGTACCTTGTGTTGAATTATATCATTGCGATGCAGGGTATTTTCCCGAGCCGCGGTTAATGCTCGATTTTTCTTGACATGAACGGATCAAAAAAAATGGACGAAAGGCAAAAATATGGAAAATGATACAATTAAAATGTTGCCTCAAGAATCTCCCCGCCGCAGGTTCCTGAAAAAAGCTCTTGCCGGAATTGCCGGGGGCACGATGCTATCCGGCTTGACAAATACTTTTGCAGGGACCAAAAATCTCAAGCCGAATTCAGTCAAAGAGATAATGGATTCCCCGGCGATGCTGGCTGAATTGATGATCACTCCCTATAACTTCGCGCCAACCGGATGGGCATTATGCAACGGGCAGCTTCTTTCAATCTCTCAGAACTCGGCACTTTTTTCACTCATAGGAACATATTATGGCGGTAACGGTTCAAGCAATTTTGCATTGCCCAATTTGCAAGCGTGCGTTCCGCTTGGTACGGGACAGGGTCCCGGTCTTTCACTTCGCAATACGGGAGATACGGGTGGGAGCGCAGTGGTCACACTCCTTCAAAGCGAAATACCCTCGCATAATCATTCGCTCCGGGCCAACGCTTCTGACGGTACGAGCAATAATCCGGCAAATCTCGTCTATGCATCGAATGCTGAAAACGATCACGTTTTCAGCCCGGCGGCAGGAGAGTTATCGCTTGGTGGAAACACACTATCGGCGGCGGGTGGAAACCTACCGCACAACAATTTGCCACCGTATCAAGTCTTCAACGTTTGTATTGCACTCACCGGTATTTACGGTAGTGCATCCGGACAATATCTCGGCGAGATCAAGCTCTTCGCAGGTGGATATAATTCCGTTTTGCAGGATAACGGCTGGGCAGTATGCAACGGCGCATTGCTCTCCATAAGCCAGAACGATGCTCTTTTCAATCTTCTCGGCACAACATTCGGAGGAGACGGAGTACAAACTTTTGCCCTCCCCGACCTTCGGGGACGCATTCCCATCGGCGCGGGACAAGGACCTGGTCTGTCGAACAGGATTCTCGGACAATTGGGAGGTGAAGAAGCAGTGACGCTAACGACGAACCAGATTCCGGCACACAATCACGCCCTCCATGTCAGCTCGCAGATCGGGACGACGAAGAACCCGGCAGGTAATTATATCGCGGCGAATCTCGAAGGCGTTCCTCAATTCGCATCGGGAGCATCAGAAAACATGAGTGCATCGGGGATGTCCAACGCCGGGAGTTCACTGCCGCATCAGAATATGCCTCCGTACCTGGCGATCAATTACATTATTTCGTTGTACGGTGTTTTTCCATCACAAAACTAGGGCAGGGGACAATGCTATGAAAAATAAAAATTTTAACTGCATATCGTTGCTCATTCTTTTGTCATCTGTTTGTCTTCATTCACAGTCTCTCTTCTGGCTTGAAGGAGGTACGTCCAGGCTCCAGAGCGCAGACCTCGCGACGTTTACGCCGGACAGCCTTTCCGCCGGATTAAGCGGAGCGTACGGCATCGCGACAACGCCGTCGGCAGTTTACTGGACCGAACCGAATAATAAAGCGATAAAAGTTGCTTACAACGGCGCGCCGGCAATATCAACGCTTATCAACAGCACCGGGATTCCGCGCGGGATTGTGGTAGACGGAAGTTTTTTGTACTGGACGGAAGCAGGAACGAACAAGATCCGCGGCGCGAAGATCGACGGGACCAATATTCACGATGTGTTGGTCACAACAATCTATTCTCCCGGCTTCCTTAGTATGGATTTTAGTTCACACAGGCTGTACTGGCTGAACGAGTCGTCTCCTTGGAAATCGATCAAGTCGTGCGATACCACGGGGAATAATGTGAAAACTGTCGTCGCAAATATTTCACAGGCATGGTCGTTTGCTATTGACCAATCGTCCCATTTGATTTATTGGATCAATACAGTTGCCGATTCACTGGAGAAAGCGGATTACAGCGGGACTCTTCCTGCAACACCGGTCAATATTGCCGGCAGCGTCTCCCATTACACGCGCGGTATTGCGTTCGATGCTGCGCACACGAATCTCTATTGGTCTGATGACTTTATCGATCACATATTGCGCTATCATATCGCGGGGGGAGCAGTCGATACATTGATTTCCGCACCGTATACCCAAGGAATGACGATCGGATCCCGCCTCAGCCTTCCGATAGAGATTGCATCATTTTCCGCAACGACAAACTACTTGAACGCTCAATTGCAGTGGACGACAGCGACGGAAATAAACAATGCGGAGTTTGGAGTCGAACGCACCCCCGCCCAACGCTCCCCCTTACAGGGAGATGGCAAGGGAGGAGGGAACTGGATCGAAGTCGGTTCAATTCCCGGTGCTGGAAATTCCAACTCGCCGAAAACCTATTCTTTTACGGATCATGTGACAGCTCCCGGAACATATTCATACCGTTTAAAACAGATAGACCATAATGGTGATTTCAAGTATTCACAAGAAATTCAAATCGCCGTCGGCCTTGCGCCGAAAGTATTTTCGCTTTTGCAGAATTATCCGAATCCGTTCAATCCCACAACGACGATTGAGTTCACCGTGCCAAGCGACGGTCGTGCGACACTTAGAGTTTACAACGATATCGGCCAGGAAGTGGCGACGCTTTTCAATGACGTTGCAACTGGAGGAGAATATCATCAAGCAGTGTTCGATGCATCCAGGCTTGCAAGCGGAGTTTATTTGGCACGGTTACAGTTTGGCGGGAACTCGCTTGTCAAAAAATTATTAGTGGTCAAGTGATTCCGCGCGCTATAGATATCGTTCCCAATCTCTGATTGGGCGCGAATGCTCAAAAAAGGTCTTCTTAGAAGCTGGCACGTTGAGAAGGGACGCCGATACGTTCCCAATCCGAAAGGGATCACTTCGTGACGAAGACGTTGGAAACCAGAGGAAGTGATGTAGAAGTAGGTTAGCTGATTCGTTGAAAATTTCAACAATGCGGTAGCATTATCAATGGGTCGAGTGTTTTTCTGTAGACGAAGTTGTGTCCCAGAGTACACCCGATGATTGACAAGCCTGTCGCATTTTTGTATTTTAGATAAGATTTTTGCCAATCACCCAAAATTTTTTAAAGAATAAACTAATCCGCAGGTAGCCGGGGGAGCCCCGATATTCTCTCCTCCTTGCGGATTGTTGATGAGATACCATACTCAGCAAATTGGATTGTTGTACTTCTTACGATGTTTGAATTTTGGAAAAGACTTATTTAAAGGCGAGGCGAGTGAAACGAGGGTAACCCAGCGACCAATTCGCGTGGATGGTTCTCATCAAAACATTACGAGGGAAAAATGAAGAAATTGATTTTGCTGCTCTGTGCTGTTTGTGTCTCGATTTCCCATTCACAATTCAGCCAGCAGGGAAGCAAGTTGTTCGGCACGGGGAGTTCAAGCACACCCGAACAGGGCTCTTCCGTTGCGCTCTCTGCGGATGGGAACACCGCCATTGTCGGCGGAATAGATGACAGTGCCGGTGTAGGAGCCGTGTGGATATTCATACGCTCGGGCGGACATTGGTTGCAACAAGGACACAAGCTTGTTGGCACTGGAGCTGTGGGTACTTCACAGCAAGGATATGCGGTTGCAATATCCGCCGACGGCAATATGGCAATTGTCGGAGGGTACTACGACAACATCAGGGTCGGCGCCGCATGGATATTCGCGCGCACCGGAGGAGTTTGGTCCCAGGAAGGGAATAAGCTTGTTGGAAACGATTACGTGACTACCTTCAGCACACCAGCTTCATATCAGGGATGGTCCGTTGGTCTTTCCGGAGACGGTAACACTGCTATTGTAGGAGGTTATTACGATAATAATAGAGTGGGCGCTGCATGGATTTACAAACGGACAGGAAGTGCGTGGGCGCAGGTCGGAACTAAACTCGTAAGCACCTATACTTCTGGTCAAGCTCAGCAGGGTTATTCTGTCGCAATGTCCGGCGACGGCAACACCGCTGTGGTTGGTGCAAACGATGATGCGCCGTATTATGGTTCTGCTTTTGTTTATGTTTGGAATGGCTCAACATGGGTTGAACAGGGAAATAAACTTGTAGGGGGAAATAATTCTGCGTTCGGCAGTTCCGTAGCGTTATCGTCCGACGGCAATACGCTTGTTGTCGGCGGATCAGGCGACGCTAACTATGCCAGCATCGGCGCTATATGGATATTTAATAGAATGCCTGACAACTCATGGATATTAATGGAAAACGAACTTCGCCCTAGTGATTACACTAGCGGCACTCCTTCCATCGGTTGTTCAGTATCGCTTTCTTCCGACGGGAGTACTGCCATCGTAGGTGGGCTTGGCGATCACAGTTATGATGGTGCCGCATGGATTTTTAAACGATCCATTAGTATTGACACAGTGTGGAGTC
>CAZXQG010000125.1:0-4956 GCA_964642725.1 uncultured Chitinophagaceae bacterium
ACGTAGAACTTCACCACAACAAAAGTGAGGCCTTTTCTAATTTACCGGGAGAATCTGGATAGCGCGGGGGTAAGTAGTCATGGAATTTTTTTCATGGGGGAACAATGCGTAAATATTACGTGTACATCATGACGAACAAGACTATGACATTGTATACGGGGGTAACCAATAGCATAGAACGTCGCGTTGCTGAGCATAAATCGCATTTGAATCCTGGTTTTACGTCCCATTATAAAATCTCGAAGCTTGTGTATCGCGAAGAATTCGATGACGTGCGCCATGCGATTGAAAGAGAAAAACAGATCAAAGGATGGACGCGGCGGAAGAAAATAAATTTGGTGACTTCAACAAACCCTGATTGGAAAGATATTAGCCTGTGGTGAAATGGTCATTTGCAAGGGTCCTTGCCCCCCGCCCGATCCGGACCCTTCTCCCGCCAATCACGAAGTGATGCCTTCGGCAATAACGGCGGGATCAAGGTGACACCATATAGAGATTGCCATTCTGAAGAATTCGTGGCAATAGAGTTCTGTGAATCGAAAATGTTTTAATGTTGTTGATCCCCTCTCACACCGTTACCTGTGATGCTTCTGTTCAGCCGTATACCAAGCCCCAGCCATTGACAGACTTTTCAGGCCACAAAAAAATGATTACGAATAGGATACTCAGATGAATTCTTACCGGGAACCGCAGAGCAACGACAAGGGGAACGGACGGCACCAGGACGGCCCGCTTGTGGCACCTATGTGGGAATATTTGGCAATTCTTCTCCGCGGAAAGTGGGTCATCTTGGCCTCGGTGTGTGCGTTTACCGGCCTCGCTGCACTGTACTCAATCGACACAAAACCTACGTATGAAGCGAGTTCTCTCGTTTTGATCGAGCCGAAAGCAAGCGATAAAGCGAATCCGATGCTCGATCTGACGGGAGCGACAGCTGCAACCAAGATTTCGAACGAAATCGAAATCTTGAAATCCAATTCTACGAGCCAGGCCGTTGCCAAAGCACTCCTTTCTCAGAAATATATCAACGACAAAAAAACACGGCTCATTCCTATTGTATCTTCACTGGCGAGTAAAGATTCTTTGGCGACCGTCGAAGAAGTGTCGGAGCGGCTCTCCGGAGTTGTCGATTTTTCGCCGATCCATGAAACCGATATCGTCAAAATCAGGGCGGTGAGCGGGGATCCCGTAGAGGCTGCGTTGATCGCCAATGTGTACACCGAAATTTACACCACGCAGAATCTGCAGGCAAGCCGTCTCCGCACGACTGCGATCCGTGAATTTCTTCAATCGCAGCTTCAGTCCAGAAAAGGCTTGCTGGATTCAGCCGAAAATAATCTGCAGGACTACATGCGTTCTTCAGGTGTTGTTTCCCTCGATGCTGAGGGAACCAAGGTCGTCGACCAATTATCGGCTCTTGAGGCCCAGCGTGACGCGATCGAAGTCGATAGAAGTTCGAGACTGAAAACCCTGGCGTCGTACAAGGAAGAATTCGAAAAGCTGGGACAAAGCTCTGCCAGAGCCATTGAGGAATCGAACGACAGTTACATCGCCCTTTTCCAGGAACAGATCGCTAAGCTCGAGGTACAGCGCGATATCGTCATCGCACAAAATCCCGGGCTTGTCGATCAGAAACTCTACTCGGACAAGCTGAAAGAGATCAACCAGCAGATCGCGTCGTTGAAAAAAACGCTCACGAGCCGTACAGAGCAATTTCTGAAGTCGGTTCTTCCCGGGAACGGCAGCTCGGCCGGATCGAGCGGGTCATTTCTCGCCGAGGCAAAACAGAGAATCATCGAGCAAAGCATCGAACTGCAGGCTCTCGAAGCCCGGAAAAGCGCGCTCGACGGCGTTATCCAGGAGTATGAGAGAAAATTCAACCAGATCCCGAGGAAGAGCATGGATCTGGCGCGGCTGCAGCGTGCGAAAATGAGCAACGAAAAACTCTATCTGCTCGTCGAGGAGAAGTACAACGAAACATCGATACAGGAGAAATCAGAATTCGGATACGTGAACATTGTCGACCCGGCCGTGGTGCCGTTGATACCAGTGGGGACGCGACTTCGCGTCTTTCTTATTTTCGGATTTGTCGCGGGCCTCACCCTGGGGGTTTTCGTCACATTCGTATGGGCGTTTGCCGATGTACGCATTCGAACGCCGGAGGACTTGAAGCGTCACGGTTTTGTCCCTCTCTCGACAATCAGCAGGATGAACTACGAAATAAAGAGGATCAATCATGATACGAAGGACACCACGGCGCAATCTCCGCTCGATGTACACCTTGTCTCTTTTTACCGGCCGTTCGGCCCGGTTGCGGAATCGTACCGTCATTTGCGGACGAATGTGCTCGCAACTCAGCAGGAGAACGTTTCCCGGTGTATTATGATGACGAGCGCGATTCCCGGGGAGGGAAAAACGACCACCGCATGCAATCTCGCCGTTTCGCTTGCTCAGGCGGGGGAAAAGGTTCTGCTCATCAATGCGGACTTGCGTCGGCCTGCGATCCATGAATTGTTCGGGCTCACAAACGAGAAAGGACTTGCCGGTTTGCTTTCCGGCGTAGCGGGTCTTGAGGAAGTCCGCCAGCGGGGAGTGCTCGAGAACCTCGACATCATCGCTTCCGGAGAGCTGCCGGACAATCCGTCCGAACTTCTCGGTTCACATGCAATGAAGGAATTCATTCGGACCATGAAACTGGAATACGACATTGTTCTTGCCGACGCGCCTCCGCTTTTGGCCGTGACCGATGCAGCCGTGATGGCAAAAGAAGCAGACGACGTGGTGATCGTTACTTCCGCCGGGATGACAAGGGTCAATGCCCTCATGTCGGCAGTCGAACTGCTTCACAACTTCGACGCAAAAATGCTCGGCGTGGTGCTGAATAACTTCGACATACGGTCTTCATTCGGCTCATATGCGTACGGCCACCCGAACGGCTACTATGGGTATGAGTCGGGCTACTACGGTTCCAACGGGAAGAAGAAAAAAAAATCAAAAAGAAACATGAATCAACGGTCGGAATCCCACACTTGAGCATGAAGGATGTCATGAGAATTTACAGCGTTGTTTTTGCCGGATGTCTGATAGTATGTTTGACAGACGCCAATGCGCAGGTCAATCCAAGCTCTTTTTTGTCAGCGACATCGGCGGGGGAGACAAGCACCAACTTCTATTTTGCCCGCCCGAACGACCTGACACTCATCGTGAACGTGATCGGTTTCGTTCAACGACCCGGCCGGTACGAGATAGCGAGTTCGATCGACCTGATAAACTTGATTTCGCTGGCCGGCGGACCGACGCCCGACGGCTCAATGAGCAAAGTAAGCATCATCCGCATCGACGGAAAGGGAGATAAGATCACTCGCCGGGAAATTCACGTCGACCTGGAGGACCTTTCCGTGGTGAAGCAGGAAGATCTGCAGCTTGCTCCGGGAGACCTGATCCTGGTGAACCGGACAAGCTGGGCAAAGTTCAGGGATGCTTTCGAGGTGATTGTCGAGGCCTCCGCGGTGACCATTGCCGTTACGCAGATTATTTCCGCCACGAAGAAGTAATACGAAACATCTGAAAAATTGTTTCTCAATTGTCATTCTGATCCCGCCGTTCTTTGGCGGGAGAAGAATCCATGTCAACACTGCATGGTGTACCCTCGCTGCCTCAGTGTCATGGATCCTTCGCTACGCTCAGGATGACAAACCAATGGCAGAATCCGTGCCATTCTTGTCCCGCTCCAAAACCGGGGATCAAGACAAACACGTTTGACGAAAGACAAGAATATTTTTTAGGAATGTCAGTAGTGATACCACAGTGGTATGCTCTTTATCTTCGGAGCAGGTTTGAAAAGAAAGTGGCCCAGGAACTGGAGAGGAAGAACATTGAACAATTCCTTCCGCTGATCGAAGAGGTGCACGTCTGGAGCGACCGCAAGAAAAAGGTTATGGAGCCTCTCTTCCGGGGATACATTTTCGTCAAGACCGATTTGCGGGACAGAGAGATCGTCCTGAGGACAAGCGGTGTTATTCGATTTGTCGGCATCCTGAACAAGCCCTCGCGGGTTCCCGATTTGCAAATAGACTGGCTACGGCGGGTGGTCGGCGGATCAAAAGAAGTCCAGCGAGAATCGTATCTCGAGGTCGGTGAAAGGGTCAAGATCATCAGCGGACCGTTGGCCGGGGTAGAGGGAATCATCAGCAGGGTGAACGGGACTTCGCGCGTGATCGTCCCCATTGCGGCAGTTCAGCAGTCTGTTTCTTTTCAAGTGCCGTCGGAACTTCTGGAAATTATCCGCACCAATGACGAGTGAGCGTTTTTTGTAAGGGGAGACAAAGATCTCTCGTGAATCATCCGATACCAGATCAGAGATTTGTTGTTTTCATGTTGCAGGATCTTTACCCCCCCGCATGCATTATCATTCAGCCGAAATCCTTAATCGAGGAAATGGATGTCTGCCATTGAGGGCATGACAATTACCTCACTGCATGCTGCGGGGGTTATTTACTAGAAGCTCAAAAATGTTTTCATGCAGAATGCACCTGTAAATGTCATGCTGATCCCGACGAAGTCGGGAGAAGCATCCACGACATGGAAGCTTTGTAAATTTAAGGTGTGTCATTGTCATGGATTCTCCCGAAGGGATGCCTTCGGCATTCTCCCGCCACAAAGCGGCGGGATCAGAATGACAATGATCTGGTTGTGTTCCTTCGGAAGGACATAATCCAGAGTTTTTGAGATAGCTTCTAGAGGAATTCAGAATGGATTTCCCTTTCATCGTTGTTGAAGGGAATAATGCTACTTTTTTTGCCGGAGGGCTAAAGAAATGAAGCGAATACTCTACCTCTTTATTCTGATGTTGATTACCATTCCGTTGTTCCAGCCCGGAGGCGGTTTTGCGAGTGCACAGACGACGTACCATGTTGCCGCCAATGGTAACGATGCGAACCCAGGGACACAAGCCCA
>CAZXQG010000126.1:0-4583 GCA_964642725.1 uncultured Chitinophagaceae bacterium
ACAGAATTACTGCCGGTCAATTCTCGAGCGTGAAGAAGATGATGTTGCTGAAGTAGAAATCTGACACCTCCGAAAAGGAGCTTCAGAAAAAAAGGCGATCCGAAAGGGTCGCCTTTTTTATTTCCTAATGTTGTATAAGAACCAAGACATCTCTTATGGCGCCCCCAGCGGTGCTTGATCGCCAGTTTTATAATATTGCTGCCAATATTTCGTCCCTATCATAGTTTTACGAATCGCTGCAAATCTCACAATTCCAGACTTCTGAAGAATTGCTATTCAAATGTCATTCTGATAAATACTCTCTCCGTACTGTCATCCTGAGTCCGCCGCAGGCGGACGAATGCCGATGGCATCCCTTTTGAAGATGCCTTTTCGAAGGAACCGCTTGGGTCGGCATTCGTCGCTCCCCTCCTCAGACATTGCTTGGGGATTTTTCAGAATCCTCAATCCATAAATATTTACTCTTGGAGGGGCGGAATATTTGAAATTTGAATAACTGTCGTTTGGCAGAATATCCATGTGAGCGATATAAAAATAGTATTGAATGTGCACTGCGAAACGTCGATTATTTATAATGCAGGAGTTTGTTTCGCAGGATTTGTGCAGGTTGGTAGGAAGGCGAGAGCGAGAGGGAAGCATCAACGTACTTCTTCGCGCTTACGAAATCTCCTTTGTTTGCGAATGCTGCAGAGAGGCCGTAATAAATTGTGGCGGTTTCACTCGACAATCCTTTCCCCTCGGTCAACCGTAATGCCGCCGTAAAATTTTCGATCGCGTCATCAATTCTTCCTTCGTTGATTTCAAGAAGGCCGAGGTCGATTCGGGGATACGGGTATTGACCGTTGTATTTGATCGACGCTGAATAGTGGCCGGCCGCGTTCGCAAATTCTCCCATTTCTTTATATAGAAATCCGACAAGGTAGTGAGAATAATAGTTCGTGGGATATTCTTCGAGCAGGGCTTCGTACGTCGTAGCCGCCTCTCTCAATCGCCCATGCTGTTGAAAATACATTGCGCTGCGGAGGCACCCTTCGCTCCAGGGGATCTTTGAAGAGTAAAGGTCGTACGCGATGTTCTGGAGAGTGCTGTCCGCCGCTTCAATGACAAAGGTGCGGGAGACGTAGTTCTCGAACGGCCAATGTTTCGTGAGATTTCTCATGGCGATATCGGCGAATGCAAGGTCAAGCCAGCAAATACTCAGGCTGTCCATCTGAAATGGAAGCGGGTGAAATGACTCGCCGCTCAAAGCCGAGCCCGGAATAATATTGAGATCCAGAATCTGTCGATAGTAGAGGCTGGCGATTTCGTAATACCCTTGGGCAGTGGGATGAAGATGTTCCCAGAAGAGTTCCTTTCCCGGAATTCCATTGGCAGTGAGCGTGCTGAACAATGAGTCGGACGATATCAACGGGATCCCTTCTTCGGCGCACACGCGCCTGATTATCAGATTACTTCTTCCCGGCGCCCGGAACTTCAGCAAGTCATTATCGCGCGCGATAGAAAGGAAGACTCGTGCGGAATCGGGGTTCCCCATGGCAAGATAGATTCTTCCGATCCAATAATTAATGCGGGCGTTTGTGGAGTCGATGGATCTCATCCCGGCCAATGTCTGCAAACACTCAGGATATTGTTTTTCATAAAAATATGTTTCGACGGCTGCAAAGCTTTTGTCCAGATTATAGGGAACTTTTATTGAATCAGATGCAAACGGGGGAAACATCAGGTTCGAAGTGACGTCGCTGACGATCAGAGGGACGCGGCGGGACTTACAAAGCCGCGTCAATGTTGTCAGATTATTTTCAAATTGGCCGAACACCCATTCTGCGTCCGGAGAATTCAGCCGAATCATTTCGTTCTGAGAGACCTCCTTCATCAGATTTCTCTCTCCCGAATTGTGCGACGCAGCGTATGCCCTCATTTTCCGCTGAAACCATGCAACGATGCGTAATTCTCTGAGACTGTATTTCAGTTGAATCAGGAATGGAAACTCTCGCTCGATGAAGGATGCTCCAACTCCGTCCGGACCATAGAATTCGTTGTGCCCCATATACGCAATGACGAGGTCTGGTTCGAAATCGACCGCTTGTTTTGCGAGGCTGACAATTACGTTGCTGTTGACCGCCGCCGCGCCGAGGTTGATTACCTCAAATTCAAGATACGGGAACTGATGGCGAAGCTGTTTTCGGAGAATGGAAGGGATGTTCGCATTCATCTGGTACGGGGTCCCGAACATCGAGGACTCTCCCAGGCAAACGATGCGAAAATCCTTGCCCTGTTTGTGTTTCTTAAAAAGGCTCGGCTTCAATTCGGGAACAATAACGTTGTCGGAAGAGAAGTACTTTACGAGACCGCCCCTGTTGACTCGGTACACATCTGTGCTGTCATTTTGGACAGATTCCACAAGAGGCGAGGCAAGCGACGGATCAAAAACTCGGAGTAAAATCTCGATAATAGCGAGCAGAAAGAAGAGGAACAGGAGGGGAATCAGCCTGAAAAAAAACTTCTTTGAGTTTGTGATCATCCCATTAGATGGTTTGAAAGGTTTTTATGCTAGTGCTAACACAATTCATTGCTTCTCATAAAGTAAACGCAAGAAGTGACTCAAATTTAGAAATATGGACAACGATTTGCAAGCGAATTGTAACACGTTTGCGTTCGAACACAAACCGTCCGAAAGTCAAAGAAAAGGCAAACGGAGCACTACCAGCTTCTCAAATTCGTTGCCTTCCGATCGTTGATTTTGTACATTAATTGAAATATATGATCTCATATCGCATCCTCCATAGATCGGCATTTACTTTTTTTCTTTGCTTCATAGGTACTGTTCTTCACAGCCAGCCGCCGAAATCATCCGACGAGTATATCGCAAAAGCAGGGAAGACATTCATCTCAGAAGACGAATTTGTTCGACGATTCGAATTGCTTCCGGGGTTCGGGCGCCATCGTGCAAACCAACTCGAAGGGGCGAAGGCAGAATTGCTATACTCGATGATCGCCGAAAAGCTACTTGCCGAAGAGGCTTCGGCGAGAGGACTCGACAAAGACTCGACGTTTGATCGTGCATTTTATGAGATAAGAAAGATGCTCTCGCGCGATGAGCTATACCGTGAGGAAATCAGTCAGAAAGTCCATGTCACGAATGAAGAAGTATCAAAAGGAATTGCAAGGGCGCTGCGCCAACTTCTGGTTTCATTTATTTACTTCAGGAAGGAGGAGGATGCAAGATTTGTTCGCGCACAAATGAAGCGCTCGAATGATTTTGAGTCGCTGCACATTGATTCATCGTTCAGCGTTCTTAGAGATACTGCGACCGTCATTTGGGGAGACGCCGATCCGGCGATTGAAAGAACGACATACTCGATGAAAGAGAATGAGATATCGGAAGTTGTTCCTGCGGCAGGCGGCTATTATATCCTGAAGCTGAAAGGCGTTCAACGAAATAACTTCTATGCCTCCATGCAGCCGAATATTTTACACGACCGCGTGCAAGAGATGATTCGATTACGCAAGGAAAAAGAACGTCTGGAAGAATTCATTAAGGAAGTGCTGAGCAACAAAGTGGGGTACTCGGTGGCGCGAACGTTAAGCGCACTTGCGGACATCTTTAGCACTAGCTGCGGTGAGTCGAACGATACGATCATATCGTTTACTCCTGAGATCGTTCTGCAAATTGCATTGAAATGTAAACCATTTCTCGGCGACACATTGGCGGTGGCAGGGGATTCCGCGTGGTCTCTCGAAAATGTTTTGAACAGATTTTCGAGCAAAGGATTCACGCTGCGATGCGGGAAGACTGCGAGTATCTTTCACCAGCTTAATATTGAGATGGAAGTGTTGGTCCGACAAGAGCTGCTTTCTGAAGAAGCGCTGCGGCGAGGCCTCGATCATGTTCCCGCAATCAGCAAGAGACTGGACTTGTGGCGGCAATACTATCTTGCCCTCTTGATGAAGGATTTTGTCAAGAGGTCGGTTTCGGTTAACGATGCTGAAATTTACTCATACCTTGAGACGAAAGGAAAAATGCCTCGCGTGCCCCGTGTGCAAATCCGAGAGCTGCGGACCGCCGGTCTTGACGAAATGAAACTGGCTCTCGATCAACTGGAAAAAGGCGTTTCACTCGACAACGTGATCCGGCATTGGTCCATCGATTCCGCCGCAAGGATGAACGGCGGAATTTCAGATTTCTTTCCAATTACAGAGCACCAGCCGATTGGAGAACTCGCTTGGGAAATGGAAGTAGGCCAACGGTTTGGACCTTTCTCAATTCCAGAAGGAACATATTATTTTGAGCTTTTAGCGAAAAAAACTGAAACGGCGCCCGGCGATACCTCCGCAACTTCCGAAAAACAAGAGGCAAGGGCGGAACTGCTCCGGATGAAACAAAAAAGGACACTGGATATTTATCTATCGCAGGCGGCGGAGCAGCGCGGTTATGCTATTTATGAAGAAAAATTTAGGAAAATCTCCGTATCTCCGATTCCAATGATGACTTTTCGTAAGCTTGGGTTCGGGGGAAGAATGTTTGAAGTCCCCTTCGTCGAGAAACAGATTGATTGGCTTAGTGTGGAACCTCCCGGGAACAA
>CAZXQG010000127.1:0-4532 GCA_964642725.1 uncultured Chitinophagaceae bacterium
TGGATGGTTTCCAGATGTTCACCGTATGACACGAAATACAGTCGTGTGAGAATTGACCTGTCTGGTGATTGGGACTCTGAACGTTATTGAAATTCGTGACGTGACACGAATAACAATCTGTCGGCAGCGATTTGAATTGTCCGTTCGTGTGGCATGTTGAGCACTGAACGCTCTGATGCGCACCCTGTAGCGGAAATGCTGTATTCGAATGATTAAATGTGGATGGGTTCCAGGCGTTGACCGTATGACATGTTATGCAATCGTGCGAGAATTGACCCGTCTGGTGATTTGGACTCTGAACGTTATTGAAATTCGTCACGTGACATGAATAACAATCCGTCGGCAGCATTTGGAATTGTCCGCTCTTGTGGCATGTTGAGCACTGAACGCTCTGATGCGCTCCCTGAAGCGGAAAGGATGTCTTGGCATGGTCGAACGATGCAACCGGCCAGGAATCCATCGAATGACAGGTGAGACAATCATGCGAATACTGCGATGCCGCATGACTCGGAGCGTTGGTGAACTCAGTTTGATGACATGCATAACATGTGCTCGGGGTCCCGGCAAATTTTCCCCCGGAATGACATGAGACGCAGTCTACAGTACGGTGTGCGCCCAGAAGTTGAAAATTTGTTTTCGAATGGTCGAACGTCGAGGGCGTCCAACTGACTGAGGTGTGACAGGTTGTACAATCGTGCGGGAATTGACCCGTCAAATGATCCGGAGCTTTCGCGGCCGCGAAATTGGCTTGATGGCAGGAATAGCAATCCGTCGGAGTTCCCGCAAAACGGCCGTTCACATGGCAGGAACCACAATCGGTCGTTTGGTGCGCTCCCTGAAGAGGAAAATTCGTTTTCGAATGATCAAATGTCGATGTAGTCCAGCTGTTCACTGTGTGGCATGTCGTGCAGTCGTGCGAGATCTGCGACTGTTGATGGTTTGGATTTTGAGCACCCGCGAAATCCGTACGATGACACGAATAACAATCCGTCGGCGTACCGGCAAATTGAGCGTTCTGATGGCATGAGTAACAATCGACAGCGATATGCGACCCGGTGAGTTGAAAGTTGGTCTTCTGGTGGTCGAAGATCGAAGGCCTCCATCCGTTGACCGTGTGGCACGTCGTGCAATCGTGAGAAAACTGTCCCCGCTGATGGTCGGGCATTCTCATCTGGAGAAAGTCTTGTCGGTGGCAGGTAAAACAATCGGTCGGCGTACCGGCGAATTTCAATGTTGTATGGCACTGTTTGCATGTCGCCGTGGAGTGTCGTCCGCTGAGAGAAAACGTCGTCTTTGAATGATCGAAATCCAGCGGCACTTTCAGTTCGGTCCACGAGGAAGTACCATGGCACGACGTGCATTCGATTGTCAGCGTGCCGTGCGGAGACGTTTGTGCCATGGAAGAACAATACCACGTCAAAAGAAAGATCGCTGAAAACCAAAAATTTTTATTTCGATTCATGGCCGTTTCCTCCTGCGTGACAGTCAGCGCAAGCAGTCCCTAACGGTTTGTAGCGTGTGGTAGTCCGGCCGTTTATCGTTGCCGGAATATGACATTTAACGCATGAGACCGACACATGTTTACCTGTCAGCTCATACCGTGTAAGCAGCGTATGATTAAAATCAACAATTTTCCAGGAAGCGACGGAATGACATCGCGCGCAATCGGTCGTTTCTCCTTGCGCGAACTGTCCTTCGTGTTCGTCCTTATGGCAGCTATTGCATTGAACGGTAAGAACCCTGTACTGCACTATCTCGGTCGTTTTACCGGAACTGGTATGGCATTTGGCACACGAAATCTCGGCGTGCTTCCCGCGCAGCGGGAATCGCGTTGTCTCATGAGAAAAAAGTAGCGAATTCCACGCCACAGTGGTATGACACGCTTCACAATTCTTTTTGGGGTTCGATTGAAACTGCCCCCCATGCGCATCCTTGTGGCACGTGATGCACTGAAGATCACTTTCCCACCGAAACAACCGCGAACTCTTGGCTTTTTTAGCGCCCGATACGTGGCACGCCGTGCATGCCGTAGCGAGATGCGCTCCTGTGAGTTCGAACCTCGACGTTCCGTGATCGCTCGCAGAATATGTTGATGGAAGAAAAGTATCCTCGGTATGGCAGCTTTCACACTTTCCATGATCGGCACGATGAGCAAACTGACCGGCATGAGCATCGGCATGGCAATCGGAACAATTTTTAAATTTCGCGATTGAAAAAGCTCCGGCGGCTTTCTTTCCTTTTTTTGCCGCGCCGGCGTGGCACTGCTCGCATTTCACCGCGCTGTGTTTACCATGAAGCGGGAATCGCGTCAGTGAATGATCGAACGTTTTTGCCTGCCCTTCGTTCCACCCATCCGTCGTGTGGCAGCTTTGGCAGGACTGGTCGAATTTTCCCTTGTGAGGATCGGCGTGGCATGAGGAACACGATGCAAATTCCAGATGGACGTACTGAACTGTCGTATTGTTCTCGAGCGTTTTCTTGTGGCATGCAGCGCACTCGACGGTCATGTGCTTTCCGGTAAGCTTGTATCCGGCGCGGTCGTGGGAAAAGTTTGCAGCGGGCTTCCATCCGTCGAGAGTGTGGCAGCGTTGACAATCGTGCGAAAGCTGGCCGGCATGAATATCCCGGTGGCACGCCCCGCACTCTTGCAGTAATCCAAGATACGTTCGCGACTTAAATTCGCTCGTTTGCTGCGCGATATCGGCGCTCTTTATTTTCGGCGCCTCATGGCACTTTTCGCATTCCAGATTATTGTGCTTCCCCTTCAGCACATATCCGGTCAGCGAGTGATCGAAGGACTTCGTATCCAGTCTTCGTATCGAAAAATCGCGGCCGTGATGCTCCTTGTGGCAGTCTATGCACTGCTGGTAATTATTTTTTCCATGCAATCCGGTCTTCGCAACGAGGCGAGTCTGAATCTGAGTATGACAAGCAAGACAACGTTCGCTTGAGATCGTTTTGCCGAGCGCATGGCATTGCGTACAGTTCGACATCCCTTCAAGGTTGGCATGCGCCGAAGACAACTCACCGGGAGAAATTTGGGCGGAGGCTTGAAAAACTATACCGGCTGACATGCCCGAAATAAACAGTGTGCGCCGCAGAAAGCGCATGACTATTTTATAGCGGTGTGATATGATTGAAAATCGGTTCACTGCTTATACCGACATAATCGTGGCTAGAGCGAAGCGAAACAAAGAAACTTAGAAGAAAAGATGTACGTGAGATGATCCCGAGCCGTCGCCAAAAATGCGCTGCCGCGTATGTCCGCGCCGGCGGTGTGGCATTGCGAAAAATGCCGATGCGATGTGCAGCTTTAAAAAATCCAGGTGTACCCAAACGCCACTGTAACCCCAACGTGGATGAGCAAAATTACGAACATAATCAGGCTGAACGGCAAGTGTATAACGTGCCAGTAATGAAAAATCTGTTTCACTTGTTCGAGAAATGCGATCCTCCGTGTCAACACGATGCGCTGGTGCACGAGATGCCTCACTTTTCCCACCACATCGTGAAGCGCTTGGTTTTTTCGCATCTCATGGTAGAGGCCTTCTAATTTCACCCTCCGCGTTACATCGCCGAGAACGAAAAAACCAAGCACATCCATTACCGACATGGTTGCGACGGGAATCGGCGGAATTGCAATCGAATCAATTCTATCAAGGATGGCCGAGCCAATGCTAAAATTCTTCTCCAGGGCAGTGCGAATCTGGGCATTTTCCTTTTCCAACTCATCCATCGTCAATTCATTGCCGTGAATCCCGCGGGGGATCTGCACATACAAATATCTCCCGAAGACTCCGCTCACAACGACCGCCGTCATGCTCCAAAAGCTGACGGCGACAAGTCCGCCAAACTTGAATGTCGTGTGATAGAGAACGAGAATCGGGCCGACGAGGCAAAGGAACATGTGAAATTCGAGATAACTTTTGATCTTCCCAAGATTCTCCAGCGCGCGGATTCTTTTCCGCGAAGAATAAAGCACAACACCGGCTGTAATCATCAACGTTCCGACAATTCCGTACCCGTGTCCCGAAAAACCGCTGGGCTTCAAATCGTCGTACTGTGCGTGAAACGGCCTTTCACCGAAGGGAGTAAAGTAATAATCACAGCCGCGAAGGCCCACAACGATTGTAGTAAGACCTCCGGCGAGGATAAGGAAGCTGATATAAATGATATGAGCGGTATTACGCACGCGGCCACTGGAATAAATACTAAAGAAGCAACTCTGCCTCTATAATATGCATTCCTTGCCGAAGAAATTCAAGGACAAATTCAGTAGTGCTACAGTTTGAGAAATTCCACTCTCGTTCCCAAACTCAGTTTGGGAACGAGTTGCTTAACTTGTTTTTTCGTCTGACAATATTGATCACTTGACACCCTTCGTTCCCAATCGGAGATTGGGAACGAGAAACAATGTCGGACGCTTGTAAACTGTCCGACATTGTCGGTTTTATCTTCCGTTGAGAAATCTGCGAAATCTGAAATCTGCGCTCAATCAGCGTAATCCGAGAAATCATAACGAGAAATCATAA
>CAZXQG010000128.1:0-4448 GCA_964642725.1 uncultured Chitinophagaceae bacterium
AGTTGGATAATCGGTTCCATTCTAAGCATCGTTACGCTGTACGGGGCGACGAGATCGTCAGCTTAAAGCCGTCTGGATCCTTCAACCGAAATATGCGCGCTCCCCAGGACATGTCGGCGGGTTCCGAATCGAGGACGCCGCCACGCATCTTGATTCGTCTTGCAACCTCGTCGATGTTTTGATCCGTCGTGATCCGCAGCGAAAACCCCTCTCCTTTAACCCGGTCCCATCCTTTGGCTCCATCATCTTGATTGATTGAAAGCTGCACGGCCCCGGCCTTTAGCGCCACCCCTCGAAGTTTTCCGTCGCGTTCGATCTTGCGGTCGATCGTAAATCCCAGCACGTCTTGGTACCATGCAAGGCTCTTGACTAGATCCTTTACTGTCAATGATACAGCGATCGTTGTGGCATGGAATAACTCAGGTTCAGTGTGCTTGCCGGCGCCGCCGGGAATCGGTGAATTAGTGTTCATAAAATATCCTCTCTATGGTTTACGGGCGTTTATATTTAAACTTCAATTCGCTTTAACTTCCAAAATATTATCTGCCTGTTTGAAATGCATCCATCCCGACTTTGGCTATTTCAAAATCTTGTTCACCGGTGGCGCCGCTAAAAACCGTTAAGATGAAACCGGACTGAATTTTCTTTATCATGCCTCCCTGATAACCAAATTCTCCCTGATACGCCGGTCTTACTTTGCTTCCGCTGTTCAATTTGGTATCAGCCATTTCCGCTGCTTTAGAGTAAGCAATCCCGATAAAATTATAGCCCGGATACGGTTCCTGCGCTGGATTTTCCGGAATCTTTTTCATTGCCTCCACGGCTTTCATATGAGAAACCCATGAATGGCCGGCATCGTCCATGCTTGCGACGACTATCACGCCTTTCACTCCGAGTTTTCTGGCGTGTTTTTCCATTTCAGTGATCATCTTCCCTGCAACAATTTGAAAATTCTCCATAATGTCCTTTTCGTTTTTATTCCTCTCTTCTTTCTTACTTCTCATCAGGTGCGCCTCAACCATTCATCTCTGTTTTGGATGCGCATGCGTATGATTTTTCCTTTTCACCCAACCTTCTTACCGGTTGAACGGAAAACTGCCAGCTCAGCACTTATTTTTTCGAGAACGGATTCTTTCAAGGGATAAAGAAATACAAATCCAGCCGCCAGCAATGCCCCTATGGCAGGGTAAATGCTCAACATCATGCGGATGCCGTTTTGTGCGGTTTCGGTCTGTTCAACATTTGCCCGGTAGCCGTAGATCGCCAGAATCCAACCGACCGCCGCAATACCTATAGAAGCTCCGATTTTTTGCGACATCGCCGCCGCTGACAATACCAATCCTGTAGCACGCCGACCGTTTTTCCATTCGGAATAGTCGGCTGTATCGGCATACATCGACCAGACTAAGGGGAAGATGATACCGGCATTGATGCTAATCAAAAATTGAAACGCTAAAATTATTTCAATGTTCGTCCTGTCGAGGAAGAAGAAAATAAAACTTAGGATAGCGGCATTAACCATGGCAATCATGAAGGTGTTTTTCTTGCCGATCTTATCGGAAACCGGTCTCGCCAGAACAACTCCGATAATGTTGGCTGCCTGCCCTAAGAGGAGATATAGAGTGCTGATGGCAAGTATCGTGGACGGGTTGAATTCGATATTTTTCATCCCGCTATAATAGTACATGAAGTAATAGACTGCGGCTCCATCGCGGATGGTGTTGAACAAGATCGTTGATATACCGGCCCACACAATCATGAACCACGGACCATTTTTGCCAAGGTCTTTCAGATCCTCTTTAAGAGAAGTCTTAACCTTGGTCGGCTGCACTTTTTCCCGGGTAAGGAGAAAAGTCAACAAGAAGAAAATGACCGCGATAATGGCGATAACAATCAACGCCTTTTGAGTCCCAGAGCGGTAGTCGATCTCCTTCAACGCAATGTTTCGGATCGTTATGGATTTTTCGTCAACGCCCTTACACGCAAACTTAAGATCGGCGAGATTTGTCAGGTTATCGCCGGTTGTGATTTGATCCAATGGTATCTTCACGTCGCTGGTTGCGCCGGTCCGCAGCAATCCTAACGTATCTTTCCCCTCGGCGAATCTAAACCCGGAAAATTGGTTGGTTCTCGTATTGAGAACGCCAAGACTAAAAGAATCGTTTGTGCTGGTATTCACTTTTGCGGTAATAAAAAGAAGCGAATCAACGGGATTTGTCAAAGTCGAATTTTGAGGTGTTCCATCCCAGACTATTAATTTACCCGCTGCTTTTGTCGCTGAATCCGTTATTTCAATTGTTTTCGCCGAAGAAAATTCATTGAATGTCCGTGTCCCGAATCCGTCGAAAAGAGGCTGGAAAAGACCCAAAACCAAAAAACTCCCTCCAAAAGCAAAGAGGAAACGATATGTTGCGAGGGTTGTCCTCTGTTTTCCATCGTTCGTCATAACGCCCATGAGTGCTGCATACGGAACGTTGATCATGGAATAGATGATCATCATCAAAGAGTACGTCACATACGCATAGAGTATTTTTCCGCCGATGCTCATATCAGGGGTAGTGAATGTCAGCACGACGATAACGCCAACCGGTATTGACATCCAGAGCAAGTAGGGCCTGAATTTTCCCCAGCGCGATTTCGTGCGGTCTCCCAAAATCCCTACCAGCGGATCGAACGCGGCGCCGCCAATGCGGGCCACCAGCAGCATCGTCCCGACGACAGCGGCAGGAATACCAAAGATGTCAGTGTAAAAGAACATGAGGTACATCCCGAAGAGCTTCCAGAGCATCGACGACGCCGCGTCGCCAAAGCCGTAACCGATTTTCTCGCTGAGTTTCAACGGTTCCATGCTTGTATCATTTCGTTTGATAGGTAAATGGTGTGAGTTATTTCTAACTCTCGGACAGCTCATCCGAGAAGTCTCGACATGTTGAAATATTTGGTACGGTAAATCAGAAAGATTTCATGCGGCTGCCCAAAGAGGAGAGCCTTCTCTCAGCGTACAATTCCTGAAGTATTGCATTCAACCGGCTATCCGCCTGCCAGATCTGCATCGTAAGTCAATCCCATTTGCTTTCTGATTCTATCGAGGAGTCGGATGAGACGAAGACTGAAATCGAGCGGCAATATCTCGCTTTCTTTTTTCCCAAAACGGAGGCACCGTACCACCTCCTCAACTTCATAGTTGTACCCGTTGCCAACATAATTCAAAGGTATCGTCTCAGGTCGGCTTTCCCCCTTCGCCAATTCAATCGGAACGGGGCAAAACCACCACCGGTTCATCTTCAATCTTCCCTCAGTTCCACAGATGTGCGTTTCGACGGTCGAGTCGACTGAAAAACTTGAAAAAAGGGTTGCGATGCGGCCATCGTTGTATTTGAACGTAAGGGCGAGGCTCTCGTCCACACCGGTAGAGCAGATGTGGGGGACGGCGTCGATCTGGTCAGGCTCTCCCCAGAGAAGAAGCGTGAGGAAGACAGGATAAATGCCAATGTCGAGAAGCGACCCCCCTCCGAGGCTTTTGTTGAACGAACGTTGATTCGGGTCAAACGGTCGAAACTTGGCATGGTCGGATTTGATGTGACGAACCTGGCCCAAAACTCCCGAGGCGATTAACTCACGAACCTTGCTGATGGAAGGCAAGAAGCGAGTCCAGAATGCTTCCATAAGGAAGACATTGTGTTCCTTTGCCGTGGAGATCATTTGCAGCACTTCTTTTTCATTCATTGCGAACGGCTTTTCACACAGAACTGCCTTGCCGTTCCTCAGACACATAAGCGTGTTTGCGCAGTGATAGGTGTTAGGTGTGGCGATGTACACGACATCTATGCGGGAATCAGCGGCCAGATCTTCGTATGATCCGTACGCAGTTTCCACATGATACTTGCGGGCAAACTCGTTGGCCTTCTCCTTTGTTCTGGATCCGACGGCAGTCAATTCCGCATCATTGACGGCCGAAAGAGCCTCTACCATCTTTTCTGCGATCCAACCTGTGCCGAGGATTCCCCATCGGATTTTCTTATCCATGATATTCAACTACCATTGGCTATGTGATTATTTGATTGATGATGCTTGTCGAACGCCTGAGTTTTTTTTGCGCTTCTCGTTTCCATCTCCAAAATAGGATTTTCTTTCAAGCTTGTAAAGAGGAGTCGCACAAAAACGAAAAATCCGTTTGGCATGATTCCAAAACGGATTTTTCTCTAGTTCGTGTAGCGGGGTCCCGCAAAAAGCGCGGGATTTCGTCACGTCTCGCGGACGTGACTCAAGAGGGATGCCGCCTTCGGCGGAATATCGCATCGTCCCCTTCCCTTTCTCTCATTCTGATACTGCGGCGGATTTCGTCGTCGCGTAGTCTACCCCGCCAGACGGCGGGGCTCCTCCTCAACCCACTTCAAAAAGAAGATGGATTACTTAAACTTTTTTGTGTAGCGGGGGAGGGATTCGAA
>CAZXQG010000129.1:0-2655 GCA_964642725.1 uncultured Chitinophagaceae bacterium
GGACATCGCTTCCCATGTCGGTGCAGCCATCAACGCCGGCAAGAAAAATTACGACCGATACTCCGATGAAGAAAACGTGCTTCATGGTAAAATGCTCTCCTTGGTGTCGTTATAAGAAGAAGTGGAACATTAAATCGAACTCGTCGTTGTTTATTTCCGTCGGTTGTTCCGTATTGAACCGATACAACGGACGCACCTCAACTCCGCTCATCAGGAAAAACTCGGCACCAACATTAATCCTGGCCTCTGTTCCCGTTTTGAGATTTCGGTTCGGATCATAAAAATCATACCCGAGCTTCAAATCAACTCCGTTAACAAGCGCATAATTTAGTTCGGCGTATGTCATGAGGCCGGTGACAGTGGCCCCCGCTATCGGTGTTTGAATAAAATCGAATTCGCCGTTTAGCGTCAGAGTCTTGAACACCGTAACCGAGCCGAACCCGCCGTAAAATGTCGCCTTTTCCGTTGGGTCGGGATTAGGATCGTTATAGAAAGACGCCCCTAGGTTTACGTTGATGCGTTCAGTCTGAATTGTCGCGTCACCGCGAACAGAAACAGTTTTGAATTTCGTCCCTCCCGTGCCGTTCAGTCCGGCATTCGGCGCACCGTTGAACATTCCCGCTTGCAGAGAGAATATCCCTGGCGATATTCCCGCTTCGATCCCTGTTTGCTCCGAACGCTGTCCAAACACCAGTCCTTGACGATATATGGAAAGAGCGGGGTTAAGCGGAAAATACGGTCCGCCGCGAATAAATGAGGTATGGTCATCGACCTTCGTGCCGTATGCCGGAATAAATTGCCCCGCTTTTAGATAGCCGTCCAGCGGCAACACCTTTGCAAGTCCGAAAACCTCGAATCCTGTGTACAACCCCTTGTCAACGTAGAGGAGGAATTGCCGGTTCAACCGAAAGTTCAGGTACAAGTCTCCTTGCATTTGAAAAAAGCTCGACGTTTTATTGTTGGTTTCGTAAAAATATAAAGTGCGGAAATCCGCACCGTACGAAAGATTCGGCGTGATGGCGGTAGAGAAATCGTCGATGTTCGTGATATCTTCCTTCGTGTGGGATACTTTGCCGTCGTCGCTCGTGTCGACAACGTTCTTGTACGTCTTCACCGGAAGTTCTTCACGGCCGTACGTGGAGCCGAAGGTGTTCCTCATTCCTTTGCCGGTGGGGTTCACGTGGCATGCCTGGCACTTTACTCCGACTCTGCTCGCGAATTTTGGGAGAGCGAAAAGTTCGGCCGCGCCGGCGAAAAAAATGAATGCAGCGACAAACAGTACGGCTGATGTCTTCATGTGAGTCCTCTCTGTTGTTCACCGGGAATTGAAAATGACGTGATCAAATGTAAGAATAAATCAATTGTATTTCAAACGGAAACGCTGTGTTATAGACTGCAAAGGAATGAAGTTCATGAAGAAAACCGTTTTCGTCTGTTCCGGATGTAGTCCACAAAGATGAACTGCCCGAGATTATTGAGCGAAGAATAGTACGCCCGTCCGTGGTTCGCCTTGGTCAATTCTTCCACAAAATTGATAAGATACGGGTCGCGAGCTACCATGAACGTACTGATGGTGATTTTCTCCCTCCTGCACGCAACTGCTTCGTCGAGCGTCTTGTTGACGATCTTCGGGTCGAGCCCGAAAGAATTCTTATATAATCTTCCTGCGTCGTCGAACATCGCCGACGGCTTGCCGTCCGTGATCATGAAGATCTGCTTGTTGACGTTGCCGCATCGCCGTAAAAGGTTTCGCGCGAGCTGCAGTCCGGCGCGTGTGTTCGTGTGGTACGGGCCGACATTCAAGAAGGGGAGTTCGTTGATGCTCACCAATTTTGCGTCGTCGCCGAAAACGACAAGGGCGATATAGTCCCGCGGAAATTTCGTCATGATGAGCTCGCTCAACGCAAGCCCTACTTGCTTTGCAGGCGTGATGCGGTCCTCGCCGTAAAGAATCATACTGTGGCTGATGTCGAGCATCAACACCGTGGCGCACGTCGACAGGTTCTCGGTGTCGTACACCTCCAGGTCGTCTTCTATGAGATTGAAGTTCTCGATTCCGTCGCGTTTGAATGCATTCGTCATCGTCGACGTTAGATCAATGTTTGTCGGCATATCGCCAAACACCCACTTTTTTGTTTCGCTCAGCCGCTCGACGCCGGCGCCGGTGTGGGGTGTTTCGTGCGATCCCATCGGCGTTTTTTTGAGAGAGGAAAAAATTTCCCTCAGCGCATCTTGCCGGATTTTCTGGACTCCTTTGGTAGTTAATACCGGCGTGTTGTTCACTTCTTCGATAATTCCCATCTCTTTGAGCTTTTGGACGAGGTCTTCCATCGATAAATTCTCGTCGAAAATACCGTATTCTTCCGCAAGCTGCCGAAGCCATTCCATCGCCTCTTCCACATCGCCGCTCGTCTGGACGAGCAAATGGCTGAAGAGCTGCATCAGGCCTTGCAGGCGCTGCTCGTCAGTCTGCGATTGGGGAGTCCATTTTGTGTACAGAAAACGCATAAGAACAATTAAGAATAATGAATTAATAATTTAAAATTATCAATTATAAAGATCTATTTCATCCTGTTCTATGCTACTCGCCGATAATCCTGGTTTTTTTTAATTTTTAATTCTTAATTTTTAATTCTTAATTCTTAATTCTTAATT
>CAZXQG010000129.1:2755-4427 GCA_964642725.1 uncultured Chitinophagaceae bacterium
TTAATTCTTAATTCTTAATTCTTAATTATCAGTTGTTCTCTTCCATCTCAAAATCTCCCGCACTTCCTCGTCCCGTAAAAATACTCCCCAGCATGTCCTTGTATGTCGTAACATGCTCGACTTCGTCTTTTGCGATCTTAGAATTCTGATGCAAACCGTCGAGGACAAATTCCATCGCCGACGCAAGTTCGTAAGCGTTGCTTTCCTCGATTTTCAAATGTCGTCTGGTTACATCGCGGAGTCCTTTGACGCGGTCGAGTTCCGTAAGATATGCGGCAAGAGGCATTTCGTCGGCGACTTCGAGCGAGTTGCCCGATTCAAACCAGCCGACAATTTTTCCGTACTCCGGGTCGTCATGGACTTGCTGCTGGGACTTATGCCTTTTCTGCAGCGGGTCCGGAAAATATTTTTTAAAAACAGCGCGCACCGCTTTCCCGATCAGCGCGCGGCTCACTTTGATCGACCCTTCCTGCTCGCCTTCGAAAACAAGTTCAATTTTACCGGTCAAACCGGGGAGCACGTGCGGCAGATCGCAAATGCGCGGGACGATGCACTTCTCTTTCAGCATGATCGCGCGCCGCTCGGCGTTGCTCACGAGGTTTTCCATCGCCGCGATTGTCAGCCGCGCGCTCACTCCGGATTTTTGGTCAACAAACTCACTGGCTCGTGCCTCGAAAGCAATGTGTTCGATGATCTCTTTGAAATAGTGGGGCACTTTCGCGTCCATCCCGTTGCGGGATACCCATGCTTCCTGTTCGGTAATGGCGATGGCGTCGTCGAGCGACCTTGGATAGTGCGTGAGAATTTGTGAATCGATTCGGTCTTTCAATGGAGTAATGATATTGCCTCGATTCGTGTAGTCTTCCGGGTTCGCTGTGAAAATGATCATGAGGTCAAGCGGAATGCGGATGTTGAACCCGCGTATCTGGATGTCCTTCTCCTCCAGAATATTGAACAAGCCTACCTGGATGCGCGGTTGAAGGTCCGGTAGTTCATTGATCGCAAAAATCCCCCGGTTGCTCCTGGGTATCAATCCGAAGTGAATCGCCCCTTCATGCGAGTAGTGAAGGCGCTGTGTTGCCGCTTTAATCGGGTCGATGTCGCCGATAAGGTCGGCGATTGTCACGTCGGGAGTCGCAAGTTTTTCACTGAAACGCGCATCTCGCTGAATCCACTCGATCTCCGTCGCATCGCCGTATTCTGCAACTCGGTCTGCTCCGAATTTGCTTACCGGCGCGAAGGGATTATCGTTGATCTCGCTTCCTTTGATGACGGGTATATACTCGTCTAACAACGAAGGGATCTGACGTACCATACGCGATTTCGCTTGCCCGCGAAGTCCCAACAGAATAATATCGTGCTTAGCGAGGATGGCATTAATGAGCGCCGGGATGACCGTCTTTTCATACCCTATAATTCCGGGAAAGAGCTGTTCATTATTCTGAATTTTTCGGATGAGATTTTTTCGAATTTCTTCCTTGACGGGAAGAACTTTGTAACCGCTATTTTTCAATTCGCCGAGTGTCGAAGCGCGGGACATTTTTAGTATGACTCCTTGTTTTAGTTTGATGGCAGAATAATATAGTCTGCGGCTGCCGAAAAATCAATGCAGATGTGGATAGTGTCCTTGTTTGAGTGACTATCTAAAAATTTCTGAATAATGTCTGAAACG
>CAZXQG010000130.1:0-4402 GCA_964642725.1 uncultured Chitinophagaceae bacterium
CCGTCAAATACCAGCTTGTGATAAATGTCATCCATGATGACATAGATCCCCTTTGCCTCGCAGAACTCGACAATTTGTGAGATAAACTCCTCTGAATAAACTACTCCGGAGGGATTGTTGGGGCTGTTGACGATGATTGCTTTGGTATATGAGCTGACCGCCTTCCGAACATCTTCCATTCTCGGATAGAATCCGCCGTCTTCCGGTGTAACAATAACCGGTATGCCGTAGACCATCTTCACCATATCGGGGTAGCTAACCCAGTACGGGGCGAGGATAATGACTTCATCCTGAGGGTTGACGATCGAATAGAGAACGTTGAACACCGATTGTTTCGCCCCGGAAGAGACGATCACGTTTTCCGGCGCAACAACCCGGTCGTAGTTCTCTTCCGTGTACCTGATCACTGCCTTCTTAAGCGATGGGATGCCGTCAGTGGGGGTGTACTTGATATCGGCCGCGTTAAGCTTAGCAGCGGCGCTGAGAATGGCATTGATTGGAGCCTTGTTCTTCGGCTCACCGGCACCAAGGTGAATCACTGCTTCTCCTTTTTCCCGTAATACTCTCGCCTCTTCGTTCAACTTCAACGTCGGAGACTCAGCAATTGATTTTGCAAGCTGACTGACGCTCATAGTATGAAACCTCCATTGTGAAAAAGATGTGGGTGGACCAAATAGTAGCTTTGCTCAAAACGTATGCCAAGGTTGACTGCTTAGATCTTCTCTGATTACGCTCAGATTGCAGATTGAGACGTATGATTTCACGGATTCACGCAGATTTTGCGCGGATTGTTTCGATGGGCTTCTGAAGAGCCGACGGATACAGTTTCGTTCTCAACAATGCGAAGATACAACGAAAATTGTTGGCAGAAATAATAAAAAATAGAGCGTAGCTTTCATTATTACTTGGTGAGAAGTAAGTAAAAACCCCTTCTTGCCTGAATAAGATAGGCTGCTTTGCACAACATCCTAACTTTTCAAGATTCTTGAACCATCGCAAGGTCATTTCAACAGGAGCATCTTCCTCACAGCTGAAAACCTTATTGATGGATTAGCGACTGACACCGCCTCGATCCGGTAGAAATACATTCCACTCGGAACCGATGCGTTCCATACCACCTCGCGATATCCTGCTGCCTGATCTCCGCTGACCAGTTCAGCGATCAACTGTCCCAAAACATTGAAGACCTGTATTCGAACTGCACTTCGGTACGGGAGCGCGTAACGAATCAGTGTCGAAGGATTAAACGGATTAGGAAAATTCTGACTAAGGCCGAACTGATCCGGCACACCGGTCTGCGAGAGTTCAACGCCTGTCGCAGACTGGCCGCTCCCGTCTACCATCAAAGTATCCGGAGACGTGCCCGAGTTGCTGACAATGAGAATCGACGTCTGAACAAGCCCGATCGACGACGGCGAGAAGGTGAGCGTGTCGATAAATGATTGACCGGGGGGAAGGCTCTGCCCCGGAGGTTTTGCACTAAAAATGGCGGAGCCGGATATAACACCGGTGATCTCCAGCGTGTCGTTCCCATTGTTGGCAATGGTGACCGTAGTGTCTTTTGATTGTCCGATTTTGACATTCCCGAATGAAATGGAATGAGTTAAGAGATGCAGCACCGCTTCGCCAAATCCGATACCGCCCACTTTAATCGTGTCGGGTGATGACGGTGCATTGCTGGTGAGAATAATCTCCCCGTTTGCAGACCCGAGGGCCGACGGAGTATATCTCAGTGTGTCGATAAGTGATTGGCCCGGCGCGAGGCTCGCTGAAGTTGTCCGGACGGAAAAAGAATTCCCCGACGAGACAATGCTGGAAATGTTAAGAACATCTGCCCCGTTGTTTGTGATTGTTACCGTCGTATCCTTAAAACTCCCCAGAGCAACTTTGCCAAAGGCTATAATTGTTGGTGAAGCACTCAAGGAGATAAGGATTGAGGAATCAGTAAGAAGCCCCGCATTAACAGCTGCAGTGAACCAAAGATTAGCCAAGTCGAAGGTGGCATCCTGAATTTGATTTTGGGTCATGGCACCGGTTCTCGCCCACAGAGCGGCATAGTAAGAACCTTTGTAGGTTGGGTCTATTGCTTTTGCATAATTGTCGGCTTTCAGAATGGAATCGACAAGAGTGTTGCCATGCGCGATAAATGCAAAATTGGTGTCGATTGGCACAGGAATAAAGTGCGCTTGTTTCGCAACCACTGTGACCTGACTTAAATAGTTATACGTTGCGAGCATTGTCGATTCGTACCGGCTGTGAATCCCGTTGTTGCCGGTCGCCCCTCCATCATAATTTGCCGTCACATGAAGGGGTTGATGTGCATCGCCTACGTAATGCCCCAGATCGGCCGCAAACTGCAGCGCCCGTACCGAGTCTCCTCTTCGGAGACAATTTGTCAGCGAATCAAAGGACCAGATAATCGCCCATGGAACCACGCCCGCATTTGTCACAAAATTCAGGCCGTGTTTTGCTACCAGGGTGTCATAGTTGTGGGATAGTGTCCGCGTCGCAAACTCGGGATAGTTTTCAATGTCGATGAAATGCTTGGGTCCCTCTGTCGGATCGCTGCTTTTGCGATTGTCGGCGTCTACCGCGTGATCGCTGATCCACTGGGCATTGTTCGCAAAAAACGGGCACGATGCGGGCAAATGCTTCATCGCCTGCATGTTGATGAACTTGTGTGTCGGCCCACCCCAGCTCCACGCGAAAGAAAAACTAAAAGCAATTACCCCAGCGATACAAAAAATTCTACGCGCCATCACAATCCTTTTCCATGTTTAATATTTCTACAGCGTGATTTCGAGTGAGCAGCCCTATCCGAAAAAAAACAGCTGCCGTATCATCATGAATTGGAACATCTGAAAAATTGGTATTCAAATGTCATTCTGACATTACTTAAGGATTTTCAGAAGTCTCAATTACTTTGCGACGCGAAAACCTTTAGAGCGGAGCGACTTCGCGGCCAAGCGCGCAGTCTCTGCAGATTCGAACGATAGCCGGAATGTACCTCCTTGCCCTTCCCGCACCTTCAATAATTCAATGTCGTTGATGTTGATACCGGAGCGATACAGCGTCGCCGTTATCGTTGCAAGCATTCCTGGTTTATCGTCCACCCATACGAAGAGGTCGTGGAGAGAATGAATGAAGCCTTTTGTATTTCTCGGGATTGAGTCGCGAAATGATTTGGCGCGGAGAAACTTTTTGCCCACGTCCGATAATGAGTCCTGGTGAAGTCCTTTGCGGAATTGTCCGAGCAGTTTCTCAAACTCACTCAACGCCCGGCTCGTTTCATCCCTGTTGTTGGAGAGGATGTCCTTCCACACATGAAACGGGCTCGAAGCAATCCGCGTCATATCCCGGAACCCGCCCGCAGCGAGCTGCAGGAATGCAGGGTTGCGCTCATTCTTGCGCGCCGCAGTATCCATCAAACTTACCGCTATGAGCTGCGGGAGATGGCTGATCGCCGCCGCAACACGATCGTGTTCGCGTGCATCCATTGTCAATATTCTCGCGCCGATTGATTTCAGGAGCGCTACCAGCGGCTGAATTTTCTTCCCGGCTCCTAGAGGCGGGCAAAGAACATAGACGGCGTTCTGAAAAAGAAGCCCGTCGGCGTACTCGATACCGCTCCCTTCCGACCCGGCCATCGGGTGTCCGCCGACGAAGACACCATGCAACCTAAAATATTTTTTCGCACACGATTGAACCACGGCTTTCACACTTCCGACATCGGTGACTATCGCATGAGGAAGAACGAACCGTGAAACCTCGGGAAGAAGCTTCAGAATACCATCAACCGGTGTGCACAAAAAGATAATTTCCGCATCGGACACGGCGCTGCGCAGCGACGGTGCGGAGATATCTATCGCTCTTCGCTTCCTCGCACGGCGTAACACTGCAGCCGAATCAAAGCCGGCAACGGTGATCTCCGGATTGTTCTGTTTGAGAGCAAGGCCGAGTGAGCCGCCGATAACGCCGAGTCCGATTATGGCAACCTTCATGTCAATCAACAATCATCAATGAACAATGAACTGGAGACAGTGAACAGTAAGGAAAATGAGAACAGTTAATTCCTAATTCATAATTCTTAATTGCTTTCACGCCATGTTTCTTCCGATGGCTTCGGCGATGATGCGGATTTGCTTCATTAGCTCGTCGAATTGTTCCAGGAAAAGCGATTGCGCTCCGTCCGATTTTGCGTGGTCGGGATCGTTGTGCACCTCAACCATGATTGCGTCGGCCCCCGCTGCGACTGCGGCGCGTGCCATTGGCGTCACTTTATCGCGAATGCCGATGCCGTGCGAGGGGTCCGCGACGACCGGCAAATGGCTTTTCGCGTGAATCACGGGTATTGCGCTGATATCCATCGTATTGCGCGTCGCAGTTTCGAATGTGCGGATGC
>CAZXQG010000131.1:0-4273 GCA_964642725.1 uncultured Chitinophagaceae bacterium
TTGTTATGGGTCTCGCTGTATGTTGTCGTCGCATCCGTTACTGATGTAAGGCCCTCAGTTCCGGCAACGCCGGAACCAATGGTCAATGGCGCCGGGTTTCCGGAGACAGATAATTTCTGAACACTGCTGACCGCAAGCGTGACGGTCTGGGTTGCAGTTGTCTGAGCGAGAGAGGTATGCGTGGAGAACACGGCGAAAGCCGCGAGGGCGAACGCTAGAGTTATTTTGTTCATTATTGATCCTTGGTTTGATGATTGAATAGAATGATGCAAACGTGATTCATTATTTCGGCAATCAACGCATTTCAATTGTTGAGAGGTCCGACTTCCACAGCTTCTCTTCAATACAAGCACTCAGATAGCGACGGCAAAAATATTCCCCCTATCCGCCTGAGGCCGGGTTAAGGCTTCTGTCCTTTTACCCAAGTATCATGCTGGGGATGGTCTTTATTGACAAAGTATTTCGGGTCCTTGCTGTCGCGTATTACGGGTTGAGTTTTTACGCCTTTGTATGAGCCGTACTTCGCCTGGTGGTTCACATTGTTCTGATACGGTTTGTCTTCATTGACCACCACTTTGTAGGAATGGTACGGGTCGTAATTGCCGTAACTTGCCGGCAATGATGCGCCGTGTCTCCAATTTTCCCCGTCCCGATAAATATATTGATGTTCGGAGACGGAGTAGTAGCTGTCGATATCAGGAATATAGTAGAAGTCCGCGCGGTCGTATCCGGTCGGTCCCCAAATTGGCTGATCGCTGATGTTGACGTCGACGCCTCCACTCATGGTTCCCGGGCCTGCGCAGTTAATGGAGCAGAACAGGCTGCCGGCAAAAACCACGGCACAAAGCAAGAAGAAACTGAGCCTATATTTTTTCATTCTTGGTGATCCTTTCCTAGTCATTGATGAACCAGCCGTTTCGCGGATCTTTCAATTTCTGTAGAGTGGGGTGAGGGCCATCGAAACGGCGGAATAACGGCGGATTATTTTCCGGCTGGCATTATTCACGTTCAATAATACCAAAGAATAGCACAAAGCTTAATAGAGCAAAGGGATGAAAAATGGGTTAAGCCTTTCGGATGATATGAGCAATCAAATTCGATGTCCGGCAGAAGTGTTCTGCAACACTTTAATGACCATTCCTGCTGTTCAGAAACCAGGTTTCCATCTCCCCCTTACCCTTTATTTCGATAGCTCCCCGCTTCTCGAGCTTGAATTTTTCACCGAGCCGCTGCCGGGTAGACTCAGTCATTTGTATTCTTCCGGACACTCCGTGAGATTCCATCCGGCTGGCAGTATTGACAACATCTCCCCAAAGATCGTAAAGAAATTTGCGTTTCCCGATAACGCCGGCAACGACAGAGCCGGTGCTGATACCGATGCGGACCCTCAGGCTATAATTGCTGTGCTCATTGTAGCGTTCCACCGCTTCTATCATGTCTAGCGCCATGTTCGCCGCGCGGATCGCGTGATCCGTCACAGGAACCGGGATCCCGGCGGCAGCCATATAGCAGTCGCCGATGGTCTTGATCTTTTCAAGCCCGTGTTTGTCGGCAATCGTATCAAAACGGGTAAAGATGTCATTGAGAATATCCACCAGGACTTCGGGGCTCACGCCAACGGAAAATTTTGTAAATTCCACGATGTCTGCGAAGAGCACCGTCACCTCCGCAAAGCTGTCGGCAATAAGTTCCGTGAAGCTCTCGGCAGTGACTTCAGGACGCCCTTTCAACCGCTCTGCGATTGCATGGGGGAGAACGTTGAGCAGCAGCCGTTCCGATACTTTTTGCTCGGCGACGACACGATTGTAGAGTTCTTTCGTTTCCTGATGCAGCAGCCGCACTTCGATCATGTTGTAAACTCGGATGAGCACTTCTGCGAGATCGAACGGTTTGCTGACAAAATCTTTTGCTCCTGCTTTCAGCGCCCGCAATTTGTGATCCGGCTGGGCGGTCAGGACAAGAACGGGAAGATAGCCTTCTGTCTCGACATCCTTCAGGCTCTCCATTACCTGGAACCCATCCATGACAGGCATCTGAAGGTCTAGCAGGATCAAGTCGTAACGGTTCCTGCGGTGAAGCTGCGAAACTTCGACCGGATTGGTTGTAGAGCTGATGGAAACATAACCGGCATTGCGCAGCATTTGCTCAAGCAAAAGAATATTTTCCTTCTTGTCGTCGACGATCAAAATGCTCGCTCTAAGAACGTCTGATGAATCGATCACAATTTTTCTCCTGCGTTATTGAGTCTCAGCAACTGCTTTATCAGCAAAATCCAGCGCCACATTGAGCGCATCCATGAAGTCGTTGAGTTTGATCGGCTTTGTGAGATAACGGAAGAATCCCGCAGCCAAACCGTTCTCGATATCGCGGGGCATGGCATTTGCGCTCAGGGCGACAACAGGAATGTGCGCCGTTGCAGGATCCTCTCGCAATATTTTTAATGCCTGGATGCCGCTAATGCCGGGCAAATTGATGTCCATCAGGATCACGGTCGGCTGAGCGGTGCGGGCAATGTCGATGCCGCTGTTCCCGCTTACGGCTGTGAGAAGGCGGATACCCGGATGACGGGCGATAATTTGCTCGACGAGCTTCAGGTTTGCCGGGTTATCCTCTATATAGAGGAGCGTGTGCAACTGATCTACGCGAGACGTCAGCAAGTGGGTTAATACCCCTGCATCGCTCCCTTCAACAAGAAGATGCGGCTCAGCAACCGCGAGGAGTTCAAACCAGAATACGCTTCCCACCCCCACAGTGCTATCCACGCCGATAATGCCTCCCATGAGCTCGACCAAACGCTTCGCAACAACAAGGCCGATCCCTGTCCCTTCCTCTCCTCCCCCTTCCTGTGCGAGACGGTTGAACGCTTGAAATAATTGCGCTACTTCTTCGGGAGTGAGTCCGCCACCGGTATCTCTGATGCTTACACGAATGTATCCCGTCGCGGTTTCAATGGTCCGCACATCGATTATTCCATCCGGTTTGTTGTATTTGATAGCGTTTGACAGGAGATTGATGAGAACCTGCTTCACACGAGTCCGGTCGGCGAGAACAAAACTCGGCCTGTCGAATTGGGGAAAGGTCATGCGGATGTTCCGCTGGAGCGCCTGAGGATCGATCATCCCCCGGCATTCGAGCATCACTTCGGCCAGCGACACCGGTTCCTGCGAAAGCGGCACTTGCCTGGACTCAACCTTAGCGAGGTCGAGGATTTCATCGATCAATTTCAGCAGATGCCATCCCGCCCGGAGAATCTGTGCGATGCTATCCTTTTGGGCGGACGTAGGCGAAGGTGATGCGGACTCCAAGAGCTGGGCGAAACCGAGTATCGCATTGAGCGGGCTCCGCAGTTCGTGACTCATACTGGAAAGAAATTCAGATTTCGCGAGATTCGCTTTTTCGGCAACGGACTTGGAGCTTTCGAGCTCGATGTTCTTTTCCTGCAGCACCTGATCCAGACGTTTGCGTTCCGTAATGTCGCGTGCCGCGGCAAACACGCCCTGCAGTTTCCTGTCGCGATCGTAGAAGGTCATAGCATTAAGGGAGACTACGGTTTCCTTGCCGTCCCTGGCCCTCGCCGTAAGTTCGTAGTTGATGACCTTCTTTTCTCTTAAGACGAGTTTGATGCCGGTTTCAGCCTTCTCATGATCTGTGAAATAATTCTTGAATGGAGCGCCGATCAATTCATCGCGCGTGCAGTCGGTGAGCACCTCCATCTGCTTATTGACGTCGGTAATGGTGCCGGAAGGATCGGTCGTCATGATCGCGTCAATATTCGACTCGATGAGTGAGCGCGTGTAGAACTGCTGGTCGCGGAATCGTTGGTCGAGCACCTTCTGTTCTGCTTCCGCTTGCTTGCGGGCGGTGTTGTCCGTACCGATCAACAGATAACCGATGATTGCATTCTGAGCATCCCGCAGAGCCGTCACCGAGACGATTGCCGGGAAACGGCTGCCGTCCTTGCGGATGTAGGTCAATTCGTAGATGTCCTCGATGCCGCGCGACGCCTTGAAGACCAAGGCCTCAAAGCCAGGAGCTATCGGTGTCCCGAGTTCCACGCTCAGCGCCTTGGCACGTGCGATTACTTCCTGTGGATCGGAAATATCGGCCGGAGTAATCTTGTTCATCACGTCGGCGGCCGCATAGCCAAGCATCCGTTCTGCGCCGACGTTGAATATCTGAATAACACCCTTCGCATCGGTGGCTATACTCGAAAAATTAGCGCTGTTGAAGATCGCACTCTGCAAGGCTCCGGCCTTGAGCAATGCTTCTTCCG
>CAZXQG010000132.1:0-4262 GCA_964642725.1 uncultured Chitinophagaceae bacterium
GATTTCGATTTAAGCAACGGAGGATGCTTTATACCGTTGGTTGATCAGGTGAAGAAGGGAAATGTTTCCGAAGAATATATCGATCGGGCGGCCAAGAATGTACTACGGGTGAAATTCGTCGCAGGACTTTTCGACCATCCCTACATCGACCTCGCGAAAATGGATAAAGTCTACAATTCGAAAGAGCACAAGGCGCTTGCGTTGAAAGCAGCGCACGAAGCCATGGTACTGCTGAAGAACGAGAAGAATATTCTGCCTCTCGATGCCGCGAAAATCAAAACCCTGGCGGTGATTGGTCCCGATGCCGCGGACATTCACCTCGGCGGGTACTCGCCAACGCCGATGCGAGGTGTGAGTGTGTTGAAAGGAATTCAAGATTTTGCCGGCGATAGATTCAAAGTGGTTTATGCCGAAGGCTGCAAGCTAACGCTAAACAAAGAAGTGCACTGGCAGGTGAATGAGAATCCAATCCTGAACAATCCCGAAGATGACAAAAGGATGATTGCCGATGCCGTAAAAACGGCGCGCGAAAGCGATGCTGTCGTTTTGGTGCTGGGCGAGAATGAATTGATCAACCGCGAAGCATGGAGCGAATCTCACTTGGGGGATCGTGACGATCTCGATCTGGCCGGCATGCAGAACGAATTGGCGAAGGCAATCCTCGAAACCGGAAAACCGGTGGTCATTCTGTTGGTAAACGGGCGTCCTATGACCATTAACTACCTGCAGGAACATGCTCCAGCGATCATGGAATGCTGGTACCTGGGAGAAGAAACCGGCCATGCCGTCGCAGATGTACTGTTCGGGAGCGTAAACCCCAGCGGCAAACTTACTGTCACTTTTCCCCGCTCGGTCGGACAACTCCCCTGCTATTATGATAAGAAACCAAGCGCATTCCGGCATTACGTGTTGGCTGAAAGCTCGGATCCTTTATACCCGTTTGGATTCGGTCTCAGCTACACCGCATTTAAGTATGAAAACCTGAGAGTTGTGCCTGCGGAAATTTCTGCAGACGACATGACGAAGGTTTCCGTGGATGTCACGAATTCCGGAACAGTTGCCGGAGATGAAATTGTCCAATTATATATTCACGATGTCGTCAGCCTCCCAACCAGACCCGTGAAAGAACTGAAGGATTTTGCGAGAATCACGCTCAATCCCGGTGAAACCAAAACCGTTGAATTTACATTAACGCGCGAGAAGCTTGAGGCCTATGACTTGGATATGAAAAGAGTCGTGCAGCCCGGAGATTTCGAGATCATGGTCGGAAAAAGCTCGGTAGATCTGCTGCGCAGCACGTTGAAAGTGAAAAAGTAAAAAGCTGCTTTATGAAATAGTTCAAATAATCAGGACGTTCAATGAAAACTAATACTGCTCTCTCCATTATTCTATTTTTTTTCTTATCAGGCTATCAATGTTCCACGATCCAAGCACAAGTACAAAAACTCAAGAATGGAACTGAAATTCATACCCCTGAACTCAATGTAAGAGTCCAATTCTACGATGAAAATATTGTCCGGGTCACAAAATGGAGTCCCCGGGGCACTTCGGAAAAGGTGAGTTTATCGGTCATCAAGGACTCAATACCCGAGCTCAGAATCAAAATAGAAGAAACCAACAATGCAATACTTTTAACATCGCCAAAACTTTCCGTGAGTGTCTCGACGGTTGACGGCAATATCGTATATAAGACTACGGACGGCAAAACGATCCTGCGAGAAAAAGGAAAAGCATTGTTCACTCCAGTCGTTTACTATTCCGATTCCGGTTATACCGTTCAACAACATTTTCAACTCACGCCTGATGAAGGTATCTACGGCCTCGGTGAATACCAGTCAGGAATCGTCAACTACCGCGGTAAAAAGGTTGTCCTGGTACAAACCAATACCGAAGATGCGAATCCTTTTCTCGTATCAACCCAGAACTACGGGATTCTCTGGGACAATTATTCCAAGACCGTCTTTGAAGACAAAGATACAGGGGCTTCCTTCTGGTCGGACATGGGAAACAACATCGACTATTATTTTGTGTACGGTAAAGACATGGACGGCGCCATCTCGGGCTACCGCGAGTTGACGGGAAAAGCTCCCATGTACGGCAAATGGGCCTACGGTTACTGGCAGAGTAAAGAGCACTACGCAACGCAGGCCGAAGTTCTTGCAGTCGCCAAGAAGTACCGCGAGTTGAAAATGCCCATCGACAATATCATTCAGGATTGGGACTATTGGAATGGCAAGGAAAACTGGGGCGGAATGTTTTTTGACAAGACGTTGTATCCCGAACCAAAAGAAATGTGCGACCGGCTTCATGCAATGAACTTTCACATTATCATTTCCATATGGCCTGCGCTTGGCCCCAATACTCCGGTGTATGCAGACATGGAGCGCCGCGGATTTCTTTACAATCCGGTAGGCTGGGCAGGTTTTAAATACTATGACGCCTTTAATCCCGCAGCAAACCAGCTCTATTGTCAATATCTCACGAGCGGCCTTTACTCGAAAGGCCTCGACGGATGGTGGATTGATTCTTCCGAACCCGACGTTGTCAATGCAAACACGGCTGAATCGAACGAGTATGAGTTAAAAAAGATGGGGCGCAATTTCCGCGGTTCATGGGCGCGTTATCTCAACGCCTACCCGCTGGCAATGACAACGGACATTTACAAAAGCTGGAGAAAGCAAACCTCGGACCGCCGCGCGTTTATCCTCACTCGATCTATGTACGCCGGCCAGCAGCGGAATGCGGCCACCACATGGTCGGGCGATATCGGCGCCAGCTGGAAAATCTATCGTGAACAGATATCCGCCGGCATTAATCATTGCATGTCGGGAATTCCTTATTGGACGTTCGACATTGGCGGCTTTGTGCTCGGTTCGTACGGGGGTTTGTTTATGGAGGGGGGAAAAGATCCGGCGTACCAGGAATTGTATGCGAGGATGTTCCAATTCGGCGCTTTTTCCCCTATTTTCCGGTCGCATGGATCGGAAACTCCGCGCGAGATTTGGGAAATGGGTGAATTTGCCGAACCGATCCTAAAGGCCGATAACCTGCGCTACCGCCTGATGCCTTACATCTATTCACTGGCATGGATGGTGACCAGCAAGGACTACACGATGATGCGCGGGCTTCCGATGGATTTTCCGGCCGACAAGAAGACGTACTCCATCGACGACCAATTCATGTTCGGACCATCGATGATGGTTTGCCCCGTTACGAATTATATGTACCATCGTCCGCCCGAGGCAAGTGTGCTGATGGGACCCGAATACTTCAAAACGAATGACGGGAAGCCGGGTTTGCATGCAAAATATTTTAGGGATGACAGACGAACATTGTTGAGCAAAGAGACGATCGACCCAAACATCGATCTTGTTTGGTACACCGGCCGGCCGGACTACGCAACCGATTCAATGTATGCGATCCAATGGACGGGCAAACTTGTGCCGAAAGAAACCGGCAAGCATCAGTTTCACCTTGTGGGTTACGACGCGAAACGTATCATACTCAACGGCGATACCTTGCGTGTGGTCTACAACAGTGTTGAGCAATATACCAAACCTGTAGAATTGGTTGCAGGCAAAGAATATAGTTTCACTCTTGAAACGGAAAACAATTCTACCGGCGCCGCGAAAATGCGGCTCTTCTGGAAAACTCCATCACTATTCGCCAAGGAACAGACAAAAGAAGAAACAGAAAAAGCGAGAGAGGTGTATCTTCCCGCTCAACAACAATGGTGGGACTTCTGGACGGGGAGTACTTACGAAGGCGGAAAAACAATCAAAGCCGATGCACCGATCGATAAAATTCCTTTGTTTGTGAAAGCCGGATCGATCATTCCCATGGGACCATTTCTGCAGTACGCGTCGGAGAAACCCGCAAACCCGATTGAGCTGCGCATTTATCCGGGAGCCGATGCTCGCTTCACTCTGTACGAAGATGAAAACGATAATTACAATTATGAAAAAGGGATTTACGCTACAGTGGATTTCACGTGGAATGATGCCGGCAAACGGTTCACAATTGGCGAGCGCAAAGGTGACTTTCCGGGGATGTTGAAGGAGCGAATCATTAACGTCGTCGTTGTCGATCACAACCACGGAACAGGACTGAACATCACCGATCGATGCGACAAGATTGTCAACTACAACGGAAAGGAAGTTACGGCAGAAGTGCGGTGAAGAAGATCGCCGTGGCCGGTGTTATTTCAGTTTGTTCCGTGCGGATTGGATTAATTGGATATTTGGGAAATCTCCATGCGCTGG
>CAZXQG010000133.1:0-1666 GCA_964642725.1 uncultured Chitinophagaceae bacterium
GGGCTCAATCGTTGCGGGCTCAATCGTTGCGGGCAATCGAGAAAATCATATTTTTATTCACATTAATCTAGAATATTTTTATGAAGGTTCTATTTATCGGCGGTACGGGGAATATCAGCACATCGGTGAGCACTCTGGCCGTCGAGCGCGGTATTGAGCTATACTTATTAAACCGGGGGAAAAGAACTTCAACGCTGCCGGGTGCGAAAATCCTTGTCGGCGACATCACGAAGGCTGATGAAATTCGTTCGGTTTTGCAAGACCATACCTGGGATTCGGTCGTAGACTGGATCGCATATACCGAGAACGATGTCCAGAGGGATTTTGAGCTGTTCAAAGGCAAAACGAAGCAATATATTTTTATCAGCTCTGCGTCTGCATACCAGCGGCCCGCATCGTTCCCGATTGTGACTGAATCGACGCCGTTAGCAAATCCGTTTTGGGAGTATTCACGCAATAAAATTGCCTGCGAAGAGAAACTCAATGTGTTCTACAGAAATGAAAATTTTCCCATCACAATCGTGAGACCGTCGCTAACGTACGACACCGTAATTCCAGTTCCGGTCGGCGGTTGGACGGAATACACTACCGTCGACAGGATCAAAAAGGGAAAGAAAATTATCGTTCACGGCGACGGGTCGTCTCTATGGACCGTCACCCACGCGGATGATTTTGCAAAAGGGTTTGTCGGCCTCCTTGCGCATCAGCAGGCAATCGGTCAAGCATTCCATATCACGTCAGACGAGATCCTGACGTGGGATCAGATCCACCAGGCGATTGCCGAAGCGCTCGGACGTGAAGCACATATCGTGCACATGGCTTCCGATTTTCTCGGATCGTTTGACGAAAGCCTGCGAGGCAGCCTGATCGGCGATAAAGCCACGAGCGTAATATTTGATAATACCAAGATCAAACGGTTCGTCCCGGGATTCACGGCGACGATTCCCTTCAAACAAGGAATCAAACGCACCATCGACTGGTTCGAGGCTGATCCATCACGGCAAATTGTAAAAAAAGAAACGAACGATTTGATAGAAAAAATGCTCGCTCAGTATGAAAGAGCTTTCGTTTAATAGCGCGTATGTGAAGGGCAAACAATATTGATACACTTACTCCGCACTCCACGTTTTCCATTCTTGTGGATCATCCCGCTGCTTTTGATTTCCGCGGCTGCAGGCCAATCCCCCATTCCCCCCGGCGCCAAGCTTGAAAAAATAGCAGTCGGAATTCAGCAGCCTGAGGGGCCGATATGGATCGACAGCCTGGGGTTATTATTCAGTGATATAGCCGGCAATAAGATTTACCGATTCTCGGCAAGTGATAGTTCACTGAAGATCTTCATGAATCCATCCGACAGTTCCAACGGTATGACGCTCGATCTGCAGGGTCGGCTCATCCTCACACAGATGGAATTGCGCCGTGTCTCCCGCCGGGAAACGAATGGCACAATTACTCCTCTGGCGTCGACCTACAAAGGCAAAAAATTCAACAGCCCTAATGATGTGGTTGTGAAGTCTGACAGTTCAATATTCTTTACCGATCCGGATTTTAATATCCCTAACGGCCAAAAAGCTGAATTGAGTTTCAAGGGTATCTACAGAATAAGTCCCTCGGGAGGTCTGACCCTACTCGACGGCACGCTCGATAAGCCGAACGGCATTTGTTT
>CAZXQG010000133.1:1766-4233 GCA_964642725.1 uncultured Chitinophagaceae bacterium
ACCGGTGTTCGGGACCACGGATCTCTTCTCCCCGGATCGCTCAAGTTGTACCCAAACTATCCGAATCCGTTCAACCCTGAAACATTGATCAGTTATCAGTTAGCAGTAAACAGTATGGTCACGTTGAATGTGTACGATCCACTCGGGCGAGAAGTTGCGATGCTTGTTCATGAGGAGCGGCCCGCCGGAACATATTCGATCCGATGGGACGCATCCGGATTTTCGAGCGGAACATACTTTTACCGGCTGACATCCGGAAACGTTGTTGAAACAAAAAAGATGATTTTGTTGCGGTAGGATTTTGCCGATTTACCATCCCCATTCCAAAATTGATTCCGCTGTTTCAGTCTCAGGGCTTTCGTTCCCCTGAAAACGCGGACTGGTCAATTTATTGTCAAAGAATGTTTGAAGTGTGAACCGGAAACATTTTTCTTATCTTTTAACCATAGACAGGAGGAAAAAATATGGGCGTAGGCACCATTGTTCTTTCAATCGTCAATCTCTTTTTTCTTTTTTCATTACAGAGCAGGGATGATGGATGGATGCCCCTGCTCGATAAAAACCTGTCGCAATGGGAAGCGTACCTGAGTTACCGGCACACATCACTTACTATTACCAGCGCTCCGAAGGATTCGAACGGCATCCCGATGAACCCAATCGGATTGAACAACGATACATGCGGAGTCTTCTCGGTTATTGAGGAGAACGGTGAGCCGGTTCTAAGAGTCACGGGTGAGATCTATGGAAGCCTGTGTACTTTGAAAGAATATGGAAACTATCATTTACAGCTAAAAGTTAAATGGGGTAAGAAAAAATGGCCGCCGCGGCTCCAGGAAGTAAAAGACTCGGGCGTCCTTTATCACAGCGTCGGCGACTACGGCGTTGATTATTGGCTTACATGGAAGCTCTCGCATGAATTCCAAATACAGCAGGAATGTTTCGGGGACTATTGGTCAATTGCGGGGGCAAAAGCTGACATCCGGTCGAGACTCCCCGAAGGAGAAAAAGCATATATTTATGACAAAAACGCTCCGTTGGTTTCCGCAGAAAAAAGGGGGTACTGCAGAAGGAGCAAGGACTGTGAACTGCCTGAAGGCGAATGGAACACACTAGACTTAATCTGTTTTGACGCCAAGAGCCTTCAGATCGTCAACGGAAATGTTGTCTTGGCTCTGCAAAACTCACGGTACTATAAAGACGGAGTCGAGATACCATTAACGAAAGGCAAGATTCAAATTCAAAGCGAAGGCGCAGAAGTGTTTTACAAGGATATTAAGATTATGCCGATTGATTCATTGCCTGCAGAATTTGTGTCGTACTTCTGAGGCGGATAATTTAAAGATCATCTCGCTCCCAAGCAGAGCTTGGGAGCGAGGTTTTAGATCGTAATTTACTTCATCAATACCATTTTCTTGACGTCATGAAAACTTCCGGCGTTCAACTCATAGAAATAGACGCCGCTTGAAAAATTTCCTCCATCCCATCGAACCGAATGATTTCCTGCAGATTGCTCTCCGTTCACCAGGCGAGCAACTTCCCTTCCAAGTTCATCATAGACCTTCACCGTAACAAAACTGTTTACTGCTAACTGATAACTGATTATAGTCGCAGGGTTGAAGGGATTTGGGTAGTTTTGAGCGAGCGCATAGGATGCCGGTATACTCTGCACCGGTTTTACGCTCGTTGCCGTGCCGGTCGGCAGAATTATCTGCCATAATTTCGGCGAGCTATTGCCCCCCTGCAAGCCTGTCTCTACGATATACAATGTGTCCCCCACCATTTCAATGCCGAGCGGCGAATTGAAGCCGGTGACGAGTTTTGTAACGCGCGCTGTGTACTTGCCGTTTGATTTGGTCAGCGCTATTACCATCAAACTCATGCTTGTGTCGCCCATATCCGTGATGATCGAACTATTCGAAAGGCTGATGACAAATGCCCCTCCCTTCAAATTTCCGGAAAGAATAGAATCACGGTCGAACACAATACCGTCAATTGAGAGATGCGGTGTAAATGTGGTGACTGTTGTGTCAAGCTGGCTCGCATCTTTGACAACACCGCTCGTCGTATCGTGAAACCTGTCGGCGTCGGGTCCAACATTCGGGATCGGTTCCGTAAATGTTATGCTGTCAGGCCTTGGAGGATACGTCGGATCGTTACTGTACGTTGTATAGAGACTGCCGCCTCCCCATGCCTTGGTGCTTAGGAGCGGGTCGGTGTGAGGATTGTACGGCGTGTATTGCTGGGGAGTGTTGTCGCCTCCAATGCGCCACGGAAATCCGTAATGATGACCTTCCTGCAGCCAGTTCAATTCTTCAGGATCGTCGCGGTCGTCTGAATTTTCCGGACCAAACAGATCCCCGTTTCCGGCGTATGCAAAATCGAAGGTATTGCGGATCCCTTCGGCAAAAAGAAATCCGTTCGACCGAAGCCATTCCCGGTCATCCTGCAGTACGATATCATGCCCGCT
>CAZXQG010000134.1:0-4230 GCA_964642725.1 uncultured Chitinophagaceae bacterium
GAAGGCATGGCTTCGGGAGAAGGATCAAGTGACATGTTTTTGAGATAGGTTCTAGAAGCTATCTCAAAAACTCTGGATTGTGTCCTCTTGAAAGAACACAGCCAAATCATTGTCCATTCTGATCCCGCCGCTTTGTGGCGGGAGAATGCCGAAGGCATCCCCTTGGGAGAATCCATGACAATGAAACACCTTGAATGTGCAAAGCTTCGATGTCATGGATGCTGAGTCCCGCTCTAAGGCGGGACTCAGCATGACATTTACGGCTGCTTTCTGCATGAAAACCATTTTTGAGATAGGTTCTAGTATTGTTTCAAATAGATATTCTCACATTTATTCGGAATCGCAATAGCTTCAGATTGGCGCCGCTGCTGAAGGCTGGCCGATCGAATCCGTGCCTTGAAACCAGAGATGAAAAAAATTAAACTGCTTCTTGTTGAAGATAATCGACTTCTGCGCGAAGGTATCTCGTCCATCCTGGAGAAACAGCCGGATATGGTGGTGGGGGCGACACATGGAACCGGCGGGAAACTCCCGTCTAAAATACGCACTCAAAAACCAGATGTTGTTCTTCTTGATCTTAGTTTACGATCTCAAAACAGCTTAGAAATCGTAAGACTAATGAGAAGAGATTTCCCGGAGGTTAAAGTGATCGTAATGGATCTTGTTCCAGTGCAATCCGATATTGTTGCTTTTGTCGAGGCCGGAGTATCTGGTTTTATCCTCAAAAATGCGTCTATCGTCAATTTTCTTAAGACGATTCGATCTGTTTCCCTCGGCAAAAAAGTTCTTCCGGCTATTTTGACCGACTCGCTTTTCTCTCAAATCATTGAGCATGCGTTTACAAAAGAGAAGGAATCAACGCTGAACGAGGCAGTACGTATGACAAAACGAGAACGCCAGATCATCGAATTGGTCTCAAAGGGAATGACCAATAAGGAAATTGCTGAAAACACGCACCTTTCTTCAAATACCGTAAAAAGCCACATCCACAACATCATGGAAAAATTAGCCATCCATTCCAGAATTCAGATCGCCACCTACTCTTCTGCAATCGGCACTATTTCAGACCTCGCCGGAACCACTTCTCTGCTGGACCAATAACACTCCTCAAAAAACTCCAACCGGCCCCTAAAAAGGGTTAATCATTTTTTCATCCATATGGACTATTTACTTCCTGCCGGCTTCACTGTAATGTGTATACATTAAAAAGAGCTGAACCGACATCGGAGTTAAGGTTCTTCGCCTTTTTTGACGCAACTATGGCAAAAGCCATGCGGCCAGAAGCCATCTCAAAAACTCCGAGTAGCGATATTCTGAACAAACAATACAGCATCATTGTCATTCTGAGGAGCCCGACGTTCTTTGTCGGGAGACGACTTGACTCGGCGAGGATCAGGATGACCGTACTCTGAATTTTTGAAATCCTTGCAGCATGATTTCTCATTTTTTCCAGGATCACAGTAATCATGGCAAACACAATACGGCTCCTGCTTATTGAAGATAACCGCCTCTTTCGCAACGGGATCGCGGCAATGCTTGGAGGCCAACGCGATATCAAAGTTGTCGCCGCATCGGGAAGGAGCAAGGACACGCTTCTTAAGATCCAGAAGCTGAAACCGAATGTCATTCTTTTGGATTTGGGTCTTCGAAGTCAAAACAGTTTACGGGTGGTGGAATTAGTAAAAAGAGAGTTTCCCAAGGCTCGCGTGGTCGTGATGGATCTTGTTCCCGCGGAAGCGGATATTATCCGGTTTGTTAACGCCGGAGCCTCGGGGTTTATTCTTAAAGACGCAGACCCCGGCGATTTTCTCAAAACGATACGCGCGGTCGCACAAGGAATCACTGTTCTCCCCCACGTGCCGGCGGAATCACTCTTCACCGAAATTATTACGCACGCGATGAAGAAGAGGAAATTCAAGCTGATGGAGGCGGTGCGGATGACGGAGCGTGAACAAGAAGTGATTCGGCTGTTGGACGACGGTTTAAGCAACGTTACAATCGGTCATCGGCTTCGCGTTTCGACGAACACCATCAAAAGCCATATCCATAATATCATCGAGAAAATTGCACTGCATGAACGCCTGGACGGTGCCGGCTCTGCATCCACAAAAAAAACTATGAAGATGATCGCCAGAAGCATTTCGACGATTAATAATTGATGTTACGCATCACGGAGAATTCATGAACCGAAAAATCCATTGCGCAAGAACACACCCCTCATTCCCCTCTATCGTACCCGCTTGCCCACGCACAGAGGGGAAGTTATGAGATTCTTCCGCCAAAGCTCCCCTCTGCGGCAAAGGCATGTGCGTTGGAGAGAGGGGCCGGGGGTGTGTCGAAAAAGGTTTTTGCATAACGTGAATTAATAACTGATGCTACGCATTCTGAAGACTTCATGAACCGAAAAATCCATTGCGCAAGGACACACCCCTAAATCCCCTCTCCTCATCGCGCGAGCAACGCACAGAGGGGACTTGCCTCCCCGCTCCCCTCTGTGTGTGAGCGTGTGGCGAAAGCGAGAGGGGTTGGGGGTGTGTCAAAAAAAGTTTTCGCGTAACGTGAATTAATAATTAGAGGCTATTTCAAAAACTCCGAGTAATGTTATACCGACGATGTAGTCCCCTAGGGAAGCACTCACGGAACCCTCACCGTTGCATCAACGGAGTTTCTGGAGCAATTCAAAGATTAAGAAAATGAAAACTCATGACGTAAAAGAACGACGCAATTTAAAGCTCTCCATTCTGATATTTGCCCTCCTGGCTGCCGGCATTCTTACCGCCGGCTACCTCTATTATATAGACTACGAGCATAAATACCGTACGGTGGTGGAAGGACAGCTTTCAGCAATAGCAGAACTCAAAGTCGGCGAATTAGTGCAGTGGCGAAAAGAGCGTATTGCAGATGCGCAATTATTCTACGACAACGAAGTTTTTTCCCTTCTTGTTAAGCGTTACGTCAAAAACCGCAACGACCGCGAGGCAAAAACAAGGATCATGGCATGGATGGGAGAGGCACAGAAGGCAAACAGGTACGATCTCGCAATGCTGGTGGACGCGAATTTCAATACGAGATTGGTAATTCCGGAAAGCAAGGAGGGGGTGCATCTGATTCTTGATGAACAAATTACCGAGACCTTGCGGTCCGGCAAGATTGCATTCCAGGATTTTTACCGTAATGACAAGGATCAACGCGTCTATTTGAAAATCCTGGTCCCGATCAGGGATATCGGTGCTCTAAAACCGCTCCTTGGCATACTTGCTCTGCGGATCGATCCGGAAGAGTACCTCTATCCTCTCATTCAACAATGGCCCATACCAAGCCGCACATCGGAAACATTGATTGTCCGTAAAGAGGGAAGCGATGCGTTGTTCCTCAATGAGCTGAAGTTCCAGACAAACAGCGCGCTCAATTTGCGGATTCCATTGACGCACACGAATACGCCTGCGGTAGAAGCGGCGTTAGGCAAGGAAGGAATTATCGAAGGAGTGGACTATCGGGGGGTTCCGGTGATCGCCGACATTCGGTCCGTACCGAATTCCCCCTGGTTTCTTGTCGCCCGCGTTGACGTCTCAGAGGCGTACGCGCCCGTTCGAGAGCGATTGTCGATGTTGATTTATCTTATCATCGCGCTTCTTCTCGGTTCAGGGGCGAGCGTTGGTTTGCTCTGGCGCCGCGAGCACGCTCGCTTTTACCGGCAGCAGTATGAGGGAGCGCAAGAGCTGATTTCTTCGGAGGCGCGCTATCGCCGGCTCTTTGAGGCGGCCTGGGACGGCATTTTGATCCTCGATGCCGATTCGGGGATGGTTGTCGATGTGAATCCCTTCTTAATCGAATTGTTGGGCTATTCGCGTGAACAATTTTTGGGAAAGAGAATTTGGGAGCTTGGGTTCTTCAAAGATACTGCTGCAAGTAAATTGAATTTAAAGGAATTGCAGGAGAAAAAATTTATCCGATACGAGGATTTGCCCCTTGAAACATCCGACGGGCGACGCATCGAGGTTGAGTTCGTCAGCAACGTCTATCTGGTTGATCATCACAATGTAATTCAGTGCAATATTCGTGATATCACCGAGCGCAGACGGGCGGAGGGAGAACTACTCATTGCTAACAAAGAGCTTGTCTTTCAAAACGAAGAGAAAGAAAAACGAGCAGCAGAACTAATCATTGCCAACAAGGAGCTTGTCTTTCAAAACGAAGAGAAAGAAAAACGAGCAGCAGAACTAATCATTG
>CAZXQG010000135.1:0-4177 GCA_964642725.1 uncultured Chitinophagaceae bacterium
CAAAGGGGATCTATGTCATCATGGATGACATTTATCACAAGCTGGTATTTGACGGGAAGACCGTTCCCGTTGGCTATAAGTACACTAAGAAAGATATCGAGACGACGCACGTCATCGTCGTCAACGGCGTTTCGAAATTGTACGGGATGACCGGTTTCAGGATAGGTTGGACGATCGCAAGCAGAGAGCTTGTCGGGATAATGTCGAACGTTCAGGGACAAATCACATCGTGCACGTCGGTTTTGCTGCAAGCTGCGGCTGAAGGTGCCATGACGGGATTGCAAAGCGTCACCGAAAGCCTCCGCATGACGCTGGAAAACAACCGCAACGTAATGATGCAGGAACTCCATTCTTTCACCGGAGTGAAATGCACAAAACCGAACGGAACGTACTATTGCCTTCCGGATTTTCGCGCATACTATAATAAATCGGTGGATCTCTCACAACTCCTTTTGAAGAAGGCTCTTGTTGTTACGGTGCCGGGAAAAGAATTCGGTATGGAAGGCCATTTGCGCCTCAGTTATGCCGGCTCTATTAAGGACATTACCGAAGGCGTTGCGCGCATTAAGTGGGCGCTCGATCCATCATCACCAAACGAAATCTACATTGGCGACCGTAAACTTGTGAGGGACTGGCTATGAACAACATCTTAGACATTAAAACACCTGCTCAAAGCGAAGCAGCCGTGCTGAAGAGCGACTATGGGCTCATCAACCACGGCATAGAAAACATACGTATGGCATACTGGAATTTGCCGACCGAAGCGCTTTACGAGGAGATCACTTTTCGGCGCGAGGCGAGGATTTCGCATCTTGGCCCGATCGTCGCCAACACGGGAAAACATACTGCCCGGTCCGCCAACGATAAATTCATCGTCAAAGAACCGTCGACGGAGAACAACATCTGGTGGGGGCAGTATAACCGTCCCTTCAGCGCCGACAAATTCAACGACCTGTTCAACCGTATGCAGGGATTCTTGCAGGGAAGAGACGTCTTCGTGCAGGATTGTTATGGCGGCGCGGACCCGAATTACCGAATGCCGATCCGTATCATCAGCGAATATGCGTGGCATGCCATGTTTGCTCGGAACATGTTCATTCTCCCCCAGACGAATGAAGAATACCGGCGGCACGTCCCCGATTTCACTGTCGTCGCTCTCCCCGGGTTCAAGGGCATCCCCCAGATCGACGCGACAGCAACGAACACGTTCATTGCGCTCAACTTTGCGCAGCGGTTGTGCATTATCGGCAACACTGCCTACGCCGGCGAAATAAAGAAGTCTATCTTCACCATCCTCAATTATCTTCTGCCGTTGCAGGGCGTCATGGCAATGCACAGCTCGGCGAACATCGGCAAGGACGGGGATGCGGCGATATTCTTCGGCCTCTCCGGAACGGGAAAGACGACGCTCTCTGCCGACCCGAAGAGAAGCCTCATCGGAGACGACGAACACGGATGGAGCGACAAAGGGGTTTTCAATTTCGAGGGAGGCTGCTACGCCAAAGTAATCCGGCTCTCGGCCAGCGCTGAACCGCAGATCTATGCGACAACGAAAATGTTCGGGACGATTCTGGAAAACGTCGTCTACGACCCGGTGACGCGGTTGATCGACCTGGACGATGAATCGATCACAGAGAACACACGCGCGTCATACCCGCTCGACTATATTTCGAATGCCGTTCCTGAAAAGATGGGAGGACATCCGAAAAATATCATTCTGCTGACGTGCGATGCTTCGGGCGTCATGCCGCCGATTGCACGGCTCACTCCGAATCAGGCGATGTACCAGTTTATCTCCGGCTACACGTCGAAGATCGCGGGAACCGAAGTCGGGCTCGGCAAAGAGCCGGAAATGACGTTTAGTACGTGCTTCGGCGCGCCGTTCATGGTGCATCACCCCTCATTCTATGCGGACCTGTTGAAGCGGAAAATAATGAAGCACGGCGTCACGTGCTGGCTGGTCAATACCGGATGGATCGGGGGACCATTCGGAATCGGAAAGAGGATCAGCATTGGACATACGCGCGCGCTTCTCAACGCTGCCCTGACCGGCCAACTGCAGCAGGCTTCATTTGCCAAAGACCCGATCTTCGGCTTTGAAATTCCGACAAGCTGCGAAGGCGTTCCGTCCAATGTGCTCGACCCATCCGGTTCGTGGCCGAGCAAAGAAAACCATCTGGCGAAGTACAAACAGCTGGCGTCGCGCTTTATCGAGAACTTCAAAAAATTTGAAGAAGGGTGTCCGCAGGAAGTCATTGATGCGGGACCAAAGATAAAGTAATACAGACCGCGAATTAAAGAAAAAAATCCCCGGACCAGTTTGGTTCGGGGATTTTTGTTAACCATCTCGTTCCCAATCTCCGATTGGGAACGCATCTCCGCGTTTGCGTTCCCAACGGGACGTTGGGAACGAGATAGGGCGTTCTGTATATCTTGTTCCCAATCTCCGATTGGGAACGGCGTGGCACGGCTTGATGAAACGGAGTTCCATACGTTAGCGTTCCCAACGAGACGTTGGGAACGAGGTACATTGGGAACGCCAGGCTTTTAACTTCTTGTTCCCAAACTCCGTTTGGGAACGCAACTCGCCTGAAGCTATGCTTCATTGTTAAGTAAGAAAGAAATCTGAGTCATGCGTTATTGACATTTATCTAACCGTTAACGAAATTCTCATGGGGCGTTTTCTTAATTTCCTCTCCAAGAATCAAAACCAATGTGTGAAAAGTTAGCGTTCCCAATCCCAAAGGGATCACTTCTGCCGAAGGCATCACTTCGTGAGTGACGGGACGTTGGGAACGAGATGTTAGTTTTGTTAGGAACGCTGTTGTTGCTTCTGAACTGCTCCTTATCTCGCTCCCAATCCCAAAGGGATCACGTCTGCCGAAGGCATCACTTCGTAAGTGACGGGACGTTGGGAGCGAGACAGAATATTCTTTCGTTCCCTTCGTGATCTTAGTGGATGGTTATTCTTTAGGCTTTGATGGCGTTGACGGCGGCTCCGGTTTCGGTGCGGAGGAGGATTTATCGTCCGAGGTTTTCGGTGATTTCGGCTTTGTCCCCTTGGATGTCGATTTTGTTTCTTTCGAGTCCGAGCTGGAATTTTTATAGTCCGTCTGGTAGAATCCGCTCCCCTTGAAGATCATTCCGCCCCCTTTGCTGATAATCCGCACAAGGTTTTCCGTTTTGCAAACGGGACACAGCACCAGCGCATCGGCGCTCATTGACTGAACTTCTTCAAATTCATGTTTGCATTTCTTGCATCTGTATTCGTAGGTTGGCATACTCTTTTTTCAATTCCCGTAAAGTTTTTTGAACCCTCTGCGCATTCGTTCTGCGGCTTTCTCCAATTCCTCCATTGAACAGGCGTAAGAGATGCGGACATGATTTTTCGAACCAAACCCGCTCCCCGGGACAACGACGACCGCCTCTTCGTCCAATAAAAACTGGGCAATATCGTCCCCCGATTTGAGCGTCTTTCCGTTGACCTTTCTTCCGACGTAACCGCTCACGTTCGGAAAAACATAAAACGCTCCCTTCGGTTTAACGCAGGTGATTCCTTTGATGGAAGTCACTGCGTCATAAATGAAATTTCGCCGGCGCAGGAACTCTGCAGTCATGGTGTCGACTTCATCGTTCGACCCGGTCAGGGCCGCAAGGGCTGCATGCTGCGAAATTGAGGAAGCATTTGATGTGATCTGGCTTTGCACTTTTTCAGCCGCGCCAACGATCTCCTTCTTGGCGCCGAGGTAGCCGATTCTCCATCCCGTCATCGAAAAAGCCTTCGAGACGCCGTTGACGGTGACGACATGGTCCTGCACCGCGGGAATCGATCCCATGCTGAAGTGTTTCGTTCCGTCGTAGATCACCTTTTCATATATCTCGTCGGAAATGACGTAGAGGTCGGCCTTCGCGGTAACCTTGGCAAGTTCTTCAATCTCTTCCTTCGAGTAGACAGTCCCCGTTGGGTTGGAAGGAGAGCAAAAAAGCAGCGCTTTCGTTTTTTTTGTGATGGCACGCTTCAGTTGCGCGGGCGTCATTTTGAAATCATTCTCCTCGGACGTCGTAATGATCACGGGGACCGCGTCAACCAACTTCACAATTTCAGGATAGGTGACCCAGTATGGCGCGGGGATGATCACTTCGTCCCCTTTGTTGCAGATCGCCCTCACGGCGTTGT
>CAZXQG010000136.1:0-4127 GCA_964642725.1 uncultured Chitinophagaceae bacterium
TCTTGCGAAAGATCATGCTGAGGCCGGAATTCCAAAAAGAAATGGGAACGAGAGAATACTATCATCACCTCGGCAAGGCGCTCGACGAATACGAGCAGAAAAACAAATTGGGAGAGGTAAGCGTTCTGGCCGCAGCGTACCGAAATGGTGTGCCCGTCTTCACATCGTCCCCCGGTGATTCGACAATCGGAATGAATGTGGCGGGACTCGAACTTCTGGCAGATGCGGCCGGGCTCCGGAACTATTTTAAACTCAAGATCAACCCGAGCATCGACGTCAACGATTCGACTGCCATCATCCTCAATGCCAAGAAATATGAGAAAGGAAAAACCGGCGTTCTCCTCATCGGCGGCGGCAGTCCTAAGAACTTCCTTCTGCAGACGGAGCCTCAGATCCAGGAAGTTTTGATGATTCCGGAAGCGGGTCAGGATTACGACATCAACATCACGGATGCACGTCCGGACACGGGCGGGTTGTCGGGCGCACCTCCGAGCGAAGCGGTCAGTTGGGGAAAGATTGATCCCACGAAACTGGAGGAGACCATTACCGCCTACGTGGATGTCACGGTCGCTTTCCCCCTGCTCGTTGCTTACGTTATGCAGACCACAAAGCCGAAGAAACTGAAACGATTGTATGATCGGGGAGATGAAATGCGGAAGAAGCTGATCGAATCGTATCTTGAGAACAACAAGGAAGTCGATGAGTTGAAATCTCTTATGAAAAAACTTCCCGCATAAGGCGCTTCACTCAACGCAGAATCACTATTTGGAGAGATGATTGGACAGACACGAGGAACTCCTGAAACTGGTGGAGCACTATGGCTCTCCCTTGTTCATTGTTGACCACGAAAAACTCCGGGAGAACTACCGGACATTTAAGAAATGCCTGCCGAGGGTTCAATGCTACTATGCAGTGAAGGCCAACTCCGAGCAGCAAATCGTAGAGACCCTCTTTGAAGAAGGCTCGAGTTTCGATGTCGCCTCTTACAACGAGTTCATGCAGGTCTATCAGTACATAAAACATTTCGACCGGAAGGAAAAGAAGCACTTTGTCTGGGACAAGATCATCTTCTCCAACACGATCAAAGACAGGACAACCCTCGCGAAGATAAAGCAGTACAAACCGCTGGTGACGTACGATAACAGCGCGGAAGTGAAGAAGCTCAAGCAGCATTGCGAGACCGCGGGACTGGTATTGAGGCTTAAAGTTCCGGACACGGGATCGCAGGTTGAAATGGCCTCGAAGTTCGGGGCGGAGCCGGGCGACGCACAACAATTGATCCAGGAGGCATTCGATTTGGGACTGAATGTCGAGGGGATTAGTTTCCATGTCGGCAGCCAGTGCACGAATTTTGACAACTACACGGTCGCTCTGGATCTCGCCGCCACGATATTAAACGACGCCAGGAAGAGGGGGTTCCCTTTAAACCTGGTAGATATCGGGGGCGGATTCCCAGTCCCCTACGACCCCTCGGTCCCGCAATTCGAAAAGCTTGCGTCCATGCTGAATTCCGAGTTCTCGCGGTTATTCCCGGACGATATTCAGATTCTCGCAGAGCCTGGAAGGTTCATGGTCGCCACCGTCGCAACGCTGGTTTCGGAGATCATCGGCAAGGCGAGAAGAGACGGCAAGATATTCTACCACATTAACGACGGTGTCTATCAGACATTTTCAGGCGTTGTGTACGACCATTGGATTCCTAACTTCCACGCATTCAAGAGGGGCGAGCCGGAAATCTGTGCGGTGGTCGGTCCCACTTGCGATAGCTTTGACAAGATTTCGCTCTCAGTCGAACTACCTCGGACCCTGGAAGTCGGCGATTATCTCTACACCGAGAATATCGGTGCATATAGCACCGCCTCTTCAACAACGTTTAACGGGTTTGACGGAGCGAAAATCTACCATCAAAAATCCTGATATCCGGCGAAGAAGAATAGAACGGGATGCCATGCTCTTAAGGACGAGCGACGTTGAAAATTGTTAACACGCTTGTTCAGGAAGTCGCAACATTGTACGACGGATTAGCAACGGTCGGAGAATATCATCAGTCTACGTTCGATATTCCGTAGTTGGCAAGTGGAACATACTTTTCGCGGTTGGAATTTGGCGGGAAAATGCAGGTGATAAAAATGCTGCTGCTGAAATAAATTTTCTGAGCTTTCCGCAATCGTAATCAGCCCAGACTCATCTCCGGGTTGTTGCATTTATATCCAATTAGCGGTAGTTTTGCAGGAGAGACAACGCGCCCTTTATTGTTGGGAGAATCTTGTCACATGTTTATAGCGAACAAGAGAAAAGAATAAGGATTCATATCGCCGCTTGATTCGTCAGGCTGGCAGTAAAAGGAGGCGATGATGTTACACACGATTGAGAGATTAATAGAAAACTACGGAGGGGAGTTCCTCAATGCTCTCCTTAATAAACGGCGAATTCGAGTGCTAGTCCACCGAGCGCTGCTCGAAGATAAACAAAAGGAAGCTTTTTTCATTACCGTCACAAATCTCACACTGGACCGAGAACTTGAGATTACCAACATCTGGTTCAATTCAAATCCCAAGGTTCATGTAATTCGAAACGATAGATTGTTGCCCAAGAAACTCAAACCCAATGAGACTTGGGACACTTGGCTTCCTGTTAGTAAGTTGCCGTCAGCATATTACCCATATGTATTCAAGATGGTAAGGGCGAGACTATCCAACGGATCTCTTGCTTATTCAGAAGAGAACTTAACTCATCCAGAGAAAGAAATAGTTCCGGCCGAGGAAATTAAGTTTGACTGACATTGGCATGGCAATTGAGAATGTTTTTATTCTTATAGAACAAAAACATATGAATCATTGAGTCATTCAATTCATTCACAATGACGGTATAAATCCATGGGACAGCAACAGCTTCTTCTGGTCATCTTAGGCGTCATCATTGTCGGTATCGCAATAGCAATTGGTATTACGATTTTCCAGGATAATGCTGTAGAGCAGAACAGAAGCTCTCTGATTTCTGACCTGACGACGCTGGCTACCAAAGCGCAGCTATATTATTTCAAACCGGTATCTCTTGGCGGCGGCGGAAGTTCATTTGTGGGTCTTACGGCAGATGCAAACGGCATTGGTATTTTAGCATCTCCTTCCTTTACCAACAATTCAAACGGCACATATACAATCAAGACGGCGGGAACCGCCACCACAGTTGTTCTTCATGGTGTTGGCAAAATCTCTATGAGTGACGGGACATTCCCTTCGTATGACGTGTTGGTGAATTCACAGACCCAGACACCGACGAAACTCAACTGATGAAATAACTATTTGACTGCAGCAGATTTTTCGCACCATAAATTGCAGCCCCAGACACTTCTTTCTGGGGCTTCTTCTATTAAATCGCGAACTTTCTATAGAAACGAAGCGGTGGCGGACGGTAAACGCTTCCTCGTGAACGCAATTATTGGTGAGACAGTGTTATTATCCATCACGCTCGCTGCGAACTGGGATGCTGAATTGAAGAAGAAGTGGACTCCGTAATCGAATCATCGGGCCAAATAACAACAATGCCCAAATTTCTTTGGGCATTGTCGGAATGTTTTCGCGAGCATTACTCCCGCCATACATCTCGCAGTAACCGAATTGTTGAACATTCGCCTCAGTCGTGCAACGATGTGAGTTATCGTTTAAATTAAGAAAAAACGCTTTCGATAACGATCACCTCAGGTCGTAGACACGGACAGCTTCAAACAGCAGAATGTCCGCGCGGGAAAATGTTTAGTCCGTCACTTCAAGAGCAGCATTCGTTTCGTAGCTCGATACTCTCCTGCCTGCAGTGTGTAGAAATAGACACCGCTGGGCATCTTCGTCGCATCCCACTGCTCCGAAAACTGCCCCGCATTTTGCTTTTCATTCACCAGCGCAGACACCTCCCGCCCGAGCACATCGTACACTTTCAACGTCACATAACTGTCCACTGGTAACTGATAGCTGAGCATTGTCGCAGGATTGAACGGGTTTGGGTAATTCTGCTGCAGCGAGAAGCCTGTCGGAATTCGAAGGCCCGTGCCCTTCGAAACTCCTGTTGTTTTCAGAGCATACGCTTTCAGCGTGTTGTCGCTTTGATCGTACATCCAGAACATTCCGTCAAGA
>CAZXQG010000137.1:0-4109 GCA_964642725.1 uncultured Chitinophagaceae bacterium
GCGGCTTCGATGCGGTTCGGGTGAAAATCCTCCGCGAGCATACTGCCAGAAATATCGAGCGCGAGGACGATATCAATCCCTTCGCTGTACACATTCTCTCCGTGCGACGTCGACTGAGGGCGCGCTAGAGCAAATATCAGCAGCGCGAGCGCCGCCATACGAAGGATGAACGGCAAGTGACGTGCACGCTCCTTCCGTGTTGACAATACTTCTGAAAATGGAATAAGGCTCGAGAATCGAACATCGCTCTCACGGTATTTCTCACGGAAATAATACCATGCCGACAGCGCAGGAATCAGCAACAGCAGGAAGAGGAAGTTTTTGTTTGCAAACGTCACGTCAAACATGCTGAGGCACCTCCTCCTTCGGCTTCGTGCGCTCGACGATATCCAATGCTTGCGGAACGACGGCTTCGTTTTCCGAAGACACGGGCGTATATTTTGCAAACTTCACCAGGTCTGCATTAATGAAGAATGCTTCAATAAGTTTTGTGGCATCCTTTTCCAGCGTAAACTGTCTGAGCTGGACGAAAACTTCGTCCGACGTCAGCTCCAGCGCCATAATCCCGTACCGTCCTTCAAAATACTGGCGGATAATCTCCGTCGCCTCCGAGTAAAATTCTTTTACGTTCCCTTGCTGCCATACTCGTTTTTCTTTCAGCTCCTTGAGCCGCATCATCGCCTGGATGTGCGGGGGAATTTTGGGCGCTTCCTCTTCTACAAATTCTCCTGTTTTCCTTTTTCTCTTTCTATAGAAGTAGTATCCTCCGTAAAACAGCGCACCAAGCGCGAGAATAATGCCTGCATAAACAGCTATTTCTTTCCACGTCAAAGGAACGCTGAGAGGAGGTTTGATGTCTTTGATGGCCTTCGAAGTGTCAACCTGAACGGAAGAAACTTGTATTGTTAAAGAATCGGACTGAAGATAGCGCCGGGTGGTGTCATTCGGATATTGATATGCGATGAGAACCGGAGGGATGACAAACGCACCGGAATCGTATGCCGACAGTGTAAACCTTCTTCCGTCTGTGACAGTTCCTCCCGCTCCGCCTCGCGGCAGAGTATCCAGGCGGACAATCTCAAAAACGCCGAGGGTGTCCTTGAACTCGCTCCACAGAATGTTCACCGAATCAGGATGCTTCACCTGCACCGTCAGGTTCAGCCAGTCGCCCATCGTGATGTGGGCCGAATCCACTGCCGCGGTGACGGAAACATCCTGCCCGTACAAAAGCGAAGCGTGAAAAGCGAAAAAAACTGCAACGGCGCTGATGTGTGCTAATAACTTCTTCGTCTGAATTCTCATTACTCCCGACTGATTCCCTTTACGAGTATTACAACCGCTGTTCCCGCAGCTTAAAAAAATCAACCAGCGGTTTGATATACGGGTTCTGAATCTGAATATCAATTCTGTCAACCTTGGTCGATAAAAACAATTTCTTTAACCGTTCTTCGTGCTGCTGCCAGTAATAGCGAAACGCCTGCTGGATGTGAATATTGCTTGTGTCAACCCAGCGTTCACGCCCCGATTCTGCGTCCTGCATTTTCACGAGTCCGATTCTCGGCATATCCCGTTCGCGCGGGTCTTGCATGGTAATAGCGATCACGTCGTGCTTCTTGCTCACGATCCGCAGCGCAGCGTCGTACCCCTGGTCGATAAAATCGGAGATCAAAAACGTTATCGAACGTTTCTTGATGACGGAATTTAAGTACTGAAGCGCTCCTTTGATATCGGTGCCGCCTCCCTTGGGCTCAAACGAGAGCAGGTCGCGCACGATGCGAAGGATATGCGCCTTCCCTTTCTTCGGCGGAATGAATTTTTCGATTTTGTCGGTGAAAAGGATAAGCCCGACCTTGTCGTTGTTGCGAATCGCCGAAAATGCCAGGACCGCACAGATTTCGGTTGCGATTTCGTTCTTCATCGCCGCGGCCGTCCCAAAATTTTCGGAGCGGCTCAGGTCAACAAGCAGCATCACAGTCAGTTCGCGTTCTTCTTCAAAAATTTTGATGAACGGATGGTTGAAGCGGGCGGAAACGTTCCAATCAATAGAACGGATATCGTCTCCATACTGGTATTCGCGGACTTCGGAGAATTCCATTCCGCGTCCTTTAAAGACGGAGTGGTATTCGCCGGAGAAGACATGGTTCACCAGTCCCCGAGTCTTAATTTCGATCTGCCGTACTTTTTTGAGAAGCTCTTGAGTGGTCATAGATAAGCAGTCATTGGCTTTTAGCTATTGGCCGTTAGGGCTTTACCGAAAGCCTTTCAATTTTTAATTCTTAATTCTTAATTCATAATTCTTAATTGTTCTCATGGTACTTCGATCTTATTCAAAATCTCCTGCACAATATTTTCCGATGTTACTTCTTCCGCTTCCGCTTCATATGTGACGGCAACTCGGTGTCGCAGAACATCGAGACTGACGGCGCGCACGTCTTCAGGGATCACATAGCCGCGCCGTTTGATGAACGCGTACGCCTTGGCTCCGAGCGCAAGATTAATAGTCGCACGCGGCGATGCGCCGTAACTGATTAATTGAGCGATGCCGGGAATTCCGTATTCCTTCGGGTTTCGCGTCGCAAAGACAATCTCCAGGATGTAGCGCTCGATTTTTTCGTCCATGTAAATTTCCCCCATCACTCCCCGCGCCCTAATAATATCTTTTGTCGAGACAACGGGCTTGATCTGGATTTCTGTTCCGTTGACATTTTGCCTCATAATCTGAAGCTCTTCTTCCTTCGTAGGATAATCAATCTTCACCTTCAGCATGAACCGATCAACCTGCGCTTCCGGCAGCGGATATGTTCCTTCCTGCTCAATCGGATTTTGCGTAGCAAGAACAAGGAACGGTTCTTCAAGTTTAAACGTTTCTTCTCCTATGGTAACCTGTCGTTCCTGCATCGCTTCGAGGAGCGCACTTTGAACTTTTGCCGGCGAACGGTTGATTTCATCGGCTAAAATAAAATTGGCGAAGATCGGACCTTTCTTCGTCTGGAATTTTGAATCCTTTTGATTATAGATAAGAGTTCCCACCAAATCGGCGGGAAGCAAATCGGGAGTGAACTGAATGCGCTGGAACTTCGCCTGGATTGCTCCTGCGAGAGTCTTTACCGCCATGGTCTTCGCGAGACCTGGAACTCCTTCGAGAAGGATGTGTCCGTTGGAGAGCAACCCGATGAGCAATCGCTCCATCATATTTTTCTGTCCGACGATGACTTTCCCGACTTCCATAGTGAGCAGGTCAACGAACGCACTTTCGCGCTGGATTTTCTCGTTGATAGCCTTGATATCGTGCTCCATTCAACCTCCAAACATGAATAAACAAGCGTAATTGTATGGCAATCTTGAAGTTAGACTGCTTCTAATTTAAAAATGTTCCGCATAAAACCAAATTTGAACGAAAGAATTTGGTTTCGACAAGAATAATTTGTAGTTTTTTATTGCCATTCCAAAAATCCTCAAACCATTTAAGGGCTTTTTTATGATAAAAAAGTTGCTGGCGTATTCTATGCTCTCTCTTCTTTTTGCCGCAGGCTGCGGCGAGAAAAAGGCCGATCCAACAAAAATCGACGAGGCGACAAAATTGGTTGCCAATAAGGATTTTGAAAAAGGCATCGCAATGATCGACGACCTTGGGAAGGCGAGTCCGAGCGATGAACTCGTCAAGAAGGCCCAGGTTGATGCGCACATGAAGTATGCAAATTTTCTCATGTATGAATCACCGCTGCCTCCGAAAGAAAAATATCCGTCAGCGTTGCGTCAGTATAGGCTTGTCGCCACGATCGACCCTGCTAACGCCGAAGCAAAACAGAATATTAATCTGATTGAAGGTATCTACAATCAGATGGGACGCCCAATTCCGCAGTAACGAATTTGATTCTTTCTTTTGTGATTTGTATCTTTCATGAGTCATGGGCGCTTAGCCAGTCCCGTCAATCACGAAGTGATGCCTTCGGCAAAAGCGTCGGGACTTCGCTAAAGGCTCTTTAAAGATTTAAATTTGGGCGCTTAGCTCAGCTGGTTCAGAGCGTACGCCTCACACGCGTAAGGTCGCCGGTTCGATCCCAGCAGCGCCCACCATGAGGGAAGAGGAAACTCTTCCCTTTCTTTTT
>CAZXQG010000138.1:0-4069 GCA_964642725.1 uncultured Chitinophagaceae bacterium
GGACACGCGTCAACATCTGCTGATGGATTTCAATTGGAAATTTTTGCAGTCCGACACAAACGGCGCAGAGAAGCAGGATTTTGACGATACCAAATGGCGCACACTCAATCTCCCGCACGATTGGAGCATCGAGGGTGAATTCAAAGAAGATGCGCCGACAAAAGGCGCCGGCGGTTATCTTCCGACGGGCATCGGATGGTATCGCAAAAATTTTACCATCCCTGCAATTCAAAAAGGTCAGCAATTTTGGATTGAATTTGACGGCGTGTACATGAATAGCGATGTCTGGATAAACGGACATCACCTTGGTAAACATCCGTACGGGTATACAAGTTTTTATTACGATCTCACTTTCTTCATCAAAAAAGGAGAGAACGTCATCGCTGTTAAGGACGATAATTCCCTTCAGCCAAACAGCCGCTGGTACTCGGGCTCGGGCATCTACCGGCATGTATGGTTGAATATCGCCAACCCCGTGCACATCGCTCAATGGGGAACGTATATTACCACGCCTTCGGTCGATTCGTCATCTGCAACAATTTCCGTTCGCACTTCAATTGAAAACAGCTTCCCGGGCAAAAAGAATATTATCCTGCGATCGGTCGTTAACAATGAATCGGGCAAAGAAGTGGCAATTATTGAAACGCCCGTCTCACTTGCAGCACCGGGCAAAACAGATGTTGACCAGACCATCACTGTCGCTTATCCTTCCTTGTGGTCACTAGATGCGCCGACCCTCTACAAGCTTCATTCATTTGTTATAGAAGGATCGAAAGTGAATGACGAGCTCGTCTCAACTTTTGGCATTCGAAGAATTGAATACGACAAGGACAAAGGTTTTCTTCTGAACGGAAAACATGTCAAGATGAACGGCATGTGCTTGCATGTCGATGCCGGCTGTCTCGGCATCGCGGTCCCCGAACAGGCTTGGAACAGGCGTTTGCAGCTGCTGAAGGAAATGGGCTGCAACGCCATCCGGACAGCACACAATCCGCCGGCGCCGGAATTTCTTGATCTATGCGACAAGCTTGGGTTCCTGGTGATGGATGAAGCTTTTGACGAATGGGAAGTTCAAAAAGGACAGGTGGAATACAGCTATCATTTATACTTTGCAGAAAATTCGCAATCAGATTTGCTTTCCATGATCCATCGCGACCGGAACCATCCGTCGGTTGTATTGTGGAGCGCCGGCAATGAAGTGTTGGACCAGGGAACCGACCGGGGCGTTGAAGTGCTGCGAAAATTAATCGAAACGTTTCATAAAGAAGATCCCACACGACCCGTCACGGTGGCGAACGACAGGATCGCCGATGTCGACTATCCGGCGAAACCTCAGTTTCTCGCACTGGAGGATATTGTCGGCTACAATTATGTTGACCGCTGGTTGAAACGGAGAGAATTGTACTACAGCGTCGACAGGCATGACCATCCGGATTGGAAAATGGTAGGAACGGAAAACGTCGGGATCTCCGGCGTCCGTGGCAAATATACTGTTTCCCATCCGTCCACAGCAGCTCCGGGGCATTCATTTTTTTCCCACGACTATAGATCAATGGTCCAGGCTGAACAGTTATGGCGGGCCACTTCGGTGAATGACTATGTGATCGGTGATTTTATCTGGACGGGTGTTGATTATCTTGGAGAAGCTCGCTGGCCGGGCAAGAGTTCAAATTCCGGCGTGCTCGACCTTTGCGGTTTTCCCAAAGACGGCTATTATTTCTACCAAAGCCAGTGGACGAACAAACCGCTCGTTCATCTGTTCCCTCATTGGAATTGGGCGGGCCATGAAGGCGAGGTTGTTCCCGTGATCGCATATACCAACTGTGACAGCGTTGAACTCTTTCTGAACGGAAAATCTTTTGGTATAAAATCAGTCGTATTTCCGCAGCAAGGCAATTCGGGAGGATGGAATAAGTTCGACCATCCGTTTGTGGCGGCAACGACGGCCGACCTGCACCTTTCGTGGGATGTACCATACGAACCGGGAACATTGAAAGCCATCGGAAGAAAAAATGGAAAAATTATCACAGAAGAAGTGCGCACCACATCGAAACCCGCTGCCATCCGTTTGTCTGCGGACAGAAACGATATCTCTGCCGATGCACACGATATTGCCAATATTAGGGCGGAAATTGTCGATGAAAACGGCTTGGTCGTCCCCGACGCAGACAATCGTATTGAATTTGCGGTTGAAGGAGACGGAAAATTAATCGGCACAGATAATGGCAACTCTGAGGACAAAACCATGATGAAGAGCAGAGAGCGTAATGCTTTTAACGGCTTAGCGCTCGCCGTAATTCAATCGACGGAACAAAGCGGGAAGATTCAAGTCACCGCGGTTTCCGCAAATCTTAAAGAAGCTGTTCTGCAAGTTGTCACACACAAATCAAGCACTATTGTAAATACGGTTGAAAGTTTAAAGTAAAAAAGAAATAAGAAAAACTGGAGAGAGGCAGACATGTCGAACTCAAAAAGCAAATCCGGCGCAAAAGCACCGCTTAAAAGAATGAGCTCCAAATTTACAGGAATACTTCTTCTCATTTTGTCTTGCTCTTCAATACTCATTGCGCAGCAGGAAAATGGTTTGGGCGTAAAATCGCCGGATGGGGCCCTTAGCGTGAAGATCGAGGCGGGAGCGAAACTCGAATGGTCGGTGCAGGATCACGGCGAACAGATTATTGCACCGTCGGCAATTTCCTTGCAGCTGGAGGATGGCGATGTGCTCGGCGATAACGCAAAAATCACATCCTCTAATACAGAAAAAAATAATACCGTCATCGCTGCTATCAATTATATAAAAGCCAACATTCCGGATAAGTATAACCAGCTAACAATTAATTGCAAAAACGGGTTCGGTGTAATTTTCAGAGTGTATAATGACGCTGTTGCATACCGGTTCTTTATAAAGAAGAAGGGGGAGATCATCATCAAGAATGAAGAAGCCAACTTTAATTTCACCGATGATGATAAAGCGTTTATTCCATACCAGTGGGATTATAGAGGGGGAAAAATATTCAACTCATCATTTGAAGCTCTCTACAGAGAAAGCACTATTTCTCAATTTGCCAAAGATTCTCTGGCGTTTCTTCCTTTGTTGGTCGATGTCGGGAATAATAAAAAAGTTGTTATCCTGGAAGCAGACCTTGAAGACTACCCGGGCATGTACTTGAACATTAATCCAACCGGAAAAGGTTTTATGGGAGTGTATGCACCATATCCTTTAGCAGCAGAGTTAGGCGGGTTTGGAGGAATAAATTATGTTCCGACGAAAAGAGCAGACTACATTGCCAAAACAAGCGGGACGCGAAGTTTTCCATGGCGGGCAATTGCCATCAGCCGAAGCGACAAGGAATTATTGAATAATGATATCGTGCAAAAATTGGCCGCCCCCCCGAGAATCGCCGACGTGTCATGGATCCAACCCGGTCAGGTCGCCTGGGATTATTGGAATGAGCGGAATATTTCTCATGTAGATTTTAAAGCCGGCCTCAACATGCCGACCTGTAAATACTATATCGACTTTGCCGCCGCCAATAAAATGAAATACTCCATCATCGAGGGAGCATTGGAGATGGACCTTACCAAAATGTCCCCAAAAGTAAATCTGCAGGAGCTCATCGATTACGGCAAACAAAAGGGCGTAGGGATAATTACCTGGGCATCGTGGTATCAAATGACGCAGCAAATGGATACCGTCATTCCTTTATATGCCAAGATGGGTTTGAAAGGGTTTAAGATCGACTTCGTCGATCGCGACGATCAAGTGGCGGTGGCTTCTTTGTATGCTATAGCGAAGAAAGCGGCAGAGTATCATATGCTTGTCGACTACCACGGAGTATTTAAACCGACCGGCCTACAACGGACATATCCCAATGTTGTTGGCTATGAAGGTGTCAAAGGATTAGAGAACTATAAATGGGCTGTCGAGGATCAGCCGCGCTATGTCGTCAGCATTCCTTACATCCGCATGATGGCCGGGCCGATGGATTATACCCCCGGCTCAATGAGAAATGTCGTCAAGGCAAACTTCAGGCCGATCAACGATAATCCGATGAGCCAGGGAACCCGC
>CAZXQG010000139.1:0-4056 GCA_964642725.1 uncultured Chitinophagaceae bacterium
GCTGCTCAATCAATCGTTTCCATTCCACGTGATCAACAGAGATTGCCCGGATTCGGCGGGGTACCAAGGGTATGAGGAACTTGACGTTGTCGTTCAGGATGTGAATCTCAACGGGGTCTACGATCCCGGTATTGACACCGTGCTGATTGGCTATCCGGTCAAGTACCTTGCCCAATGGGTATTTCCGAACACCATATTTGGAATGCGTTTCCCAGACAGCGCGGCAGGAATGCCGAAGCCAGGCGATGTCTACAATGTGAGGTTTAAGAGTGCTTTGAGAGATTCGATTTTCTATACGGTGAATGTAAATCCCCTCGCCGTTGCAAAGCTGAACGAGGATATGAAACAGATCAAGGTGGTTCCCAATCCATACCTTGTGACGAACACGATGGAGCCGTATCTTAGCAACCGCGGTCTGAATCAGCAGAGAATGCTTCTCTTTACGCACATCCCGGCAAAATGTACGATAAAAATCTTTACATCGAGCGGCGTGTTTGTTAGGGAGCTTGTTGTTGACAACCCTGAAGCTGACGGGACTTATCATTGGGACATGCTAACAAAAGAAGGGCTGGAAATTGCGGCCGGAGTCTATATTTTTTATGTAAAGTCCGGTGTTACCGGGCAGGAAAAACTCGGCAAGTTTGCGGTGATCAAATAACTGTCTGCCATAAAGAGGGCATAGTATGAAACAACACTTATCAACTAAATCAATTTTATTCCTAAGCGCATTGTTGATTGTCTCCACCTCCGCTTTTGCTCAAAAGCCGATGCGTGCAGGGACTACAGCCGCCAATTTTTTGGAAATAGGATATGGCGCGGCTGGAAGCGCCATGGGGGATGCGTATGTGAGTCTGGCGAATGACGTGTCCGCCACGTACTGGAATCCTGCGGGGCTTGCCCAAATGGAGAGGAGCGAGGTAATGTTTATCTCGCAGCCGTGGATTGTAGACATGAATAGTTCATTCGGAGCCGTCGGCATTGTTGTGCCGGGTTTCGGTACCATCGGTGCGAGCATCATTTTGATGGATTACGGAGACATGGATGTGACGACGCTGGACCAGCAGGAGGGGACGGGTGAGAGATTCTCGTCGAAAGACATGGCGCTCAGCATCTCGTACGCAAGGAATCTTGCGGAGTGGTTTTCCTTCGGTGCTTCGGGCAAGCTTGTTACGAGCACCATCTGGCACGAAACCGCTACGGCGATGGCCTTCGATCTCGGCGCCATCATCAAGACAGACTTCTTTTCTCCCACCGGCGGCAACGACCATGGACTGAGCATCGGCATGTGTATCTCCAATTATGGCACGACACTCAAATACGAAGGCCTCGATCTTCTGACTCCGATCGACATAGACCCCAATGAAGCGGGCAATTACCAGAATGCCCCCGGCAGACTCTCGACCGAAGAGTGGGAACTGCCGTTGATCTTCCGGATCGGCACTTCCATCACACCGATTTATACGGAGAGCCAGGAGCTTATTCTCTCCGCGGACGCATTGCATCCGAACAACAATACCGAGTCTATAAATGTCGGCGCTCAATATTCACTCAGATTTCCAGTAGTCGGAAGAGTATTTTTGCGCGCCGGCTACAAAGGGCTGCTGATGGAAGACTCTCAGTATGGCGCAACATACGGACTGGGTCTGCAAACAGACGTCATGTCTAACCAGGGTTTTAAAGTCGAATATGCGTACCGGCCTATGGGAATTCTCGGTAACGCACAAGCGTTCAGTGTCAGCCTGTTGTTTTAGGAGAGTGCAGTAAGCTTCGGTATGCACGTTTCATTTTGGGTGGAGTCGCTAACCTTCGGCGTTGTCTTTTATGGAGAGGATGTTTTGTTTGTATGGTTGCACACATCCAGGAAAAACTACTACCGGAAATCATAGCGGTCTTGTTCATCGCTGCGTTTTTTTGCACTGCACAAACTGTTCCCGGGGGAACCTCTTCGAAATCTGGGTCTCGACGCCAGATCACTGCCTTTCATGACTCGACTCAAAAGAACGGGGGAAATGACAAGAAACCCGCATCCTCCGGTAAACAAAAATCAAGAAACAAAGCTGTAATTCCTCTCAGGGGTCTTGCCCCTGCAGACACGGGCATAGTACTGGCAAAGATAGGCGGCAAGACCATTTTTGTTGACGAGTTCATCCGCCGTGCCGAATACACCATTCGCCCGTCATATTGCAAAGGGGACGGCGGCATCGAAAAGAAAATTGTTCTGAATTCCTTGCTTGCGGAAAAAATGCTCGCGCTTGAAGCGGGTAAGGAGAACGCCCTGGAAAAGAGCGCGATATTTCAGCGGATGCTTCAGGGACGGAAGGAGCAGCTTATGCGGGAAGTGCTCTTCCATGCCGAGGGTACGGCAAAAGTGAAGCTGGATACCGCAGAAATGAACGATGAGTATAAGAACGCCGGAAGAACATACCGGATTGAGTACTTCAACGTTCCTGACGACTCCAGTGCCGCAACGGTTAAACAGGTTCTTGATTCATCAGCAGCTTCTTTTACAGAGATCTACCGGGCGCTTTCCGGAGTAGACAGTCTTCCCCCGCAGAGAGACATAAACTGGGACTCGCGGGAAGACGAGACCGTTCGTCACGTCCTCTTCAAGGGCACTGCCAAGATCAATCAGATTTTCGGACCGTTACAGGTTAATGAAGAGAGCAATCTCTTTATCCGCGTAAAAGGGTGGACCGACCATGTGGCATTTACCGAAAAACAAATTGCTGATCGTTGGAGCGACATAAAAGAAGAAATGAACCGTGCACAAGCTGAGGAGTGCTATGACAAGTATGTCGCCCGTCTTATGGATGGTAAAACTCTGCAGCTCGACCCTGCAACTTTCAAAAAATTTGTAGAGATCGTTGCCCCGCTCTACCTTGAATCTGTAAAGGAAAAAAACCAAACGCTGTCCAAGGAGCTGCTAAGCCAAAGCGTAATGGATGATCAGCGGGGGCAGGACGTCGAACGCGGTCTTCGTTCGCTGCGCGATCGCACTCTTTTTACAATCGATAATAAGGTGTGGAGAATGGAGGATATGTCGAACGAAATGGAACGGCATCCTCTCGTTTTCAGAAGCAGGAATCTCAACCAGGAAAATATCGCCAAACAAGTCAAACTTGCAATTGCCGATATGGTGCGCGACAGGTACCTGGCGGACGAAGCGTATAAACGGGGTTACGATAAGTTCCCGAACGTTGTGCATTACACGGAAATGTGGGAGGATGCGATTCTCAGCCTGTGGCAAGAATCTGTCTATTTGCAGTCCATTGGAGTGTCAGACAACGGTGAAATGGGAGTGGTAACAAGATATTTAGATCCGTACATTGATTCATTACGGCACAAGTACAGCGATCGCATAGAAGTAAATGTAGCTCCGTTTAACGAGATCAAGTTAACACGAATTGATTTGATAGCTCTTCAGAACAAAGTTCCTTTTGCTGTTTATGTTCCGGCCTTTCCACAATTGACCACACACAAGTGGTTGGACTATGGGAAAGTCATGAATCCTGAAAAGAAGGATGAGCAGCGCAAATAATGCGCCAATAGTCTTCCGCCCACTTCTGCAACACTGATGAGAATCGACTCTCATCCGCTCGCATGATGTCGAAGGCGGGATGATACCATTTAAGTATAATAGAGTTTTTTTTACACGGGAAGTCCAATGAGAACGATCATATATTGTTTTTGCATCATTTTTTTATCCTTTAGCGTTACTGAATCGTCCGCGCAAGACCGCGCTATCAGCTCTCCGCCAAGCGGCGGGCAGTCTTCCGGCCTTACGCCCGGTAATGTCAGCCGCGTGGAAAACTCTGCTGTGTCAACCGCCGTTGTTCTCGACTCGTCGAACCTGCCGATCATCATGATAGACACCCATGGTCAGCCGATTCCGGATGGGACAAAAATCACTGCGCGAATGAAAATCATTAATTATGAACCTCTCCGAAGAAACCGCGTAACTGACTCGGCAAATGTTTACGATGGTTATGTTGGTATTGATATCCGGGGTTCCTATTCAGCGACTCTTCCTCAAAAACCGTACGGCTTCGAAACCAG
>CAZXQG010000140.1:0-4037 GCA_964642725.1 uncultured Chitinophagaceae bacterium
ATCCACGACACTGAAGCCACAGCGATAGACGATGCTGTGTTGTCATAGATTCTTCCCCCGCCACAAAACGGCGGGGTCAGAATGACAATGAGCTTGTATTGTTTGCTCAGCATGATATTTACAAGTGCATTCTACGTCGAGCCATCTTTGAGATGACTTCTAATATTTTCACAAAGACTTCTTTGCGTCCTCTGCGGTAATAATACAAGAGCTAATATTAGAAGCGGCACCACCCCGGCAAAAAGTGCCGTTCTAATTTTTATCAGTTCAGCTTTGTCGGTGTTTGAGTCTGTGAAGTCACCGACATATCATACGATGGGAATGTCCCGTCGCTCAAAGCGGTCTTGCCGATGCCGTGGAGAACGATTGTCGTCGCAGTTCCCGCAGTCTTTATCGAATATGTTCCGTTGGGATTATTTGTAAATGCGGTGGACGCTAAATTTCCCAGTCCTGCGGCGTCTGCTGAAAGGCCGACGAATGAATTACCTCCTCCGCCGAGTGTGGTTGGCTTGGCGTAATATTGCTGCGCCTTGGCTGCCAATGTTGTTAAATCCGCAATGACCGAACTTCTATTTTGGTCGACCGCGTTATCCTGGAACATTGTGATACCGACGGCTACTGCGATACCGACGATAATCACGCCCAAGATGATCAGAAGAAGCTGCTGCTGTCCCATTAAAACCTCCTATTATTGTTAATTGATCTATTTATAGCATGTGAGTTATTTGACGAAATTATGTTCAACGATAAACCGCATCGTGTTCTTCAGCATGTTCCGACACGGCCATCATTCCGATTGTTTTATCGACGCGCTCCACTGCATACGTCCTCGTTTCGCTGAAATCTTTCAACGCTTGTGTAATTCGCTTGGATTCCTTTTCTATCGAATTGAGATGCACGATCAAATCCTCCGATAGCAGCACCGACCGTCTGACCCTGCCGAGCGTTAGCGTTATAATGGCAAGCGGATTGTTGACATGATGCTGTAAACCGAGGACCACCTCCTGCATGGTGGATATTTGAGTTTCTTTTGTCTGCAGTTCTTGTTCCTTCATTATTCGCTGCGTCTCACTTTCGTGAAGTTTTGTGCGCATTTGTAATACCTTCACCCAGGTCATTGCCAGAAGCCACATGAAAGGCAGCGCATTGAACAGTTCCACGACATCCCACAACTTTACGGTCGAGTGTCTTGCAACGACAAACAACCTGATCATGACTGAGAACAAATACATGTAGATGATATATCCGGAAATGACAGCCGGATATTTTGTCGGCAGTTCTTTGATTGAGCGAAGAAGATTCATAAGTGTTTTCATGGCAAATGATGCGCTTTTCCTGGTGTTCCAGTTTGATTGAAAAAAGAGTTAATTACGTACTGTATTGGAAGATCGTCAACCAACACCAAAAATCTATTTTCCTTTGCAGGATGACCTTATAGACCATTTTTGAGACCATTGCTCACCGTTTAATGAATGACAGGGGGTTCTTCATCTATTCCTTTCAATAGCTTTATCTTTACCGTGGTACCTATCATCTCTGCATTATCTATGGTGAGGCTCCCTCCGTAGAGTTCCGAAAGCGTTTTTGCAATTGCCAATCCAAGGCCCGCCCCCTGCTGTTCATGCTGCGGCCGTTCGAATTGCTGAAAAGAGCTGACCCTGCTGATTTGTTCGGAAGTCATACCGCGGCCTTCATCTCGTATTTTAATCGTTACCTCGTCGTGATTATCCTCGCTTGAAATATATATTTTGGACCCTGATTCCGAGAATTTTAACGCGTTGTTGATGATCTCTTCCATGATCTTAGTCAGATGCTCTGATGATATTTTTACGGAAAGGTCTTTGACTGCAATATCGATTGAACCGGTGCGTTTTTGGGCGGCCGCCTCCCGTTCCGAAGCCGACCGAATGACTTCACGCAACAACGTCATCGATTCCCGGCGCATCGCTGCGATAATATTCTGATCGTTCATCCAAAACTGCAATTCTCCAAAGAGAATCATGTTTTCCAATAAATGATGGAGCCGCCGTCCCGATTTTTGAATGAATGCACCTATCTCTTTTACTTCCCCGGCCGGCAGGCTGTTTTCTTCTTGGAGAATCTGAGCATACCCGAGGATAGCGTGCAGAGGGGTGCGAAATTCATGCGGCAGGGACCGGACAATGCTTGATTTAATGTCCTCAAATTGCGATTCATAATATTTCTGCAGCCCTTTTTTTCTAATGAGTCGTGTCTTGATTGCAGTAATGAGTTCTTCGGACGTAAACGGTTTTGTCAGGTAATCATCAGCGCCGAGCTGCATTCCCTGCCGCATATCGCTCTTTTCCGCATTGCCCGTCAAAAAAATAAACGGGATCGCGGCACATTCGGGATCCTCTTTCAACATGCCGAGCAATGCATGGCCATCCATCTTCGGCATCTTAATGTCGCAGAGGACCAGATCCGGATGGTGCGTTTTTACGGCCGTCAAACCATCCAGGCCGTTGCTTGCCTCGATAGTGTCATAACCCATAGATGAAAGCGTTGCCGATATCATTGCGCGGTAGTCGTCTTCATCATCAATAACGAGAATCTTTTGTGCCGGAATTTCAGCCATTGTATTACTCCTTCTGTCTTTCATTGTGATGGACCTTTCTTTCCCTTGTCATTTTGTGTCGATCGTCTCACGAATCTTCAGCAAGACTTCGTCTTGCATATACGGCTTCTGGATGAAATTCTTTAGCCCGGCCTTGAACATCTCGGACTTCATTTCCGGGTCAAAAAAGCCGCTTGCGAAAATCACTTTTGCCTCCGGGTTGATCTGCCGAATTTTTTTGAATACATCATTGCCGCTAAGTTTGGGAAGGCCGATATCCGAGAGAATAACGGCTATTTCCTTTTGACGGCTCCGGTAAATTTCCACACCCTGCATACCGTCACCCGCGGTCAGCACCGTGTAGCCTCTCGAAACAAGAATGCTTTTCGCAAGAGTCATTAAGGCCTCTTCGTCCTCGATTAACAAAATTGTCTCCGTCCCGCCCGGTATTTCCTCAAGGCCTTTTTTAGCGGCTGTCGCTTCTACTCCTGCCCGCTCTGGTACCGGGAGATACACAGTGAAGCACGTTCCTTTGCCAAGTGCGCTCCGTACATCGATGAAGCCGCTGTGGTGCTTAACGATGCCAAAGACCACAGCCAGACCTAAGCCGGTTCCCTTTCCGATACCCTTTGTTGTGAAAAACGGTTCAAAGATTCTCTGAAGCGTTGCTTCGTCCATGCCGGTTCCGGTATCGGCGACTTCAATCTTGACATACTGCCGGGCAGCTGCGTTTGGGAATCGCGCGATGACAGCTTCACGTTCGACGGCCTTTGTTGTGATTGAAATCATTCCTCTATCGGGCATCGCATCCCGTGCATTCACGAGAAGATTCAACAACACCTGGTGGATCTGGCCGGAATCGGCAATGATCGCGGGTAAGTCTCGCTGCAGAGACGAGGAGATGGTGATCGTCTTTGAGAATGTCTCTTGCAGAAGTTTAGTGATTTCTCCGATGATATCGTTGATCTTGACGGATTCCAAGAGAGGCTGCGTTTTCCGTGCAAAAAGCATGAGCTGTTTTACCAGCGCCGCGCCGCGCTGCGCCGCCTTCATAATTGCAGCGACACCCTCCGAGTGCATGGTGGGATCTTCCCGCATACGTACCAACAGGCTTGTATGCCCCATGATAATGCCGAGAATATTATTGAAATCATGTGAGATACCGCTGGCGAGAGTTCCGATGCTTTCAAGTTTTTGAGCTTGAATGAGCTGCGATTGCAGGGACAGCTCCGAGGTGATGTCGCGCTTCACTCCGACGTAATTGATGATTTCCCCATTTTCATTGACGACGGGTGAAATGGATGTTTCATCCGTAAACAATGTCCCATCCTTCTTCTTGTTGATGAATGTTCCCAACCATTTTCCCCCCGTGGAAATGGTCTTCCACAGTTCCTCGTAATACCCGGCATTTTGCTGTCCGCTTTTCAAGATGCGCGGATTCCGGCCAATGGCTTCTTCGCGG
>CAZXQG010000141.1:0-3971 GCA_964642725.1 uncultured Chitinophagaceae bacterium
CACGAAAAAAGATTTACTGCAGGAGATCTCTGCAATAGAAGGGAAGCGGCAGTAGAAACTGCGTCGCCGTGTTGGCGTTTTTTTGCCGTGCAGCAATTGTTACATTTCTCTCGCCGAAAGATACCTTTCGGGGTGCAGTTCAGCCTGCTAGAATCGTACTGACATGCCGATAGAGGGCAGGATCGGCCATAAATTTATTTCATCTTTCACCGGCAGCCCGTTGCCGTCGAACGTATACCGATACGACTGGACATTGTGTGTGTTGAACACATTACTTATATCCAGGAAAGCAGACAGGGGAAGTCCGAACATTCCAAACTCTTTTGCAACTCTGAGATCCACGCGGCTATACGATGGAAGCCGCCCCGCGTTCGGTGTACCCGATACCCATCCCCAGCTCTTACCCGCACTGTCATATTGAGCCGACAATGGGGTAAAAGGGTACCCGCTTCCGTAGACAAAACGCACGCCGAATTTCCACCGTTTTCCAAGATCCCATTCTCCCACCGCGGCAAGAGTATGCCGTTGATCCGTATTCCGCGGAAATGAACCGTAAGCATCGTTCAGCACATTCTGCAGCGAGATCAAGTAGCCATAGCTCACCCAGCCGTAGAAACCGGGGACCGAGCATGTCATATAGACGTCCACTCCCTTTGAGGAGCCGACGGCGTCATTCTTCCGCGAGTAGTAGAGAAGCCCGCTGCTGGTCAAATAGGAGCTCATAAGATTTTCATAGTTCTTGTAATAGCCTTCCACTTTTACGTTGAGAAAACTCCGTTCTTCGCGGTCAAGATAAACGCGGTAGTCGGCGCCGAGGACATAATGAATTGCTTTTTGAGGTTGCGTGTTCGTGTCTGATGCCGCGGCGTAAGCAATTTGATCTATAATCGGCGATTGAAAATAGTAGCCCCAGGCGGCGCGGAGCGTGAGTCCGCCCGGCACCCGATAGGCAAGCTGAACCCGCGGACTCCAGGTGAGCGCCTTATTCAAGTCGAAATAGTCGCATCGTCCCCCCACGTTCAACGAAAGACGGTCGGACAATTGGACGAGATTCTCAATGTACCCGGCGAACTTCCACGAATGTGTGTTTACGAGATTGTTGAAGCCGGCGTCGAGGATATTTTCAGTTTCATGAGTGACGCTCGTGTCCGGATAATTGAGAGTGTTGGTATACTCATCGAACGAGTATAGAAATGATTGATTCTGATCGAACGAGATGCGCTGATAACTTACTCCGGTTTTGATATCATAGAGAGATGACGCCTGCCAGTCGAGGTTTGAATTCAATTCCAACGTTCTGATATGGAGATTGTTCCGGTACAGTTGAGCATTGTAGGTGGTATCGAAAAAAAATTCTCCCTCACCGGTGCCGTGAGAATCGGAATAATTATTAGTCCAGAATCGTTCGTTTTCATTTTCATCGTAGACCGAGAGCTCCGCCTTTATAATCGTAGACGACGAAATGATGTTAATGCTTTGAAGGGAAAAAAGAGTGCTGTAGTATTGGCCCCGATTGTTCAGCGAATCACCCGATTGCTCTGTGTTCGCCGGATCACCGGCAAGGTATTGATGTGTGAGGGGGTCTTGTGTATAGGTGTCCCCCGCGTTAAAGAATTTGAGGAGCAGCTTATGGCGTGTATCGAGTGAATAATCAACGACCCCTTGAATATCATAGAACGACGGATGATGATAAGAGCCAAAATTTGTGTATTTCAATAAGTATTCAAAATAACTCTTTCTTGCGCCGAGAAGAAACGAACCGTTTTCTCCCAGCGGTCCTTCTGCAACCACATTCGCATCGGTCAGGCTTACACTTGCCGTTCCTTTGTATCGCTCACGATTTCCCTCGCGATATTCTATATCGGCGACCGAGCTCATCTTGTCGCCGTAGCGAGCGGGGAATCCTCCGGTCATCAGGTCCATATTCTTGATCAAATCCATCTGCATGATGCTGATGCTCGCATTCGGTACTTCTTTCACGTGGTACGGGTCGTACACCTGCGTCCCGTTCACAAGAATGAGGTTCTCATCCTGGTTGCCGCCGCGCACATTAAATTTTGCGCTGAACTCATTGTTCGCCGAAACTCCCGGAAGCAGCTGCACACTTCGCAGAACGTCCGGAATCACCGAAGTGCTGGTTTTGATCTGTTCACTCTGGAGCGAGAGCACACTTTCCGTCGCAGGTTCCTCTTCGCCCCCCTGATAGGCGTACACCGTGACGTCCTGCAAAAGTATATCCACTGCATCAAGATTTATCGTCAGACGAATATTGTTGGCCGCAGAGACCGGAACTTCCGCGGTTTTGTACCCGACATAGCTGCAGCGAAGGACATAGTTCCCGTGCGGGAGGCTCACCTGAAATTGTCCCTTCGAATCCGTAACAGTCCCCAGCTGTGTTCCTGCAACCGCGATGTTCGCGAACACAAGCGCTTCATGTGTCGAACTATTGCGAACTATCCCCCGGACAATGAAGTGCTCCTGGCTGAAGGCGGACCACGAAATGCAAAGAACAAGAAGGAGGAGGACTCGATATCTCATAATGGCCGGATATTTCTTTTCAATCAGGAAAATGCTTATGATGGCGGGAATTTCCCTGACAGTGCCGTCTCATTTTTTTGAATATAGAATCAGGGACAACTTCTCCGCGCAGAGACAGCAGCGGCAGGTCGTTATACGGAAGGTTTTTATTGTATGCCATTTGATGGGGGCTTTCGATGACCTTGTGTTATGAACAAGGGCAATATACCTAAAAAAATGCCCTCCTTGCAACCACGCAGGCATTCGGGTAGTGTCTTAATTTAGGATAAGTGTGAATCTTGCTCATGCAAAGTCGCTGCGACGCAAAGAGAATGGGTATGATTTCTTTGCGGCTTAGCGTCTTAGCGTGATATTTTCATCACTCCGTAAAAAGTTTCTTGAACTTTGCTCTAATTAAGACACTACCGGCATTCGATGTTTCTGTTCGAGCATATCTATGAGAAAAAATACATGAGTGATCGTGCCATTCAAATGCCGATCGAGATCCGGCGGCTGCCTGATTTGGTCTTCTTCAAGAAGACTTCCAACAGCTCACGCGAACAATGACTTCTGTCACAAACGAGGAACTGTTACCGAGGCATTATTATACGAGTAATTCTTCATCATGCGCCGAGCCACCGGGGCATTTTTGGCCGTATAGACGATCTCGAATCAGAGTTTTATAGGAATCAAGTTTACTTTAATGAAACAAAACAGTATATTTTTGTTATCCAGCCGAATCATTAAAACTAAAGACTGTTGCTTCCAGAGTCAACTCTGGCTGTACGTGTGCGGGACGGGAAATATTATCTCATCTGGGTCACAATAATGTGACTCAAATGGCGGAGCTGTAAGAAGTTGGACAGGTGCGAATGAGCGATGGCTCGAACGCCGGTTACTGCTGAGAAAATAATCGGACAGTCTGTTATCTGAGAGACATGGTAATAGTTCATTCAAAAATTTTCACCGGAAGGATCAAAGGATGATGAGACGAAGCGCAATGCTTCTCTGGATACTATTTGGGGCGGGTATTTTCCAGTCAGTCTCCGCACAAGTGACGACGACGTCCGTTCCTTTCCTGATGATCGCTCCCGACTCGCGCGCCAGCGGTATGGGAGAAGCGGGCGTCGCGCTGGCCAACGATGCATGGGCGACATATTGGAATCCGGCAGGATATGCGTTTCAGTCCGGCACCGAGGCGGCAGTTAATTATTCGGATTGGCAGCCGGCACTCAACCTCGGCGACGTGTGGATCGCGAATTCGGTGTACAAACAAGACATCAAGCAGCTTGACGGAACCGTGTCCGCTGCATTCACGTACCTGAACCAGGGAGAAATTGGGCGGACGCTCAACGACGCGACTGTCCTTGAGACGTTTAAGAGTTACGAGCTGGCCTTCGCTCTCGGGTATGCGACGAAGATCTCGAACGTTCTCGGCATCGGTTTCAACCTGC
>CAZXQG010000142.1:0-3705 GCA_964642725.1 uncultured Chitinophagaceae bacterium
ACTTTGCTGCCGATTGCCGCCTGTATCACCACCTCAAACATTTGACGCGGGATCAGCTCTTTTAGTTTACTGCATAATTTCCTTCCCATGTCGTACGATTTGTCCCGATGCACAATCGTTGACAATGCGTCAACCGGTTCGGCATTCAGCAGAATGTCTAACTTCACCAGGTCGGATTCCCGGTAGTCGAGGTAGTCATAATCGAGCGATGCGTACCCGCGCGTCAGCGATTTCAGCTTGTCGTAAAAATCAAAAATTATTTCGGAGAGAGGAAACTCGTATGTGATATCGGCACGGGTCGGATCCAGGTAGTTGGTATTTTTGTAGATGCCGCGCCTGTCCATACAAAGCTTCATGATGTTGCCAATGTATTCCGTGGGCGTGATGATCTGCGCTTTGATGTACGGCTCTTCCATTTTTTCAACGCTCCCGATTGGCGGCATCTCGGCAGGATTGTTGACGATAACGACTTCCTTGTTCGTTTTTGTTACCCGGTACTCGACGTTTGGGACAGTTGTGATGAGATTCTGGTTATATTCCCGCTCGAGCCGTTCCTGGATAATTTCCATGTGGAGCAGTCCGAGAAATCCGGCACGGAATCCGAACCCGAGTGCTGTCGATGATTCCGGCTGGAATATGAGCGACGCATCGTTCATCCGCAGTTTATCGAGCGAATCGCGAAGTTCCGCAAAATCGTCGGCGTTCGTCGGATATAATCCGCTGAAGACCATCGGTTTCACTTCTTTGTATCCCGGCAGCGGCTCGGTCGCCCCGTTTGCAACGGTCGTAATTGTATCGCCGACTTTTGTCTCGTGCACGTCTTTCAATCCAGCAATAAGGTATCCGACATCGCCGGCGGTGAGAATGCCCGTGCGTTTCCGTTTCATCTCGAGGATGCCCACTTCTTCCGCTTCGGCGGTTGTTCCGTTGTAGAAGAATTTAATTTTGTCTTTTTCTTTCAGCGTTCCTTCAATAACCCGGATGTAGGCGATGGAACCGCGGTACGAATCGAAGAGAGAATCGAAAATGAGGGCGCGCAGCGGCTGCGAGGCTTCTGCTTTGGGAGGGCGGATGCGTTTCACCACAGCTTCAAGTATCTCCTCGATGCCGAGCTTCGTTTTTGCACTCGCCAACAGAATTTCTTCCTCTTTGCATCCGATGAGATTGACAATTTCGTGTTTCACGGTCTCGATCATCGTTTGTGCGGAAGGCAAATCGACCTTATTGATAACAGGGATGATCTCCAATCCGGCATCGATTGCAAGATAGAGGTTGCTGATGGTTTGTGCCTCGACTCCCTGCGATGCATCCACAACTAAAATTGCCCCCTCGCATGCCGCGAGCGAACGGGAAACTTCATACGTGAAATCCACGTGCCCCGGCGTATCGATTAAATTGAGCGTATAGTGCTGTCCGTCCTTTGCCGTGTACTGCATTTGGATTGCGTGCAGCTTGATCGTGATGCCCCGTTCCTGCTCCAGGTCCATGTCGTCGAGCACCTGGTTGACAACAAGGTCACGCTGCGTGATCGTGCCGGTCAGCTCCAGCAGCCTGTCCGCTAGCGTTGATTTGCCGTGGTCGATGTGAGCAATGATGCAGAAGTTCCGGAGCTGGTTCATTGAGTCAGAATTCAGTAGGGCGGAACGAGTGAATAGTTAGAAGTTAAAAGTGAAAAAATCAGGGGCTTCGCCTTCGATGCTTTTTCATCAACATCTCACTTTTAACCCTTCACTTATAACTCTTTCTTTCCGCTTAAACGAAAATGCCCTACGATTACGTCGTGGGCAATTTTTCTTCAATAAGATACAGCTTTAACGATGGAAGTGCAAGAAGCGAGCCATTGTCTGGTCTGGGCGTCTAGATATTTAGGTGTCTATGTGTCTCGGCGTCTGGGCGTTCAATTGAACGCCCAGACATCCCGGCCCAGACGCATAGGCTCAGACACCCCGACCCAGACAAGACACTCTCACATTGCGTGCTGATTTTTTCTATCATGCAGCCACTTAGCTGGATTATTCAAAATATATTTTCGAATTGCTGTAAATGCACGTTCGTCACGAACAATGCGTTCATAGTAATTTCTCTGCCATTCAAATCCCTTTTCGCCGGAATCGCGAATCATCTTTGTTGCCCGCGCCTTGTACCATCGGACGATTTTCCCCAACGTTTGTTTTGGGTTTTTCATTAATATCCAATCGGTTTCCGTCGGAAATTGATTTGTGGAAATATCATTTGTCGTGGCTTGATTAATCAAACCACGACCACGACGAGATTGATTATCATCATCTTCCACAATAACAATGATCCCATGCATATGATCCGGCATGATAACAAATTCATCCACCGCTGTATGCGGGAAATGAAGCGGTATCTCTTCCCAGCATCGACGCGCAATTTTTCCGGCCTCGCTTAATTGCATCCCGTTCTCGCACACGCGCCCGAACAAGTGCATGCGATGCTGCAAGACTGCGGTGATAAAATATGCACCGGCCGCTGAGTAATCGTACCCTTTTAATCTGATGGATTGGCGATGGTGTATGGCTGGATTGTATTTCACGGCTCCCCCCGGTGATGGCTATTTTGGTGGCTTCATTAATGGGGCCACCACACATCATTTATCAAAACGCGACGATTGAAATATATCATTTTCGAGCATTTGAAATCGAGATTTCTTACAATTATTGAAATAATGAAGGGTCACGGTCATGATTAGAAAGATGTACTTCTTTTCTGTTTTTATAGCCATTGGAGTAATCAGCTTTTCCCCGGCATGCATCGTTGCACAAACACTTCCCCCGGACGCGATGCACAACGCTCTTCCATCTCCCCAGGGAACCGCTGAGAGCAACGCCGCCGACCTCAATCTGTTCGGAAATTTCGGCGACAACGTTCTCGGCAGCTTCCGCGGGAATAACATCTACCTCCATCTGACGGCTGTCGCTGCAACGGCGATCATCGTGGATCAGGGAGTCGACTACGATGTGGAGCATTATTTCAATCAGCATAGTGAGAATGGACTGTGGGCGCGCCCCGTTGTTTTTACGGGGGAATATCTCCCGTTTATCGCGGGCGGCTCGCTCTTCGCGTATGCAAAGTTAAAGAACGACAGGGAAGTATTGGGAGCTTCCTTTGCGGTGCTGCAGGCAAGTCTCATCGAGTTCCTCTACAACTCGGCGTTGAAGGCGGTCACGGGGAGGCCGAACCCCGATTGGCGGCACGTCTCGGACATGGACAGCCTCAGCAGAACGTTCCGGTTCGGTTTTCTGCGCGGCGGAGTTTTTTGGGGATGGCCCTCCGGCCACACTGCGGCGACGATGGCGGTTGTCTCGGCATTGACGAGTTATTATCCGGGGAAGACTTGGTTAAAGGTCGTCGGTTTCGGACTTGTCGGGTACACAATGTTCGGCGTTTCGGCAAACAACCGCGGCGGAATGCACTGGTTTTCCGACGCTGTCGCAGGGGCGCTGATGTCGTACGCGGTCGGTTCTACGGTGGGAAAATATTATCGAAATGTCTATTCAGGAGAGACTTCTTCGCTTCAATCTTCCGGCAGCCCTTCGGTGGGATTCAATCCAACGGGCATCACGGTGACATTTATGTTCTAAAATTTTCTATGCCCCCAGGCCCCCCAGGCTGAAGCCTGGGGCTAAAGGGGGGCTCATCAATCATTTTTTCTGCGCGCTCCATGTTCCGTTTCCCGCGACG
>CAZXQG010000143.1:0-3705 GCA_964642725.1 uncultured Chitinophagaceae bacterium
CATCAATTGCTGGTATTTCGTAATTTCCCCATGGACGACGAATTCAGCGTTCTTCCGTTCTTTTCGTATACGTTTGTAAATCGAGTCGAACAAGACATTGTCGCTCAGAATCATGATCTGCGCTTCAAAAATCTTCGCCTTGCTGTTCCCGATTTTTTGCTCGGCAAACGAGAGGATTTTTTGCAGTTCTTTTTCGGAACGGATAACAGCGTTCCGGAGGCGCTCAACTTCTTTTTCCACATCCTCGGCCGAAATCGCCTTCTCGTCGATATGGGGAACGTGCTTTGTGTACACGAACACTTTTCCCATCACGATACCCGGAGCGGCAGCAATGCCATGAAGCGTTATTTCATTCAGTGCGGTCATCGTTATATTTCGTCAAAACCTCGTTCAAACAAACCGACAATGGCAGCGCATGCATTTCCCTCGTCTTCGCCGTCAAACCTCAGCTGAAGGGTCGACCCCTGTTCAGCCGCCAACGTCATCACGCCGATGATGCTTTTGCCGTTGATCTCTACACCGTCTTTTACGATAAAAAATTCCGACTTGAATTTTGCCGCCAGCTTCACAAGTGTCGCTGCCGGACGCGTATGCAGCCCTGCCCTATTCTTGATAACAACATCCTTCTCGATCATAGAAACCATAACGTCATGCGGCTGCCGGCATGTATCAATCGATACATCAGAGCCTTTAAGAATTTCGGTTTAACAGCATATGCGAAAACCAGAAAAGCATATCGCGAGCGCGGCTTTTTCGAAGCCGTGAAAGCTGTGCGTTTGCTTCGACAATATTTTTTGCGATAGTCTGCTGCGCCAAATCGACAACGCCGCAGCGTTTGTAGATCTCCCGGACCAGTGGAATATTTTTTCGCGATGTTCCGCCGCCGGTGATAACGCTGAGAAGAAATTTCTTATCCGCTCCGCGGGTGCGCGCATACGCCTCGATGAGCAGGAACGTCTTTTTCCCTTCCACAATATCACCCCCTATTGTTTTGCCGAATTCCTTTTCATCTGCCACGACATCCAGCAAATCGTCCTGAATCTGAAATGCCCTGCCGATGAAAATGCCGTAGTATTTCAGAGCGCGAACCTCTGAAGCGGTTCCGCCCCCGATGATCGCTCCCATTTCCGATGCAACAGAAACCATCTTCCCAGTCTTCTTGCCGATCATGAGCAAGTATTCCTCAAGGGAAACACGCTTGCGCGTCTCGAACTCTTTGTCGTAAGCCTGGCCTTCACATACTTCAACAACGCCTTCCGTGAAAACATCCGCGACACGCGCGATAAACGGAGAACGTGTCTTCAACAATTCGCGGTAGGCAAGCGCAACGAGCTCGTCGCCGACTAAAATGGCAATATTTGTGTCCCACTTCGTGTGCACCGTCGGACGGCCCCGGCGCGACGAAGCGTTGTCCATAATATCGTCATGCACAAGCGTGAAATTATGCAGAATTTCTATCGCGACGGCGGCGTGTTGCGCCTGCCGTGAGACTCCTCCCACCGCTTCGCACGCAAGAAGAACAAGCAACGGGCGGATCCTTTTCCCTCCTCCGGAAAGGACGTACTTTACCGGTTGATAGAGAGAACGGGGCTCATTTTTACGTACGCACAATCTAAGGTGGTGATCAACAACTTCCTTGTAGCGCTGATATTGCGAGACAAACGGTTTCATTGATCTATTGACAAGAGAGATTTAATACATTTACACACGAACGATCAGAGCGTGTCGCAATTTTTCCAGCGTTGCAGCGCCGACCAGAAACATTGTTCCTTTGAATTCTTTTATCCACCCGTCAAGATGGTCCGATAATCCCTTCTTGCCGGATGCCATCAAGACCTGAAGCATCGGACGAGCCGCTGCGATCATATCGGCGCCAAGGGCAAAAGCCTTGGCGGCTTCGAGTCCGTTTGCCATGCCGCCCGATGCTACCAGGCAGAGTCCCGGCGATGAAGCTTTGAGGGATGCAACCTGCGTTAATGCTTCAGCGGTCGGGATGCCCCAATCCCAAAAAAGATCGTTACCGTTCTCATCTTTTCTCCGGAGGATTTCCACGCCGGCCCAGCTTGTGCCGCCGGCGCCGGCGACATCAATGATCGCAACGCCTATATTGAGCAATCGCGCCGCCACTTCCTTTGAAATTCCCGCGCCTATTTCTTTTACGATCACGGGGACCGACAATCCGCGGACTAATATTTCAATTCCCCGTAGGACACCACGAAAGTTCGGGCTCCCTTCAGGCTGAAGAAACTCCTGTAGCGGATTGAGGTGAACGGCAAAGGCGTCAGCACGGATGAGATCCGCAAGGCGCTGCACGGACGATGCGTCCGTAATTTTTGCAACCTCCGCCGCCCCGATATTGCCGATGATCGGAATCGTGGGAGCCGCTTCCCGTGCTACGCTAAACGACGAATGGTATGTCGAGTCTTCCAGCGCCTGCCGCTGACTGCCGACTCCCATGGCGATGTTGTGTTCTTCACAAACCTCGGCGAGATTCTTGTTGATGCGTTTTGCGTCGGCATAACCGCCGGTCATACAGGAAATCATGAACGGAAAGGAAAGCCGTTTCGAAAGAAATACCGTTTCAGTGGAGATCTCGGAAAAATTTATTTCCGGCAGCGCGTTGTGGATAAATTCCCAATGATCAAATCCCGTGCGCTTCCCGCGAAACGCTACGTCGCGGTTTACCGTGAGAAGCACGTGATCCCTTTTGCGTGATGAGGTTCTTGATTTGACTCGCGATTGTTTCATGAACACAGGGATGAATGGACGGTGGCATTCGTTCAACCGGCTTCGGACAATAATTCGTTGAGAAAATAATACTGAAAATAGGCACGAGAATCAAGGAAAGCCTGCCGCAGGTAGCGGGTTGAAAAAAGAAGTTTGAGTTGAAAAACGCTCAAAATGCCTATGAGCGGTTTTCACCGATTCCGGCTCAAAGAGGTTGGCGGCTCAAAACGCGCATTTGAATCTGGAGGACTTAATGTCAGGGTTAACCAAATAGCAACAGTCATGGCATCATTAGCGAATGAATGCCGTTTCGTTACAGCGTCCGTTGCATGAACAAGGTTCCCGGAACCGGGAGGTCCCGGTAAGCTGGAATTTCTACAAAGCCGAGAAGACGATAGAGCGCAATGGCTTCTTTCATCGACGGAAGCGTGTCCAATCTCATTCGTTGGTAGCCGATGTCGCGGGCTTCTTTCCCGATCATGACCGTCAATTCCCTGCCAATCCCCCGGCCGCGATATTCCGGGCGGACAAAAAGCCTTTTCATCTCGCACATATGACCGTCGATTTTTTTCAGCGCAACACACCCGGCGATTCTTGTTCCATCGGCTGCCAGAAGCAAGCTTCCATCCGGAGGCGCATAGACGCCGGGAAGTTCACTCAGTTCTTTGTCGAGGTTTTCAAAACAGAGACTGACATTAAGCGATTTTGCGTACTCAACAAATAATTCACGAACAAAGCCGATTTGTTCTTGTGATGTCGCGTGGAGTATCTGTATCATTGAGGAATAAGTTGATTACTCGGATTTCGCAGAGTTAGCTCAGATTACAGATTTTGCAGATTATAACCATCGATAGCAAAAGTCTGTTGCAAAAGTTGTGCATAACAATAAAACCGCTTGGCGATTTGCCGAGCGGGATTTTTTTGTCGGGGTGATAGGATTCGAACCTACGACTTCTTGCTCCCAAAGCAAGCGCTCTA
>CAZXQG010000144.1:0-3504 GCA_964642725.1 uncultured Chitinophagaceae bacterium
CGAGAAATCATAACGAGAAATCATAAGAGAGATCATTATTTGAGAAGCAATAACTTCTTCGATACTGTAAAATTTTCAGCCTGCACGCCATCTGCTTGGCGGACTCTTATCGTATAGATATACACGCCTGTAGAAAGTTTCGATGCGTCGAACAGAACACTATATGTTCCCGCTTTTCGTTCTTCATCTAACAACGTTGACACTTCGCGCCCCAAAAGGTCGTAGACTTTCAAAACGACCCTCACTCCTTCCTCTCTCCCTGTGGGAGATGGATTAGGGGCGAGGGCAAACGAAATCGTCGTGGACGAGTTGAACGGATTCGGGTAGTTCTGTCCAAGCAGTATTGTGTTCGGCGCCAACGCCATCGTTGCTTCCACTTCTTTGCTGTATTCGAATCCTCCATCACGATCGATCTGTCTGAGACGGTAGCTGTATGTTCCGAAGACGGCAGAATTATCGGTGAATGAATAGCCATGCGGCATATTGCTCGTCCCGCTGCCGCTGACGAAGCCAACCTTTCTCCACGCGCTGCCACCACCCCCACCCCCTCCCTTGCCCTCCCCCTGATAGGGGGAGGGTTGGGTGGGGGTCCGTTCGATCTCGAAGCCGTAATTGTTCACTTCTGTTGACGTCGTCCAGCGGAGTTCAATCGCTCCGGCACCGGCGAATGCAGTGAAAGATGTCAGTTCGACGGGAAGCGGCACACTGCCCCATGAAGCCGCAACGCGTATTCCGTCGACCCTCAGCGTCGGGGCGATACTCTCTCCCCCTTGCCGCAGCACAATTGCTCCAACACTTGCGGCATCATTCTCCCCGGCGGGAGCGCTTACTGTCGGAGAATGCTCGGCGGCATTCAGCGGAGGGTTGACGAAAAGATCGACGGCATCGTCGGTACTCGATCCTGTTTTGAAGGTGTATTTCATGACGAGCAGATACGTTGTGTTGTATGCATAGACTGCATGTGTGTAATTCGGCGCGGTACTGCTCTTGCTGATTCCGAATGCAAGTTTGCCGCTGCTGTCTTTCGCAAATACACGCCCCGTGAATATCCCCAGAGAGTTTGTGCTGAAATGAAAGAAATAGTCGCCGCCGCTTTGCGCAGCACTGACGTTGACGAGGAATGAGGCGTACGCCTTTCCGCTCGAGATCTCGGTGAACGTCCGGTCGTCGTCTTCGCCGCTTGACGTCATCGAAGCCGAGTTGCCTATGCCGGACGAATTGTATCCCGCGTATGTCAGGCCCGGGGAAACAACGGTAATGGGATTGGTTCCGCCGGCACTATGCACAGACCAGCCGTTTGCAGTAATGGGCGTAGAAACGGCGGAAGAAAAATTTTCTACCAAAATGGCGTTCGTCGCTTCAAACGTGCCCGTCGTCGTGTTTGTGAGGCCTGCCGAGTTTGTCGTCGTCAGGCTTACTCCCAATCCTCCCGCGGCAATCTTCAAGTCGTTCCACGACACGGCCCCCGACGATAAATCTTTCGTGAGAGAGGAACCGGAACTCAGCGTAGTTGTCCCCGCAGCGGGGAGAATAGTGACGCTGCCGCGGGCATCCACGTCTTTGTTATTGTTCACGTCGCACGCTTCAAGCGAAACGGAAAAATTCATTTTGAGGCTGACAAAGGTGGATGGAAAACCGGTGAATACAAGTTGAGTCGCCGTTACTCCGATCGTATTTTTTGCTGTGTCGGAGTTGATTTTCGCAAAGGAACTCATTTGTGAACTCGTCACATCCGTTTGTGTCGTTGTGTTCGCCCGCGTGAGAGAGAATTGAAAAATTTGATGGTCGTGAAGCCCCCCTGCCTTCAAAGAAATTCTCAGTGAAAGCGTTTTTGTTCCATTGTTCGGTGCCGTCGCAGTGAAGCCGGAGAATGCCAGGGAGTTCGCCACAATGACCGCGCTTGCGAGATGTGCGGATCCGTCGAAGAGGTCGGCGGCAAGAATAGCTGCCGTCCAATCCGCGACTGTGTTCCCCGCTCCTTGCGTGAAGGCTAGTCCGGTAACGATGGTTGGCTTGCCGTCGCCGTCGGAAGCCGAAGAACCGCCGTCGCGGATTTTGATTTGCCACACCTGCGTACCCGTCGATGACGTCAATGGCGAAACGTGATTCGAGAGCGAGGAGATTGTTGCGGCTTCGGAACTCGCAACTGCGACGACATCGCTTAACGACGCGGCCGCAGGGGCGCCGGTCGCCCGGCTTCCGGTCAGGGGATTTGTTTGAAGATAATTCGTTCCGTAACCGCTCCCGTTGTACGCAAAAACGGCAAAGCCGTACGTCGTCGATGCGGTCAAGCCCGTTTCCGAAAGCGATGTTCCGCTTCCGACAAATGCTGCAACACCGTCGCCGATTGTTTGACCGACTGCATATGTCGTGCCGTCGGCTGGATATCCCGTCGGTACTGCTCCCGTACGGCGAAGTACAATGTAGCCGTTCACCGAGGGGGATGCAGCAGTAAACGAAACATGCATCGACGTGGAACCGACGCTTGAAAAAACGAGTGCGGCCGGCTGCGCTGCCGGTTCGGATGCGGCGCCTGCAGTAACGGTAAGATTATCTATGCTTATTTTTGGCCGGCTTCCGGTCGTTCCCCCCGTTCCGTTATAGTAGTAAAAGCGAATTCTCGCCGCCGGACTGTTTGTCAGATTTTTCGGAAGCGATACGGCCGTCACAGAGCCGGATGTTGCGGCGCCGTTCACAATATTAAGCACCGCCGCCGAAGACAGTTCGGCGAATGTTTTTCCGTCCGCGCTTGTGTAGACGCGCAGCGAACCCGAGCGCGGGCCTGCGCCGACCGTGCCGTTCGTAACATTTCCCCAATCAAAACTCAACGTGCCTGCCGAAACGCCGGTAAAGTCGACAAAAAAATCTACCGCTGCCGAAGAGGTGTTATCGGCAGTGCCTGTGGCGAGAAGGACAATATCTTCCGTCCCCCGTTGAACTCCGGCTGAAGTTCCCGTAGAAAAAGTGGCTGTCGAGGTAGTGATCTTGATGCCGTTTGGAATCGTGCCGCTCGTGTCCTCGGCAACACCGAGAAATCTGCCGGCACCAACGCCCGAGGAAAATCCGTTGGCCCAATTTGCAATGTCGGAGAAATTCTCTGTATACGTCAAACCGGCTGTTGCAGACATAGGAACCGGCGTCTGTCCCCGCGCCGGCATGCTGAATACTGCGGCGATAACTATTACCGCCGCCGATACTGGAAAAAAATTTTTCATCTACGTAGCCCCCCTGCGATAAGTGAGAAGTGAAAAGTTAATGGTAAATGGGAGAAGGTCTTGTCATGGTGGAGCGGCAAGAAAAAGAATCAGCAGCGGGGAGATTGATTTTTCTGGGGAGATTGAAGGATTGTGTTCGCTGTGAATCGCCGGACGCCCTCCCGCGTCCGAATGGTGTTACAGTAGAGTTGCTGGTGGGAATATTATAATTGACAGGGAAAAAAGCAAGTTATTTTTTTGCAGAATGACGCGATTTTTCATCTTTGTCATGCTGAACCTTAGAATGACA
>CAZXQG010000145.1:0-3490 GCA_964642725.1 uncultured Chitinophagaceae bacterium
GAAATGCATCGTTGGCATCATGCAAAAGGGAAAGGTAACAGCATTAACTATTCAACGAAGCTTGCGGTATGGGATTGGATATTTGGAACAGCCTACCTTCCGTTCTCAGAAAAACCTGTTTCATACGGACTGACCTTCCTGCAATTTCCGAAAAAATATTTCCCCCAGCAATGGTTTGCCTTTCGCTCTTTTCAAAAACCGAGCAACTAACGCGCCCCTTTTTCAAGGAAAGAAAACTTTCCCATATACGCATCCGGAAACCGGACCGGTCTTTGTCTTTAGCGATAATTTCTTTGACGATGCGTAAACGAACACATAACGATTTCACCTAATTCGGTTCACCGTACAGTAACACTAGCATAACAATTCAAGCGTACATTTTGCGCGCAAAAGATGTAACGGAGCAGCCCACTAAGAATCGAAACGGGGACCGTGTTCTTCTAAATCTGTAACACTTCTTCCTTCGTAACAATCTATGGCCAGATTATCGCACACCATCCTCTTCATTTTATTTTTCACTTTACCACAGGATACAATTGCGGGGACGATTAAAGGATTTGTGCGAGAACATAAGACCAAATTGGCGGTCGTTGGGGCAGCTGTTTTCATCGAAGGAACGAGCCTAGGTGCGGTGAGCGACACAAACGGTCATTACATTCTTAAGAACGTGCCTCCGGGAAAGTACGATGTGGAGGTGCATGCTCTCGGCTACCTCAGCACTGACGAAGATGTTCGCGTGCAAAACGATTCGAGCGTTTCGCTACAGAATTTTTCGTTGAAGGAAAAGTTGATAACACTGAATGAGTCCGTCATTATCGCAAGGGCCAACAACGAACTTGAAGCAACGGCACGGACGGCCGAAAAGAATGCAGCGAACCTTGTCAACATCATTTCCGCGCAAGCAATCGACCAGTCGACGGACAGGACTGCCGCGGATGTTCTTCAGCGCGTTTCGGGCATGTCGCTCGTCCGAAACCAAGGAGAAGGACGTTATGTCGTGATGCGCGGCCTGGCTCAGCAATACAATAACACCCTCGTCGACGGCATAAAAATACCGAGCCCTGAATCCAAAGATCGGTATGTTCCGATGGATATTTTTCCTTCTGGATTGTTTGAACGCATCGAGGTGACCAAATCGCTGACACCCGACATTGCGGGCGACGCGATCGGAGGTTCCACTGATCTCATGCTTCGGGAGGCACCCGACCGATTTTCCTTTTCAGCGAGTGCAGCCAGCGGGTCCACGTCGGGCGTTTTAGGCAATTCATTCAGCACTTTCAATAAAAACGCTGTCAACGATCTCGACCCCGAACGTCTTCACGGAACAGTAAGCGACGCCGACCCGACGACCCAAATCAAACCTCGGTATAATCCTTCAAGTGCCGATTTTACAACTGCTAATTTAAAATTCTCAAACAGCACCGCACCGGCCGACGGGCTATTTTCAGCGTTGGCCGGCGATCGTTTTTTTGATAGTAAGCTTGGGCTGATGGTTACAGGCAGCTTCCAGAATACGTATAACGAAATTCACACAGACCATTACTCTCTAGGTTCCGATATCAATACTGTTGATAGTGAAGGGCATCTTATTCCATACGCTTCCACCTACGATAATCAGAATTACTTCATCAACAAGACACGCGGCGGAGCGCTGGCGAAGGCGGATGTTATCGCGGACGAAGGGCAGGAATTATCGGCAACGTATTTGTATGTCCGACAACAAGAAGCGCAAACTCGTCATGCGCTTCAGATAGAAATTGATGGATCACGCGGTGCTAACGATCTGACATACACAAACCGCTCAGCCCTGCGAACCCAGGACATATCGAGCATCTCGATGGCGGGAAGCCATTTCACGACCTCGCCTCTTGCCGTGAAATGGACACTCAATTATACGGATGCTCTGCAAGACCGTCCCGACGAAGCAGAGTATTCAGTGCTCCAAAATTACGATGCGCACGGAAATCTTCAGCAGTTTCAAGGACTGGGAGAAATCGACCATACATGGAGAAAGAACGACGACCGCCAATACCTTGGAAAAATTGATGCGACATGGCACTTAACGCAAGACGGGGTGAACACAATTCAATCGGGGGTAGTGACGCAGAAACTCAATCGAGCCAACTATGAAGACGATTACAAATTGAATCCATCGATCATTCATGGCAGCACACAACCATTTTCGTCAATTGACAGCGCGAAGGTCACGGTGTTCGGATACGGCAGCACATCTGGCACATCGGTGTACGGCTATCAGAACTATAAGGCCAGTGAATTTCTCTTTGCATCATACGTGCAGTATACTCTCATCCTTGACCGGCTTCAGGTTCTTAGCGGCTTGCGATGGGAACAGGCACAGGACAAGTACTTTACTATGGCGTCGCCAACATATACAGAGCAGCAGGCGAATGTGAAGATGGTGGATTTCCTTCCGGGGATACATTTCAGGTATGAATTCACTTCCGAGCAAATCGGACGGCTCTCGATAGCGCGGACGTTGAGCCGCCCCAGCTATTTTGACCTTGTTCCCGCAGTTGACCGCTCGGACGCAAGTCAATCTCAGGGAAATCCCAATCTTCGTCCCGCCCGTGCAACAAACATAGATCTCCGTTATGAGTATTACCCCAATTCGACCGATGCGTATTCCGCGGGCGTTTACTATAAGAGAATAACCGATCCGATTGAAGATCAATTCCAATCGGTTGGCGTCGTGTTGGTGACGTCGAAAGGAAACGGCGACCCGGCAACGGTGTACGGCTTTGAAGCCGTACTTTCAAAACATTTTGGAGAGTTAGGTATTTCGGCAAACTACAGTTACGTCTTTTCGCGAATTACCAGCACGAAACAAGTCACGGCTGAGGACATTAACGGAGATTTGGTACAAACGTATTATCAGCAGAAGCGGCCGCTGCAATCACAGTCGCCGCAAATTGTCAATATTAGCCTCTCGTATGTTAGCGGGCCATGGGGCACGTCAGCAAACCTCTCATACAACTACACAGGACGGAGCCTTATCGCTGTCAGCAGGTTAGACGGATACGACACCTATCAGAACGGCGTCGGCGAACTGGATTTCTCCGCGGACCAGCAGTTGTATTCAAATCTGAAGCTGAGTGTGAAGCTGATCAATCTTACGAACTCCCAGGCGGTAACCGAAGTTGAGTCGGGTCAATATGTCCAGCATACGCCGATTATTATCGAGAGAGACTTGAACAAAATGCGCGGTTCGATAGGCATTAGTTACAGACTGTAGTCTTAGAGAAATAAAATATAAGACCATTAATCATCCACTTTAACTTTTAAGGAGAAAATATGTTCAAGAAACTTACAGCGATGCTGTTTTTTGTTATTGTAGTCTCTGCGTATACACAGGCAGAGCTACATACATTTCTTTCGGGGGCGGTCAAAGGAACAACCCTTGCAAACCACACGTACGTCGTGAAAGACAGTATCTCGATCAACGTAGGAGATACGTTGACGATCAGTTCGG
>CAZXQG010000146.1:0-3451 GCA_964642725.1 uncultured Chitinophagaceae bacterium
ACCATCACCGGCTGCAGATAGACGCTGTCGAACCCGCATTGCAGCATCGTTTTTTTTCCCCACACGACAGCTTGTGCCGCCTGGGGAGAACCGCTGAGGCGGCTGCCGATCGTGCCGGTCAGCTCGGAGAGCATCGTAAACGCACGCAGTTCGGTCAAACCCGTGTCTGCTATTTTGGAAGCAGCCTCGTGGTACGGACTCGGCGGCGGTGATTGAGCAAAAAGCTCCGGCGATAGGAACAGCAGAAGAGTGAAGAGTGAGAAGCGAATAGTGAAACGAGAATAGGGAAAACCAAATCGCCTGCGACGACCTTTCAATTCAACCTCCGGAAGTTAGTTGATGGAATTCTATATGGACGAACCAAATAGCGTCATTGTCATAGACCCTTCGCTCCGCTAGAGTGACATGATAAAAGGATTTGATTCGTAAATCGGCAATTGCAAATCGTAAATTGTCAATCGTCATTCGACAATCAGCAATTATTTTTTAACGGAAAGGCTTCTCTTCAGCTTCTTGTACGTCTCTTGCATTGACTCGGACACCAGCTTTGTATCCGCCAGCGTGGGCATGAAGTTCGTGTCACCGTTCCACCGCGGCACAAGATGAAAGTGAATATGCTGGTCGATTCCGGCCCCGGCCGCGCGCCCCAGGTTTGCGCCGAAATTGAACCCTTGCGGCTGCATTGCTGCGCCGATCGCTTCCATAACGCGCGCCGTCGCCGCCATCACGTCGGCATATTCTTTCTTTGAAAGCGAGCTGAATTCCGACGTGTGAGTGTACGGAATAATCAACACGTGGCCGCTGTTGTAGGGGTACAAATTCATCATCACAAAACAGGCCGGGCGGCGGAGAAGAATAAGGTTACGGGCGTCGTTCTTGTCTTTCGCCGCAGTGCAGAAAAGGCATTCCTCGTCTTTACTTTTTTTTGTTTTGGATATCGATCCGATGTACTCCGACCGCCACGGAGAGAACAGGCGTTCCATGATTTCCTTTCTGACTCTGACTGAGTGACTCATGTTACGTAAAACGTCGATTTTATTGCCACGAAGTCACTAAGTCACCAAGAAAAACAACTCTTTTTGCCAAGGACAATACAAAACAAAGTTTTCCTTAAAAAGTCTTTGTGTCTTAGGGCCTTTGTGGCAAGTTTTTAATACTCTGCGTAACATCAGTGAGTGAATATATGGAGGATCGAGGAGGGAAGCAATGCCATTTTCGATTTACGATTGGCAATTTACAATTTGAAATTGCTTTGTCAGAATGACACGGCTGCTCGCTTCTCCTTGTCATTCCGAGCGGAGCGAGGGATCCACGACACCAAAGCATCGTTGCTTAACAGTGCTGCGTTGACATGGATTCTTCTCCCGCCAAAAAGCGGCGGGATCAGAATGACAATTACGCCTGCTTTTACTTCCTCAAGAAAAATGAAAAAGCCTCCGTTTTTGACGGAGGCTTTTCGTTGTGCAGAACACTAACGGTGTTTACTTAAGCAGCATCATTTTCTTGATCTGGGTCGTGCCGCCGGTCCTTAACTCGTAATAATAGATCCCGCTCGAGAGTTTCGACGCGTCGAACGTGAAGGTCTGTGTTTCGCCGTCGTTGAATTCTCCGTCCGCGAGGGTGGCGACTTCCTGACCGAGAAGGTTGAACACCTTCAGCGCCGCATGCCCTTTTGTTCCGAGGACGAATGAAATTTTCGTCGACGGGTTGAACGGATTCGGATAGTTGTTGTCCAAGTACACCGTGCTCGGCGTGATGCCGACGCTTGTTTCTATCACCTGATGGTAGACGAATTTCCCGTCGTGGTCAATTTGCTTCAGACGGTACGAATATTTTCCAACACGCACCGACGCATCGGTGTATGAATAACTCTGCGGCGCATTCGTCGTTCCATGTCCCGCCACGAATGCAATCTTCGCCCAACCGGTTGCCGAATTGCGTTCCACATCAAACCCGGAATTGTTTATTTCCGTGGCTGTCTTCCACGCAAGTTCTACTTTGCCTTCGCTTACAGTTGCGGTGAAGGAAGTAAGCTCGACAGGCAGAGGAATAAACGATGCCGACGCTGTATACCTCAGAACGCGAGAATTGTTCTGGTCTGCAACCCACAAGTAGCCGTTGTTATTGTCTATCGCCAAGCCGGCAGGTCCATTAAGGCTATACTGGTCTGAGCCTGAAGAATTGTTAGTAAGATTTGTCTGACCAAGCGCCGAGTCCGCTGCGAGATTAAAAACAGTAGTTGTTATGATCGCTGGATTTTCATAGCATAAAATCCGATTATTGTTGAAGTCTGAAATGTAGAGACGTCTTGCCCCGTCCACCGCGACACTATTGGGACCGTGAAGTGTGAATCTCGAAGTTGTAGCTATATGGGGGGCACGAGAAGTAAATGAGCCTTGACCGATAACGCCGTCAGCGGGTGCCCCATTGGCTTTGGAGGCAGCGTGTAAGAAATAGAGAACCCTGTTGTTTGCATTATCGGCCACATAAAGTGTCCCTGCATTATCGATGGCAACGCCGGTCGGTCCGTCCATTGTTGAGTCATTGCAGATGGTGGGGTGCTGCCCTCGATTTTCACCGCCGTGTGTAAAATCTATCTGGCCTAAGACGCCATTAGCCGGAGAGCCACTTGCTATGTTGTTGGCGTTATCAAAACGAAGGACTCTGTTGTTTGTCCAGTCCGGCACATACAAATGCCCCGCAGCATCTATTGCACCTCCATAGGGAGTGGTTACCGTTGAACTTGAAGTGCCGCCGCCGCCAGTATTAAAATCCGGTTCTCCGAGGACAGCATTCGCCGAAGAGGATCCGCTGGTAATATTGTAGGCATTGTTAAACCGTGTGATCCTGTTCGAATTGAATTCCGAAACATACAATGTTGTACCCGCCGGCGCCATACAAACGCCGGATGGACCATCCATCGCTGTTTGAGTTATATCTGCAACAAAATGAGTGAAATCGGGCTGACCATAGACGGCTTCTGCAGCATCACTGCTGTTCACTCCATCCGTGTGCCATCTCAGAATTCGATTGAAAGATAGATCGGCAACGAACAGTTTGCTATGGGCTCCGTCGACCGCCACCGAATAGGGAACCATGTTAGAGGATGTCGGCGACCCCGGATTAGTGGCGGTGGTGAAATCAGGCTGGCCAAGGACAATGTCTGCAGTTTGCCCGGTGGTGAACTGCGCGTCAGCTGTGATGCCGGCAAAGAGAATGGCCGCAAAAAGGAGTAGAGTTGTTTTCATAGTGTTCATCCAAAAGTAAGTGATTGATGTGAGTTAATACCCTTGAATATGGCGGCGCAGCCATCTCCGGTGAAACGGGGGAGTTTTTTCTTAATAGAAATTAGAGAATGCGGAGGGAAATGTCAAGAGCGGGGTGTGAGGTTGTGACAGGGGGCAAGTAACAATTAATAATTAATAATTAAGAATTAAGAATTAAGAATTAA
>CAZXQG010000147.1:0-3356 GCA_964642725.1 uncultured Chitinophagaceae bacterium
CAAGTGCAGGGGCAAGAGACTGATCATCGTTCAGATATTTTTTCGTTTGGAGTGGTGCTTTATGAAATGTTAACGGGAAGGTCTCCATTCAACGGGGCGCACGAGAGCGCAATCCTGTACGAGATCGTGAACGTCGACGTACCGCCAATGTCGACGATCAAGCCCGAAATCGACGCCGAGCTTGATCGTATCGTTCTCGAGTGCATGGAGAAGGACCCGAACGAACGGATGCAATCGATCAAGCAGGTGGCGATCGATCTGAACAGGTTTAAGCGGACTTCGAGCAGAACGAGGCTAAGCAGAACGTTTTCGACTGCTTCGTTTCCAAAAATGAAACCGGAATCGGCGATCCAATCCGATTCATCCGCTCTCGCAAGCCGCTCCTTTCTTGGAATGCCGCGTCAGTCATGGATCGTCATTTCTGTTCTGCTGATTCTCGTTTGCGTGCTCGCTTACAAAGTCTTTTTGTCGCCGATACCGGATAAGGTGGTCATCCGCGCGACCATCAACGCGCCGGCGAAAACTAATTTTCAGTTCTACGGCAACACTTCGGGGCCTGCGGTGCTCTCGCCCGACGGAAAATATTTTGCGTTTACCGCAACAGATTCAACGGGAAAGAATGGCCTTTATCTCCGCGGCATCGACGACCTTAGCCCACACCGGCTCCCAGAAACGGACGGCGCTTCCCAGCCTTTCTGGTCTCCGGACGACCGATTTATCGCCTTTGCGGCAGGGGGTAAGTTGAAAAAAATCGACGTCGCCGGAGGCGTACCTGTCACCATCTGCGACGCTCCTTTTTCCCGCGGCGGCACATGGAACAATGACGGGATGATTGTCTTTGCTCCCGGCCCGTCCAACCCGCTTGTGATGGTTCCTGCCAAGGGCGGAAATCTCGTTCGCGTCACAACGCTCGATTCCTCACGAGGTGAGAATTCTCACCGCTGGCCCTGGTTTCTTCCGGACGGCAAACATTTCCTGTACCTTGCTCGTACCGTTGCAACAGGATCCAGGAACGAAGGGGACGCAATTTGTGTCGGATCGATCGATGGGAAAGAGAGCCAAGTACTGGCGCGCACTTCTTCGAACGCGCAATTTGCCTCGGGCTATCTTCTTTTCACGCGAGGAGGGAGCCTTGTCGCTCAACGCATGGATGAGCATTCATTTGAACTTGCCGGAGAACCTATAACGATTGCGTCGGGCTTGGCATTCGACCAATCGGTCGACAGAAGCATGTTCACGGTCTCGCAAAATGGATTACTCCTTTATCAGACAGGAAGCGTCCAGCTTGGGTCGAAGATCGTCTTTATGGATCGGAGCGGAAAAAAAACCGGCGAAATCAACAGCGAACTAGCAGAGTATTATCTTCCGCGGCTTTCGCCCGACGGAAAAAAACTCGCCTGCTATATTTATGATTTTCAATCCCATAACGCGGACATTTGGATCCAGGACCTCTCGCGCGGCTTGAAAACGCGCTTCACCTTTACACCGACGTTTGAGACGTATTCGGTCTGGTCTCCCAACGGACGCGAGATCGTCTATTCTGCCAACAGCGCCGGTAAGTATGACTTGTACCGGAAATCTGCCGACGGGGCGGGTACAGAAGAAGCTCTTCTCCGCAACAGTGAAAACAAGTTTGTCGTCGACTGGTCTTCGGACGGGAAATTTATTCTCTACACCTCTGCCGAAAACGCCAAGGGCCAAACCGATCTGTGGATTCTTCCCATGTCGGGGGACAAAAAGCCGTTTCCGTTTCTGAAGACGGAATTCAATGAAAAAGACGCCCGGTTCTCCCCCGACTCCAAATGGGTCGCGTATGCCTCCGACGAATCCGGCAAGGACGAAATCTACGTGCGCTCTTTCCCCGAAGGCGGGTCGAAACGTCAAGTCTCCGTCGACGGTGGAGATTCCCCCAGATGGCGCAGGGATGGGAAGGAGCTCTACTATTTCAGCCTGGACAACAAGATGATGGCGGCGGATATTTCTTATAGAGAAGGAGCGATGGAAATCGAGCATGTCCGTCCTCTATTCGAACTTCCCGCCATCGTCGCACAGCCGTACGCCGATTATGATGTGTTTCCGGACGGAAAGAAATTTCTGGTCAATGTGCCGTTCGAATCCCAGAATTCAACCCCGCTGACTCTTGTCGTCAACTGGGAAACGGAGGTACAGAAAAAATGATTGATGTGCTAAGGTTGTCAGAAGTTTTTCAACAATACCGAGATCGCCGATGAAATACGCCATTATCTCCGATATCCATGCAAACCTCGAAGCGCTGAAAAAAGCGATGAGCATCATCGAAGAAAAACACGTTGATGAGATCATATGCCTCGGCGATGTCGTCGGGTACGGCGCCAATCCCAATGAATGCGTTGATATTGTCCGCAGCCGGTGTTCGGCAGTCATTTTGGGAAACCATGACGAAGCGGCGTTGGACCCTATGGGCCCTCATGATTTTAACCCTATCGCGCAGAAAGCGATCGAGTGGACTGCCGGTCAACTGACAGACGAAAACCGGTCGTTCTTATCCTCGCGGCCAATGGCCGAGAAAAAAGAAGACATTCTCCTCGTTCATTCTTCTCCCGCTTCGCCGGAATTATGGGACTATGTTATCAATGCCGACGATGCCGTTGCCGCAATTCAACATTTCGAAGAAAAGATTTGTTTCATCGGGCACACTCATGTTCCCGGCATCTTTTCACCTCATGGCCGGGCAAAGTCGATTTCCACGACCGAACAGCATCTTGTCAATGTGGGCAGTGTCGGCCAGCCGCGGGATGGAAATCCGATGCTTGCGTTCGGCATTTTCGATTCGACCGCGTGGGAGTATGAATTGATCCGCTCCGTGTACGATATTCAAGGCGCGGCGGAGAAAATCTTGAACGCCGGCCTGCCCAGGGAACTTGGGTACAGGCTGATGTACGGGATGTAACTCGGTTTTATGAAACGGAGTTATCTCGTTCCCAATCTCTGATTGGGAACGTAACTCCGTGACGTTGGGAACGAGATAAAAAAATAACTTGACATTGATCGCTTTTTCTTGGATCTTCGCAAGAAATAAAAATTTTTGGGGATGAATCAGGGAGCCTTACCGTGCGAAAACTTACCCTAAGAACATTTCAGTTCAGTCGTAATATCTTTTTCTCGATCCGCTCCTCTCCTCTTCCGTAATTCCCAAAGCTTTCGTTCGTGATCCGGTAAGTACTACTCTGAAAAAGAAGACACTAAATTCGACGGTAATCCATTCATCTTCCCCGACGGTTGATTTGTTCTACTCACGCCAAGATGATCAAGCTCTTTGTTGTTTCAACTTAAGTCGGATGCGTTTGGCAAAATTTCCTTCGGCCAAAACTGGCTTG
>CAZXQG010000148.1:0-3348 GCA_964642725.1 uncultured Chitinophagaceae bacterium
GATGGTACTATACGGGTAACTGTATGGGAGAGTAGGTCGATGCCTGATATATTTTGAAATGCCCCGTGCCAAAAGCACGGGGCATTTTTGTTAAAATTATCGAAGTTGTTTTAAGGTAGAATTATTATAAATTGAGTGTGTGCCTACTGTTTTGAGAATAGGATCGTTTCGGTTTCATTTCTATTCTGATGAATTGAATGAACCGGAACACATCCATGTATCGACACCTGATGGTGAATGCAAGTTCTGGCTCGATCCAATCGTTTTGGCAAGAAATCGGGGGGTGCCCCCTCACGAACTTCGGCGGATTGAAAAATTGGTTTTCGACCATAAGGACTTTTTGAAGGAGAATTACCATGAGTACCACAACCGTTGAGAAAGATGTCATCGCGGAGCCGGCTGCCCTTCGAGCATGGGCGGAAAAACGTATGATATATGTTGAGTTGACAGACGGAAGGATTATCGGCTTTCCGGCAAATCGGTTCACGATATTAAAAAATGCTTCAGATGAACAACTTAATGAGGTGATGGTACGTTTAAACGGATATGCTTTGCGTTGGGAAAATTTAGATGAGGATATCACTGTTTCTGGAATCGTTCAAGGACGATTTCAATTACCTTAATTCGTTAAGGGGGGTGAAATCCGGTCGATGCCTGATATATATTTCAATGCCCTATGCGAATACCATAGGGCATTTTTATTTATCTAGGTATCGGCTTTTTCCATCTCAAACGGTTCAGAATCCGTTGATCCATGCGGCGCATTTCCTCAACGTGACACACAACATGCCTCGACGGGCGCCATTTTTTCCGCTTGGAAAAATCATTCTAAAGTTCTATCTTACAATGTGTTGCCATATTGCGCTATCACCGAACCGCCGAAAAAATGAAAAAATATAAGAATTCCGTGAAAAGCTCACACTATTTTTTGCTGGTCGTGGCCGCTCTCTTCCTTCACATGGCCGGACCGGTTCGTTTGCTCTCTCAAACAAGAGCTGAAGCAGAACAGGCGCTGCAAACTATGACGCCGGATGAAATCAACCAGAAGCTCAAAGAACTTGGAATATCGAGGGAAGAAGCAGTCCAGCGTGCCAAAGCGCTGAACATTAACCTCGACGATTATCTTTCGCGGATCCCGTCGCCTACTACAGCAACCCCCAACGCTTTGCAACAGGATACGACAGGATCGTACGCTCCGGCGAGAAGAAGAGCAGAGGTTCTCGTTGCAAGAAAGGAGCTTATCGTGCCGGGCTTTGAAAGACGGACAGGCACTGAAAGGCTGCAGCCCTTTGGCTATGATATCTTTCAATACCCTCCTTCTTCATTTGAACCCGTTATCAATGTCTCGACGCCGCAGTCGTATATCCTCGGCCCGGGTGACCAGATTATCATAGCGGTCTGGGGAGAGACGAGGCTCAATTTGCAGCTTATTGTCAACCGTGACGGAAACATCCTTGTTCCTGATGTGGGGCCCGTGTCGGCGAACGGCGCATCGGTGCAGCAGTTCCGCGAAAAATTACTCCATCGGATGTCGGAGGTTTACTCCGGCCTGAAAAATGGCAGCCAAGGCGCCAACACTTTTCTCGATGTATCGATCGGAAGACTGAGAACCATTCAGGTGTATGTGATGGGGGAAGTGGCGCAGCCGGGGGGATATTCCCTCTCGTCAATGTCTACGGCATTCCATGCGCTCTATGTCTCCGGCGGCCCGACAGTCAACGGGACAATGCGTGAAGTACAAGTAATAAGGGACGGCAAGACAATCGCTTCCGTCGATATGTATAATTACGTTCTCAAAGGGGACAAATCAAAAGACATCAGACTTGAGGATGACGACATTGTGCTCGTCAAACCCGCTGGAAAACGCGTTGCGCTTATGGGAGAAATCACGCATCCCGCTATTTTCGAAATGAAAGATAAAGAATCTCTGGGAAACCTCATCGCGATGGCAGGCGGGCTTCGCTTTAATGCATATTATGACAGGATCCACATCGAACGGATCATACCCTTCGAACAGCGCAACTTGCATGAGCGGAACATCCTCGACCTTGATGTTACTTTTAGTTCATTGACAGATTTGCAAAAAAGTTCCGCTCCGCTTGAAGATGGCGACGTCGCGACAATATTTAAAATCGCCGGCTTGTCGGAGAACCGAGTCTCGATAACAGGTACCATCAATAAGCCGGGAAATTTTCAGCTGGAGCCCGGCATGCATGTAAAAGATCTGATCTATAAAGCGGACAGCCTTCAGCGCAATTCATTTATTGAGCGTGCAACGCTATTCAGGATGCTCCCCGATTCGCAGCGCAAAATCATCGCGTTCAACCCGCGGCTTGCGCTCGCCGGAGACAACGACAACAACATCGCTCTTCAAAATGAAGACAGTGTTGTCGTCTACAAAGAAACACAGTTTTTCCCCCGTGACTCCGTTACCATTACGGGGGGAGTCCGATATCCGGGAAAATATCCGCGTCGCAATAACATGGCTCTCTCCGACCTCGTGGTTATTGCGGGCGGACTGAAAGAAAATGCGCAAACGTTCGGCATTCAGATCTCGCGCCTGGATACCACGATTATCGGCACTTACAGCAAGGTGATCATGTACGACCTGCCGAAGGAATACTGGCATGTTGATGATACACAAAATTTCTATCTCAAAGATAAGGACGTCGTCTCTGTCCCCATCAACCCGCGGTATTCAGAACAAAAAGTGGTGCAGGTTTCAGGGTATGCTCTTTATCCGGGGACATACGCACTGCGGTACGAAGGAGAACGGCTCTCGGAAGTACTCAAGCGGGCAGGCGGTTTGAGACAAGGTGCATACCTGAATGGCTCTGTCCTTTTGCGAAAGGCGAAGAATGCAACAGTACTTTTTACGAACCTCACTGTTGATACCATAGGAGTCAAAGTAAATAATTATGATCTTATTCCCCTGGACTTCAACAATGCAGTAACAGACACCACGTCGCGCGATAATGTTGTGATGGATCCGGACGACTCCGTTCACATCGCCTTTCTTGAAGACGTTGTCTATGTTCGCGGCGAAGTATTCGTCCCTACTCCGATCCTGTACAAGAAAGGTGCGAGTGAGAGCTATTACGTCGATCAGGCAGGAGGATATAAGGAAAATGCGGATAAAGGAAAAACCGCGGTGTTTCTCCCCGGCGGGAAGAAATGGGAGCCGGGTTTCTTCATTTTACCCAACCCTGAAATACTGCCCGGAAGTTTGGTGTTCGTCCCCAGAAAAATTGAGACGGAAGATAAGACATTGTCCGTCCTGGCTGCGTGGGGGACTGTTATGGCGAGCTTAGCCGCAATCACCATCGCTATAGTGCAGGTGACGAAGTA
>CAZXQG010000149.1:0-3257 GCA_964642725.1 uncultured Chitinophagaceae bacterium
CTTCATTTGACTTTATTTCAACGGCAACGTATATTAAATCCAGAATTTGTTCTTTGAAGTAGAAATCGTTAGGGGTGTTTCGCCTTGTGCGAATCTGAGAATATACCCTACAACGATCCCGCGTTTGTGCGGGATGGATTTACCTGATCTGGATAATGCCAGCGTAGGAACACGATGTCATAGTTGTTTATGAAGCCGTTGCTGATGCATTCCATTTCAGCAGCGGCTTTTTTTATTTCCGAATTTGTAACGGGAGTTCATTCATGATGGAAAGAAAAATAGAAAAACGAGAGATGGGAAAGATCATGATCATCATCGCCCTTCTTTTAGTACAGTATCGATCTCTTCTTGCTCAAAATGAAAAGGATACAGTGAAGTACACCCTCGCCCCGGTGCTCGTCACCGCCACCGAGGCGAAGGAACGGGAAACACCGGTAACATTTACCAACCTCAGCAAAGGACTCATCGAGCAGCGCTATTCAATGCAGGATGTTCCCGTATTACTTGCCCAGCTTCCTTCGATGGTTTCTTTTTCGGACGGCGGGAACGGCATCGGCTACAATTACGTGACGCTGCGCGGGTTCGACCAGTCGCGCCTCTCCGTTATGGTGAACGGGATCCCTCAAAACGATCCTGAAGACCATGGTATGTATTGGCTTGACGTGTCGGACATTCTCGCAAGCGCATCGAACGTTCAGGTACAGCGGGGAGCGGGGAGCGCGTTCTACGGACCGCCTGCGATCGGCGGGTCTATTAACGTCGTCACCAATCCGTTCGAGCCGAAGCCGTACGTGAAATTTGAAAGCATGCTCGGCTTTCAGCAGTACGGCGACAGCAGTGAATCGTTGCCGATGACCATGAAAAAACTCTCAGCGGCATTTAACTCTGGGTTGATCGACAAAAAATACATGCTGTACGGAAAACTGGGGGAAATCAATTCCAACGGATACAGACTTCACTCCGGGGCGACGTTGGATTCGTACTTCTTCGGGGCGCTGCTGCTCGGAGAAAATACTACGACACGCATTCATTTCTTCGGAGGACCGCTGCAGGATCAATTGGTGTATAACGGCTTGCCGAAATCATACAATGACGATTACAAACTTCGAAGGATGAATATTAACGACGAAGGATTGGCCCGTCAACCGGAAGAAAACGAGCAATTCACGCAGCCGCATTATGAGGTTCTTAATGAATGGAAAATATCCGAAACACAAAAATTAAGCAACACATTCTTTTTTTATGAAGGACACGGGTGGTTTGATTTCAACGAATACGGCGATACGACGACTTTCCGACTTGATCAGGCACATGGGTTCCATCCCGCGCAAGATATCTCGACCGCGCTTGTTCGCGCAGGTATTGATCTTGCACAGTGGGGCTGGCTGCCGCGCTACGAATTGACGCATGACAATGGTGAATTAACTATCGGCGCGGAACTCCGCTATCACAAGGGAACACATTGGGGGAACATTCTGGGCGCCGATAGCCTCCCCGCGAACTATGACGTCGGCTACCGGTTCTATCAATATGACGCTGAAAAATATATGGCTTCATTATATACGACCGAGGTGTACCGCCTTCAAGAAAATATTTCGTTAATGGCAAACGTGCAATTCGCCTATAACCAATACAGAATTGAGAACGAAAAATTTCTGGACAATTCTTTCAGTTACCCGTACTATTTTCTCAATCCCCGATTTGGAATCAATTACAATGTCACCGATGCATGGAACGCATACGTGTCGGCAGCATATACTTCTCATGAACCGCCGCTGAGCAATTTATACGATGCCGAGAATGCCGCCTACGACCCGACGATTGTCCCTCAGTTCGAGACGAAAACTGTCAACAACGATACCGTCTACGACTACACGAAACCTCTTGTGAAACCGGAACAGCTCCTCGATTTCGAGCTCGGTTCAGGGTACAAATCAACCGACCTCACCGGCACCGTCAACGTATATTGGATGGAGTTTACGAATGAACTGGTCCCGAACGGAAAACTCAACCGCTTCGGCATTCCGATTGTCGGCAACGCTGACCGCACACGTCACATCGGTTTCGAGATCGACGGTTCGGCGCGATTGCCGTTCTCATTTTCAGTGAGCGGGAACGCATCCATTTCGTCCAACAGAATTGTTAAAGAAACATTTCTCGACGTTGATTCCACGGGAGCCGTTTTCGCTACAAAATTGGACGGCAATCCGATCGGAGGGTTTCCAAGCCTGATGGGAAATCTCTTTCTAAACTATCGGACAGAAAGGTTGTCCGTTTCAGTTTCAGCCAAATATGTCGGTTCGTTCTACACAGACAATTTTAAGATTGAAACAGATAAAAACGATGCATATACAGTATTCAATGCTGAAGCGTTGTACAAACTTCCTGCCGTTGCAATCGCCGACGTGACTCTACGGGGTGAAGTTCGTAATCTGTTGAACACGCTGTATACGCAAACAGGGGGCGGCGGTCTATTTTTCCCCGCAGCCGAAAGAAATTTTCTTGTCGGTATCACGGTACAATTATAGCCTGAATACATGAAAACATTTTCGACAGGAAAGAAAAAGATGCGAAGGGCGCTAGTCATTTGCAACGGAGAGATGCTTTCGAAAAAGGCGATCGCGCCGTTGCTGCACGGAGTGCAGTTTATTGTGTGCGCAGACGGCGGAGCCGATAAAGCCCGGAAACTTGGGATCCGGCCGGATGTCATCATCGGCGATTTGGATTCAATCTCGCCTGCCGCAAGAAAATTATTTTCCGGCGTTAAGACCATCCGAGTCGAAAGCCAGTACAGCACTGACCTAGAAAAGGCGCTCGACTATTTATTGAAACACCGGTATCGGAGTGCGGTTGTCGTTGGCGCGATGGGGGGAAGGCCGGACCATTCGTTCTCGAACCTCAGCATTCTAAAAAAATACCATAAAAGAATTCACCTGCTTTTTGCTGATTCTTTGTGCGATATCCAGATTATCGACCGAAGGATTGTTTTCGAATCGGATCTCGGCTCGGTCGTGTCGCTGCTCCCGCTCGGCCGTTGCGATGGAATTACGACCACGGGGCTTGAATTTCCCCTTCATAATGAATCCCTCGAACTTGGTGTTCGGGAAGGGACGAGCAATAGAGTGGTTTCGTCTCCGGTGAAAATTTCTTTCAAAAAGGGAAGCCTGTTGTTGTTTACATTGAGGCCGAAATAGCTGATTTTCAATTTTCGATTTCCGCGCAAGATGCATTCGACATTTCAATCTGAATCGAAAATT
>CAZXQG010000150.1:0-3138 GCA_964642725.1 uncultured Chitinophagaceae bacterium
AGGTCGTTTTTGTTCCGGTCTTTCCCTTCTCCGCCTTGCCGATCACTTTCACGGCGTCAACGGGGTCCCCTTTTTTATATTTTTGATAGAAGAGTTTTCCGTCGCGGCGGACTTCAACTTCAAGCCATTCGCTCAATGCGTTGACGACCGAAACGCCGACGCCGTGCAATCCGCCCGATACTTTGTAGGTGTTCTTGTCGAACTTGCCGCCGGCATGAAGCATGGTCATAACAACTTCGAGGGCGGAACGTTTTTCCTGTGCGTGAATATCCGTCGGTATCCCGCGCCCGTCGTCGATGACCGTGACGCTGCCATCTTTGTTAATCTTGACATCGATATTTTTGCAGTACCCGGCGAGCGCCTCGTCGATGGAGTTGTCCACGACCTCGTATACAAGATGATGAAGCCCGCGTGCACTGACGTCGCCGATGTACATCGCCGGGCGCATGCGAACAGCTTCTAACCCTTTCAGTACGGTAATGTCTTCGGCTGTATATTCGCCGTTGGATTTTTTTACTTTTGATTTTGATGTTGATGTTGCTTCTGCCACGTCATGTACCAATTAATTGTTTATCGAAACCGGATATCTTTGATTAAGTCTGAATTCATTGCTGAATGTACTTTTTCCAAAATCTCTTTCTTTCTGAACGTCAATTCCGTGCGCCATGGTGCCGCCGTTACTTTGACGACAAGAACGTTCTTTTCAATTTTGTCGACACTCGTCATGCTTGCGATCTGCTCACCGACAATCGACGGCCACAGGGAGACAATATCGTATTGTTTCAGCTTTGTCTGCAGTCCAAGCTGCTGCATGAGGCTGTCGATGACATTGCCGAGCGATTCGGGCGAACTCTGTGTCATGCTGCCGCCTCGTGCTGCTGGGGCGCCACCGCACCGTTGAGGATCGAAAATTTTCTTCGCGCGTCGTCCCAGTGAATCGTATTGTGGAACACCTGCTCGTTCGTTGTCGTGATAAACGACTGTCCGAGGGAATCGATGAGGGCGAGAAGCTTCCGTGCGCGGGTATCGTCCAGTTCCGTGAACACATCGTCGAGGAGGATAACGGGCGTTTCGGCGCATCGTTCGCTGAGGTAGAAAAATTCGGCGATTTTCAGGGCAATTAAGAAGGTCTTATGCTGGCCCTGCGAAGCGTACGCGCGCAGCTGAAGGCCGTTCAACGAGAACGCCGCTTCGTCCCTATGCGGACCGACAAGCGTCGAACCGATCCTCAATTCGTCCCGTCGTCTCTCCTCAAGCTTTTCGCGCAATCGCCCGTATACTGTTTCGGGCGGGTCGTGCGGCGCGGCTGCAACCTGCGGTATGTACTCGGCGGAAGGTGTTTCCGTCTCCTGCGCTACCGCTCCGTAGGCGCGGGTAATGAACGGCGCAAATTCCTCGAAAAAGAGGGCGCGTTTCAACAGTACTTTTGCACCGTGAACACTCAACGTCTCGTCCCACGGCTCGAGCAATGAAGCGTTTCCCATTCCTCTGCTTGCATCCGACAGAATTTTGTTCCGCTGACGAAGCGCCCGCCGGTACTCCAGCATGTCTTCCATATAGACCCGGCTCGATTGCGAGATAACCAAATCCATAAACCGCCGCCTGTCCGACGGCGTGCCGAAGGTGATGTTGTTATTCTCCGGCGACAGAACGACGATCGGAAATTGGCCGATGACGGATGAGAATGTTTCGGGCTCGTTTCCGTCAATAAATATTTTTTTTTGATTCGTGCGGGAATCGTAGGCAACGCGAACGTCGTGCTCAATGCCGACGTCGGACAGCAGTGTTCCCCTCACTTCGAAAAAATCTTTTCCCTGCTGCAGTGCGGTAGTGTCGGAACTTGCGTAAAAGCTTTTTGTCAGGCAAAGGAACGAAAGAGCTTCCAGCACATTGGTCTTCCCCTGACCGTTGTCCCCCAGGAATGCGTTCGTTGTCGTCCCAAAGTCCAACTCCGTGCAATCATGGTTTCGAAATTGCCGGAGCTGTGCGCGCACTATTTTCATACGGTATGTGCGGCCCTGTTAATTGTTCAACCTCACCGGCATGATGAGCATCAGCACGTCTTCTTTCTCCCGCTGGGGCCGCGGGGATACGATGCCTGCCCGCGTCGGCGAGCTGAATTTGAAAACTGCTTCATCGGATTCAAGATGCGCCAAGACGTCGACAACGTAGCCCGAGTTGAAACCTATTTCCATTTCATCGGATGAATACTCGCACGGAATTGTTTCCCGCGCTTCGCTCCCGAAGTCTACATCCTCCGCGGCAATCGTCAATTCATTCTTTGCGAGCGACAGACGGATCTGGTGCGTTGTCGAACTTGAATAGAGCGACACGCGCCGGACAGACGACAACATCTGGTCTTTGCTGACAACGAGCGTCTTCTCGTTGTCGAGCGGGATAACCGTTTCGTAATTCGGATAGCTTTCTTCGATCAAGCGGGAGATCAGCGTCGTGCCGTCGAACTGAAACATGATATGCGATTCGTTCACAAGAATTTTACTTTTTCCCTCTTCGGCAAGTTTTGCAACAAGCGCCAGGGCTTTCGACGGGATGACGATTTCCTTCTTGAATTTCGGGGATGCAAACGACCTGTTGATAGTGCGAACCAGCCTGTGACCGTCGGTAGCAACCGCGCGAATTTCTGCCTCCTTGAGCTGGAAGAGAACGCCCATCATCGCCGGCCGCAGCTCATCGGTGCTTACGGCAAACGATGTTTTACCGATAAGATACCGCAGCATTTCCGCATCGATGCCGATTTCATTGTCTCCCTTAAACTGCGGCACTGTTGGAAATTCTTCGCTCGATTCGCCGGTCAGCGAATATTCTCCGTTTTCCGTCGCCATTTTAATTTTATTGTTCTCGGTATCTATCGAAAACACCACCTGAACGTCCGGTAACGCACGTATCGTATCGACTATCCTTTTCGCGGGTATTGCAATAACTCCGTCTTCCGTGCCTTTTACATTCACGGCAACGGTCATCGAAATTTCAAGGTCGGTAGCGGTGATCTTCAAAACATTTTTGGCGGTTTCAAACAGGAGATTTTCAAGGATGGGGAGGGTTGATCTGGTGGGCACGACACCGATAGTTTTCGATAACGCTTTCTGCAATTCGCTGCTGGTGACGGAAAATTTCATG
>CAZXQG010000151.1:0-3136 GCA_964642725.1 uncultured Chitinophagaceae bacterium
TTCATAGATACGCTGTATCTCCGAAATAATTCAGCATCAACATTAATAAAAGTACCATTGGCCGGAACATCGCCGTTTCCGACATTGGTGCTTAATCCATCGTCGCTCAATTTCGGAAATGTCGGGCGCGACTCCTCAAAACAGCAGATGCTGCAGATTTCTAATTCAACCGTCAACTTGTTGACGATTGATTCTCTCTATACAAAATCGCCGGTTTTTAAAGTTGCGAGAACAAATATTTCTATTCCAACAATTGACAGCGTTGCTGTGACGTTCTCTCCGGTTGCCGTGGGCGGTTTTACCGATACGCTGTATCTTAGAAACAATTCAATATCGGCAATAATCAAGGTACCGTTAACCGGGAACTGCCCCTCGCCGCTGATAATATCATTAGCAAACGGGATATTTTTCTCTGACCGGACTCTTCAGGATTCAGCCGTTATCACTGTGTATGCACGGAACGCTTCGATCATTCCGCTGACGATAAGCAATATCACCACAACAAATAGCGCTTTTTCCATATCGCCGAAAACAATAGGTATTCCGGGGAAGGACAGCGCGGCATTGCGGGTGGTTTTTAAGCCGGTCTTGTTCGGAACGGTCATCGATACAATGACAGTCATTTCTGACGCAGGGGTCGTAAAGACACCGTTAGGCGGAACTTCGCCATATCCGGTCATCAGCGTAAACAAGTCAGCGATTAATTTCGGACTTGCGGCGGCGAACGATTCAAACTATCAGGCCATTCTGATAAAAAATACTTCCATAAACAAATTGAAGATCGACAGCAGCTATACGGCAAACAGCATTTTTGTCTCTCAAATTCGTAATGCTGTAATAAGCGATTCGTTGAACACTCTTATCCTTTGCTATTCCAAAAATGCGGGCGTGTACGGCGATACGCTGGTTCTTAAAAATAATTCTGCAACTCCTCTTTTCAAAGTTCCCATTGCTGTAAGGTTATATTCAAAGCCGGGAAGGCCGCAATCACCCCGCATTTCACCGAGCAGTTGGACAAATACCACGAGTGACACCGTTGCTTGGAACGTCTCTCAAGCCGGAATGCTGCCTACGCCCCGTGCCTGGTATTCTCTTGATACTCTGCCGCACGTTTCAAGCACTCTTCTTAGCCAGACGATTGTCAATAATAGTTTTGTCCTGTCTATGAATAAAGTTGGAACGCATATCGTCTATTTTTATCTTGAAGATTCTCTTGGAAATAAAAGCCCCGACTCGACGGGATTCGTCGTGGCACGCTTTGACACTACGGCACCAACAATACAATATGATGCCGCAAAACCCGATACCGTTGTTGTTCAACAGGACGGGACCATTAACACTGTTCCTCCAATTGCCGCAAGTGCCATTAAATCATCGAATGAATCTCCGGTAGCGTCAATGAAATTGAATTATCGAAGAGTCAATGACACCAGTTCATCGTCCAAAGATTTTCCCGGCGTCAGTAACTTATCTTACGCACTGCCAGTAAGTGCCTTTAGCAGCGGGGGAAAGACAATCGGTGTTGATTACCAGATCCAGGCGACTGACAGCGCGGGCAATGCATCGGTTTCCAATTTCTATTCTTTCGTGATGCGGCTTGCGCCCGGGGCCGTTGTCGCTAATACTCTTGGCATCCCTTCTGCGTCGGCGTACTCCGCAGCTCAGGAGGTCATGGCGTATCGCATTTTCTCAGTGCCGTACGATTTAGATAATAAAAAACCGAGCAGCTTCATGGAGCTGCCTCAGAGTTTCGGACCGTATCTTGAGAATGGAAAGCCGCATATTCTCTGGAGGATGCAGCGCCTTCTTGACAGCACGTGGCAGGATTATGAATCGTTTAAAGATGATACCGTCGTGGTTCCGGGCTCGGCATTTTTTATTATATCGAGAGATCCGGGAAAATCCGTGGCGGTTGCCAACGCTCAATTGGTCAGATCCGATCAGATGTTCGCGGTAGGTGTACCGCTGAAGAAGGGATGGAATCTGGTTGGTAATCCGTTCCTGGTCAACATACCTTTTGATCGATTGCGTTTTGTCGGGGGCGATCTCTTAGACCGCTATTATTACTCGGGAACCGGCCCGCAAGGGGGATGGGAGAGCACAGGTGCCGACCTTGACACATTACGAGCCTGGCAGGGCTGGGCAATATATGTGGACAGCGCTTGCTCGATGAGATTTACTATCCCTGCACCCTCCATCCCTTCCTCGGCTAAGAAAACCGGCATTAAAAAACAGACAATCACGAAGATCGATACTACAAAAGAGTGGACTCTTCAAATAAGTGCGTCGAGGAGCGATATTCAAATGTCATATACCGGAGCCGAAATCGGCATGAAATTACAGTCGCGAGAAGGATATGACAACAACGACCGGTTTACTCCTCCGTTCGTGGGAGATCGAAATATCCTTGTCGGGTTTCATAGCGAGGCAGGATCATTGCTGAAAGACATGCGGCCGATCAGCGACGACGGCGATGCGTGGGACATGACGGTGACGACGGGGGATGGGAACGCAAAAGCGACTCTGCTGTTTAATGCCGTAGAAAAAATTCCGTCGGCGAATTTTACCGTATGTCTTCTTGATGTATCGAAAGGATTGGCGTTTAATCTTAAAAGTCAGAATTCGATTGAAGCGACAACGGGGAAAGAAGGATTCAAAAACTACCGTGTGTTGGTGGGAACTCAAGCATTCGTTAAAAAGAATCTTAATGGAATTGCGTTCCTGCCGAGCGATCCTCAGTTGTATCCTAACTATCCCAATCCGTTTAATCCGGCGACGACAATACGGTATGCAGTGCCTAATTCGGGAAGCCGTTTTAGAGTAGATCTGACAGTGTACAATGTGTTGGGGCAAGAGGTTCAAACTCTTGTGAAGGACGAAAAGGAACCGGGCTTCTATGAAGTGAGTTTTGATGCGAGACATCTCGCATCGGGCGTCTATTTTTGCCGGATCGTTATTGCAGGGGGTGGAACGAATTACCGCAGCACGAGGAAAATGTTGCTGATCAAATAGTACTGAGATTACTCGGATTGCGCAGATTTTGCTCAGATTGTCCCGAAGGTCCAAAGGACTCCTTTGGAGGATCCCTTTGCTCTCGTTCCCAACGTCCCGTTGGGAACGCTAATCCGAGGAGCTC
>CAZXQG010000152.1:0-3131 GCA_964642725.1 uncultured Chitinophagaceae bacterium
AGAGGGATCATTCCAACCATCACTCCCAGCACGATGCCGAACGAGATAGAAAGAAAATCCGTTTCGGAGAGAGCCTTCATCGAGTCGCCGAAATATTTTGTGATGCGGTCGAGGTTTTCGAGACGAGTGACGACGCGGATTCTGTCCCCCATTTCGAGAATAGTGTCCGGCGATGGAACGAAATCAACATCGCCGCGGCGAAGGCGGGTGATCGTTGCGCCGAATTCTTTTTCAAGATTAAGCTCGTGAATATGTTTTCCGACAACAGACGTATTGGAAACGAAAATGCGCCGGAAATCGATTCCAGTGTTGTCGAGGGGGAGATGATCCGGCGACTCTTCGCCGAACAATATGCGCGCCCGCTCAAGCGCATCCAGCGTTCCTACCGCAACGATCCGATCGTCCGCGGAGAGAATCGTATCCGGTCTGACAATTTCGATGGCCGCTCCCTTTTTGATCCGGCTGAGCGTGAATGCCGGCTGCCCGAGAAGCTGCAGAGATTCCGCTGCGCTTTTTCCGTTGATCGCAGGATTTGTAATATGAAACGTCCGGCTGACGATGATGTCTGAGCCTGACTCTCTCAAACGTGCAGCCTCTTCCTTTGCAAAGTCAATTTTGAAAATCTTTATAAAAACAAAAGACCATAGAAGGACTCCAAGGACGCCGAACGGATACGCAAGTCCGTACGTTACAACGGGACTGCTGGCATTGAGATCGGCAATATCGCGCGGAAGGTTTATGGAAAGAGATTTTGCAGTTTCAACAGTCGCGGCGAGCGCCGGAGTGCTCGTCAAGGCGCCGCAAAAAAGGCCGGCCGCACTTGACGGAGAGATACCAAGGACTTTCCAAATGACAACCGTCATCAGCGCTCCGGCCACGAGCACCATTGCAGCGAGTCCGTTTGTATGCAGCCCGCGCTTCTGGAATGAGGAAAAAAAACTCGGACCCGACTGCAGCCCCACGGCATAGACGAATAGCACAAGGCCGATGATGTAGATGTATTCAGGGAGGCCGAGCCTTTTATCGAGGGCGCCGAAAGCAATTCCGACAAACAATACAGCCGACACGCCAAGGCTGAATCCGAACACTCTAATTTGGCCGGCGAGGTAGCCGAGTCCGATGACGGTGAAGAAAAGGAGGAGCTGGTTCTCTGCGAAAAAATCTAAAAGGGGCTGCATCGTATTGCTGAAATTAATCTTGACTTAATCTCTCCGAAAAGATACATTAGCGTACAAATGTAGGCAAAAGGCCGGGGAGATTCAATGCATGTAGGGCTTGAATTCACAGTATAGGCCGATTGCAACAACGCATATCTTATCCGACGCAAAACATTCATTAAGCACATCGTATTGCTGTTTTTTCCGGCAATAGTGCTGTCGTGCTTTTATTCCACCACATAAACTACAAGGAGAATTGTATGATCGTCGTCCGCGAAGTTTTTCAACTAAAGTTTGGAAAAGCAAAAGAGGCGAAGGCGGCTTGGAAAGATTTTTCGGCACTTCGTAAAAAGCATGGGCTCCCGGAGAGCCGTGTCCTTACGGACTATACGGGCGAATACTACACGTTTATAATCGAAGACACGTTCAACGACATAGCAGACTTTGACCGTTCGTTGAAGAGCGAGGTAGGGATGAAAGAATTCGGCGAGTGGTATCATGCAAAATTTGTCCCGCTGGTCGATTCAGGCAGACGTGAAATATTTTCAGTTGTTGAATGATTTGAATATGCGTTTCTTTCATTCCACGGAGGAAAAATGAAAATTCTTTTCCAAGCTGATTGTAAATTCCTCGCTGCATGGCTGTGGACCGTCGTGAGCGCACTTGCGATAAGCGCTCCCGCCGACCGGCAAACCTCTTCCCAGACAGCCGTGGGAAAAACCATCTATGAAGTGCACTGCGCCCCCTGTCACGGGGTGAACGGAAAAGGAGATGGTATCGCATCGGCACTGCTGAACCCCCGGCCGCGGAATTTTACAACCGGCATATTCAAATTTCGCTCGACAGAATCCGGCAGCCTGCCGACGGACGAGGATCTTACAGCGACGATTAACAGCGGCTTGCACGGGACATCAATGCCCGACTGGGCGCCGTTCATCAAAGGCGATTCATTAAAAGAAGTGATCGATTACGTGAAGACTTTCTCGCCGCGATTTCAAAAGGATAAACCGCGTCCCATTCGAGTAGAGACTGCCGATCCATTTTCGGCTTCGAGCGTTGCTTCCGGAAAAAAAGTCTACGCAAAACTGCAGTGCGCCGATTGTCACGGAACCGACGGCGCCGGGACCGGCGCGGTGGCAAAAGATTTCCAGGATGAATGGAATTTTGAAACCAATGCCGTGAATCTGACCGAGCCTTGGACATTCCGGGGAGGAGCGACTGCACGTGATATTTATGTTCGGTTGAGGACTGGCGTCGACGGAACGCCGATGCCCTCCTACGCCGGCGCCGTGAGCGATAAAGAAATGTGGAATCTCGCAAACTATGTGGTTTCAATGGCGCGTAAGCCTGCGTGGAACATGAATGAAAATGAGCTCAGGGAATTTTATGCGAAGCTTGAAGCCCAGGCAAAGGCCGACCCGGTTCAGCGGGGAAAATACCTTGTCCGGACAATCGGCTGCGCGGGATGTCATTCCAGATACACCGAAGATCTCCGCATCATCGAAGGGTCGCAATTGTCGGGCGGGTTGACTTTTGACCTCTATCCGTTCGGCAAGTATGTTACACGGAATCTCACGTCGGACAAGGAAACCGGATTGGGCAATTGGACCGACCAGGAAATCAAAAGAGCGTTCACGCAGGGAATTTCACGCGATGGAAGAAAATTTCTCCCATTCCCGATGCCATGGGCAGCGCTTGCTGCATTAAAAGAAGATGATCAAAACGCCATTGTTGCCTATCTGCGGACGGTTCCTGCCGTGAGTCACAAAATCCCCGACCCTGACAAGCCAAACATCTTTGCGTATTTGTGGGGAAAATTTAAAATGTTGGTCCTGAAAGAACAGATTCCGACGCCGGTCTATCCAATGAAAGAGGCAGATGACCATGACAAGCCGGTATCGCAAAATCCATCCGGCGCTGAGAAAAACTTTGCCGTGCGAGTTGACCGGGCGAAGGAGGTGCGGCCATGAAGAA
>CAZXQG010000153.1:0-3087 GCA_964642725.1 uncultured Chitinophagaceae bacterium
TCAACTTGCCAATGACCACCAGAATGTAGTACCTTGGCACTCACAAGTAAATCCTCTGCAGATCGGCATTCAGCGACCACTATTTACTCTTACCGTATGGAATTGCGAACTCCCCTTTTAGCCTTAAGTCTATCTCTTTTCTTCACACATAATTCACACGCCCAAAAGAGTTGGCGTCCCTTCAGTATTGACAGCCCCTGGAACACGAAGATTCCATCCAACGCTCCTGTAGACTCCCAATCCAGCCGGCTTATTGGTGACCTGAGCAAAGGGGATTTTTTGGTCAACATCAATGACTGGTCAATACCAGTCTATTACATCAATTCCGATTCCGTGCCTAGGGTCAACGTTATTAATTCGCGTCCGGGGATTTACGGAAAGGGTTTTGCCGAACCGAATCGTATTCCCATCCTTCCCGATTTCATCGCATCTCCTCCCGTCGGAGATTTCAGCGATAATCATCTTTGCATTCTCGATACATCGAAAATGATTGAGTGGGATATGTGGGCGGCCCGCAAGAACACGGATGGAGTGTGGACGACCGGGCTTGGTGCTGTAACCGATGTACGAAGCTCGGGCGTCGAGAAGCCATGGTTCGACCAGGAGAATGAGTTTGACGCCCACCGCTCACGGGCCGGAGGATTCCCTTTGATTGCCGGACTGATCCGGCCCGATGAAATAAAAGCCGGTACGATCGACCACGCCCTCGTGTTCGCATATCAGCGCGGCCGTTCGGAATTCTTTGTTCCTCCGGCAAGCACTGCACAGGCAACGGTTGAGGAAATGAACAACCGCGTTGGAATTCCGATGGGGGGGAGAATTCAACTCGATCCGGGGATTAATGTTGATACGCTGAACCTAACACCCGCTTGCAAAATCATCGCAAAGGCGCTGCAGGAGTACGGCGCGTTCAACGGCGATTATGCCGGGGCGACGGTTCTCTACGCCGACAACTCGCCCGAAGCGCTGAAACAATGGAGAGGAGTTCTGCAAAAAACCGACTTCCTTGCGGTCTTTACCCCCTCATTTATCAGGAAATATTTTAGAGTCATTGCGACAGGAAATCTTTTGCCGGGACAAAACTTGAAGAACGCTCAGAATGGTTTTGTTGATTTTGGTTTTCCTGGCGCTGTGAGCGTTTCGATCGATTGGCTGCATAGAAAGATTGAATGCACGGCCGGAGGTTCAGTTAACCTTGCGGATATTACACCCGTTTTCAAAACGGTGAAAAAGAATTCTTCTGTTTCTATAAAAGGAGAGATACAGGCAAGCGGAAAGTCGGCGGTAAAATTTGACAGAGACGTTACTTATAGAATAGACGTTTCCGGCATGGGGCACCGGTATTGGACGGTAAGAGTAAGAAAGATATAGGAGCGGGGCGGCGTGTCGTGTTGTGAGCAAGGAAGGACTTTATCCATTTTCCGCGCTTGAAATTGTCTCAAAAACTTCTTACATAGCAGGCAGGTAACCTCAGAGCGCCATCTGTAACGATCCTTCACCGGACTTACCGGCAACAATTCTGGATGCTGGCACTTATCGAGCTGCTCAAGGAGGAGAATAAATGTTATCGCGTCGCGAATTTATCAAAGCTTCGACCTTGGCTAGCGGGGCGGTATTCCTGAATATTCATAAAACCTGGGGAAAGCCTTCCGCATCAGAATTTTTTGCCCTCAATGATTTTGTTCAAAATCACCCAGATGCAGTCTTCATCCTCAAAACGAACGTCGATGTAAAGACAAACACAGCCGCACTCCTTAAGGTTGGACAGCAACTCGGAGCGACTCTTTTCGTGAACACACCGAATGCCGCCGGTGCATTCCCTGTAACCTCGGATATTATTTTAAAGCCGAATATCACGGCGTGGGCGTGGGATACGGCGCCGGTCGAACAAACGATGGGGATACAGACAGATCCCTACTTCGTCGAAGGCATGATCAACAGTCTTACCAATCTTGGTGCGGCCCAAAAGAACTTATTCATCAGGGAAGCCAATTATGTAAGCTCGCAAGCGGATGGAAAATGGTACAGCGATCTTGCGGCGCGAACAGGAATCGACCTCAAGGATTTCGATACCGTTGATAAACTTCCGGCGGCCGATGTTCAGTGGATGGACGTTCCGAATGGAGTGTGGTACAAAAAAATCCCCTACCTTTCTCCAGTGAATACACCCGGCTCCTGCCTCGTGAACATCGCAAAATTCAAATCCCACTCGATGGGGATGACCCTTTGCTCGAAAAATATTCAAGGAACGAATGCACGCCCCTATGTCGCACATTGCGCCGCGTGGGGAACTACAATGGCGGGAGTAGACCCGAACGATATCGTCCTCGACGCATTTTCCTCTATCAAATCCAATTATAATCGGCATGTCGCGGCAGGCATTCCTCGCTGGGATCTCCCGGGTACTGCGAGCGGCGGTCTCTGGATGGAAACGCATACAGCGAGATGCCTGGACAACAACTCAGTCTTGCAACCGATCATCAACATCATCGAGGGAGTCTACGGCAGAGAGGGTCCCTTCGTCTCCGGTCCTGAAGATAACGGCGGCTATGGTCGGGATATCATGACGAATGTCGTGATTTTCGGCAAGAACGCCCGACACGTCGATATTATCGGAACGTATCTTGCGGGTCATGAGCCGGGAAACTTCGGACTCTTCCATATAGCGGTCGAACGAGGACTGTCGAAATACCTCGACCCGAATTCCATTCCATTGTACGAGTGGAAGCTCGACGGGTCCGCGACGTTGACGCCTCTTCAGAATTTTCCACGCACGCCGATCAGGACATTGTATTTGCAAAAGGCCGGTGAAGCCCAGTATCACATGGTTAATGAACCGTACGACTACTCGGGGGCAACTTCCGTTGCATCTGCGAAGCCCGGCAAACCGGATGTCTTTCACATTTCACAAAATTATCCAAACCCGTTCAACCCTTCCACATCCATCCAATATTATATCCCGAAATCCGGAAACGTGAGGCTTGAGATTTTCGACGTCCGCGGGTCGCTCGTAGAGGTTCTGGTTGATAACTACGCACACGCAGGAGATCATGTCGCCGTCTGGAATTCACAAAGCAAAGCTTCGGG
>CAZXQG010000154.1:0-3079 GCA_964642725.1 uncultured Chitinophagaceae bacterium
AGGCATCACTTCGTGAGCGGTGAAATACAAGATTATTTACTGGAAATGGCACTAGGTAATGCGCCGATCGGACATTAACCTCCGGCGGTTTCACTCCGCACCCCCCGCACATTGAAATAACAAAAAGGAAACCGTATCTTTTGCCATGACCGGTGAAAAACAGTTCTGCGAGAATTGCGGCAGCGAACTCAACGGCGAGTACTGTTCGAAATGCGGACAGCGCAATGTAGAGATGAAACTGCCGTTCAAAGAGATACTCAGGGAATTGATTGAAGAGTTGCTCTCGTTCGATTCACGACTGTTCCATAGCTTGATCCCATTCCTTATAAAGCCGGGTATTTTAACTGTGGAATACATTTCGGGAAAAAGGGCGCATTACATTTCCCCTTTTAAAATGTTTTTTTTCATGAGTTTCCTCTATTTTTTTACGACAGCTCTTGTTGAAAAACCGGATGAAAAGCTGCAAACGCAAAACAAGCTCGGCGTCGATTCGTCGCTGACACCGGTTCGTGCAGATTCGATCATCACCATCGCCAGGAAAGGCGGGACACGACTTACCATTTGGAAGGATGACTCGGGTCTGGTTGAGAGAAAATACGGCCATCGTTTTGCAGCAGGGTTGAACAAATTGAGAACCAACCCGCAGTTATTCTTTGATGGATTACACGACCACACGCCGCAGGTAGTATTCCTCTTGCTCCCGGTTTTTGCTCTCTTATTGAAACTGATATATCTTCGCTCAAAAAACTACTACATTGAGCATGTCGTTTTTTCATTCTATTTCCATTCATACGTTTATCTCATTCTTCTTTTAATCGTCCTATTGAATTCCACCGGATGGCCATTCGTTTCCAACTACGCGGACGTGCTGTTCCTTGCAATTCCCGTGAATCTGTACCAAGGGATGAAGCGTGTCTACAGGCAAACAGGCGGCAAGACATTGATCAAGTTCTCGATCATAACCTGTATGTACGGTCTTGTTCTAGTGGTCGCAGTCATAGCCGCTGTATTTGTTCTCATATCACTACTATAAAAATGAGGCACTCATGCCATCGGACAAACTCAAAGATCTCCGGAAAAGAAAATCAGCCGCGTTGCTGGGCGGCGGCAAGCAGAGAATTGACGATCAGCACAAAAAGGGGAAGCTCACCGCACGGGAGCGTATCGATTTGTTGATTGATGAAGGGACGTTTGAAGAAATCGGGATGCTTGTTCAGCATCGCTCATATGATTTTGGATTGGAGAATCAAAGATTTTTGGGCGACGGTGTCATTACAGGCCACGGCAGGATCAATGGACGGCAAGTATTTGTCTATAGTCAGGATTTCACCGTGTTTGGCGGCTCACTGTCCGAAGCTCACGCTGAGAAAATCTGCAAGATCATGGATATGGCCTTGAAAGTCGGCATTCCGTTGATCGGGTTGAACGATTCGGGAGGCGCGCGTATTCAGGAAGGAGTCGTCAGCCTGGGCGGCTATGCAGATATTTTTCTCCGGAACACAATGGCGTCCGGCGTCATTCCGCAAATATCGGCTGTGATGGGGCCGTGTGCCGGCGGGGCAGTCTATTCGCCGGCGATCACCGACTTTGTTTTCATGGTAAAGAACACAAGTTACATGTTTGTCACGGGGCCGAACGTCGTGAAGACTGTAACGCATGAGGACGTATCTTCCGAGGATTTGGGAGGAGCAATAACTCATGCGACAAAAAGCGGCGTGGCGCATTTTGCCTGTGATGGCGAAGAGGAGTGCATCGAGAGGATAAAAACCTTGCTCGCATTTCTTCCTTCGAACAATATGGACGACCCGCCCGCGCTTGAATCGGAGGATTCAATTCAGCGGATGGATGATAGCCTCAATACGATTATACCTGAAAATCCGAATAAGCCGTACGATATGAAGCAGATTATACACTCGGTGGTGGACGGCGGCGATTTTTTTGAAGTGCACGAACATTATGCCGAGAATATCATCGTCGGATTTGGTAGAATGGACGGAAGGCCGGTCGGCATTGTTGCCAACCAGCCGTCAGTGCTCGCCGGTGTGTTAGACAACGATGCCTCGGTAAAAGGGGCTCGCTTCGTGCGTTTTTGCGATGCGTTCAATATTCCGCTGCTTGTGTTTGAGGATGTGCCGGGATTTATGCCCGGGACTGCACAAGAGTGGGGGGGGATTATCAAAAACGGCGCAAAACTCCTCTACGCATTCTGCGAAGCAACGGTTCCGAAAATTACCGTCATTACGCGTAAGGCGTACGGCGGAGCATACGACGTGATGAACTCCAAGCATATCCGGGGAGACATGAATTTTGCATGGCCGACGGCAGAAATTGCCGTCATGGGTCCGAAGGGAGCGGTTGAGATAATATTTAAGAAAGAGATCGAGAAAGCGGATAACAAAGAAGAAGCGGTGAAGCAAAAGGAGGATGAGTTCCGGGAAAAATTTGCGAACCCGTACATCGCTGTCGAGCGCGGTTATTTGGACGACGTCATTGAACCGAAAGAGACGCGCCCGCGGGTAATTCGCGCATTGCAGATGTTAGAGACAAAAGTTGACCGTAATCCGAAAAAGAAGCACGGCAACATTCCGTTGTAGCCAAAAAGCAGTTGCAAATCTTTTTCCAATTGACTACATTTATACAGAAAATTTAAGCAGCTCCCGGAGAGGTGGGTGAGCGGCTTAAACCAGCGGTTTGCTAAACCGCCGTACGGGGTAAACCTGTACCGAGAGTTCAAATCTCTCCCTCTCCGCAGAAGCAAAAATGGCTCGTGCTAACGAGCCATTTGTATTTATGGCGAGTGGCTTTTCCCGCTGCCGGACAGCGGCAATGAAATGCTACACTGCGTACGGGCCTGCGGCTGTAACGAGAGTTCTCCCGAAGGGATTCTCCGAAGGAGTCCTTGCAACGTTTGGAAAAATCTTCGAAGATCCGCCATCTTTTGGGCGGACTCCCTCTCCGCAGATTCAAAAGTCCGACGCTTTTTTAAGTGTCGGATTTTTTTTGAGCGGCATATCCCGCTGTAGCACAGCGGCAATGAAATGCTACACTGCGTACGGGCCTGCGGCTGTAACGAGAGTTC
>CAZXQG010000155.1:0-2853 GCA_964642725.1 uncultured Chitinophagaceae bacterium
ATAGATAGGCTAAGGCTGGTTACCTTTTGTCCGCCGGGGGCGGACCCTTTTCTATTTGCATAATAAATTTACGCACAATAAGAACAAGTTCAAAGAGAAAGGATCTGTTATATGAAAAAAATATTGTTAATAATCGGGGTTTGCTTAGGGCTTGCAGGGCAAATTATGGCGGCCCAATCGCAAACCGGTGCTGAACATAAGATGGGCGGTATGCTCGCGAAAACATTCCGAGCATTTCAAGCGGATACCGTTGTTAAGAAAATTAGCGCAACGGAGTACAAACAGCGGTACGGTTCAAAGTTCTTTCCTGTTGACGATCAAGGAAGGATGTACTTGAGCATTACTGTGTCGGGAGACATTGATACGGTCGTCAACGAGATTACAGCGTTGGGTGGCATCGTCCACGGCCATGGAAAGATTACCATTTATGCATGGATACCTATGGATAAATTGGCAGATATCTCGGCATTGAGCGGCGTCGGAGAAATTGACGGTGTGGGATATGCCGGTTCACGGACCGGAAACGTGACTTCGGCCGGCGATCATCTGTTGCTTGCCGATTCTGCACGGTCGGTATTCTACGCGAATGGAGCAACGGTCGGAGGAACTCCTATAAAGGTCGGCGTCATTTCTTCCGGAATGCAATATTATATAAATTCTGAGCAGAGCGGAGATTTGCCCGCTGTTGGATGGGTTTCTTCCCATGGATTTGACTCAAGAAACTATTCCGACGCCGAGGGTACCGCCATGATGGAAATTATCCATGACCTCGCTCCTGGAGCGTCATTGACATTTGGCGCCGTAGGAACAGACCCTATCGACAATTACTCCAGCACACCACTCGATATGGCAAACGTCATCAATACAATGTCAACTTCCGCCGGTTGTAAAGTGATTGTCGACGATATCGGTTGGAATTATGGAGAGCCGTGGTTCTCAGATGGGGATATTGCTTCTGCAATTTATAGTTTTCAACAATATCAAACCGGGAACGTCTACGTTTCAGCTGCAGGCAATGATGCACAATACATGTACGTTGGAAAACCGAGCTTCAGCATTACCGGTACGAAACATTGGGTTCAGTTTAACGGAATCGATACTTCGCTGACGCTCACGATCAACGGCTATTCTGATTTCTTTATCGGTTTGCAATGGGACGATCCGTGGGGCAATGCGAGCGCCGATTACAATCTTTATCTGTACGATGGTGGCTGGAATCTTGTTGATTCGTCTGCCACCCCATTAGGAGTTGTTCCCCAAGAGTGGCTTGATCATCCCATGAACGGCGGATCCGGCACTTTTCATATAATGGTGGAAGATAGAACCCAATCGACAAAAAACATTAAAGTAGGAGTATTTCCAGGAAATGTCGTGAATACAACTTCTTATACATTAAGTTATAAAAGCACAACAGGTCAAGTTTATGGGCACTCGGCGGCGACCGGTTGCATCAGTGTCGCAGCTTACGATGCTCTTTCAGGTTCTATCGAATCTTTCAGCTCGCGCGGACCGTCGCTCATGTTCACTGGTGGAAACCCGGGGAACGAGCAAAACCGGAACACTCCGGTAATTACCGCAACGGACCATGTTGCTACCAAAGTGGGCAAAGACGGACATTTTGGCACCGACAGTCTCTTTTCAGGGACCTCTGCGGCTGCTCCTCATGTTGCGGCTATCGCAGCCTTGTACTACTCACGGTATCCGTCAAATACTGCATCGCAATTTATTTCCGCAATTACCTCATCGGCGAAATCTATCGGCGGAGGAACCGGAGGGACATGGAATTATACTTCAGGATATGGAAAGGTTAGCGCATACGATGCTCTCGCGTCCGGGTTAACGACACTTAATAGTCCGCATGTTACGAGCAATACATCATGGGACCTTAACCGAATCACAGGAACAGCTACGGTTGATGCCGGAGTAACGATAACAATTGATGCATACTGCACCACCGAGATTGACGGCACTGTAAATTTCGGGACCAATGCAAAGATCCTTTATTATGGAACGTTAATTTTAGGAAGCGGTGCGGTTTTAAATCCATCAACTGCTCTTGTACAGGGATCGGGAGGCAGGCTTATCGGAGGTTCCACCATAACCCTTACACAGCTGGATGAATCGGAAAACCCTTTTGGATACGTTGGGAGATGGAACACAGTAAAATTCGATTCAAGTATGGCACCCTATCCATTTGTTTCTCTATCCGGGAATGTCGAAAGGGTACGGGCGCAGCAGTATTTCAAATCCGGTACGACACAAAAATTTCAACTCTGGAATAATACCAACTCACGGGTCTTCGACCCCGATACATTCAAGACTTCGGCAGGGCAGCCTAGCATATTAGCCGCGCAATTCAAAACTGCAAATAACGCAACGCTTCAATCACAACTCCTTGAAGGCGGTTCGCCAGGCGGCACGCTTAATTTTCTCGACCCGTGGATGATAGATACGACGGACAGTTACGGCCCCCGGAATAAAGGAATGTCGGATTGGGCAAGACCCGTCGGTTATTCTTCAAACAATCTCGGTACGAGCACCCAACATCAAGGCGTGTTGCTGAATCAGAATCCTAACTTTTTATCTGGGGTTCCGGTTTACACCGCCTCCGCCCCTTCGACTCAAACAATCGGCAGCTATACCGGCATCTTCCAAAACTGGTCTGCAAACAGTGGCGGTGCGCATTTTCAGAATGCCAATTCGACAACAACGGCTGTGGTGTTCGATGCGACAGGCGCAACCGTCACCGCAAATTACAAAGGCATCCATCTCTCCAACAACGCCTCTACCTTTTCTAACAATAGCCAACGGAAGTTAGTAAGAACAGGCAACGGCTGGCTTCATCAAGTCTAT
>CAZXQG010000156.1:0-2818 GCA_964642725.1 uncultured Chitinophagaceae bacterium
CTCGTTCCCAAACTGAGTTTTGGAACGAGAGTGAAATTTCTCAAACTGTAACACTACCTTCATTTGTAAATCGTTCCGCTCTTCTTTATATTATCACATTCAGTTATTCTTCCTTCGCCTTCAGTGACAATCAAAGAACGTTATACCTCTGAATCTGCCGAAATATTCCAACAGCACCGCAACGGCGCGGACGGTTTTGCCGTCAGCGCGCGGCTAACGTCGCTTGTTGATTCGACGCTCTCCGATTTTTGGAAATTGAACCCGGCTGCCGGGGACTATGCTGTCGTCGCATTGGGAGGATACGGCCGTTCCGAGCTATGCCCCCATTCCGATTTTGATCTCATGATCCTCGCTGAAAACGAGAAGGCGAAGAACTCCGGCTCCGAATCTATTCAACAATTTCTCCGCTCGTTGTGGGATGCCGGCTTCAACGTCGGGCACAGTGTGCGGACGGTGCAGGACTGTGTGAATCTGTATGAGACAGACGTCGATTCATGGGCGTCGATTCTCGAAAGCAGGTTCGTGTGCGGAAGCGGACGTGTGCTGGGGCTGTATGCCGACGACGTCTTCAGGCAGATCCAAAAAAAGTTCGACCTTGTGTTTGTGAAGGCAATCATGGTCGGGATGGACGAGCGCCACGAAAAATACGGCAATTCGGTTAAACTGCTCGAGCCGAATCTCAAGAACAGTGCGGGAGGCTTGCGCGACCTTCACAACCTGCTCTGGGTCTACCGGTCGACCGATACCGACTATTTCACGGAATCGCCGTTTCTGAACGGCGAGTCGTCCTGTAAACTCATGATCGACACGTTTTACCGCAAGAACGTCATTTCCAAAGAAGAGCGCGACGCGGTGATCAACGCGCTGAACTTTTTGCTCCGCACGCGGCATGAGACCCACTACTTTGCAAAAACCATTCACGATTCTCTCGATTTTTCCATTCAGCGGGAAATTGCCAAGGGGCTCGGATTCGGCGACGACCAGGAACTGAAGTACGTCGAAAAATTCATGCGCGAGTATTTCCTGCATGCGCGCAGCATCTTCCGATTGAACCAGCGGCTGATTAACCATTTCCGAAAAAGCGTTGAACCTTCCCCATGGAGAAAACCGAAAGAGCAAATCCTTGACGCTCAATTCATTGCACGCGGCGACGAACTGCTGCAGCGCAATACCGCCGTCGAAATTTCCTCGCCGGCAGAAATCCTTAAAGCGTTCTATTGGTGCGGCAAGCACTCCTTAACCCTGGGACATTCTCTGCAGGGAACAATTGCCGCCATCGGACGCTCGTCGCAGCTTTTCAATGCCCAGAGCATTACGGCAAAAGATGCCGCTGCGGTATTTCTGGATATTCTCCGTTTGCCGTCCAACGTTGCATCGACGCTGACGATGATGAACGATTTCGACGTTCTCGGAAAATATATTCCGGAATGGGGGGAGTTGGTCGCATTCTTTCAACACAGCGTTTACCATTATTATACCGCGGATGCGCATACGCTGATCGCCATCGAACATGCGGAGCGGCTTGCAAACAGCAAGGGAATTCTTGCCGCAGCGTATCAGGGGCTGGAAAAAAAAGAAATCTTGTTTCTCGGTTTGCTCTTCCACGATATCGAGAAACCCCACGGTATCGAGGAGCATGAAATTCGCGGCGTGGACGTTGCCCGCCGGATCCTGGGCCGAATTCACTATCCCGATGAAAACGGCGACATTGCATTTCTCATCCGCAACCACTTGATGATGGAACAAATAGCGTTCCGGCGAAACATCAGCGACCCGAAGACTGTCGCCGAGTTTGCCGAGATGTTTCAGCGGCCGGAGCAGTTGGATTTGTTGTTTCTTGTGACCTATTGCGACCTCTCCGCAGTGAACAAAAATGTGTGGACGTCATGGAAGCAAATGCTGCTGCAGGAATTGTATCTCCAGACCCGCGGCGTACTGGAACGGAAGCTTCCGTTCAAAGAGGCAGTGTCGTTCCAGCAGGAACAGCACCAGGAATTGGTCCGCTCGGTTATTCGCACCATGTCCGAACAATTGCCCCGCGACGAAGTCGAGCGCCACATCACGTCGATCCATAACGAAGCATATATCAAGATTTTCTCCCTCGAGGATATTGCCGGCCATATTGCCAGTGTTCGAAGCCTCGGAACTATTTCCTCAATTATCCATCATGAAGAATCGCACAGCGCTGTCACGGCGATAACGCACGATGCGCCGTTTCTCCTTTCCAGCTTATGCGGCGTGCTTTCGGCGAACGATGCAAACATTTTTGACGCTCAGATTTTTACCCGCGACGACGGCATCGTGATCGACCAATTTCGTGTCGTCAACGTTGCAACGAAAGGAAGGCTGCTCGACGACCAGGCCGAAAAAATCAAACAAGATTTTGACGACGTTATGAAGGGGAATGTCACGCTTGAACATCTTTTTGAGCGGCATCATCGCCGATGGAAACGCCGTCCCAAACCGCTGTTCCATCCGAACATCCGGATCGACGTGGCGTTTGAGGATACGCAGGATTTTACCATCGTCGATGTTTATGCACCGGACACCGTGGGGTTTTTGTACAAAGTGACCCGGACATTCTCGCAGCTCGGACTCAACATTCATTTCGCGAAGATCGCAACGCGCGTGGACGGAATCGTCGATTCATTTTACGTCCTTGATGCAGACAATACTCCAATTCAAGGAAGCGAGAGGAAACGGCAAATCAAGGAAAAACTCCTGCACAGGATTTATCAGCTCATCAACATACAGCTATCATCACAATAATATGAATGCCAGCAAACCAATCGGTGTTTTTGATTCGGGGATCGGCGGA
>CAZXQG010000157.1:0-2703 GCA_964642725.1 uncultured Chitinophagaceae bacterium
AATGCTTTTTCTCTTGACATTCTTTTCTATAGACAAGGGGATGCCTTCGGCATTCACTTCGTCCCGCTTTGCGGAACTCGTTCAGAATGACAATGATGGTGCTTTGTCCAGTAAAATAAAATCCTCTTTATAGTGTCACCCCGAGCGGAGCGAGGGGTCTGGATTCCGGGCGGGGGATTTTGCAACGAAATTTTCCTTCTTGACTTCCCCACACATGTTCCAGATTCTTCTCCTGCCGCGTTGCGGCGGGAGAAGAATGACAATGATGTTGCTTTGCTCTACACTGCAGAACGTGATGAGCAGGTTAGTCGTATTACTTCAACAGCAACATTGTTTTCACAGATGTATGCGCGCCGCTGTTGAGCCGGTAAATGTAGAGGCCGCTCGCCAGCCTCCCCAAATCAAATTGCTGTTCATACGTTCCTGCCGGGCGATACTCGTTGATAAGCGTGGCAACCTCTCTGCCGATGCTGTCGTACACTTTCAACGTGACCTGCGATGCCTCCGGCAAATCAAATGAAATGACCGTTGACGGATTGAAGGGGTTTGGATAATTTTGGCGGAGCGCAAATTCCTTCACCACGCTCGCGTTGACGCTGATGGTTTGCGAATAATGCGTCTTTCCATTGTGGTCTACCTGCATCAAACGGTAACTCGAAACGCCGCCGGAAATATTTTTGTCGGCATAAGAGTACGTATGCGTCGCATTGCTCGTGCCGGCTCCTTTTACAAACCCGAGCGTTTTCCATTGACCGGAGACTTTCTTCTCTACTTGAAATCCGGAATTGTTCAGTTCTGTAGCCGTTTTCCATTGGAGTTCAATTGTTGAGCCTGTGTATGAACCGGAGAATGCCGCCAGCTCAACGGGAAGGATAATCGGAAGGTCGTGCCGGAAGACGCCGCCTGATATACCGCCTGAAGTAGTCCCTGCAAAAAGATAAGCTCCCTGAACAGCAAAAGCATTAATAGTATTACCTCCCGGTAGATCAACAGTGGAATCAACCCAGTTGTTTCCATTGTCGGTAGATTTGAAAACCAATTGCGACCCCGCATAAACATCCGTACCCGAAACTGCCATGGCGCTTATTGGTATGAAGAGCAATGTCAGTCCTGTATCCGCCGGCTGCCAATTTGTTCCGTTGTTGGATGAAATGAAGACACCACTGTCAGTTCCGGCAAACAGAGTAGACCCCGATGCCGCTAAGCAATCGACCGCAGAGTCTAATCCGTTGGTGGCGGGAGTCCAACTGGCTCCGTTGTCCGTCGACAGAACAACTCCCCCGCCATAGCCTGCCGCGAAAAGGTCTGATCCGCTCTGGATAAAAACACTCACATTAGGAGCACCCGAATTACTGGTCATCAAGCCGGTATTGACTGTTGAATATGTATTTCCGTTGTCTGTCGAAACATATACAAGACCTGATTCGGTGCCCACCAGAACATTCGTCCCGCTTACCCCAAGTGAAAAAACAAAAATATCACTTCCATTGAACACGCCCGTCCAGGTGTTGCCATTATCACCGGAGCGGAAAATCCCTCCGCCCTCAATTGCTGCAAAGAGATAGGTTCCGTTCACTGCGAGCGCATAAACCGGGCCAATAGTCAGACCGTTATTGACTGCTGTCCAGCTTGCTCCATTATCAGTGGAGAGGAAGACACCGCTGTCTGTTCCTGCGAAAAGATTGGCGCCGTTCACGGCAAATGAATACACCCTTCCTTCGTTCGTGAGGGTGTCCGCGGTCCACTGCGCTTGTGAAGAACGAACGCCAAGCAGGATGAGGGATGCTATTGCAATTACTCGTATCGCACGTTTCATAGATTAACCTCGCTAATGAATAATGGTGGTTGATTGAGAGTCAATTGGCACGTTCGGCAAGATCCGCAGATACCAACCTAAATATGCCATTCAAAACTTTCGCATGATGTGCTCTGCCTCACTTTTCTCCCGGAGAACGCCGTCCGCTCATCAGCGTTCGAGCACCCCAAAAGAGCTAAGAAGAGAGAACCGGAGCGTTCCGCCGAGAGGGTCGTCCTTCTCCGAGGCGGCGATATAACTGAAATCAAATTCGTACGACTCTACACGCACGCCGGCACCGAAAGTGAAAAACTTGCGGTTCCCGTAGCTGGGGTCTTCGTAAAAATAACCCGTGCGAAATGCAACGAGTTTCGGAGAACCGTACCAGTATTCAAAACCAAGCCCCGTATCGAATTGGCGGAATTCTTCGCCAATCGTCCGCCTTGTCCACGAGGTGAAGAGTGCTTTATAGAATGCGTCGGATCCGTTGTCCGTATAATTGACAAGGAGTTTATTGAAATCGGCAATGAAGGCGGCATCGTTGTATTGGTTTTTGAAAAACTTCAATGCAAGGCCCATACGAAGGTTCATCGGAATAGGATCCGCGAGGGATGCGTCGCCGTACGTAAGTTTCGGCCCTATGTTTGATAAATTAAATCCGAGACTGAGCCTGTCTCCGAGGTTGTGATTCACCAGGGGAATTACAAGAGACTGTGGATGGTAGAGCATTCCTACATCGAAACTGACGCCGGTGGCTATGCCGGTTCCCTGCCCTCCCGGCGCTCCAAAAGGCGATATGGCGCTGTGAATTATTCTAAGATTGAAACCGATGCCAAGGACATTTGAAATCTTTGTCGCATACCCGAGAGCAAAAGCCAGTTCGTAACTCTTGAATGTCTCAAGGACAG
>CAZXQG010000158.1:0-2631 GCA_964642725.1 uncultured Chitinophagaceae bacterium
CACGAAAAAAGATTTACTGCAGGAGATCTCTGCAATAGAAGGGAAGCGGCAGTAGGGATCACAAGTGTCTTTCTATTCTTGTTTCGCCGCGTAAGAAATTTTGCTTTCCATTTAGCATTACTTTCTTTCCGAGAAAGAAAGTAACCAAAGAAATCTTTCGAAATCGTAACGCGCGGATTCAATCCCAGCCGCACATGCCTTCAATTTCGGTAAAGCAACAGTATAGAAATCCAATGGACTTATATATGAGCACCGAAATTGAAACCCTTCGATTGAATCCTTCCCTCTTCTCGCACCCGACGATTTCGATTTGCCTGAACTCTTGCAGTTGAAACATTCTCAGAATCGGCGTTGGCATCGCGTGGTTCCGATCCCGAGAAATTCTTCCCGCTTTCCAAAACATGAAAGGCGGGATCCCGTAACGCGGGACTTTGCTTCTCTCTCTGGCCACAGACTAAGTAGAGAGTGGACAAGCCCGCACAAACTAACACAGTATCTCATTTCGTCGTTCTTCGACCGAAGGGATGAGACAAAGCTCATCGAAATGTATACTGTAAGCAAAGGCCGTTAGCTGTCGGCAAGACGGACAGTCCAGCGTGATGCCCGCTTTCTCCCTCGCGTTCCCGTTCCCTTGAAACAACGAAGAAGCCCGTTACAATCCCGAGCGCACTGCCGGCCAGCACATCGGACGTCCAATGCTGGGTGAAACGTACACGCGAGTAAGCGGTGAGCGAGGCCATGCCGTACAGCCCGATCCGTGCAAGGGGATGGTCGATGCGTTCGGCGAGGACCGTTGAGAGTGCAAATGCAAAGACAGAATGACCGGAGGGGAATGCCTGCCGTTCGGCGTTCCATTGAAATCCCCTGAAGTCCCGCGAATCGCCATTCGGTCCCGGGCCCGCTCTTCCTGTAATGTACCGAAGGGCCAGCACTGCTGAACCGGAGAGAGCAAGACTTTCGAAAATAAGACGCCCTGTGACGCGGATGTCCTTGTCGCCCGAAACGAGACCCGCCGCATAAACCCCCGCAGAGAAGATGCTCACATATTCTAGTTCTCCGTAATAGGTTGGGATTTCCCACAACGTGTTGGGCAGCTGATCATCAGTTTCGATACTAAACTTTTTGCAGAGATAGTCGTCTGCGGATATCACGCCGAGAGTGCCCGCAACGGTACCTCCCGCGATCATCCAATCCCGTCCGGAAAAGCGCGCAGGAGACGACCAGAACGAGAGTCCATCATCGAGTGCGGCCGTCGCGTCACTCAGGACGATGTGCGAGAGGGATCGAGAGGGTGAGGAATCTTGCGCAACTGCGTTGAGGTTGATGCAACAAGCGAAAAGAAAAAGGAGCAAAAGGCGGTGCAGCATAGAAACCGATGTCCGCATGGCTAAAGGCAATGGAAGAAAGAGAATTTCATGGAGACATGCCTGACGATTTTTGTGATATGCCGATCTGAATGATGAAAAAAATATAATCAAATAATCGCCCTCTTCCAATGGCGGGTGGTGGGCTAATTTGCGAGAGCCATCGACAGAAATGTTTTCTAATGTCATCCTGATCCCGCCGTCATTTGGCGGGAGAAGGATCCACGACGCTGAAGCTTCATTGATTTACGATGCTGAATTGTCATGGATTCTCCCGAAAGGATGCTTTCGGCATTCACTTCGTCCCGCTTCCGCGGACTCGTTCAGCCAATTAGGACAGTACCCAATGGCTGGAAACCGTTCGCCGCGATTTGTTCCCTTTAGAGGGTCTCCGAAATCCGGGGCACACTATGAGTATTGTCACAAAGAAGAAAATGTCTTTACAATGCCTTAAAAAGGAGTAGTTTTTTACAAAATACCCCGCTAATGGAACATCTTTAGCTATATTGGCGTTTTTGAATATGGGAAAAACATGAATGAGTTTACTTTGACCAAACAAAACACTATATTTTCATTATCCAGCCGAATCATTAAAACTAAAGACTGTAGTTTCCAGAGTCAACTCTGGCCGTACATGTGTGGGAAGGGAAATATTATCTCAACCGAGTCACAAGAATGTGACTCAAATGGCGGAGCTGTAAGAAGTTGTGTCGGTGCCTTGGAGTGATCGCGGCATCGATTGGCAGACATGAGATGAAGCTTGGATGATCTGCGCTGTGTTGGAACGAGTATTCATGATGCATAGTCTAAATTTTCACCGGAAGGATCATAGGAATATGAGACGAAGCATGATGCTTCTCTCGACAATATTGGCGGCGGGTATTTTCCAGTCAATCACCGCACAAGTGACCACGACAGCTGTCCCTTTTCTGATGATCGCTCCCGACTCACGCGCCAGCGGCATGGGCGAGGCAGGCGTTGCTCTAGCCAACGATGCATGGGCGACATATTGGAATCCGGCAGGGTACGCATTTCAATCCGGCACTGAGGCCGCTGTCAATTACTCGGATTGGCAGCCGGCCCTCAACCTCGGCGACGTGTGGATCGCGAACACGGTGTACAAACAGGACGTCAGGCAGCTTGACGGAACCGTCTCCGCGGCATTCACATATCTCAACCAGGGAGAAATTGGAAGGACACTTAACGACGCGACTGTCCTTGAGACATTCAAGAGTTACGAACTGGCTTTTGCTCTCGGGTATGCGAC
>CAZXQG010000159.1:0-2617 GCA_964642725.1 uncultured Chitinophagaceae bacterium
TGATTGTAATTGACTTAGAAGCTGTGCACACTATTTTTCAAAGAACAATTTCTTGAAGCCACAAAATCCCGTTTCTGAACGGGCTTTTAATATACGAACAAATAATCCAGATGTCAAGATACTTTTGAATATTTTCGATAGTTTTTTAAAGATTTATTGAAGAATTCCGACCAGAAGCTGTCTCAAAAACTCTAAGGAATGTCATTCTGAACGGAGTCCCGCTTCAACGGGACGGAGTGAAGAATCCATGACAATCATGCACAGTGGATCTACGAAGCTTCAGTGTCGTGGATGCTTCTCCCGCCACAAAGCGGCGGGATAAGCATGACATTGACAAATACATTCTACATTGAAACCATTTTTGAGATGGCTTCTAATAAGGTGTAGGACACTTATATGCTGACAAACCTAAAAATCTCTACCCTTGCCTTGGTGGAAGTGTCCTACACCATATTTCAATACAAAAACATCGGTTTGCCTAGTACGACAGCGACCCGGGGGAGATAGTTTTGCTCATCATAGAGTTCAGCTACATCCACCCTTTTAACTCCTTGTGTCAAAGTGTTGATCGGAACCGTTGTATATTTTCCTTCACGCAATGCAACCATTTGTCCGGTTTGTTTCTTCAGCACCAGATCCGTCGCAAGATTCGCGTAACTGATCGCAACCATTCTGTCCAACGCGTCGGGTTCGCCGCTGCGCATCAGGTATGCAACCTGCTGATAAATAATGTGAGACCCTGTAATCTTTTGAATTGCCTCGCCGGTGATCTGCCCGATGCCGCCGAGTTTCTTGTGCCCGTATGCATCCACCTGGCCGTACTCGACAATTTTCCCTCCGACCATTTGCGCGCCTTCGGAGATTGTCATGAGCGCGTAGTTGCTCGGATTATTTTTCTTGTCGTCCATAAGAAACTTCGCCAGTCTCTCGGGGTCAAAGTGCACTTCAGAAATCAGTGCACGGTCAACGCCGGCAAGATATGCCGAAATAAGCGAAGTCTCTCCGGAGTTTCTTCCAAACAATTCAATCACGGCAATACGTTCGTGTGATCCCGCAGAGGTTCGTAAGTTGGTAATGAACTCGACACTGCGCGTAACAGCGGTCGAAAAGCCGATGCAATAATCGGTACCGTAGACGTCGTTGTCCATGGTCTTGGGAATCGACACGACCGGAAATCCTTCATCATGCAGGCGCACTGCATAACTCTGCGTATCGTCGCCGCCGATGGCAATCAACACGTCAACTTTCAGGAATGCGAGATTGCGCAAAACGTGCGGCGTGAAATCTGAAGGAGCGTCGCCTTCTTTCGGAGGACGTTTCGGGTCCTGCAAAAATTTTGGGATCTCCGACCATTTTACTTTGCCGGGGTTCGTTCGCGACGTGTGGATGAACGTCCCGCCTGAACGGTCGATAGTGCGTGTGCTTTGCTTCGTCAGCGGCATAGCCCATTTCTGATGATTTTCTTTATCGTCGATATTAAAATTCAGCAGGCCGCCCCAGCCGCGCCGGAAGCCGACCACATCATGGCCGGCATCAGCCGCACGGTAGACAACCGCTTTGATACATGGATTCAATCCCGGCACATCTCCGCCGCCCGTTAGTATTCCGATTCGCATAGTATTCTCCTGTTCGTTTTCAGTTAATTGAGAGAGTTAATGTCCCACTTTTTCATCGCTTCGAAAGTTGCATAGTCAGTGAGATCGTAATGGATAGGTGTAATGGAAACTTTGTTGTTGATGATCGCTCTTTGGTCGATATCGTCGTCATGGTCAAGTTCAAGAAGATCTCCTTTGAGCCAAAAATATTCTCTGTCGCTCGGGTCCCTTCGGGATTCGAACTCATCGTTCCACACGGATTTTCCCAGCTTGGTGATAACGATTCCTTTAATCTCCGATGCCGCGACAGGTGGAACGTTCACGTTGAGCAGCGTTCCTTTCGGCAAACCCTGTTCAATAATTTTTAGCGCCAGCTTGCGAGCAAACACTGCGGCATATGAAAAATCTGCCTCGTCGTACGTCGTTAAAGAGATTGCAAAGGAAGGAATCCCGAGAATTGTTCCTTCGGTTGCGGCGGAGACGGTTCCGGAATAGATGACGCTGATCGCAGTATTTGATCCGTGGTTAATGCCCGAAATGACCAGGTCGGGGGGATGCGGAAGCAATGAACGGACCGCCAGCTTTACGGCATCGGCGGGAGTTCCGTCAACCGCATAACCGAAGAACGCGCCCTGCTTCTCTACTTTTTGGACACGCAACGGAGAGTTCATTGTGATGGCATGTCCGACGGCACTTTGCTGCTTATCGGGGGCGACGATCACGATGTCGCCAATCTTTTTTATCTCCTCCGCAAGTGCGTTGATACCGGGAGCGTGAATTCCATCATCGTTTGAGATAAGGATCAACAATTTCTTCCTTGACCAGATTAAGTGCTAAATTTTTCCTTTTGAATATACTCAAAGATGGTTTTCCTATCAAGGACTTTGGTTGTCTGCGGACAAGTTTAAAGCGTCGCAACATATGCTCTTCACCTTGACTTACCGTTAGCAATTATCTATATTAAAGAATCGCGGGGTGGAGCAATTGGTAGCTCGTCGGGCTCATAACCCGAAGGTTACAGG
>CAZXQG010000160.1:0-1275 GCA_964642725.1 uncultured Chitinophagaceae bacterium
GGTATTGCGCTGATATCCATCGTATTGCGCGTCGCAGTTTCGAATGTGCGGATGCCGCGTTCGCACAGGATCACCTGCTTATTGCCTCCCGAAAGAATGTACTCTGCCGACATCAGCCACTCCTCAATCGTGGCCGATAATCCTCGTTTCAACATCACCGGCTTCGCCGATTTGCCAAGTTCTTTGAGGAAATTATAATTCTGCATGTTGCGGGCGCCGATTTGAAGAACATCAGCATAGTTCTCCACAAGTCCTATTTGGTTCGAATCCATCACCTCGGTAATGACAAGCAATCCGAATTCATCGGCGGCGTGGCGCATCAATTTCAGCCCTTCTTCACCCATGCCCTGAAACGAATACGGCGACGACCGCGGCTTGAAACCGCCTCCCCGGAGAAATTTCGCGCCGTGTGCTGCAACATGTTTTGCGATGGCGAAAATTTGCTGCTCGCTTTCGATTGAGCATGGACCCGCCATGACTATAACTTCCTTCCCTCCTATTTTCACGCCTTTGACATCGAAGACTGAGTTTTCCGGATGGAATGACCTGCTCGCAAGCTTGAACGGGTCGGTGATGCGGTAGACGTGTGCGACACCCGGCAGAAGTTCCAGCTGGCGCGTATCGAAATCCGGTTTTACACCGATGGCGCCCAAGACAGTCTGATTGATGCCCGTCGAACGATGAACATCAAACCCAAAATCATGGAGCACTTTAATAATGCGTTCCACATCCGGTTCTGTGGCGTGTTGCTCGAGTACGACGACCATTGTGCATCCTTTGATAGTGATGGATTGAGAAATCAGAAGACAGAAGTCAGAAGACAGAATTCAGGAGACAGAATACAGGAGACAGAATTCAGAATACAACATTCAGAAGTTTTTAATCTGAATAGCGTTGGAATATGCGTAAAGGAGTTTGCTGACTTCTTCAGCGGTTTTTTCGAGATCGTTTGTTTCTCCATAATGCAAGTCTTCAGATAATATGAGATAATACCTGCATTCTTCTAAAGAACCTTGAGCAATATTCAAGAATCTAATCTTGTCTGCCTTCCCATTTTTCTTAAATCCCTCGGCAATATTGGCAGCGACGGAAACGGCAGACCGTCTCATCTGCGATACTAATCCGTATGTTTCCTTTGCCGGCAAACTTTCAGTAAACAAATAAATTCCGAGAACAAATCTATGCGCCTTCTGCCATACGATGAGTTCTTTAAAATTTGCCGCTCCCCTTCGATCCATGATCCATTCCCCCTGATTCCTTTATTCTGTCTTCTGT
>CAZXQG010000160.1:1375-2597 GCA_964642725.1 uncultured Chitinophagaceae bacterium
TTGGTCATCTGCAATACCGCGAGGACATTTTCCCGCACGGTCATCGTCCGAAAAACTGACGGTTCCTGCGGGAGGTATCCTATACCGGCTTGGGCGCGCTTGTACATCGGCAAGCCGGTAATGTCCTTCTCCTCAAGGTAGACGTGCCCTCCGTTCGGCCGGATCATACCTACGATCATATAAAAAGTGGTAGTCTTTCCAGCGCCGTTCGGGCCAAGCAGGCCGACAATTTCTCCCTGCGATACCTCCACCGAAATATCTTTTACGACGGCCCGCTTCTTGTACAATTTCAGCAGATTCTCGGCGCGAAGGACAATTCGATTCAGCGACGGGTTCAAGTTCGGAAATAATTCAGCCTCAGCGTTGCCAAGGCCGGTTTGTTCTTCAGTCATGAGTTCATCAGAGTAGGAAAAATGGATTTTAGCGTCGGCCGGTCACCCCGCAGCTCGAAGCCGTCGAGATTGTAATTGCTCTCCCTTTTCAGCACCATGTTCTCCGGGTAATACGTCCCCTCAATCCCTTTCACGATCCGGATCACATCGATTTTCCCTGCGAGAAATGTCATTGTAATGATATCACCGCTCGTCCTGTTGGCGCCGTTCGGATCCTTCCCATCATACAAATAGTACAGGCTGATGGCATTCTGGTCCACCGCCATCTCGCGGAGTTTGTCATCCTGAAAAAACATCTCAATTTTTCTCCCCGTCAACTGATTGTAGCGTGCAGGATATGAACTGTCGCTGAGTGAAAGGGCAAACGTCCTGTTGCGTATGACGGCATGCTGCAGCTTATTGTGCGACATAAACAACGTGATCGAATCGCCGGAAGCCTGGTTGTCCTCATACCAGACAACGGGCGCCAGGCGCAGTTCAATAAATTGTTTTTGCGTAAAATACCTCGCCCATCCACACCTGACCGCCAGCGGCCCGCGCACCATTGCAACGCTGTCGGTGGCGATCAGTTTTTTCGTCGAATCGTCGAACGATTCCATCACTATACTTTTTACGACAAGAGTATCGATAACTCCTTTCGAGGACGTATCGATCTGCATGAGGCGCGGCCGTTCCGTGATTCGGGTGTACCGCGTATCGTCAAAATGCTCCAGATAATTGCCGAACAGCTGAACGTTGTTGTCGGAGTTGATCACCTTCACCCTGTGGACGGCTATTGATTCTCTTTCTTTTTCCAGGTAGGTCAATTCGTCGCTGAAGATTGTTGTCGT
>CAZXQG010000161.1:0-2517 GCA_964642725.1 uncultured Chitinophagaceae bacterium
CTGCATTTAAGAGAGCATTAAGAATCGGCCAATCGGCAATCGCATCGCTGCCGTCTTTCATTTTTTCAGTTTCGCGATTTGGCGAAGCGACGGACCCGCAGTCCAGATGGTCGCGTCCGATAACAAGCGGTGCGCTGACTTCGCCGTGTGCAACCAGGTCATTAAAAATTTTTCCCATTGCGGCCCGCTCTCCGTAACCGAGCCAGCAAATTCGTGCAGGCAATCCTTGAAATGCGACGTGCTTCTGGGCTTTCTCTATCCAGTTGCAAAGCGGTTTGTTTTCAGGGAACATTTCCATTACAGCGCGGTCGGTTCGATAGATGTCCTCGGGCTTTCCCGATAGAGCCGCCCACCTGAACGGGCCTTTGCCGTCGCAGAACAGGGGACGGACGTATTCCGGCACAAAACCGGGAATGTCAAACGCTTTCTTGACTCCGTTGGCTAACGCCTCGCCGCGAATATTATTTCCATAATCGAAAACAACGGCGCCTTTCTTCCGAAGCTTCAGCATCGCCCGCACGTGATCTGCGATAGACACCTGCGCGAACGCGATATATTTTTTAGGATTCTTTTTCCTAAGATCCAACGCTTTGTCGTACGGCAACCCTGCCGGAACGTAGCCGTTCAGGGTATCATGCGCCGATGTTTGGTCGGTAACAATGTCAGGTAGAAATTTCCCGGCAGCGATCTTTGGGATGATATCTGCGGCATTTCCCAAAAGTCCTACGGAGAGCGGCTGTTTTTTTGTTTTTGCTTCGCGGATAAGCGCCATCGCTTCGTCAAAGTCTTCCGTCATCCTGTCCAGATACCGTGTGTGAAGCCGTTTTTCAATCCGGCCGCGGTCAACCTCAACAACAAGACATGCAGCGCCGTTCAGCGTCGCGGCAAGGGGTTGTGCACCCCCCATTCCGCCAAGGCCTGCGGTGAGCAGAAAAGTTCCGGCGAGCGTTCCCCCAAAATGTTTTGCCGCGCACGCAGCGAATGTTTCGTATGTTCCTTGGAGGATGCCTTGGGTGCCGATATAGATCCAGCTGCCGGCGGTCATCTGCCCGTACATGGTAAGGCCGAGAGCCTCGAGCCTGCGAAATTCATCCCACGTCGCCCATTTTGGAACAAGCATCGCGTTCGAGATGAGAACGCGCGGTGCATTTTCATGCGTTCGGAAAATTCCGACCGGCTTTCCAGATTGAACAAGGAGTGTTTCGTCATTCTCGAGATGTTTCAGGCTATCCACAATTGCGTCAAAGCACTCCCAGTTGCGGGCAGCTTTTCCCGTCCCTCCGTAGACGATTAGCTCGTGCGGCTTCTCGGCAACGGCGGGGTCGAGGTTATTCATCAACATGCGGAGGGCGGCTTCTTGAATCCATCCTTTGCAGGAACGCTGCAAACCGCGCGGTGCGGTTATAGTCCGGTGTTGGTCAGATCGTCGGGCAGTTCTCATTGTTGAAGAGCAACGGTTAATCAAAAGAACGTTTATGGATTACAGCTTGTATCCGATCTTCCGCAAAAATTCTTTTCTAACTTTAATATCGGCTTCAGTCTCGATTCCTTTTGTCTTCACGCCGTCGATGACGCCCATGATGCCCCGGCCTTGATCCGATTCAGCGACAATGACTTCAACCTGATTTGCCGTTGCGCAATAGATGCTGCAGACTTCCGGAATATTCTTGACGATGTTGAGAACGTTAACGGGGAATCCGTTCTCCATAAAGAGAATAAAGCAATGTCCGCACGCAAGGGTGATTGCGTTCTTCTTCGCGAGTTCAATAAGCACTGGATCATTCCCAGACCATCGAACGAGGGCCGGCCCGGACGATTCACAAAAGCCAACGCCGAATTTTATTTGTGAATTTGTTTGAACGATAGCTTCATGAATGTCTTCGACCGTCTTAATAAAATGAGATTGGCCTAAAATGAAATTAGTCGCTTCCGGCTTTTCTACTTTAACAACTTTGATTTCCATATGCATCCTCCGAACGGGGTCGATACCCTTACAGAAAACTCAGACCGTGAAAAACTCTTTAACCTGGTTAAACCTCTCGTGTTCTCGCATTGTCGATATACAATTGTGTACCCGGTTCACAGTGTGAGATGTTGCGTGAATTGAAAAGGAAGCAAAACGATACAAAAACATGTCCCAAAGGTAGAACTATTTGAGGCGAATTTCAATAATTCACTTCTTTGGAGTTGCGGAAGGAGGGAAATGCGAGGGTTCATCGGGCAGGCGCTATAAACAGAAAACCCTGTTTTCTAGACAGGGTTTTCCGAGCAAAAATTGGAGCAAACCTCAAACCTTAGTAACATTAGCTGCCTGTAATCCCTTCGGTCCTTTCTCGACGTCGAACTGAACTTTGTCTCCTTCGTTCAGTGTCTTATAGCCTTCGCCGATGATTGCCTTATAGTGCACGAACACATCTTCGCCAGATTCGCGCTGAATAAATCCGAATCCTTTTGCACTATTGAACCATTTCACTGTTCCCTTCTCCATGGAACAATTCCTTTCTGTAAAGATTTTTC
>CAZXQG010000162.1:0-2485 GCA_964642725.1 uncultured Chitinophagaceae bacterium
CAGTGTCATGGATCCCTCTCCCGCCATAGAGCGGCGGGATCAGGATGACAGTACCAAGGATGACAGTACGAAGGAGCATGACAAATTAAAAGCAGATTTCATGTACTTTTATCCCCAATGACACCCTTTCTTAAAAAATACTACGGCATTATCGTCGGCCTCGGCGTGTTCGGCGTCTACTGGTACACCCTTTGTCCGTCCCTCGACAACATCGATTGCGGCGAACTCGCAACAGCCCAGGCGACGCTGAGTATCTGCCATCCGACCGGTTATCCTTTGTTCATGATCCTCGGATATCTCTGGCTGCTGATCCCGCTTCCCTTCACGAAGATCTACCAGGCAAATCTCTTATGCGCTTTCTGGTGCGCCGCCGGGGTGACGGTCTTCATCTACTTCTTGCAGTCGGTCATTGCCAACCCTTCGGTTTGGGCGAAACGAAAGAAAACGGTAAACCCTCCGCCGCAAAAGTCACCGCCACGCCCTTCGACTCTTCCGTTCCGCTTTCGGCGGAACGGAATCGCTCAGGGTGAACAGGAGATGTTTGATAAATTGAAGAAGGCTCCATCGTTCGCCGATGAGAACCCGAACGAAAACATCGTCCTGTGTGCATCGGCCCTGGGGGGAATCGTCCTGGCCTTTTCGAAAACATACTGGCTGCAGAGCAATTCCGTTGAGGTCTATTCTCTTCACATGTTCCTGATCCTCGCGATCATTTTCTGTTTATCGAAAGCGGTGACAGAAAAAGAGCCGTCGAAGCATTGGGCGGTATTTGCGGTTGTTTTGGGTTTGGGCTTTACCAATCACATGGCCGTGACGTATATTTTACCGGCCGCCGCGTACGTCTATCTTGCGTTCTACGGATTCCGGTGGAGATCGCTGAAGCCCTTGGGAAAACTGTTTGTTTATTCGATGATTCCAATATTCCTTCTCTATGGATTTCTGCTCTTCAGATCGTCGCAACATCCCCCGCTCAACTGGGGAGATCCATCCAACCTGACGAAATTATACCGGCACGTGAGCGGGGCACAGTTCGCTGGAGGGCTTTTCAGCTCGGTTCGAGTTGCCGAGTATAATCTGGTTAATTATCTCAGCAGCGTACCTTTTGAATTCGCTTTCGGAAGTCTGTTCTTCGCCGCGGTGGGGATCCCTTTCATTTACAAGAAAGCGAGAAAACTTTTTTATTTTCTTGTTATCTGCAACTGCTATACGGTTCTGTTCTCTATAAACTATGACGTAAGGGATATTTACACTTATTATTTGCTCTCGTACATCGGGTTCAGCGCTTTTATTGCCTTCGGCATTTATGCCGTTTTGAATTGGCTTTTGCGCAACAGGCTTATATTCCTGGCCGGTTTGGCCGTGACATGCGGAATTATCGGGACTCAAATTTACTTGAATTTTGGTACCAGCCACCATGGATTGTACACGTATGAAGATTATGCGAGGAATCTCATAAATTCGGCTGATTCAAACGCTGTTATTTTTTCATCCCGGGTAGAAGAGTGGGACTATATTTCGTCCCAGCTCATCTATCTGCAGTATGTCGAGCGGATCAGGACAGACGTTGTTGTCATTAACAGTGGCTTACTGGAGATGCCATGGTATCTTGATCAACTCGAACAATTCCATCCCGGCTTTTTTAAGAACATGAAGCCGGAGATGGGTCAGTTTTCGCGCCAGTATGAAGAATTTTACAAGGACAATAGCGATGTCAACATGGCGAAGCTCATGAAATTGTACGACAACATTCTCGCACGCTCAGTTTTCGATAATGTTGGCAGCCGCCCCGTTTACTTTACTTCCCATTTTCTTACGGTCGAGTATAAGACTATCAAAATACCGTTGCCAGGACACTATGATATTATACCGGACCTGCTCCTGTTTAAAGTGGTGAAAGATCCTGAGGTGTATCATCCTCTTAAACTCGAAGGAGCGAAAATCGCGCTCCGTCTGCCAAGCTATAAAAATAGATACATCAGGGAAATAGAAAAACAGTCCTCGGAAGTTCTCGCCGCACGTGCCGGCATTTATGAAAAGCAGTTCAACAAGAGCGATACTGCGAAGGCGATCTTTCGGCTTCTGAAAGACAATTTCCCGGATTTTAAGTACGAATAAGCGCCACGCCTCGGCGCAATCCAGATCCCTCGCGGAGTCTATCCCGCTGTAAATCGGGACTCGGGATGACAGTACGCAGGATGAGTCCCTGTCATTCTGACCCCGCCGTATTGTGGCGGGGGAATGCCGAAGGCATCACTTCGTGAGAATCCATGACAACACAGCATCGTGTGTCTACGCAACCTCAGTGTCGTGGATGCTTCGTCCGCTTGCGGCGGACTCAGCATGACAGTACTGAGGAGGAGTCCGTGTCATTCTGAAACGTACAAAGTACAATCATTGTCATTCTGACCCCGCCGTTTTGTGGCGGGGGAATGCCGAAGGCATCACTTCGTGAGAATCCATGACAACACTGCATCGTGTGTCTACG
>CAZXQG010000163.1:0-2304 GCA_964642725.1 uncultured Chitinophagaceae bacterium
CTGTGTGAAGGGTCATTCTTTTCAAGGTAACCTCCTTCTGAAAATATGTCTCGTTCGGTTAGTTATTTCGTTGCTCTAGATTGAGGTAATGTGCGTGTGTTATAGACTGTAGCGCTATAAAAGGTGGGTCAATTATAGCACTCTCAATTGTTAAAAGCAAGGGATGGCGGCGGGTTAATATGAAAACCTTCCAATGGACAAAAAGGCGCTGCTCTACAAACCATTATTCACTCTCGTTCCCAAACTCAGTTTGGGAACGAGTTGCTTAACTTGTTTTTTCGTCTGAAAATATTGATCACTTGACACACTTCGTTCCCAATCGGAGATTGGGAACGAGAAACAATTTTTCCAGGTTCAATCCATCCTATTGCCTAATTCGGAGTGTGTCGAGCCTATACGCAGACTTAGAAATTCTTGCTCTTGAATTCCCGGTAATATCCGTTTGCGTCAGCAGTAGCATTCAATATCATTTTCACCGGACCGATTCCCGGGGCGAACCAGTATGTCGCAAGCGGGATGTCGGGGTCTCCCGAAACCAGCCCGTCAACGAGAATATTTTTTGTGATCGCCAGCCGGTAGGTGAAGAAGGTATGACCTGCGACGGCAAGAGTTTCCTGGTCGGCGTAATGGCCGACTATTCTTAATTCGACCTTCGATGATCCGGTCCCGATGCTGTCGTCGAATGCCTGCCAATATGCGGTGATACCGTCTTCGACATCGCCGACCAAAACCCACGTAAGAGTATCCGTTCCCTGGAAGGCGACGTTCTGCAGGAATGAAAAATTCGATGAGCCGGTCGGCGGAGTTCGCAGGACGTAAAGGGAATTTACCGAGGGCGACGGAGCTGTCGTCGAATCTATGACAAGGTTCGACGTTCCACCGAGCGGTGATGTTGCGCTGTTTGATGCGACGGTCCAGCTTGCTGCGTAGACGGATCCGGTTGACGAATCGTTAACGTCCGTTCCTGCCGTCCGTACGAAGCCGGTGTAGGTTATCGTGTGTCCTGCCGTCAGCGGGAAAAGGTCGTCGGTGATGGGAGTGATTGTCGGCGAAACGGCGGTGCTGCTGCTTTTTTTGCAGCCGGCGGCAAATATTATCAAAACGGCTAGAGCAAGTGCCAACAGGATTGTCGCCGTTTTTTGAAGTCGATGCATGAAATCTCCGTAGTGTGAAATAGAAAAAAAATGTCCGGTTACTCTTAGACGCAATTTGCCGCAGAAAGTTTGTCTCTCTGTGCACCTCTGTGGCTTCTCAGTGCCCCTCTGTGTAACAGAAAAACTATGTCGCAGAGAGACACAGAGGAAGCACAGAGCGGCACAAAGGCGAAGCCCTTATTTATCCTTAATCTGCTCGAGCAAGTCCTTCGCTTCCTTGCGGAATTGATTGTCCTGTTGATTCTCGGTCGGCAGCGTGGCAATTTTTGTCAGCTGCTCTTTCGCCTTGTCGTACTCGTCGAGTTCGGTGTACGCACGCGCCGCGTCGAGGCGGTACATAATGAACGTCGGCCGCAGCGAAATTGCCTTTTCATAATTCGCCTTTGCGTCGTCATAGTTGGCCCAGCTCAGGCCGAGAGGCCAGCGGATGATTTTCGGTTTCTCGCACAGCTTGGCGTTGGTCCGCCCCAGCACGTAGTACGCGGCAGGATTATTCTTGTCGAGATCGATCGCTTTCTCGCAATCGGCCCGCACTTGCTTCACAAGGTCGATCGAATCCCACACGCCTTTGAAGAGCGCCACTCTTCCTGTCGCAATCGCGCGGCGGGTGTAGCCCATCGACGCGTTCGGGTTTGCCTTTACGGCAAGCTCGGCAAAGTCGAGCGATTTCTGGTAGATTTCCAGCTGCTTTGTCTTTCCCTCTTGTGTCGCTGTGGGAAGACGCTCGCCGATATCGCTGTAGGCGCGGCTGATGCGCCAGAGGATTTCGTAATTATTCGAATCGGCGGCATAGGCTTTCATCAACACGTCGAGCGATTTTTCGTTTTCAAATGTCTTGTTGGAGAACTCGTCGCTCGCCGCGATGAGCGAGTCGACGGGATTTTGCTGAAGGGCCGACGCGTGAAAGGTGAAACAGGCGGAAAGGAGTATCAACATTACCAAGATACTACGTGTCAAGGTGTGCATATGATTGTGTCTCCATATAAAAGTGCTGAATTCATAAACTGAACAAATAAAACCTTCTGTTCGTCCTTCTGAGCCAAAGGCTCATGCGCCTCCGGCGCAGATGCGCTCGTCCCGCTTTGGCGGGACTCGCTTGCTCAGGATGTCCTTCGACGCGTGGCGCGAAACAGCCGCGCCACTTGCTCAG
>CAZXQG010000164.1:0-2271 GCA_964642725.1 uncultured Chitinophagaceae bacterium
GCACAGCGTCTGAAAGCCTCACGGATGTGGTTTACGATTGGGATATCAAAGAGAAAGTCGACTGGTATGGCGACATAGACGGTATTACGGGTTATCCGCCGGGGGGATTTCCCAGAACGATCGGGGGCTGGGCAGCGACAATCCATCCGGAAGATAAGGATCGAGTATTGGCGGCCTTGGATGGTCATCTTAAAAACACGGCGCCCTACGTCGTTCAATACCGCGTCCGCCGAAAGGATGGCAAGTGGCGGTGGTGGTCTGCACGCGGCACAGCGCTTAGAAACAACCGGGGCGAACCGTACAAGATGATAGGCTCGATCTCGGACATCACCGAGCGCAAGCTCGCCGAACAAGCGAGCAGGCGGGCGGAGGACAAGTTACGCGAGAGCGAGGCCAAACTCCGAACGCTCGTCGAGAATATTCCGCAGAAGATCCTCATGAAGGACCGGAATTACAGGTGGGTCTCGGTGAACGAGAACCTCGCCCGTGACTTCGGCTTCCGGCCCGAGGAAGTGGTGGGCAAGATGGACGCCGACTTGTTTACGCCGGAACTCGCCGCCAAATACCATTCCGACGACGTCAGGATTATGGAAACCGGGAAGACCGAGGAGATAGAAGAAAAGTATATGGTAGCCGGGAAAGAAACCTGGGTCAACACAATCAAAACACCGGTCAGGGGTGCGAACGGTGAGATCGAGGGCGTGCTGGGGGTCTTCTGGGACATCACCGGACGAAAACTGGCAGAATCCCAAATCAGGAAACTGAACCGCATGTATCTGGTCCTTAGCGAAGTAAACCAGGCTATCGTCCGTATCTATGAGCCTAAAGAAATGTTTGAAAAAGTGTGCCGCATTGCCGTCGAACAGGGCGGCTTTGCAATGACATGGATCGGACTTATCGATGAATCAACTCAAAAGGTTCAAGTGATTGCTCGGGCTGGCAAGGAGGACGGGTATCTCGAAACAATAAATATTTCATTAAACGGTGAACCTCTGAAATATTGTCCGATTGATTCTGCTCTGCGGCAGGGAAAACATAGCATTTGCGCTATCACTGAAAACAAAGAGACGGCTCCCTGTCAAAAGCTTGCCTATGATCTTGGTTTCCGTTCATCTGCTTCATTACCGTTAAAGGTTTCTACCATTCTGAGAGGAGTATTGACCTTCTATTCAAATGAACCGGAGTTCTTTGAAGAAGAAGAATTAAAACTACTGGATGAGCTGGCTTCGGATATCTCCTTTGCCATGGAGTTTGCCGAGAAAGAGGCCGAGCGTGCGCGCGGGCAGGAAGAAATACGTACACTCAACGCCGAGCTTGAAGACCGTGTAGTGATTCGAACCGCTCAGCTGGAAGCATCTAATAAGGAACTCGAAGCATTCAGCTATTCGGTATCGCACGACCTCAGAGCGCCGTTGCGGCATGTCAGCGGCTACGTGGAATTGCTTGCCAAGCATTTTCGATCGGAATTGACCGAGAAAGGTCTGCACTATCTGGATTCTATTGCAGATTCCGCACATCAGATGGGAAAACTTATTGACGACCTGCTGCAATTCTCCAGAACCGGACGGGCAGAGATCCACCTCTCGCAATTGGACATGAACGGAATTGTTCATGAAGCCGTAGAATCCGTAACTAAAGATAATCCGGATCGTGCGATCGAATGGGTCGTAGGAAAATTACCTTCCGTCTCCGGCGACGATGCAACGCTTCGGCTCGTGTGGATCAATCTTCTGAGCAACGCTGCTAAATTCACACGGACAAGAGCAAAAGCTGTGATTGAAATCGGAGCCAATGCCGGAACGAAAGAAGTAATATATTTTGTGAAAGACAACGGCGTCGGGTTCGACATGAAATATGCGCAGAAGCTCTTCGGAGTTTTCCAACGCCTCCATTCCACGGAAGAATTTGAAGGGACGGGCGTCGGGCTGGCAAATGTGCGCCGGATTGTCACGCGTCATGGAGGACGCACATGGGCTGAAGCTGAACTCGATAAAGGAGCGACATTCTATTTTTCAATACCACATAATTGAGGAGAACGTACCATGGGAGAACTACGGACAATACTTCTTGCAGAAGACAACCCCAAAGATGTCGAGCTGACTCTCGAGGCGCTGGCTGAACATAAGCTTGCGAACAATGTCATCGTCGTGAGAGACGGCGTGGAAACGCTGGAATATTTACGGTACGAAGGAAAGTACAAACTGCGGAAACCGGGGCTTCCGGCAGTACTGCTGTTGGATATCAAAATGCCCCGCATGGATGGCATTGAAG
>CAZXQG010000165.1:0-2181 GCA_964642725.1 uncultured Chitinophagaceae bacterium
TGCGGGATTTCGCTTGAGGGCAGCATACTAAAACGGAAACGCGCCAGTAGCTCAACTGGATAGAGCACCAGCCTACGAAGCTGGGGGTTATGGGTTCGACTCCCTTCTGGCGTACAGCTTTTATTCATAACACAATGGTCACATAATGTCTTCTAATGAACTTTCTTTTCTTCCCGGCGTATCTGTCCGCATCGGGGTTCCATTGAAAAAGATATACAGCTTCACTAGAGATTTTGTCATGCGGTACCCTGCCGTTCTGGCCTCTTATTTTATTTATGGGTATTATTTTATCTCGACGCTCGATTTTTATGTCGCCTTCAAAAAGAAACATCTCGGAACTTCCGAAACCCTTTCCCACTTTGACACGCTCCTCTGGATGTGGATCCTCGCCTGGGCATTAGTGCGAGTGATCGAGCTGCGGGAGAAATTAACCGCCAAAGAAAAAGAAAACCTCGCCCACCAGCATACAATACAATTAAAAGAGACGCAGATAAAAACGCTCAGCGAGGTTGTCACAACGCTGAAGCATCGTATCAATAACCCCCTTGCCATCATTTTGGGCTACGCCCGCCTGGCAAAAAAGAAATCCACTGACAGCGATTTGACGAAAAAATTATCGGAAATCGAAATCGCAGCGCAGCGCATCAACACAACGATAAAAGAATTCTCCCTCGTTCAAGTATACAAGACGATGGACTCACCTGTTGGGGGCTTGGTCGTAACGGACGAATCCGCATCGGCCGAGAAGAAATAATCTTTCCGAAACTCTCGATGACTACCCACGAACGCTGGATGGAGTTTGCGCTGAAGGAAGCGCGGACGGCATTTTCTAAAAACGAAGTGCCGGTCGGTGCTGTGGTTGTTCACGGAGGGTCGGTGATCGGAAAAGGGTTTAATCAGATTGAATTGATGAATGACCCGACCGCTCATGCAGAAATGATTGCACTCACGGCAGCGGCGGCGGCGCTCGAATCAAAATGGCTTAAAGGCTGCACATTGTATGTTACGCTTGAGCCATGCCCGATGTGTGCCGGAGCGATTGTCCTTTCGCGGATGCCTTCCGTTGTCTTTGGAAGCTACGACCCGAAAATGGGGGCGTGCGGAACGCTGTATTCCATTACGGACGATGGACGATTGAACCACCGGGTCCACACGATCGGCGGGGTGCTCGACGCTGAATGCGGTGAATTGCTGAAGGAATTTTTTAGGAAGAAAAGGATAAAAAGTTCGTCATGAAGAAACGCCGACCCCCGTCCCGCTTTTAAGCTTCTCAGCCCTGTCCGCAAGCCGCAGCTGCTCGACGATCTCGTCAAGCTTCCCGTCGATAATTTCAGAGAGATTATACAGCGTCAGCCCGATGCGGTGGTCAGTCACTCTGTTCTGGGGATAATTATAGGTGCGGATTTTATCGCTGCGGTCGCCGCTTTTGATCATCGACTTCCTCTGGGCGGCAGTTCCCGCGGTTTGTTCGTTGAGTTTGATTTCATACAACTTGGCCCGGAGCATTTTCATTGCACGTTCCCGGTTCTGAAACTGCGAGCGTTCCTGCTGGCACGCAACGATAACGCCGGACGGTTTGTGCGTGATGCGCACTGCGGTTTCAACTTTGTTCACATTTTGCCCTCCCTTTCCCCCTGCCCGGTATGTGTCGAACTGAAGGTCGGCGGGATTTATTTCTATCTCAACATCCTCTACCGTCGGCAGCACGACGACCGATGCCGCCGAGGTGTGCACACGTCCTTGTGATTCAGTCTCGGGTACACGTTGTACTCGATGGACGCCGCTTTCAAATTTCATCATTCCGTATGCATCCTCCCCTTCGACGCTGAGCACGACTTCCTTAAAGCCCCCTTTTTCCGTTTCATTCCAGTCGAGCGTCTCCACTTTCCATCCTTTGCGCTCGGCAAAGCGTGTGTACATCCGGTATAGATCCGATGCAAACAACGCGGCCTCTTCGCCGCCGGTGCCGCCGCGAATCTCGATGATGGTGTCTTTGCTGTCGTTCGGGTCTTTAGGAACAAGCAATTGCTTTAACCGGTCTTCTACTGCAAGAAGTTTCGGCTGCAACTCAGCCAGTTCGAGTTCGGCGAGCGATTTCAGCTCGGCGTCGCCCCCCTCTTCAAGAATTTCTTTGCTTCCCCGTACGCTCGTGAGCAACTTTCGGTATTCTTCGTATCCTTT
>CAZXQG010000166.1:0-2164 GCA_964642725.1 uncultured Chitinophagaceae bacterium
GCATTTGCCCGCTTGTCATCACAAGCATGAACAGCATCATGATAAAAATATAGCCGGTAAAAAAAGTCTCGAGGAAGCCGGATTCTTTTTCTTCTCCCTTCGAAGAGACTTTGATGGTTTTCACATCGACGTCGGTCGAGAGGTCCCGTATTTCTTTGGAATTGTACCCCCTGGCTTCAAGCCTTCGTTCGATAATAACGTCTTCGAGAATTTTCGAGAACCGCTCCTGGTCACGGATGTTGCCGACATTCTCAGACCGATAATCGATTTTCCCTTTCTCCATGACATCCGAAGGGAGAAGAAAGTATCCTTCGATCTCGTTGTCGAGGATCTTCGCCGTAGCGAGAATTTTGAGGTGCTCGCGGGAACTGTCAACGTCGGTGATTTTCACGAGCTGATAGTTCGCGGAGCTGTCCGGAAGTTTGAACTTTGCGATGCGCTGGCTCAAATAGGGCAGGAGCGAACCTGTTTCATCGATGACGCCGATCGTACGCATTTTTTCGTCTGCTTTCGATGCCAGCAAGCTGGGAATCACCGTGAAAACCGCAATAATCATCGGCATCATGAACAAGCCGATAATAAATGCCTTTGTCTTCACGCGTTCCAAAAATTCCCATTTGGCGATCCGGAGCGATTTGTCAACCATGTGCGGCCTCCTCTCCAGGTCGCTGCAGTTCACCGGCGACAACTTTTCGAATCTTCATATACTTGACAAATGCATAGACAGAAGTTGCGAGAAGAACCATCGTAACATTCCACGATGGTTCCCCCTTTTTTAACGTAAGAACCGCCAGAACCAATGTCGCGACGGCAGCGAAAACAAAGATGACCATCGCCTTTCTCACCCGCATGTCGCCGGCGACAGTTCTTGCTTTGAATACAGCCGCCGGCGTCTCCCGACGCTCTCCTGTCTCTTCCGGCAATCCTACAACGTCGAGAAATATCGAATTCAACGACGGCTCCACGAATTCGAATTTTCTGATTTCCACTTTTGACGAGATGGAAGAAAGCAATTCCCGCGACGAAATAGTTCCGTTTAATTGAAGCTCGGCATAATTCTCGTACACCGTCGCATTCTTTACCTGCGGCAAAGCACGAATGAACGATCCGTCGCCGACAAACTCGACATGGACGGAATTCTTCCCGAATTTCTGTTTCACCTCTTTCAGACTTCCCTCAAGAACAATCTTTCCGCGGTTGATAAGACAAATCTCGTCGCATAGCTTCTCGGCCGAATCCATTTGATGCGTTGAAAAGATGATTGCTTTGCCTTGCTGCTTCAATTCCTGAAGAATATCTTTCAATATGATTTGATTCACCGGGTCAAGGCCTGAAAACGGTTCGTCCAGCACTATGTAGTCGGGGTTATGAAGGATTGAAGTAATAAACTGCGCCTTCTGCTGATTTCCTTTGGAGAGCTCCTCCACTTTTCTTTTCGCGTACGCTTCAAGGTCGAATCGTCGCAGCCATTCAAGCGCTTTCCTTTTTGTGTCGACGCCGGCCATTCCCCGCAATCCCGCAAAGTATAAAATCGTGTCTAAAAGCTTGTTCTTCTTATACAATCCCCTCTCTTCCGGCAAATATCCTATCCGGTCCTGGATGCTGCGGTTAAACCGGATACCGTCAAAGAGCACCGTTCCTTTATCCGGACTAATGATGTTGAGTATCATCCGAATGGTGGTCGTCTTCCCGGCTCCGTTCGGGCCGATGAGCCCAAAAATTTTGCCGGAATCCACTTGCAGCGATACATCGTCAACAGCAACGACGTTTGCGTATTGCTTTCGAAGATTTTCTGCTTTGATCATAATGAGGTGTGATAATAAAAGTTACGGTGTCAATCGATAGATCATCCGTGCAAACGGAATGGTCTCGCGCACGTGGTCCAATCCGCAGATCCATGAAACCGTTCGTTCAACTCCGAGCCCAAATCCGGCATGCGGAACGGAACCATAGCGGCGCAAATCGAGATACCATTCGAATGCAGACTGAGGCAGATTGTGTTCTTTTAACCGTGCAACAAGCGTGTCGTAATCATCTTCACGCTGGCTTCCTCCAATGATTTCTCCGTACCCTTCCGGGGCCAGCACGTCGACGGCGAGTGCAAGTTTTTCGTTCTTCGGGTCGCGTTTCATGTAGAACGCCTTCACCTGCGACGGATAGCGAT
>CAZXQG010000167.1:0-2043 GCA_964642725.1 uncultured Chitinophagaceae bacterium
AGAATCCATGAAAACGCAGCACCGTGTATTCACGTAGCCTCAGTGTTGTGGATCCTTCTCCCGCCAAAAAGCGGCGGGATCAGGATGACCGTACTGTTGTTTTTGAGATAACTTCTAGTTCCTTTATAGAAACTTCTTTGCGACCTTTGCGTCCTCTGCGGTAATAATACAAAAGTTAACATTAGAAGCAGCACTAGAAAGGAATACGCAATGAAAAAATATTCAATGATCCTAAATCTTGTTTTGATGCATATCCTAACGATGAATGCTTGGACTGCGTTGGGCCAGGTCGGCGGCGGAATGATGCCGCAGATTGTCGAGAAGGATGGACGTCATGCCCTTCTCGTCGACGGACAGCCGTTCTTCATGCTCGGCGGGCAGGCACATAACTCCAGCGGCTGGCCCGGCATGTTGCCGCAGGTGTGGTCGGCGGTCAAAACAATGCGCGCCAACACCGTCGAGATTCCAATCTACTGGGAACAGATCGAAGCACAACCCGGGAGGTTCGATTTTTCGCTAGTGGATACTTTGCTGAAGCAGGCGCGGGATCACAATGTACATCTCGTTCTTCTCTGGTTCGCAACTTGGAAAAACGGCAGCAATCATTATATGCCCGAATGGATGAAACGCGATGCCGTAAAGTATCCCAACATTACCGGCCGGAACGGACAACCTGTTGATTCGCCTTCACCGCACACGCAAGCAGCGATGGAGGCCGATGCGAGGGCGTTTGCAGCAGTGATGGGGCATTTGAAACAGGCCGACCCGCAGCACACGGTTTTGATGGTCCAAGTCGAAAATGAATCCGGATCCTGGAACAGTGTGCGGGATTATTCTGCAGTTGCTCAGAAACTATTTGAGGGCAACGTGCCGGCGGAGCTTCTCAAACCCGAGATCCTCAAGGAGTTACATAAGCTAGTCGTTACCAAGGGAACCTGGCAGGAGGTATTCGGAAACGATGCAGACGAATATTTTCATGCTTGGTCGGTTGCCCGGTACGTCGGGTATGTTGCTGCTGCGGGCAAAGCTGTGAATCCATTGCCCCTGTACGTCAATGCGGCGCTGCGCGATCCGCTCTCCAACCCTCCTGCATCGACATATGAAAGCGGAGGTCCTACGGATAATGTGATCCCGATTTGGAAATCAGCTGCACCCGCCATCGACGTTTTGGCTCCGGACATTTACATTTCGGAGAGCAAGCCCGCACTGAAGGTGATTGAGCTATACGATCGCCCCAATAACCCGCTCTTCGTGCCGGAGACTGGATCGAACGGGGAATTCGCACGATACCTGTACGCAGTGCTCGCGCGCGGCGGAATAGGATTCTCTCCGTTTGGCATAGATGATAATGGGCGGGGCGAAGGGGATGCAGAAACCGCGGCTCGCCTTGCTCCAATTGCACAGGAATACTCCATGGCCGGCCCTATGATGAGAGAACTGGCGAAATGGAGCTTTGATGGAAATATTAAGTCAGTGGTTGAGCGCGAGGATCACGCCGAACAAACGATTGACCTCGGTATGTGGCAGGCCGTAGTGACTTTCAGCGCAACTGGCGGACGCACCGTGCAAACCAATGCGAAGCCGCTCGGTAAAGCGATGGTGGTGCAGCTGGGTGAGAACGAATTTATTCTGATCGGCGATCTGTGCCGCTTTACTTTTCGTCCTCTTGGCGCCAACGCCGGCAAGGCCTGGCAATATTTAAAAGTCGAAGAAGGAGAGTATGAAAATGGTACGTTCAAGCTCTTACGCATCCGCAACGGTGATGAGACGGATTGGGGTGGACCGAGTTTAGGTGCCGTACCAGTCGTATTACATACCACGCTGATCGTGCGGTGAGCCATTTGTCTGACTTCGTATCATGAAGATCTGATAGTTTGAGCAAAAATATATTTTTTTAATAAAAGGAAACTTGCTATGAATTTAAAATCAATTATCCTCAACCTTCTTTTAACACTTCTGTTTTCGATAAATGCTTGGTCCGCGCAACCGGACACGCGTCAACATCTGCTGATGGATTTCAATTGGAAATTTTTGCAGTCCGAC
>CAZXQG010000168.1:0-1970 GCA_964642725.1 uncultured Chitinophagaceae bacterium
GTGACAGGCAGGCGCTCTAACCAAACTGAGCTACGACCCCGTGCTAAAAACTTCCGTTCCCCGCCAATTCTATACTGCTTAACCCTGTTTTCTCTCCCAAAATCTTGTAGGTGAAGCGTTAGGCGTCGAATTTATTGATTTAGCTTAATATAGAAAATTTTTGACCGCATTGCAATCAATTTTTTGCGCTCTTACTTACTCATTTCCAGGGGTACAACACCTGTTCATAGATTCCAATTTTTCAATATTGGACTATGTTTGGGGCAAGTGGATATTTTGAAGACTCTAAAGTCAGAATGGTCATGTAGATTCGCGGATGATCAATTTCGAGTCTATGACCAATGTCTTGGGCTCTGTTCGTCTGCCCTCAACCACTTCGATGAGCATAGAAGCAGCCTCCCTTCCCATCTCGAACGGGAATTGATCGACGACGGTCAGATTCGGATACACCATTGTCGTAAGTTGACTATTTGAAAATCCCATTACAGCAACATCTTCTGGAATGCTAAGACCCGCCTCCTTAATTCTACGAAAGGCGCCGCTCGCAACCAAGTCGTTTACGGCAAAAATTGCGTCCGGAACATTCCTCATTTCTAAAAGATCATTCATCGATTGATAACCGTGATTTTCATGCAATTCACCGTAAATCAAATATCCATCTAAAATCGGCAGATGCGAACGCTTCAATGCATCGGTATATCCTTTCATTCTTTTTTTGCAAATTTCCAGCGTCTTCAATCCCGCAAAATGAGCAATTTTCTTATACCCTTTTTCAATAAGATACGTTACAGCCTCGAACGCGCTTTTGTAGTCGTCGATGATCACCTTGTCGGCAACAACGTCTTCGCTGACGCGGTCAAAAAATGCAATCGGAATTCCAGCTCTCAATAGGCCGTTAAAATGTTCTCCCAATTTAGTGTTTTCCGAGATTGATACGATGACTCCGGCAACTCTCTGCCGCATTAAGAGCATCGTATTGATGACCTCACGCTCATAATTCTCATTCGATTGGCTCAGGATAATTGTATAGCCGGAGTTATAAGCAATTTCTTCGATGCCGCTAATGACTGAAGAAAAGAAATCATGTTTAATCTCCGGCACAAGCACACCGATCGTTTTTGTCCGGCTGTTCTTGAGGCTCTGAGCGATCGGATTCGGCCAGTAATTGAATTCTGCAGCGACCTTCTTAATTTTTTCTCTTGTCGATTCCTTAATATGAGGATGATCATTTAATGCACGGGATATCGTGGAAGGTGATAGTTTAAGTTTCTTAGCGATATCAATGATCGTCTTGTGCTTCATTGCTGCAATTATTTCTGAAAACGTTCAGTTAGTAAAAACAGAATGCACTTAACCATGCCGGCACGCAATCCAGCCCTTCCGAAGGAATGCCTTGGGTCGGCGTTCGCTCCGCTCAGGGTAACATTATTCAGGGTTTTCGAAACCGCTTCTAAATGTTTTCGTATTCGGTAATATTATAGAAAAGAAATGGCGTGTCGGAAAAGAGTATTGCTTTATTTCATCAACACCATCTTCTTGGCAACGGACTGTCCGGCACTTTCCAATCTATAGAAATACACTCCGCTTGGCAAATTTGCAGCATCAAACAAAACCTGATGCTTGCCCGCTGTTTCTCTCTCATTCTTCACCGGAACCGCCACTTCGCGGCCTAAAAGATCGTAGACCGAGAGGCGAACTGTGCCGCTGCTTTTCAGCGTATAGGTAACCGTAGTGCTCGGATTGAAGGGATTGGGATAGTTCTGTGTCAACGAAAAGACGGCGGGCCCTGTATACCGTTCAACAGCAACAGCCGAAGTGTTTTGAAGTTGGTTATCCATCCAGGCCAAACGAGCGAACAGGAATGACTTCATGTAATCAATTTCTTTTTGATATGTGGTACGATCCTTGTACCCTGTTGTTTCACGCCAGATAAAGACGCCGAGAACAGGCCATTTCTGAAAATTCCTATA
>CAZXQG010000169.1:0-1924 GCA_964642725.1 uncultured Chitinophagaceae bacterium
GGCGCGCGGCGAAATCGTCGACGGCTGGTTCCGTCAGTCCCGAAGGGATCCCATTGGGGTTTGAGCGACTGGTTACAACACACGCGGTATACCTTGGTCATTATTTCAACAGTATAAGTTTCTTCGTCTGGTTGAAGCTTCCTGCTTGCAAGCAATAAAAATACACGCCGCTTGGGATGTTTGCGGCATTCCATCGCCGAGAGTAACTTCCTGCTTGCAGTACGCCGGAAGCGATAGTAGATACTTCCCTTCCCAAGAGATCAAAAACTTTCAAAGATATGAGTTGTCGTGATGGAAGATCAAATGAAATTGTTGTTGTCGGATTAAATGGATTAGGATAGTTCTGAGAGAGAACGAATGATGCCGGAGTTTCTTTGTCCTTTGTGCTCACCGAAACAGGAATCGAACCGTATTCTTTTCCGTCGATTTTGGCGTAGACAAGTTGTAGTGTCTGGATCGGCAGAAGTGAGAGAAGATCAATATCCGTTTGAAAAGTGAGACCCAGACCATACGAGTACGACCATGACATTACATCTTCTTTAATGAGATTACCTTCCCCCAGTTGACGGGTCGTTGTGAGAGTTTGAAGTACGAGACCTGTGTCTAAATTCGCGAAGACTTTGCAGTCGTATGATCCCCCGAAACTCGAATTGGGGGTAAACGTAAACGTCGAATCTTCAAGGATGTCTGTACTGCCGGACCAAGTGTAATAACATCCTGTTGAGGTATCATACCGTTCGATGCTAATCCCGGCTGACGTATTCATCGAGTACGTTTCATTAACGATTCGATAGCTCTTACCATCAATAGTCGAATCTCCCTCAATTTCACGATATTGATACCATGTTTGGGATGGTAAGGCGGTTACATGGTAAATCCAGATATTTCCCTTGCTCAATGGGTGATACCGCGCTAGTGAGTCTTGAGCTACTGCTGATGAAATGATCGTTAAAATGGATAAGAGGCAACAGCAAAAGCATTTTATATTCCGAAAATTTCTTTTCAAAATTACCTCTTTGCGCTAATTTGGTGAGTGTGCAATTGCGGCCAACTCGCTTAATTAGACCAAAAGCGGTTCGTGTGTGCTAACTATTGACTATTTCAACAACATCATCTTCTTCACTGCCTCGAAGGAGCCGCTTTCAATCCGGTAGAAATAAACGCCGCTAGAGAGAGCCGAAGCATCGAATGAAACTTCGTGCGTTCCCGCATTCTGATTTCCCTCAATCAAGGTTGCAACAACCTGGCCAAGAACATTATAGACGCGCACCGCAACTCTGCCGGAAACCGGGAGTGCATAGCGAATCGTGGTCGACGGGTTGAACGGATTTGGATAATTCTGCTCGAGCGTGTATTGGGTCGGTTGAAGCGCAGAAGTCTCCCCGACGACAAGTGGCGCTGTCAGCGAGCTGATCGACAAAGGCACGCTTGTATTCACAGGGTTTCCCGATGCATCATATGAGACAGTACCGACATGCGCCGGCACGTCACCCGGAACGGGATTAGGCCCAGCGTTGTATCCAAGCCGGTCTACAAAAAGAGAGTAGGCTCCGGGAGCGAGCCCGTCGATGCTATAATTCCCCTTAACATCGGTGATAGCAAATCCTGCGACCACATTACCCCTGTTTGCGTAGACAATCGCGCCGGCCATCGTAGAAGCCGTCCCTGACGTTAAACTCAGGGTGCCTGAAATATCGGCGTACCCTTCCGCCGAAATAGGAATTTCCTGCACGTAGATATTAATTCCGCTGACACTGTTTCCGTTGATAACAACTTTGGTTGCTCTCTTCCACCGTGTCGTGACCGTGTCGGAGGAATAGAAAGCGGGAGCGTAGCTCCCAAGGGGGACGGCAAATACAAAATATGATCCGGGCAACAGGTTCCCGACCGTGAAATTGCCGAGAGAATCCGTGTCGACAACGTA
>CAZXQG010000170.1:0-1646 GCA_964642725.1 uncultured Chitinophagaceae bacterium
TCGGCATGAAAGCAGCCGTCGAGGGCCGAAGCGGGATATGACCATTCCGACACGATAAAAGCATCGGGGTATTCTTCATTCAGAATCTTTCGAATCTCACGCCAAAACGTCTTTGTCCCGTCTTCATGAGTCTTAAAAAATTGCTGGTTGCCTTCACTGTTCGAACTCTTGACAAGCGCCCCGGCCATGTCGGCGCGGAATCCGTCCGCCCCCATTTTCATCCAGAAGCGGAATATATTTTTCATCTCTTCTCTCATTGCAACAACGTCCGGATGGTCAATCGGCAATTCCCATTTCTGATCGGGGTCGGGAACGGCAAAACCATAATTTAATGCCGGCTCGCAGTGATAAAAATTTTGCATATACTGGCCGTTCCTCGTTCCAAATCCCTTTATGAACGCTCCCTGATATTCCTTCGGAGGATTCAGCCAGATATTGTCCGTCCAGATGTACCAGTTCGAGTATTTGTTCTTCTTCTGCTCTGCCGAGGCTGTAAACCACGGGTGCTCCATGGAAGTATAACTGGCGACGAAATCGAATAAAATTTTCAGACCGCGTTTGTGTGCCTCTTCAAAAAGTTTTTTCGCATCATCGTTGGTGCCGTAGCGCGGAGCTATTTTGTAATAATTTGAAATGTCATATCCTCCGTCGCAGAACGGCGATTCGAAAAACGGATTAATCCAAACCGCGTCGACACCCAGGCTTTTGATGTAGTCCAGCTTCTGAATGATTCCCTGCAGGTCGCCGATTCCATCACCGTTAGAATCGTAAAAGCTCTGCGGGTAGACTTGATAAAAGACGGCGTGATGTGCCCATTCCGGAGTTTCGGAGGGTATGGAATATTTGCCGGTAATTTCGCGCCCCGAGATCATTGTATCGATTCCGGCATCGATCTCTTCCGATAGTGAGTGCTGTGTAGACTCAAGAGGGATAGCCCGGGCGAATACTTCTACCGGTTTTGACATTTTCAAGAGGCTGAGTCCAGCCGCCGCGGAAAAAACTCTTCCGAAAAATGAACGTCTGCCGAATTTATTTTGCATTGTGTAACTCCCTTATCGTGGTCGAGGTCATTTCATTCCTCACCGATTTCTATGATATCCAAAGAGCTCATTCAGGCGGGACAGTCATCATTGTTGGTCCGTTTATCAAAGCGAAGCTGATAACGGCGCAAGTTAAACTATTCTTGTACTCTGGGCATCTAAGAAAAGAGAAAACGCTAGGCTGAGAGATGAGATTTTTTTGTTTAGATTTGCTGTATACCGAGAACATGACCATTCATTAAAAAGCCACCCATCCGAGCACATTGCACCCGCTGATTTTAGAAACTTGAAAAGTTCTGGCAGCTGTCGAATATCTTATTCACTTATCCTACTAAATTTTGTAGTGTATCGCGATTTCTGCGATACGGTATCCGAGAGTTTCATATTGAAGGCAAAATTGAACACTTCTTGACTTTTCGCGTAAATTAGGCTAAATTTAATAGTAATTATCAAATTGAACCGCTTCAATTAAGTTAAAGTTTTATTTCAAAAAATCAAGTGTTTTTGCAGGTAAGGTAATTTGCCGACAGGGAGTAAACGGATGAAAATGGTAACCATCGATGATGTAGCGAAGAAAGCTGGAGTGTCGAAAGGAACGGTATCTGC
>CAZXQG010000171.1:0-1581 GCA_964642725.1 uncultured Chitinophagaceae bacterium
ACTTCGGGATTGGGAACAGTGTACCTATGAAACTCTGTTTCACCAATGCCTTTCGTTTTTCCAATCTGTTTTCACTTTGAATAATCATTCTTCTCTTTCACAATTTATTGCGCTTGAATATCGCCAATGCTTTGCTTCATGAACGTAACCCCGCCGCACTGGATAATAGATTGCGTTACATTCCCAAACGGAGTTTGGGAATGAGATGGTAACAGCCTGCCCCCGATGCGGCAAGAGAGTTTGTGAACGAGATCGTAAAAAGTTCGGTGAGATAAATCAAGAAGATGTTCGACAAATATAACTATTGTTTCACGTCAGCCGCCTTCACATCAAACCGCACAGTTTTTTCCCAGAAGCGCTTGTCTTTCTTGATGTATTCCGTGTATGCCGCCTTCAACACGATGTAAATCCACAATTGGCAATAGGTGAAATACATAAGGATGAGGAGAGGAATTTTTCCGAGGCTGTCTTCGTTGTCGTACGATATGGCGAGCATGATTTCAATCAAGAAAAGAAAAAATGCCATGATCCAGACAACGGTGTACGGACCGGGAAGCGATATGCTGACTACGCTTAATCCGCTGAGGAGAAATAGAAGATCGGAGATTATAATTGCGGCGAAAAATATATAATAGAGCGCGAGCGTGTACAAAAGGTCGAACGCGAGCCACTTATTTTTGAAGTTGGGAAGTTCTTTCAGGAACTTCGAAACGACGTAATTGTTGCCGCGGACCCACCGCATCCGCTGTTTGATCCAGACCCTCCACTCCTGCGGTTCCTGCTCGTACGTGATGGCGTAGGGAATATACTTGATCGTGTAGCCTGCTTCGTAGATGCGGATGCTTAGTTCGGAATCCTCGGTGAGCGCCGCTTCATCCCAGCCGTTGAGCTGGCGGATAAGCGATGTCCACATGACGAAATTCGTTCCTGGGAGCGTTGCGATACGGTGCATCTGCCAGCGGCCGGCTTGCAGCATTGACTGAAAGCTCAGCGTCTCGACGTTGATAAACTTTGTCAGGAAATTGTGGTTTTTGTTGACGGTGCGGAACTTCCCAATCACCCCGCCAAGCTCTTTGTGCAGCAAAAGCTGGGCGACTAAATACCGCAGGGCATTCCGGTCGGGAGTATTGTCGGCATCGTAGACGGCAATCACATCGGATGCGACCCGTTTCACTCCCAGGTTCAGCGCGCGCGATTTTCCCTTGCCTCCTTCTCCCTTCGGAATGTCGAACAATTCCACCCTCGTATCGCGCTTTGCAAATCCTTCAATAATCTCTTTTGTCGAATCGGTTGAGCCATCGTTGATAACGACGATGCGCAATTTATCTTTCGGATAATTCATCGCCAGCATCGATGTGATCGTTGCTCCGATAACCTTCTCTTCGTTATGCGCCGGGATGAGAATTGCGCACGTCGGAAAATCGAACGTCCCGCCGTCGACAGCGTTCCGTTCTTTCATCGACCCGACATAATTGATATACCCGTACACCGTCAGCACGAATTGGTATCCGATCATGAACCAGATAAGAATGACGGCGATGACGAAGAGGAAACTCAGGTCGACTTCTAACACTGTCATGG